>JAHDWN010000012.1:81423-153485 GCA_023382675.1 Anaerolineae bacterium
TCGGCAACATCACGCTGATCCAGCTTGACGGGGAGAATGACGCCACCAAGCAGACGGCAGATGTCGAGTCAGCCATCGTTCAGGGTGTGGATGCGATCGTCATCTCGCCGCTGCAGGTCGATGCGATTTCGCCCGCACTGCAAACCGCCATCGCCGCCGGTATCCCGGTGGTGACGATTGACCGCCGCGTCGAAGGTGTGGACGGCATCCTGGCGCACGTGGGGGCGGACAACGTCCGTGGTGGCGAGATCCAGGCGGAAACGGTGATGGCAGCCTATCCCGACGGCGCGACCATTTTGCACCTGCAAGGGCAGCCAGCGTCCGGCCCAGGCATCGACCGCAACCGTGGTGTGCACAACGTGCTGGACGGGGTATCTGACAAGTACCCGATCATCTTTGAGCAGACAGCCAACTTCCGCCGTGACGAGGGTTTGAGCGTCACCGAAGCGGCGCTGGCCGGGATGGCGACACCGCCCGACGTGATCATCGCCGCCAACGACGACATGGCGCTGGGTGCGCTCGAAGCGGTCATCGGCCTGGGATTGCAGGATCAGATCGCCATCTACGGTTTCGATGCGCTGCCCGAGGCGCTGGCCAGCATCCGTGACGGCGGCCTGGCAGGCTCGATCGAGCAGTCGCCGGGCGGTCAGAGCCGCACAGCCATGCGCGTCGCCGTGTTGAATGCGCGCGGTTGTGCCTATGATGCTAATCCGCTCGTCCTCCTCGAACCCGTCATGATCACCATTGACAACCTCGATGCTGCCGAGCGTATCGGCGAGTTGGGTGACATGGGCGGCGCAGCCGATCTGTATGCGGATGCGATCGCGAGCTGCCCGAACGACCAGGCGTTGACGATCATGGCGTCGCTGCCAGATCTGGCGTTCCCGTTCTTCGTGCACATGCAGCAGCAGATTGCCGCGGAAGCGGAAGCCATCGGCAACATCACGCTGATCCAGCTTGACGGGGAGAATGACGCCACCAAGCAGACAGCCGATGTCGAGTCGGCCATCGTTCAGGGTGTAGATGCGATCGTCATCTCGCCGCTGCAGGTCGATGCGATTTCGCCTGCGCTGCAGACCGCCATCGCCGCCGGTATCCCGGTGGTAACGATTGACCGGCGCGTTGAAGGTGTGGACGGCATCCTGGCGCACGTGGGGGCGGACAACGTCCGCGGTGGCGAGATCCAGGCGGAAACGGTGATGGCAGCCTATCCGGACGGCGCGACCATCTTACACCTGCAAGGGCAGCCGGCATCCGGCCCTGGCATCGACCGCAACCGCGGCGTGCATAACGTGCTCGATGCAGTCTCCGACAAGTACCCGATTGTGTTCGAGCAGACGGCCAACTTCCGCCGTGACGAGGGCTTGAGCGTGACCGAAGCAGCGCTGGCCGGGATGGCGACACCGCCTGACGTGATCATCGCTGCGAACGACGACATGGCGCTGGGGGCGCTCGAAGCGGTCATCGGTCTGGGGTTGCAGGATCAGATCGCTATCTACGGTTTCGATGCGCTGCCCGAGGCGCTGGCCAGCATCCGTGACGGCGGCCTGGCAGGCTCGATCGAGCAGTCGCCGGGCGGTCAGAGCCGCACAGCCATGCGCGTCGCCGTGTTGAATGCGCGCGGTTGTGCCTATGATGCTAATCCGCTCGTCCTCCTCGAACCGGTCATGATCACCGCTGACAACCTCGATGCTGCCGAACGTATCGGTGAAGTTCAGTAGAAATTAACTGGCTTTCACACTTTAGGGCAGGTCGCCGACCTGCCCTATTTTTTCTAAAAGAGGCTCAATTCTTAAGCCTTTGCGGCTTTTGAACGCTTGGGAGATCAATGGGAGTAGCGTATACTAGAAAAAGATGTGTCATATAGAGAACCCGATCAACCCATGAGCATACAGCAGCCGGTTGAACAAACGCACGCAATTGGAGGTCCAGGCGCAATGCCACCTGAGAAAAGCGGATTGTACTACCCGAACAAGTTCGCCCGCCTCGCCATCCAAGCGATGGAAGAGATCATGGGGCGTAATGGTTTGAACGCGATTCTGAACGCAGGCAACCTGAAACAATACATCGACAACTACCCGCCGGATAATCTGGAAAAGCAATTCGATTTCCGTGATTTCACGGCGTTGAACGTCGCGCTGGAAGATACCTATGGCCCACGCGGTGGCCGTGCGCTGGCACTCCGTGCCGGGCGTGCGATCTTCGCCGGGGGTCTGCGTTCATTTGGGGCGCTCGCCGGGGTGGGTGATCTTGCTTTCAAAGTGCTGCCTTTGAGCGCTAAACTTCGCGTCGGGTTGCCGGCAATGGCGAACATCTTTACGCAGTTCTCGGATCAGATCTCCAACGTCTACGAAGAGGGCAACGACAAGATCATCTATACGATGGAACGCTGCGCCCTGTGTTGGAATCGCAAGGCGGATGTGCCGGTCTGCCACATGGGGCAGGGATTGCTGCAGGAAGGCCTGCGCTGGGTGAGCGGTGGTCGTGAGTTCAAAGTCGATATGACGACCTGCATCGCCAAGGGTGACGACATGTCGCGCTTCGTCATCTATAAAGAGCCGATTGCCTGATTGAACTCTTTTCGTCACATCTTGCAGAGATTGATAAGGGGACACTGCTGCGTGTCCCCTTTGTCATATTGTCGGGTGGTGACGGTTGAGGCGCGCGGTTAACGTCCGCTGTAGGTGACGGTGATGTCTGTACCCGTAATAACAATACTCTGCACGCGACCTGTGCCGGCCTGTTGGCGGACGTAATTGCGCCACGATGCGCTGATAGAAGCGTTGATCTGGTTGATCAGATCTTGCGACGCCGGTTCGCCGTTGGCAGATGCACTCGTCAGCGTCCAATAGATGCGACCGTTGCTTACACGCGGCTCGTAGACAGCCTCGACCTGATAGGTGCCGCGGCGATATGTCTGCGTTGACGAAATGACGGCCTGGCCCGGCAGCAAATCAACACTCACATCTGTCACCGAACGCCGCCAGGGGTTGCTGACGCGATACGAATTGTTGATTTGATCTTCTGTCCAGGTGACTGACCGCGTGTTGGTCTGCGCAGCGGCAACCGAGAATGGCAGGGCCAGGACGACGATAGCAACCAGCATCATCATTAGACGAGAGACTGACTTCATGTTTTGCTCCTTACATCGCATGATCTACGATGGCCTTAGCGTAGATGCAAGGTGTTGCCGAAGTATGTTGAGAAGTAACCGCGTTGTAAACCCTTTGTAAAACGCTTTCTTCTTAAGCTGGCCGCACGATAATGTGTGTGCGGTCTGCCCCCGGCTTTGCGCGCACATACAAGCGCTGGCGCTCGCGATCGTATTCGTATTCTGCTCCCTCGATTTCAACCACAAGCCCCTCAGGATATTGCAGTGTGGGGATATAAATCTCGGTGGGCATCGTCACGGCCGCAGCGGGGCGATACCCATATTCGAATGTGCGCGACTCAAGCTCGAAGCTCATGTCAAGCGGTTCGCCTGCTGTCGCCAGCGCGTAGGGGCGAACACATCCGGCCAGGGCACGACCGCCGCTGTTGATATCACCAGGATCGGTTTGCTGATCGCGGCTGAAGACAGACAGGTCTTCATCATTCCACATATCGCCGCGTTCATTGGTGTTATCAGCGGTGTAATTCCAGATGGTCGCGCTCAGGAAATTGGCGTCCAGCGCGTCGTAGTAGTTATCCAGCGCCTGAACGTGGAGTGAGAAATCGCCATCGCGGTAGGCCTGTTTATCGAACAGATCGAACGGCAAACCGAATTCACCGATCAGGCTGGGGATGCCACCCATCTTTGCGGCTGCCTCCTGTTTCGAATGCCCAAGCTGATCTGTGTAGGTCTGTTTGACCTCATCCTTGCCGTAGATCATGCTGGTGCCGAAGAAATCGAGCGCCATTTCCGGGTTGTACATTTTCGTAAACAGCGTCAGCGCGTCATACCAGTGCGCGGCGTTGACCGCCTGAGGCGCGTCGTCTGTGCTCCAATCCGGGTGGATGCCGCCGGGCGCGCCTTCCAGAAAGAGCAGCGCGTCCGGTTGAATTTCCCGAACATTGCCGATAAAACGGCGCATGAACGGTTTGAGGTGGTCGGTGATGAAATCGACTGGGCGACCCTGAGCTTGAGCAAAGTAATCCGGGCGCAGCAGGATCGGTTTGCCTCCATCGTCTGTCCAGATGCCGTGCTGCTGCCAGGGACATTCATACCCCGGCAGCCAGATCGAGACCCCGTCGGAATTGAGTAGTTCTTCACTGCCGCTGGCAGCGCCTGAGCCTAGATCATAAACCGTCACTTTCTGCGGGTAGCCGGAAGCAGAAGCCATCGCCTGAAACGGCGTTGGCATAGCGCCGTACAAAAGCAGCGTGTCAGGCAACGGTTGGGCCAGACTGGGTGCGCCGATGAATCCGGACGCAGGTTCATTCATGGTGTCGTAGCCGACCACATTGGGCAGATCGCGGAGCCGATATGCAACTTGGCGCATAGCCTTGAAGTAGTGTGTTTGGAGATACTCCTGAATATTGACCCCTTCAATTTTGCGCTCTGGCGCGAAAGCCGCCCCGGCGAAAAACAGGGTGAACATGGTCGCTGCCGCATAGCGTGTCTTGTTGGTAGGCCAGATCATACGCGGAAACGGATCGCCGAGCGTCTGGTGCGTGATCGCTGCGCCTGCTTGTCCCAGTTTAGACAGGTCCATGCCAACGGCCTCTAATGTCCAGCCAGGCGCGCCGTCTCCGCCCGTCCAGCGGCTCCAGACATCCTGATGCGGATCGATGAAGACACGGATGCCGTATTGATCCGCCTTGAGCAAAATGGCGCGGAGATAATCGAGATATTCCTCGTCATATTCTCCGGGGCCATTGTGCTCGATCGCCTCCCACGTGACGATGAAGCGCAAGAAGGTCATGCCCCACGCTGCGAGCCGGCGCAGATGTTCATCCGCCTCGGCCAATGGGAAGGGCCTGCCGACGAACGACACATGACGATGATCGTAGAAGCCCTCACGCTGGTAAGTCGCCCCGTCCGGTTTGTACGGAACTTTGCTGCTGCCGCCAAGATTTGCGCCGCGAAGGAGAAGCGTGCGTCCATGCTCGTCTTGGAAATGCGCGCCCTGCGCCGAAATGCTCATTACGAACCTCTTTCTATTCATCATGGCAAGGATTGTACCCCGAAGGCTGCCGGGGTGGTGTGATGTTGAAGTGCGCGATTAAGCCCTTTGCAAGTGTGGGTGCAGATATTCCAGGGAAATGTGCATTTGTTCTGTGAACGTAGTACACTTGTTCCATCACGCTTCTACCCTTCAGCGAGGAATAGTTGATGCTTTACATCCTCGACGGTCATGCGCTGGCTTATCGGCATTACTTCGCGCAGTCACGCCATCAGCTTTCAACCAACACTGGAGAACCGACTGGCGCGGTCTATGGCTTTGCGCGCACGCTCCTGGATATTTTGCTCCAGGATAAACCGAAGTATCTCATCGTGGCCTTCGACGAAGGCATGAGCGGGCGCGACAAGCTCTATCCTGAGTACAAGGGCACACGCGAAAAAATGCCGGAAGACCTCGATGTGCAGATGGGACGCATTCGCCAACTGGTCGAAGCCTTCAATATTCCGATTCTGGCCAAAGAGGGGTACGAAGCAGACGACTTGATGGGCACGATTGCGCGCCAGGCCGCCGCGCAGGGCATCGACGCTCTTATCATCACCGGCGATAGAGACTTGCTGCAGCTTCTCGACGAACATGTCACTGTGCGTCTGGCTGTGCCGATTGCTGGCAAAGAAGATGAAATCTATGACGTAGCCCGCTTCCGCGAGAAGTGGGGCTTCGAACCACGCCAGTTGATCGACTACAAAGCGATTGTCGGCGATACTTCCGACAATATCCCCGGCGTCGCTGGGGTTGGCGACAAAGGGGCGACGTCGTTGATTCAGCAGTTCGGCTCGCTCGACGCTATCTATGCGAATCTCGATCAAATCGCGGCGGGGGTTCAAAAGAAGCTGGCCGCAGGCCGGGACTCCGCCTACCTGAGCTATCAATTGGCGACGATTCACACCGATCTCGACGCGAAGTTTGACGCTGACGCCTGCCTGGCCCACGATTTCGACGGGCGCAAAGTGCGCGCTCTGTTTGAGGAGCTTCAGTTCAGAAGCCTGATCAAGCAGCTTGATCGTCTCAAACCACCGGAAGAAGGCGAGGCCGAAAGTGACGCCCGCGATCCTGGCGATTTACCGGCAGCGCATGAAGTTATCCGCACCGTAGTTGTTGATGATGAAGCTGCTCTGCGTGATCTCGTTGACACGCTCAATCGGGCAGAGGCGATTGCGTTCGATACGGAAACCACCGGGGTCGATCAGACGACCGCTGAATTGGTTGGCATATCACTCTCTGTTGATGGTGAGACTGGCTACTATATCCCGGTGGGGCATCGCGCCGGGCAGGCCGATGCAGGCATGTTGTTTCCGGTCGAAGAGGCGCAGCCGTCGGAGAAACAGCTTCCGTTCGACACTGTGATCGATGCCCTGCGCCCATCCCTTACGAACCCGCGGATCAGGAAGATCGCACACAACGCTAACTATGACATGGTCGTTTTGTCGCGCTATGGCATAGATGTCGATCCGATGACGTTTGACACAATGATTGCTGAGTGGCTGCGCGGCGATGCCAGTGCCAACCTCGGCCTCAAGAAGCTCACAGGGTTTTTGCTGCGCTTGCAGATGACCGAGATCAAGGAACTGCTCGGCAGCGGCAAGAAACAAATCACCATGGATCAGGTTGCTATAGAAAAAGCGGCCCCGTATGCAGCCGCCGATGCCGCCTGTACCTACCGGCTTGCCAGGGTCTTACACGACAAGCTGAAAGGCATGAATGGTGATGAACGCATTTTAAAGCTGTTCGATGAGATGGAAATGCCGTTGGTGCCTGTGCTGACGGATATGGAGCGCAATGGGGTCTTGATTGACACCAACGAACTTGCGCGCCAGAGTGTTGCTTTGCAAACGGATATGAACCGCCTCGAAGGTGAAATCTACGCCAGCAGCGGCGGCTACGGCCCGTTCAATATCAACAGCCCGAAGCAGTTGAATGATGTCCTGTTCGGAAAATTGGGGATCAAGACGGAAGGGCTGCGGCGCACCACCCACGGTATTACAACGGATGCGGCCACCCTGGAGGAACTTGCAAGTCAATATCCGCAATACCCGATTCTGAAACTGATCCTCGAATATCGCGAGCTGGCGAAGCTCAAGGGCACGTATGTTGACGCATTGCCAGCGCTCGTCATCCCCGCAACCGGGCGTGTACACACCGATTTCAACCAAACGGGCACAAGCAGTGGCCGGTTGAGCAGCAGCAATCCCAATCTTCAGAACATCCCGATCCGCACGGAGGCGGGGCGTCGCGTTCGTGCCGCCTTTATCGCGCCGCCGGATTATGTGCTGTTATCCGTTGACTACAGTCAGGTCGAACTCCGCATCGCGGCGCACATTGCGGCTGAACGATATGGGGATACGGCGCTGCTCGACGCATTCGCGCAAGGGCAGGACATTCACGCAGCCACGGCAGCGATTGTCTACGGCATTCCCCTGGCCGAAGTCACTAAAACGCATCGTATGTTCGCAAAACGGGTGAACTTCGGCATTCTCTATGGCATGGGTGCTTTCCGTCTGGCGCGCGAAAGTGACATGACCCACGCAGAAGCACAGAAATTCATCGAGACGTATTTCGCGCGCATCCCCGGGGTCCGGCAATACATTGAGGACACAAAACAAATGATGCGTGAACAAGGGTACGTCCAGACGCTTTTTGGGCGGCGGCGCGTCTTTCCGAATGTCGGTTCGCTCAACCGCACAATCCAGGGACAGCTCGAACGAGAAGCGATCAATATGCCCATCCAGGGAACAGCGGCGGATGTGCTCAAAATCGCCATGATCGACCTGCACCACGAACTCAATGCCAGGCAGACCGGCGCGCGGTTGCTGCTCCAGGTGCATGACGAATTGGTGTTGGAAGCCCCGGAAGCGACCATGCACGAGACGGCGCAACTTGTGGTCGATGTGATGGAAAATGCGTACCGGCGCTTTGGCATCGAATTCCTTGTGCCACTCAAGGCGAATGCACAGTGGGGACACAATTGGCTGGATTTGAAAGCAGTTTGATCTGTTAGGCCATGTGCAGCCTGACTCGGTCTCGACACGTTCATCGCAGTCGGGTGCAAAAGCGAACGATTTTTGCGCCCGACTCGGTGAGAAACACGCAAAAACGGCAGTTTGGCTTACTTTTGGACGAGTATCTTGTGTTGAATCCGATTATTCTGTATAGTTTGCTCGCACCGTGTCTCTGATGTTATTTCAACATTTGCTTAACCAATTCAATTCATCACCACTTGTCCCGTGTGCAGCGGGAAATTTGAGTCTTGTCTTGCTATGAGTGTCGTCGCCACTCTTCAAAGGGGTAGTCACAAATGTCCGCAAAGAACTGGATAGCGATACTGATAATCATTGTCGGGATCATCGGGATTATCGCCGGGTTTCTGAACAATGCCTTTGGCGATCCCGTGGGTAGTTTTCTGACTTTCAGCGCACTCCAGGTATTCTGGTTGGGTGTGCTCTGGGCAGTGGTCGGCTTAATTCTGCTGCTTTTCATGCCCGACCGTGCGCCTGAGCCTGCCGTCGATGTCTCCAGGTTCGACCGAATTGAAACCCAGATTCGCGGTTTTGAGGGTCGTGTCCAGGAGGTTGACAACCGCTTCCAGGCAAAATTGGGGGATTTTGACACTCGTGTGAAAACCCTAGAGGCTGCGCCGAGCGCCTTCGCCAAATTGCCGGTCAGCGACGATGATCTCGAAGTCCTTGAGGGCGTTGGCCCGAAATTCGCGGCGGCACTGAGAGCAGCGGGCATCGATACCTTTGCCAGGCTGGCAAATTCCACCGAATCTGAGCTGCGCATCGCCATCGAAAACGCTGGGATGAGCTTCGCGCCGAGCATTCCTACCTGGGCGCGGCAAGCACAATACCTGGTCAACGGCGATTGGGAAGGCTTCCAGGAATATGTGCGTCGTCTCACTGCCGGGCGTGACGCTTAAGTGCGTCCCTCCGACACCTTGTGAACGATGAGGTATTCATGCGTAAGCTACTGATCTCCATCCTGATTATCGCTGCGCTTCTGTTCGCAGTGACCATCGTGGTTGCCCAGGCTCAAGGCATTACTATCAATGGCGTTGACGACAGCGAGTTTCCGCTCCTGAAGCTGCTTGTCACGGTCGTCAGTGCTGATGGTCGCCCCGTGCTCGGATTGACCGAAACCGATTTTAGCGCGCTGGCTCAGGGCAGAAGTGCCGAGGTCGTGCGCGTTGAAGAGATCCGCAATAGCGATCTACCTGTTTCCGTGGCGCTCGTCATTGATTCCAGCGAGAGCATGTACGCCGCGCCTTTGCAGGATGCGAAAGACGCTGCCAACATTTTGTTGGATAATTTGCGCCCGGTGGATGAAGTCGCGGTCATTGATTTCGACTCTGGCTATCGTGTCATCCAGCCCTTTACCAGCGATTTCGCTGCGGCTCGCAGCGCGGTCGCCGGCCTAACGGCGGGTGGTGTCACGTCGCTCTACGATGCCGCTTATGCCGGTGCAGAAATCGCCATCAACGAAGCGCGCAATCCCAGGCGGTTTGTCGTTCTGGTGACTGATGGGCATGAATATGGTGGACTGAGCACCCATGGCGCAAACGATGCCATCCAACTTGGCACCGCCAACGGCGTGCCATTCTTTGCCATCGGCTTCGGCTCGGTCTATGCACCTTATTTGCAGAATCTGGGAAACAACTCGGGCGGCCAGACTTACATCTTGCCGTCCTCGGCCCAATTGAGCCAGATATTCGATTTCATTTCGAGTTATCTGCGCAGCCAGTATATCGTCACGATCCAGCCTAACCTGGAGCCAGATGGGTCGCCTGCACCAATCACCATCCGTACAGGCAGCGCATCAACGACTCGTGGTTATGTGGTGCCCGATCTCTATCCAGTGCCTGGCATGAGCGGTATCCCTGCGGAACCCATCAGCGAACCCACGATATTCACGATTTCCGGCACTGCGCCGCGCCAGTTCGGTACGCTTAATGTGGCGATTGATGGCACTCCGGTCGAATTAGAGAATCGTGTGCTCAGTGCGGACAATCTGAATCTGAGCGGTTCTGTGACAATCGATCCGCTACGATTTGTGCCTGGCACATACAGCCTTTCAGTTGAAGCTATCGATGCCGCCGGGGCCAGCCGTTCGACCAGCCAATCGTTCGCGATTGCCGAGCTGCCTTTCCTGATCGATGCGACAGGCATTGTCGCTGGCGAGACGATTGCGAATGAGACGGTACGCACTGTCAACGTCGGCATTCTGCAAACCCAGACGGCGGTCGAGCAGGTGACATTCTCTGTCGATGGGATCGCTGTCCAGACGGACACGGCAGCGCCCTACAGCGCCGACATCGCTTTGACAAATCTGGTGCCTGGGCCGCATCTGGTCAGCGTCGTTGCGCAAAACGCGCAGGGACAGCAAGCAGAGAGCACACTGGCGTTCGTCATTCCGGAGCCGCCAACGGCGACCCCAACGAACACGCCGGTGCCGCCGACAGCAACCCCAACGAATACACCAGTACCGCCGACAGCTACGCCGACGCACACGCCGGTACCGCCGACGGCTACACCAACCGATACGCCTGTTCCACCGACGGCTACACCAACCGACACGCTGGTGCCACCGACAAACACGCCTGTTCCGCCAACCATTACGCCAGTACCGCCTACATTTTCTGTCAGCGGCATAGCGTTGGGCGAAGAAGTTGCGGATGCCGCCCGCGCGATACGGGTTACGTTGGGCGAAGGTGTCCAGGCTGAGAGCGTCACTTTTGCCCTGGATGGGCAGGAAATCGACCGCGATATCGCTGCCCCGTATGTCACGACCATCGACATGCAGGCGCTACCGTCAGGTGCTCACGTATTGGATGTGAGTGTAACGAGTGTCACTGGCGAGTCAGCAGCAGAGCAGATTCCGTTCACTGTGTCAGCACAGCCAACGGCAACACCACGCGTAGCGGTAGTCGTCGTGCCACCGGCGAATACGCCGATGCCGCCGACGGCTACAGGCATTCCGCTGGTCTTCACGATCAGGGGTATCGAACTCGGCCAGGACGTGACGGAACCGGCACTTGCCATAGAAGTCGCGCCCGGCGAAGGTGTCCAGGCTGAAAGCATCACTTTTGCCCTGGATGGCGCGGAAATCGACCGCGATATTGCTGCGCCCTACGTCACTACCATCGATACCACCGTTCTCGATCCTGGCGCTCACATTCTGGACATCACACTGACGAGCACTAGTGGTGAAACGGCAACGCAGCAGATCCCGTTCAATGTGATCGAAGGTCCGACGGCGACCCCGCGTGAAGGTGTCGTGGTTGTACCGCCAGCCGCCACCATTACGTCAGAAGCGCCTACGAGCGTACCGGCGACCGTGAGCACTGAGCCGGCTACCCTATCTGCTACCGAAGAAGGGACGCCTACCGAAACTTCTGTCGCAGCCACCGAGACTGCGGAGATACCCACGGAGATGCCCGGTACGCCAGCCTTTACCGTGAGTGGTATCGAAAGTGGGGCGACGGTGCAAGGCCCTGTGCTGACGGTCGAGGTCGAACCCGGCGAAGATGTCGCAGTCGATAATGTGACCTTCAGCCTCGATGACGAGGAAATCGCTGTCGATGCCGAAGCGCCCTATTCAGTCGAAATCGAGACTGCTCCGCTGGCACCGGGTGATCACTTGTTGGATATTACGCTGACGGACGCTTCGGGGGCGACAGGCTTGGCACAGATCCCATTCGTCATACCGCCTCTGGAAGTTACGGCAGAGCCACAGACGGTTCCTCTGACGTTCAGCCTGACCGGGTTGAGCGATGGCGAGCTTGTCGCCGAGGCTAGCCGCGTGATTGAGGTTGTGCCGGGAGACGGTGTCGAAGTCGCCGATGTGAAATTCGCTATCGACGGCGCGGAAACTGCCACTGTCGATCAAGCGCCTTACTCGACGACGATAGACATGACCACCCTGGATGAAGGCGCGCACAGCCTCTCGGTGACGATGCGGAACACAGCAGACGAGGCATTGACGCAAACAGTCAATTTCAGTGTTTTGGGTCGTGCTGCCGCCAACGACTTGCTGTTGATTGGAGGGAGCACCCTGCTGCTTGGGCTGCTCGTCGCTGCCTGGTCAACTGTAGGGCGGCGTCGCCGACGGTAGACAGTCACTACTGACCTTACAAAAAGGACGAGCCATGTGGTTCGTCCTCTTTCATATAATCCACATTTCAGAGATTCAAACGCCGAGCCACTCGAAAAGTGCGGCGCGTGCTTCAGGCGCAAGTGCCAGATTGATGGCAATGTAACCGCTGGCGTCGCCAATAACTGCCGGGCGAACCAGAAGCCGACCATCGGATTGTAATCCCAGGCCGATGCTCGTTTGGCCACTGCCCAACTGGCGCGAGTACTGCAAGCCATCGACGGGTTGAAGCATTCTGAGAACGCGCTTCAATTCCTCAACGCGTGGGCGGAGCGCGATCTCCAATGGCCCATAACTTGTAGAAACCGCGAGATATTCACCTTCCAGGCGCAGACTCACATGCGCGAGTGAGCCATCTTCTGACCTGGAAAGACTGAAGATGCCTGTGGTTGGATCATAGTGAGCTTGATTGAGGGTCTCGATCTTGGGCATATTGCCTTGCCTGATGCGTGTGTAATACACTGGCGCGCAGTATAGCACAGGCTTGATCAGCAGACGATAGCGGCGAGCAGCAGAAAGTTGTGTCAACTCAAGGAACTCACTAAAATCACACCTCAGAGCTTGCACTGGATGGGAGTACACATGATGGATTTTGCTATTACTTTTAAGGGAGACATCGATCCGCGACGAACAGTTAACCTGTGCAAATTAGCGGAGCAGGCTGGTTTTCGCTACGCCTGGTTTTTTGATTCACACATTCTATGGCGCGAATGCTTCGTCACGATGGCGATGTGTATGGAACACACGGAGCATATGCGCTTCGGTGCGTGCGTCACCAATCCTGGCGTTCGCGATTGGTCAGTTGCGGCCAGCATTCATGCGACCCTGGCGGCACAGAGCGGCGGTCGCATCGATATGGGGCTGGGGCGCGGCGACAGCAGCCGCCGCGTCATGGGCCGCAGGCCGATGACGGTGGACACGATGGTGGAATTCGCCCAGGCGGTCAAAGGCATGATTCGCGGCGACGAAGTGACCTATGAAGACGACGTTACGCCCGTGCAATTCCCGTGGGCAGCGGGCTACGAACTGCCGATTTGGTTCGCCGCCTACGGCCCGAAGGCACTGAAGGCCACCGGCGAGCACGCCGACGGCCTGATCATTCAATTGGCAGATCCATGGCTGGTCAAATGGTTCAGCGATCAGGCAAAGGAGGCTGCCAAAGCCGTTGGACGCGACATGAGCAACTTCAAAGTGATGTCGGCAGCGCCGGCTTGGGTCGGGGACATGAACAAGGCGCGCGAGCAAACGCGCTGGTTCCCGGCGATGGTCGGCAATCATGTGGCTGACCTGGTTGAGAAATATGGCAACGCGGGGCATTCCGTGCCGCAGCGCCTGACCGACTATATTGAGGGGCGCAAAGGCTACGACTATCGCCATCATGCTGACAAAGACGCCGATCACCTCGGATTTATCAAGGATGATATTATCGACAGCTTCGGCGTCCTTGGCGGGGTTGATGCGCACATCGCCAAGATCAAAGAACTGGAATCTATCGGCGTCACTCAGTTCAATATCTATTTGATGGTGGGCGACGAGGAGCGCATCGTTGAAGAATATGGCAAGCATGTCCTGCCGCAGTTTGCGCAATCCGTGCAGGCATAAGACCCAGGCTCACAATTAGGAGGCATCCATGGGTACTCTTTTCAGAAATGGCACGATCATCACCGCCAGTGACATGATCGATGCTGACGTGCTGGTCGAAGATGGTGTGATCACACAGATTGGCCGGAACATCAGCCGCCGTGGTCACGAAGTGGTGAATTGCAAAGGTAAATACCTGATGCCGGGCGGCATCGATGTGCATACACATCTCGATCTGCCCTTTGGCGGCACATACAGCAACGATGACTTCGACGTTGGGCACAAAGCGGCGGCGTTTGGCGGCACGACGACACACATCGATTTCGTCATCCAGCCCAAGGGCGGCAGCTTGCATGATGGGCTGAAGACATGGCGTGAGAAAGCCAAACCCGCGCAAATCGACTACGGGTTTCACATGGCGATCACCGATCTGCGTGATGATGTGATGGCGGAGATTCCGTCGCTGCTTGACGAGGGTATCACCAGCCTGAAGCTCTTTATGGCTTATAAGAACGTGTTTCAGGTCGATGATAAGACACTCTATCTGGCGATGAAGCAGGCGGCTGCGAACGGCATGATCGTCATGGTCCATGCCGAGAATGGCGATGTCGAAGAACAACTGCGTCTGCAACTGCTGGCCGAGGGCAAGACAGACCCGGTCTGGCATTATTCCTCGCGGCCTCCGGAAATCGAGGGCGAGGCGACCAATCGTGCAGTCGTCATGAGCGGCATGACTGGCTGTCCGCTCTACGTCGTCCACATGACCTGCGAGCAGTCCGTGGCTGCGCTGCGCCGTGGTCGCGCGCTCGGTTATCCGGTCATGGGCGAGTCGTGCGTCCAGTATTTCCACATCACCCGCGACAAGCACCTGGGTGCCAAAGGTTTTGAAGGCGCAAAATACGTTTGCTCGCCGCCGGTGCGTAACTCGGAACATCATGCGATTCTCTGGCAGGCGATCAAAGATGGCACGCTTCAGGTCGTCAGCACCGATCACTGCGATTTCTGGTATGAGGGCGGCGTCGGCCCCTGGGAAGACTGGTCGGCCAAACACAACGGCGGCAACTGGATCGAATATGAAAAGCAGAACCCCAGCTATCGGCGTCCCGGCAAGGAACTGGGCAAAGGTAATTTCGCCAAGATTCCGAATGGCCTGCCTGCGATTGAAGATCGCCTGATGGTGATGTGGCAGCTTGGCGTGAACAGCGGCAAGATTTCGCCACAGCGTTTCGTCGAGATCAACTGCACGAACCCGGCGAAGATCTTCGGCATGTATCCGAAGAAAGGTTCGATTGCCGTTGGCGCAGATGCGGACATTCTCGTCTGGGATCCCAAGAAGACCCACACCTTGAGCGTGAAGTCGCAGCACATGAAGTGCGACTACAATATGTTCGAAGGCATGAAGGTGCGTGGTGTGCCGGTGCAGGTCTACTTGCGCGGGCGCAAGCTGGTGGATGGCGACGAATGGTTTGGCACGAATGGCGGCGGGCAATACGTCCATCGTAAGCCTCATGCCCCGGTGCTCTAGCAGTTTGTTAGACTCCTCGTCTCCTGTAAGTCGTGGGGCGCAAGATCAATGCGCCCCGTTTTGTGCTTGAGTGCAACCTGTGATCACGAACGACACCATCAAGATCATTACCCGCGAGATCTTCGACGCTCAGCCAGAGGGGATTCATCGCGTTCACGGGGGCGACATCAACGAGGCATTCTGTGTCGAGGTCAGCGGCGGGCGCTATTTCATCAAGATCAACAGCGCCACGCCAGTGGGATTCTTTGGCGCCGAGCAGGACGGCCTGATCCGCTTGCGCGAGGCAAATCGGCTGCGTGTCCCGGCCGTGATCGCACAAGCCGACGCCGCTGCTCATCTTCCCGCCTATTTAGTGCTGGAGTGGCTGGAAGAAGCGCCGCCGTCATCGGCGTTTGCCGCCGGATTTGGCGAGGCGCTGGCACTCCAGCACCAGATCACGCGGGTGGACTTCGGGCTAGATCGCGATAACTTCATTGGCAAGCTGCCACAGCGCAACCCACCAACGGCGCGCTGGGGCGATTTCTATCGCGATCAGCGGATTGCGCCTCAGGCAGCGCTGGCACGCAAGCGTGGCATGAGCGCATCACGCCTCGCGCTGCTGGAACGCCTGATGACACGATTGCCCGCTTTGCTGCCCAACACCAGCACACCATCGCTGCTGCATGGCGATCTCTGGCGCGGCAACTACATGACGCTGGCTGGCGACATCCCGGCAGTGATCGATCCGGCGGTCTATTTTGGGGATCGCGAGATCGAACTGGCCTTCACCGAGTTATTCGGCGGCTTTTCTGCCCAGTTTTACGCAGCCTACCGCGCTACATTCCCGCTCGAACCGGGCTATGAAGACCGGCGCGCCCTGTATCAACTCTACCCGCTGCTGGTGCATTACAATCTCTTCGGCGAACCCTACGGCGCACATGTCGAAGCAGTCTGCCGTCGCTACGTTTGAAGGGGCGGGCGATATATCCGCGCGACAAACGTCGAGTTGACGGGCAGCGGGACGCTCGGATCATCGAAGTGCGTCTCGATATAGCTTTGCAGGGTGTGCAAGGCATCGTCGATCTGGGTGTCAGTCATACGCCATGTGTGTGACCAGATACGCTTGCGCAGAGATTCCAGATATTCTCCCGGCGCGCGTTGAACCGAATACGGCAGTTCGAGCACGTCGCCGGCAAGCTGCCAACCATGCTCCTCCATGGCCGTGAGCCGCTGATCCATGCGCATTCCAATCTCCGGGGTCTGCCGGCGTCCGGTCACCTGACGCCAGACTTCCGTGAGCGCGTCGGTTTTGTCATGCTCTGTCCAGGCGTGAATGAGCACGCCTCCAGGCTTGAGGACACGGGCAATCTCGCTCAAGGCCATCTCATAACCGGCCACGAGGTGAAAGATATGCACGGCAATGGCAGCGTCAAAACTGTGTGAAGCCAGTGGTAAGCGGGTGATGTCACCCTGGGCGACAAAGACAGGCTCGTGGTGGCGTTTACTCCGCAATCGTTGCAGCATGGCGGAAGACAGGTCAATTCCCACCACGCAGGCGACGTGTGTAGACAAGGGCAGCGCAATGCGACCAGTGCCGATGCCAACTTCGAGCACCCGGCTATTGGCCGTCAGATTGCCTGCCTGTGCGATCAGCGCGGCCGCCTGCTCGCTCACACCCGGAGGGAATCCGCGCGTCTGATCGTAGAAATCCGCCGCACGGTCGAAATCGACAGATTGGTTGGGCACATTTCCTCCTTTTGCATGACTGAGCTGAACTGGCCGACCTGACGAGAATTTCGCCGCTCATAAGACGTGCGCTATACTCGCATGGTAGTAAGCGCTCCCCTGGTTGAGGATAACCGAATATGGCGCGTATTTTCATCAGCCACAGCCCGACAGATGTATCATTCGCCAAGCAGATTGCGCGGGAACTGGTCGATCTGGGCGCAAATGTCTGGTTGGATGCGTCCGATCTTCCACCGGGTGGCCGCTGGCACAACGATCTTAACATCGGCTTCGAATTATGCGACGCCATGATCGTGTTGCTATCCTCACTCGCTGTGGCCGAAAGGCGCGTGCTCAACGACTGGAATACCTATTTTCAGCGCAAAAAGCCTGTCATCCTGGTCGCAATTGACACGCCGGATCGTCTGGGTATTCATCTGGAGCCGGGACAATATGTTGATTTCGCGCAGCAGCCCTATGAAACCGGCACGCGCCAACTGATCGAAACCCTGCGCTACTGGGGCACGCTGCCCGCTGCGCAGCCGGCTGCGCCTGTTCCCGCACTGCTTCAGGAAGAAGCTACTGTGCGCTCACAACCAGTGATGCAGCCCGCCCGCAGCGAAACGGTCGTCGCCGGAACCGAATCCACGCCAGGCCGAGTCACAGTTGAGCAGGAAACAAGCGTCGTTCCGACCTCAGCTGCTTTCACAAGCTCTCGTTTCCTGCTGCCTGCCGCGATTGGGTTACTGCTGGCGATTCTGGTTTGCGGCGGCTTGATCCTGTTTGTCTTGCTGCCGCAGGCAGAGCGCGCCAATCAGGAAGCAACCGCCGCTGCTGCGACTCAGATCGCCCTGGCCTACGACGAAATGACGCAGATCGCATTTGCGACCCTCTCGGCAGGGACTCAAATCGCCCAGAGTACACAAGTGGCACTCGGCCAGGCTCAGCAAGAACAGACGTTGGCACAGACCGCCACCGCGCTCGCGCCCACGCTGGAATTTGCCGCTACCGCTACAGCGCAAGCGGCGGCCGTGCAAGACGCCTTTGCCAGCGCCGCAACCTTGAGCGCGCTTCAGGCAACCTTGAGCGCGCAGCAGGCAGCTGACCGCGGTGTGCCGCCGGCGACGCCGCCGACGAGCAACCGCTTTGCCAACCAGTCGCTGATTTTCAATTTACAGCGGGAGTGGTTCATCGGCAAGTACGTGGTGCGCTATTGGAGCGATCCAACGCTCACCTACACAGTGCTCACGATTGACAGCGCGGATCAGCCCCGCGTGCAGATCGACAGTTTCATCGGTGGAACCGTCAGCGAACTGACGGGTACTGACGTGACGGGCGAGGGCAATCCGGACGTGGTCTTCGAAATGTCGTATGGTGGTGCTACCGGGCTGTCGTGCTCCGTACACGTCTATGATCTGGGGACGACGATCACCAAGATTATCGAAACGGCGACAGCCGCCTGTGGTTCGCGTTTTGCCGACCCCAATTTTGATGGCATTCCAGAGTTGATCGTGGCCGATACCACGTATACATATCAGTTCTGCAGTGGCGCAGAGTCACCCCTGGTCGAGGTTGTCATGGCCTACGACCGGGGCGGACGCACGTATCGCCCGCAGAGCGCCTTGTACCCAGCTTACTATCGTGCGCAGGCAGAAGCATATCTGGCGCAGACAGACCTCAGTGCGCAGATCGCCGCTATGTCCGAAGCCGGGCAGATTGAAAGCGTCAAATGTCGTGTTCTGGGCCTCGTATTGCCATATCTCTATGGCGGTATGCGCAGCGAAGCATGGTCGGCGTTTTACCAGTACTATCGCTATCCGGACGCGGCATCCTTCCGTGGCCAGATTGAAACCTTGTTCAACAGCAGCCCATTCTGCAAGTAGATGAGTAGCTCGTGAAGAAGCAGCTCTTGTCCGAAAGCTAATACAGATTCACATCGTCAGGTTTTACGATGTGATATGTACTTTGAGGCTCATTGGAACGAGGGTTTGATCATGGCTAAGGCGATCTGGAATGGCGTCGTTATCGCGGAGAGTCCCAAGACGGTGCTTATAGAGGGCAATCACTATTTCCCCCGCGAGTCGGTTAACATGGAGTATTTACACAATAGTAGTTCGCACACGATTTGCCCATGGAAGGGGCAGGCGAGCTACTACAGTATCGAAGTCAATGGACAGGTGAATAAAGATGCTGCGTGGTATTACCCGCAGCCGAAACCTGCCGCCCGTGAAATCACGGATCACATCGCTTTCTGGCGCGGTGTGAAGATCGAAGCATAAGCAATAGAACAGGGCGTCCCGCGACGCCCTGTTTTGTTTTACGTTGGGCGATCCGGCACAGGTAATCGCTCCAGGAAACGATCCTGCGGTGTCCCCTCAGCCACCCAGCCAATCGGGTCACTGCTGCCGCCGAAGACCTGGACCTGCCACCAGTTGAAGTTGTCGCGACACATCGGCCCATCCAGGATGACAAGCTGGAGGCCGCCGATCAGGGTAGCCACCAACGGCGCGCGTTCGCTGGGGGCCTCGCGCAGGAGGCGCACAGCGCCATGGGTACCCTTGACGACGATGCGCTCACCAGCAGTGAAGTTGAGCGGTGGGAAGCATTCCGCGACCGAGTACAGCGGGCGTAATTCTGGCTCGATGTAATAGTCATAATCGGGGCCTTCGGTGATCCAACCATCGACTAATTGCCCGCTGTCACCGTACTCAACCTGAATCTGCCAATAATTCAGCCCGTCCCGGCAGGTCGGCCCGCCGATCACGGGCAGCAGCGACGTGTAGGGCGCGACGGTAAGCACCAGCCCGGTGTCTCCCGGTTCAGTGCGCACCCGGACGCTCTTGAGAAGCCGGATGCGCTCCCCGGTCTGAATCTCCTGCGGCTCGGTGCACGACTGATCAACGCCGGCAGCAACCAGGAGGCTGATGTAGTAGCTGTCTGGCCGACCTTCCGCCACCCAACCCGGGTCGCCCACGCCGCGCACACGCCACCAATTGTAGCCGTCAGCGCAGACTGGGCCATCGGTGATATAAGCAGCCATCGGGATGTCGAAGTAATTGACCAGCGCGCTGCTCGCGCTCGGCTGGGCGCGCAGATTAATGCCAGCGCGAATGCCTACCTGATCGCCGACGCCAAGTGACAGGGGCGAATAACAACCGCCTGGCGGGGTTGCGGTTGGCCCGCTGGGGGTGGGGGGTGTCAGGGTGATGACGACAGTGCCCGGCGGATAGAGAGTCACCTGCGTCACCGTTTGGGCTCTCAGATCTGCCGGAACGACCAACAGCCCCAGTACCACGATGCCAAGCAGTAGCGCGATGAAAAATATACGGAGCATGGTATGTCTATCCTCCGGCCCGGTTGCCACGCACACCTCCTCATTTTAACACAGCGCATAGAAACCGTCCGTTGATCGTCTGGCAGGCGGTAGAACTTATGGACTATGCTTAAAATGTAGGCTTATGCTTTGTATACCCTTCGCGAATGTGCGCCGGGTATATACTTGCTTTACGGACTTAATTCGACAAAGGAGCACGCTTGTAATGTCCAGACAATTGGCCTCCATGCTTTTTGTGGCGTTGGTGGTGATGTTGACAATGGTTGCACCAACGTTCGCGCAGGATACCGGCGTGATTAATCCGAATGCGACGATTACTTTCCCGCCGCCTGTGTATGTTGTTTCCGGTGAATTTACCATTCGGGGATCGGCGAATCTGCCGAACATGACAAACTACTTTATTGAGTACAGCCAGATGGCGGAATATACCCCAGGGGCAGACCCAAATGCTGCTCCCCTGTGGTTCCCGGCGACGCTGCCGAGTTCGACGCCTGTACAGGATGGCATTCTGGGCGTCTGGGATACCTCGCAGACCGAGGATGGGGTTTATGCGCTGAGACTCACGGTGCGCGTGCGCGGTGGGCAGCCTGTGACGAGTATCGTCGCTCCCGTTCGCGTCGAGAATCAGCCGTCACCATTTGCACCATCGCGTCCGGTTGTGACACAGGAGCCGGTAGCGCCGCTTCCCACCAGCGCGCCCGCTTTCGATCCGACACCGCGCGTAACGGCCACCCGCGTGGCGGTCAACGTGCGCTCTGGCGATAGCACCGACTATCCGATTGTTGGTTCGCTCCTGCGCGATCAGACGGTTCCAATTCTGGGCATCAGCAATATGGGGACCGGCTGGTATTATATCGAGCTGCCGAACGGTCAGCGCGGCTGGGTTTCTCCGACGGTTGTGGAGGCGGAAGGCGATTTCAGCAACATTCGCCGGATCGCGCCGCCGCCGGTGCCGGTAACGCCGACGCCCGTGCCCACATTTACGCCTGCCAGCGCGGTCAATCTTGTCGCCGGATTGGTGTTCTTCGATACACCCAACCCAACGTGCGCGACACCGTTCACCGTTGGCTTTGACGTGGCGAACATGGGCACAATCCCCAGCCCTGGCGGGGCCGTTTCGCTGGTCGATACGCGCGCGGCAGATGGCTCGATCCAGCAAACACGGATCGGCAACTTCCCGATCATCAATCCGGGCACGACCTACCGAGTGAACATCCCGCTACAGGTGGATACCTGGTACAACGAGAATCACGTCATCACGCTGACCATCGATCCGCAGAACCTGATTCCAGAGTTCAACGAGAACGATAATCGGCAGACCATCACCTATACTTTGCAGCGTGGCGCTTGCCCGTAGGCCAGCCAGCAAGCAAAGCAGCGCAAGAGCGGGTCACATGGCCCGCTCTTTGCTTTTCAGTTCGCGCCAATACGCATACAATTAGATTAAGCAACAAGATATTTTCTCACCATGAGCCACACACCGATCGTCTTTCCGAGTGGACGCCGCCGCATCACACGGGTGATGCGCATTGGGCGGGCCGCCTGGCATGATACTTCAGCGCTGCTGCGTGAATTTCGCGTGCCTATCCTTGCACTGCTGATTGCGATCTTTGGCGGGGGCTGGCTCTATGGCGAGCTTCACTTTCTGGCGCGCGGGGAGCGTATTGCTTTCGCCGATCTGCCTTATGACATGATTCAACTCATGAGTTTGCAGGGCATTCCGGAAGAGAAACCACCGGCAGAGCCGTATCTGGTTGTTTTCTGGTACTTGCTGCCGCTGATCGGCATCTATGTTGTGGGGCGCGGCGCGGTCGATTTTGGGCGACTGTTTTTTGACCGAAGCGGGCGTCGCAATGCGTGGGAGGAAGCCGTGGCATCAACCTATCGTAATCACGTGATTGTTGTCGGTGTCGGGCATGTTGGGTTGCGGATTGTGCGCCAGCTTGTCGGCATGGGCTTTGAAGTGACTGCCGTTGACGCCAATCTCTCGGCTGAGAAAGATCAGGAACTAAGCCAGCTTAGCGTTCCTCTGGTGATCGGTGATGGGCGCCTACCTACCACGCTGGAGAAAGCCGGGCTACTGTATGCACGGGCGCTGATTATCTCCACATCTGACGATCACATCAATCTGGAAATAACTATGCGCGCACGCGATTTGAATCCGGACGTGCGCATTATCGTCCGTATGTGGGACAGCACCTTCGCGCGCCAACTCAACCGCTTCATGGGTGTCGAGGCTGTCCTGAGCGCATCCGACCTGGCAGCGCCAGCCTTTGCCGGTGCCGCCATCGGCATCGAGGTCACACAAACGATCAAGGTGCATGGCGTCGATTACAGCATGATCCGGTTGCAAGTTGAACCAGGCTCATTCATGGAAGATGAGACTATCGGCAATCTGCAAGACCAACACGATCTCGATATTGTGCTCCATGCGCGCGATGGGGATGCGCTCGTCCATCCGGAGGGGAATATCCGCGTAAAAAGCGGCGATGTGCTCGTTCTTTTCGCGCGCCATTCGCGAATTATCGATTTAGCCGCCCAGAAGAAGATCGCGGGGCGGTGAGTCATGCTGCTCTCTGCTGATGAAATCGTCCTGTCGCGGCATCGGTTGCCGCAGCCGTATCGCAGTCTGCTGGCGCTGCTCTGGATGTCTCCAACCATCTTGCTCGGCGTTACGCTGGCACTTACGCATGGCCTGCGCGCGATTGATGCGCGCTTGCTGACTTTGATGGTTGTCATGCTTGTGCCTGGGCTTTACGTCTGGCGCGAAGGCATCGACACGACACCCAACGGCATCATCTGTCGTATCCACCGGACACGACGCTATCGATATGGAATGCTCACAGATTGGGACTATAGGGAAAATGCAGGCGTTTTGAGAGTATGGGACGAGACGGGTAACCTGGCACTAGAATGTTATGCTGCACATCTCACAGCATTTGAAGCGCTCATCGTCATTCTACAGACACGCATCAAAGCCCACGCAGCCGATCAATCAGACGGCTAACCACACTCTTGCGCTGCTGAACCATTTCGGGGGCGAGCTGCCTGCTGCTCATTTGCTGACGGATCATCTGTTGAAGACGTCCCGTCTCCTGAATGATGATGGCTTGATGCACGATTTCATCGTCAACCAAATACCAACCATTGCCTAGATAGCGCATGGCCGGTTTACGCAAATAAACCGTGCGATAAGATTCGATGTAACTCTCAATGACATCGCGCGATGAAATCGCTAAGGCTGGATCGAGGACGCTCATAGGTAAGAATCCCAGAATGTTTCGGAACTCTTCCCTCATTATTACAGAGTTTTGGCGCTTTAGATCAGACACAACGTTGCAGATGTTATGAAAAATCCGTAAAGGGGAAGTTTAACTACAAACTCCGCAACTTGGCAATAAGTCGGTTGATTATGCCTTTGTCCGCACTCATCAGTGTTTGCTTCTGAGCCAGATCCCGCAGCCGGGCAATTTCGCGGATAAGCACACTGTGATGAACAGCTTCGTTATTGACGAAATACCAGTAGTTGCCCGCGTAGCGCACCCCTGGTTCTCGACCGTTGACCATTTTATAGGCGCGCCGATAGTGCTCTATCACTTGACGGGGCGGAAGGGCAGTTTCTTCAAGAACGACGTTGTGAATCATGCGTTTCTTCCACTTTTGCCTGATCTTACACCCTGTCAGTTTGTGAAAAGCGTAAAGAGTGTAGCAAATAGTTGGATAGCTGTGTAGAAAATTTCACAAATTTTATGATATTCGATCTTGGGTACCCTTGTGGAGTAGGACAAAAGTACTTTCTACATCCGGAAAACGCCGTAACGCGTGTCTGTGTCGGCGGAATTTGAACATACACTCAACGCGAGTGCAAGCACTCGCCGTGTTTCCACCGGATCAAGAATGCCATCATCCCAAAGGCGAGCGGTCGAATAGTAAGGGCTGCCCTCACGCTCATACTTATCCAGAATCGGCTGTTTGAAAGCCGCCTGTGCTTCTTCGCTCATGGTCGGGCTGCCCATGCGTGCTAACTGATCCTGTTTGATCGTCAGCAGCACATTCGCCGCTTGCTCCCCACCCATCACGCTGATGCGCGCATTCGGCCACATCCAGAGAAAGCGCGGCGCATAAGCTCTGCCGCACATGCCATAGTTGCCCGCGCCAAAACTCCCGCCAATAATGACCGTCAGTTTGGGCACGGCGGCGTTTGCCACCGCATGTACCATCTTTGCGCCATCCTTGGCGATGCCACCGTGCTCATACGCCTTGCCGACCATGAAGCCGGTGATATTTTGCAGAAACAGCAAGGGGATGCGGCGCGCAGTACACAGTTCGATGAAATGTGTGCCTTTGAGCGCACTTTCGCTGAATAACACACCGTTATTGGCAATAATGCCGACCGGAAAGCCTTCAATGCGCGAAAAACCCGTGATCAATGTCGTTCCATAATCGGCTTTGAACTCACGGAATCGGCTGCCATCGACGAGACGGGCGATGATCTCGCGCACGTCGTAGGATTCGCGAAATGTCGTGGGCAGGATGCCATAGATTTCTGCGGGGTCGTAACGCGGAGGTTCGGGCGCAGCAAGGTCCAGATCGACGTGTTTACGGCGATTCAACGACGCCACGATGCCACGCACAAGTTCGAGTGCATGATCGTCATCTTCGGCGTAGTGATCAGCAACGCCGGAGATGTGGGTATGTACATAGGCCCCGCCCAGCTCCTCTGCGGTGACTTCCTCACCGGTCGCCGCCTTGACCAGTGGCGGGCCGCCCAGAAAGATGGTGCCCGTTCCCTTGACGATGACCGTCTCGTCGCTCATTGCCGGGACGTAAGCGCCGCCCGCCGTGCAGCTGCCCATGACCGCGCTGATCTGAGGGATGCCCTCCGCGCTCATCGTCGCCTGGTTGTAAAAGATGCGCCCGAAATCATCGACATCGGGAAATACCTCGTCTTGCATCGGCAAAAATGCGCCGCCGCTATCGACGAGATAGATGCACGGCAGGCGATTTTCCAGCGCAATCTGTTGAGCGCGGAGATGTTTCTTAACGGTCAGCGGGAAATATGTGCCGCCTTTCACGGTTGCATCGTTCGCGACGATCACACACTCGACGCCGGCGACGCGCCCAATGCCGGTAATGATACCAGCGCTGGGCACATCATCCTCGTAGACCTGCCAGGCAGCGAGCGGCGATAATTCAATGAAGGGAGAACCGGGATCGAGCAGGTGATCAATGCGGTCACGCACAAACAGTTTTCCCTGTTCACGCTGCCGTTCCTGGTATTTTTCGCCGCCGCCCTGGCGTACTTGCGCCAGATGCGCGCGCAGTTGTTGGACTATCGCCCGGTTATGGCGGTCATTGGCGATAATATGCTCATCCTGAGGATCGATCTGCGTGTCAAGTATGTGCATGGGCTGCCTCCGTGCCGAAGCTCACTATAGTAGATCGCCTCAGTGCAGGAGGCCAATGGACATACGACGGTTTACCGCTGCGCAGCCGATCTAGCCGGTAGTACGAATGTCGGGCAGTGGGCCGGGCATGACGATGAATTCCTCGGTATAGAGATGGATGCGCACAGCACTGAACAGATCGCCATCAGCGCCAGCTTCCAGGCCGAGCTGTGTCGCGAAGGATGCTTCCATTTCTTCGAGGCTGTCCCACCAAAGTTCTGCCGTGCCGTCATAGTCCGGCGCGCCCTCCGGTTGGGTCGGAACGGCGATATTGATGCGATAGCCTTTCAAGCCGGGGAGTCTGCCGGAGATGCGCGTATGCTCGACAACCCAGCGTTCCTTGAACTCCTCCATCGTCATACCCGGTTTGCGTTTGAGAAAGGCGATAAGTTTGATCATGGCACACTCCTTTTTCAGCAATGGTATTTGCATCACGCTCATTTTAGCGCGCTTGAGAGCCTATTGCTCGGAGCAGCGGCTCTAGATGGGCTGACAAATCACATCATCGAGTCGTGAGTGGGTTGCTTGAATCTCGGTGCCGCCTCGCTATAATCGTCAACGTCGGAGTGCGCATTTGTGCATTTCAGGCACGTTTGCCACTAGAGCAATGATATTTCAGCCTTTACGCTAACTATTTTCTTCAGGAGGTTACGAAGTGTTCCTCAATTTGTCATATCGGCTTCGCAGATTGGCACCCATCGGGCTGGCAGTCGTTGTTTTGTTTGCGTTTGGGGCGCTCGTCGTGCTGGCTCAGGATGCACCAGCGCCGCTCGATGTGGTCAATTTCGAGTTGTGCTCCGATTTCGGTGGTGTGACGGTCGATGTTTTTGGCGATGCCGGGCATAACCTGAAGCCCTACGAATTCTGGGCGGACGACTTCGCGCAAATGGGCATCACCGTCAACATTGTTGACGCGCCATTCAATGACGTTTACAGCCGTCTTCAAACAGAATTCATCGCTCAGAGCGGTGCATTCGACGTGGTGACGTTCTACCCGGCCTATATTGGCGACTTCGCTGGCAATGGCTACCTCATGCCGTTGGACGAATTCATGGGGCGTGAACCTGCCGCTGTTTGGGACCCGGTTCAGGATGATGTTCTTGCGCCATTCCGTGAGCTGTACAACAAGTTCGGCGGGGAAACCTACGCCCTCACAATTGACGGTGACGTGCTCGTCATGATGTACCGCCAGGATCTGTTCGACAATCCAGATGAGCAGGCAGCCTTCCAGGCGCAGTATGGGCACGAACTGCGTCCGCCGGAGACGTGGGACGAATGGCTTGAGGTGGGTGAATTCTTCACGCGCGATGCGGGCGAAATGCTGGCAGGCGAGACCCTTGAGCAGCCGTTCTACGGCCTGGGTGAATATGGGCAGCGCGGTTTCAGCTATGCTTGGTATCTCAATCGCTTCGCTTCGAGCGGCGGTATCTACTTCGACGAAAACATGAACCCGCTCATCAACACGCCGGAAGCAGCCGCCGGCCTCCAGAACATGGTGGACGCGCTTCAGTACGCGCCGCCCGGTGTGTTGGGTTATGGCTACGATCAACTGCGTGATGCTTTCATTCAGGGTCAGGTCGCCATGGTTGTGCAGTGGACAGACGTGCCGAAGAAAGCCGGCGATCCTACGCAGGGATCGGTGATCGCGGGACGTGTCGGCGTCGGTCGCGTGCCGGGTACCTTGGTCGGCGATTCCGTGGTGCATCGCTCGATGATGCCGGTTGGCCGTGTCGTTGGTATCGCGGCGGATAGCGATCAGCCGGAAGCCGCCTACTGCATTGCCAAGTACATCGCCTACAATCGCAGCCTGGAAGACGTGTCAAGCTCGCTGACGGGCCTCGATCCGTATCGCATGACACATCTTGAGCATCCCGAAGCTTATACGATGTTCGAGAGCGAGGATGCCGCACGGGCATATCTTGAGGGTCTGCAAGTCGCGCTGGCAGATGGCTTCCCGGAGATCTTTATCCCTGGCGCAGCCGCCTACAATGACGCTCTCGACCTGCAGGTCAACCGCGCGCTCGCAGGCGAGGTTTCGCCGCAAGAGGCGCTCGACGCAGTCGCTGCCGAGTGGAACAACATCACCGACAGCCTCGGTCGCGACCGCCAAGTCGAGCTGTGGCGTCAGGCGCTGGAAAGCTACCGCGCACTCGGGTTGATCCAATAACCTGCTGAAAGGCGAATTCCGGGGGCGTAAAAGCTACGCCCCCATCCCTTTCTCTAAAAAATTATCCTGGAGCGAGGATGCACTTCCATGACGGTTAGTACCTCCGCAGCCTCGACGCCCTTTGTTTCATGGGCACAGCGCGTTTTTACACCCCGGCGCGTCGTTGCACTGGCGTTCGTTTTACCGGCGCTGGTGATTCTGCTTCTGATCACGATTTACCCACTGCTCTACACATTGCGCTTGACCGTCGTTCAGTGGGAACTCAGTAATGCTCGCGCACCCATCGAATTTGTGGGGCTGAACAATTTTGGCCGCGTCCTGGGCGATGCGCGCTTCTGGAACGCGATGCGCAATACGGGCATCCTGATCGGCGTGGGCGTCAGCCTAGAACTGGTTATCGGGGTCGGGCTGGCCTTACTACTGAATCAGGTGGTGCGCTTCCGTTCGGTTCTGGTCGCACTCTTCCTTATCCCGGTTTTGATTGCGCCGGTCGTTTCCGGTTATATGTTTCGTTTAATTCTGCACGCCGATGTTGGCCCATTGAACTATCTGATCTATCTGATCACGCAGGGTTCGTCGCGCGGATTTGGCTGGCTCTCCGATACCCACTATGCGCTCATGTCGATCATGGTGACGACTATCTGGCAGTGGACACCCTTTCTGATGCTGATCGCGCTCGCGGGTTTGCAGTCGATCCCGCAGGAGATCATCGAATCCGCTCTCGTGGATGGCGCAGCCGACTGGCGGATCTTCTGGTCGATCAAGCTGCCGTTGATCTTCCCGGTTTTGAGCGTTGGTCTGCTCATCCGCATCATGGACACATTCAAGACCTTCGATCTCGTGTATCTGCTCACCAGCGGCGGCCCGGGCAGCGCGACCGAAACCGTCGCCTACTACACGTATCTCAAAGGTTTTCGTGACTTCAGTATGGGCTACACAGCGGCGATGGCCTTCGTTCAGTTGGTGATCATTGTCATTATTGCCCGTCTGATTCTTGCGATGCAGAAACGTCAGCGAAGGGAAGACTACGCATGAACAGCAAACCCAGTCTTACCAATCGCGTGCTTGTTCACGGCGTGCTTCTGTTCGCGCTGGCCGTCTTTATGTTCCCGGTGTTGTGGATGTTCTTAACCTCTTTCAAGGACTCCAACACAGAATTCAATCGCTTTCCGCCGATCCTTTTCCCGGCAGAATGGAAGGTCAGCAACTACACTGACGCACTGACGGATAAGGGCGGACTGCGCGCGTTCGGTGATAGCCTGGTTATCGCTACTTCGACCGCGGTTATCTGCACGTTCTTCGGCGCGATGACCGCCTACAGCCTGGCACGTTTTCGCACGGGCGGGCAGGATTTCGCCTTCTGGATTCTTTCGACACGCATGTTCCCGCCGGTGGCGTCTGCGCTGCCGCTGTTTTTGATCTTTCGCGAACTGCGGTTACTCGACACATACAGCGTGTTGATCGTCGCCAACACGGTCTTCAATCTGCCGTTTGCGACGTGGCTGCTCAAAGGTTTCATCGAAGATCTACCGGCAGAACTGGAAGAATCGGCACGTGTCGATGGCTGCAGCTACTTTCGCGCCTTCCTCCAGATCACGCTGCCGCTCATCACGCCGGGGCTGGTCGTTACCGCGCTGTTCTCGTTCATCTTCACCTGGAACGAGTTCATGTTCGCGCTGCTGCTCACACGCAACAAGGTGCAGCCGATCACGACCGTGTTGCCGACGCTGGTCGGTGGTCACGAGACACTGTGGGGCCAGATCGCTGCCCTCGGCATGATCGCGATTATTCCGGGGACGCTGCTTGCGCTGTTCTTGCAGCGTTACATCGTGCGCGGGTTGACGTTGGGCGCGGTCAAGGGCTGACGACGCGCACCAGGGGCGGGCAGGCGGCTGTATTCTGTCGCTTTGAATTCGCGGATATGTTATCTTTGCGGCACAGATTTTCTCCGCAAAGGATGTTTGTTTCGTAAAGGTGAAACACCTTATGGCGCGCTACGTCATTGGCATTGATGTGAGTACGACTGCTTCCAAAGCGCTGGTGATTGACGAAACCGGGGCCGTCGTCGCATCCAGGAGCCATTCCCACGAACTTTCAACCCCTCGGCCACTCTGGTCTGAACAAGATCCGGAAAACTGGTGGCAGGCAACCGCAGCCTCACTGCGTGACGTGCTCAAACAGGTAGCCGCCGAAGATGTCGCGGCGATAGGTTTGACCGGGCAAATGCATGGACTGACCTCACTAGACAAGGACGGTCGTCCACTGCGCCCGGCCATCTTGTGGAACGATCAGCGCAGCGGCAAACAGTGTGAAGAAATCACGGCCAAGATCGGCGCAAAGCGGCTCTACCAGTTGATTGGCAGTATTCTGCTGGCCGGGTTTACAGCGCCGAAAATCCTGTGGCTGAAGCAGAATGAGCCGGAGATCTTCAGCCAGATTGCGCATGTCCTGCTGCCGAAGGATTATGTCCGCTACCGGCTGAGCGGCGCATTCGTCGCCGACGTTGCCGACGGATCGGGCTTTGCGCTGATGGATATTGGCAAGCGGACATGGTCGGACGAGCTGCTGGCCGCCTATGGCATCCCGCGTGCGTGGCTGCCCGAACTCTGCGAATCACCCGACATATGCGCTCACGTCAGCGAAGAGGCCGCCGCTGTCACAGGCTTGAAAGCCGGCACGCCCATCGTTGGCGGCGCAGGCGATCAACCGGCGGCGATGGTGGGCATGGGTATTGTCGAGATGGGGCGGGCCAGTCTGGCGATTGGCACGTCGGGTGTCGCGCACGCCATCAGCGATCACTACGCGCCCGAACCGGATGGCCGCCTGCACACGTTCTGCGGGCCAATGGCTGGCACATGGTTTCACATGGGCGTCATGTTGAGCGCAGCAGGTGGATTGCGCTGGCTGCATGACGAACTTGCGCCCGGCCAGAGCTACGATCAGATCAATCAGTGGGCAGAGAGTGTGCCGCCTGGATCGCTGGGATTGGTGTTCGCACCTTACCTGACCGGCGAGCGTAACCCGCACCCCGACCCCTATGCGCGTGGCGCATTCGTCGGCCTAACGCTCCGGCACGGTCTGCCACACATGATCCGCGCGACCATGGAAGGGATTGCCTTCGGGATGCGCGATCAACTGGAACTGCTGCGCTCGCTCGGCGTTAATCCATCCGAAGCGGTCGTGACCGGCGGCGCGACCAACAGTGCTGTCTGGTTGAAGCTGACGACCGATATCATGGGCATTCCTCTCTACACCATCAACACCAATGAAGGATCGGCCTTCGGCGCGGCGATTCTGGCCGCCGTCGGATCAGGGATGCACGCCAGTGTCCCGGAAGCCTGTAGACAAATGGTGCGCAAGGTGGATACCACTTTCCCGGACGCGGAGAGCGCCGCGCAATACGAGAAACTCTATACCATCTTTCGCGGATTGTACCCATCGCTGAAAGAGACGTATCACGCGCTGGCGAGGTTTGAAGGCATGTAATCTGGATGCAGAGCTTTGGGCTGCGTCTCACCATCACGCTACTGCTGATACTTGCGCTGGCATCCGGCGCTGCGCTGTCCGCAGGGCGTGCGCTCAGGCTTCCCGAAGACAGCCGCGTCAGGCTGATCGCGTGGTGTGAGACGTCGCCCTGCGTCATGGACATTGTCCCCGGTGAAACTGGCTGGATACGAACACAAGGGCAGCTTGACGATCTGCCTGATAGAGTGCTGTTCCCCAGGCAAATAATCGTGCGCCTGGAACACATCGACCTCGAATTCTATCCCTCGGTCAACGGGGAGTCGGTCGGACGTATCTTCTTGCATTTCCCCCAGAATCATCACTTTGATGCGGGCTGGATCGTGCAGCGCTTCGGTGAGCCATGCGGCGTGAGCATTTACCCTGCGTCCGACCAGATGACGCTGCGCTTTCCTTTCTTGCTCGCCAATGTGAACGTCGATGATGACCGCCTGCGCCCACAATCTGCTGTGTCAATGATCTCGTTACAAGATCCGCATTTCCGGTTCGAGGCACAGCCCGATCCATGCATCGACAATATCACCAGCCGTCAGATGTTGAACAGCCTGTGGAAGGGGTTTTCCACAGTCGGCTACTATCGAGCGCACCAGCAATGACGGCGTGCGAGCTAGAGGCGTTTTGCTTCTTCCAGGACGGCGCGCGCTGTCACTGCGTCTGTGGCGAGCGCTGTGATGTAGCCGCCCTCGAGCGCGCCGAGAATGCCCCGTGCTTTGGGCAGACCGCAAGCCACGGCCACGACGTTGGGGATGGTCTTGACTTGATCCAGCCGTAGCGCGATGACCCGGTCGTTGATGTCATAATCGGCACGGCCATGAACATCGAAATGCCGCCCCGCGGTTTCGCCAACAACGCCCTGTGCGCGTAACTCACTGACCTGCTCTTCGGTCAGGTGACGTGCTCGCAGGAAGCTGGAAGCGCCGGGCGCGGTTGTGCCAACGCCAACCAGAGCGACCTGTGCTCCCAAAGCGCGCGTTAGCGTGTCGGCTATCGTCGGTTGTTCTAAGAAGCGGTCGCGTGTCGTTCGGCTATCGACAAACAAAGGCGCGTGCAGATAGTAGTAATTACCGCCCAGCTTATTTGCCAACTGCCGCGCCAGTTCTGGGCCGTCGATGACGGAGGCGACCGTGCCCACACTGCCGATCATTTGTACGACATCGATCTGGAGATCGTGCTGTACCGACACGGCAGTGACGGCGGCACTCACGCCCGTCCCCCAGGAAATGCCAATGACCGTGTGTGGTCGCAGAATTTCTTCCAGATGCCAGGCAGCAAGCTGTCCAGCAGATGCCAACCGTTCTTCATAGCTGTCGTCGGTACTATCGACGATCATGGCCTGTTTCAAGCTGAACTGCTCGACAAAGGCACGCTCTAATTCTGGAGAAGTCGTAATCCGCCGATGAATGCGGATTTCCACCAGGCCTTTTTGTTTAGCCTCTTTGAGTAGGCGCGAGATATTCGAGCGAGAAATCTGCAATTTGTCGGCGATCTCTTGCTGATTGAAATCGTACTCGTAGTACAGTGATGCGACCCGGGTGAGGAGATCGTCGCGGTTGCTAAACTGCATCTGGCCTCTTCGACATGAGCGACGAAAGATAAATTATTGTAATCTTTGTACAACTTCAAACGCAACTGTGTTCGTGACCAGAATGAAGGCACAGGTTTCTGTGCCTTCATCCCTGGTGTGATTTGTCATTCAGCACTTTCGCGCTGCTGTCTGTATTGCTCGTCAATCGCATTCATTTTGGCGACCTTCGGCGCAGATCGTCCACCCGCAAATTCCGAATCCAGCCATGCGTTGATAATTGACTTTGCAAGTTCTGGGCCGATGACGCGCGAACCCATCGTGATCACCTGGGCATCATTGCTCTTGCGTGCTCGTTCCGCAGAGTACGTGTCGTGGCATAACGCCGCGCGCACACCCGGCACTTTGTTTGCCGTGATGGACATGCCGATACCTGTGCCACAGACGAGGATACCTCGGTCACACTCACCTTTCGAAACCGCTTCGGCCACTTTCAGGCCAATATCCGGATAATCAACCGGGTCGGTGGAATGAACACCAAAATCCTCGACGGGGATGTTCTTTTCCTTGAGCAAATCACGAATCACATCGAGCAATGGCAGACCGGCTTCGTCACAACCAATTGCAATACGCATAGGGATTCCTCTCACTGTATCTGTCTCTAGCCTTCTTGATCATATGTGAGTTCTGTCAAACGGTCGATAGATTGCTGCAGCGCTGGGAATAGCCCGACATACACCTCACGAAAAAGACGATCATAGATGGCATGTGTTTTGTCATCTGGCTTGAAGCTGCGGCCCGTTTTCGTCATGGCTTGCGCAGCTTCGCGGACGCTCGAATACCAGCCAGCGGCGTAAGCTGCCAGGATACCTGCGCCCAGGTTGGTGGCTTCGGTCGTGCTCGCTCGCGTCACACGAGTATTGTGGACATCCGCCACGATCTGGCACCAGAGTGTACTGCGTGAGCCACCACCCATCAGAATAAACTCGTTGATAGATGTACCGGTTGCGCGTGCCACGCCTTCCATGGTCAGGCGGTGTTCGTAGGCGATACCCTCAAGAACAGCGCGGTAAAAATGCTCGCGGCGATGTGCGCCCGTCCAGCCCACAGTGATACCGGTCGCGGCTGCGTCCCAATAAGGAGGCATCACGCCGTTCCAATAAGGTACCAGCATCAAACCGAGTGCCCCCGGCGGCAGTTTGCTTGCTGCCAGTTCCAGCACTTCTTCGCGCGAAACAGGTAAATGCACCCCGCCCATATCCGGGCCGAAATTATCGACGAACCAACTTACGGTAAATGTGCCGCCGCCGAGCACTTCCTCAGCCACATAAGCACCCGCCAATGGCGAACACAACGTGCGGAAGGCGCGGTCGGCCACATATTGTTCCAGGTGTGCCCCGGAAACCATTGCTGTGCCCAGATTGAGATAGGCCTTGCCGGCTTCGGTGATGTTGGCTCCCAGGCCAGCACTCTGACCATCGCCCGCGCCCGCGACCACCGGCGTGCCTGGTGGCAACCCGGTCAATCTGGCAGCCTCGTCAGTGACTTCGCCCATCACGGAACCCGGAGGTGTCAGTGCGACGAACAGCTCAGGGTTGATGTCAAGCTGTCGCATCAAATCGGACGCCCAGGCATTCCGGCGCATATCGAGCAAGCCCATCGGATCGGCGGCTGGCACACTCGTGATCCAGAGTCCGGTAAGGCGCTTGACGAGAAAGGCGTGGACGTCAAGAACCCTGTATGCGCGGCGCAGCACATCGGGTTCGTGTGTTTGCAGCCACAGAAGCTCCGGCAATGACTGCTTGGTCGATGGCCCTTTGCCGGTCAGATCCTGGATGGCGTCACTTCCAATCCGGCGATCCAGATCTTCAACCTCTAGGCGACAGCGATCATCCACCCACAGAATGGCATTTCGAATGGGGTGACAGTCTTCGTCAACCGGGACAAAGGTTTCTCTCTGGTGGGTGATGCATAGAGCAGCGATCCGATCCGAACCCACTTTGCCGGTCAGCTCCATCAGCGTCTGGCACAGGGCAGTCCACCAATCATCCGCGTTTTGTTCATACCAGTTGGGGTTAGGTGACACCAGATCGAAGCTTGCGCGACTTTCGGCGATGGCCTGACCATGGCGATCCCAGGCAATCGCTTTGCAAGCAGTCGTACTGCTGTCGACGCCAATAACGAGATCTTTCGTCATAGCTGTGGTTGCTTCCCTAATAACACTAAATAATTCCATCGTAGGGACACACAGAATGCGTGTCCCTACAAGTAGGGGAGAGCGTTGTTTTTAGCCCTCGTCGATACCTTCCTGGATAGCCGCGTTGATGTTATTCAACGTCGTCTCAACGTCCTGCTGATCAGTCACCATCAGACCCAACTCAGTCGGGATGACTGCGCCGGTGCTGCTGATGTCTGCCCAGGCCGGGAAGTGCGGCTCGGTGCCCATGCGTTCCTTGATTGCCGTGAGGATGGCGGGGAAGTGACGGGTCGTGCCGGCCATCGGCTGAGCGCGCTCGAGTGTGCGCGGGTCGTCGAAGGTCGATTGGCGAACAGGCGTGTTGCTCTGTGCTGCCGCGAGAGCCATGGTTTCCTTGCTGGTTGCCCACTGCAGGAAGACCCAGGCAGCATCCTGATTGGTGCTGTATTTCGACAGCGCGAGGCAGGAGCCACCCTGATGGCCAATGCCCGGCGTCTCATCGAACGCGCATTCGTCACGGCTGCGCAGCGCATCTTCCATCGGTAGATCAGCAGTTTCCATGAGGCCCGCAACCTTCGAAGTCTCGGGGTTATCCCAGGCCGGGAAGAACTCGCCCCAGTTGATGACGACGCCAGCCAAGCCCTGACCGACGGCGTCACCCTGGCCTGACCAATCCCAGGTTGTCGCACCCGATGGCATGGTCTTGCCCAGGCGCAGCATGTATTCGGCACCCGCCTTGCCAGCATCGTCGTTGATGACGGCCTGGCCGTCGGCGTTGGTGTGAGACCCACCATGACTCCAGAGCCAGGATGTCCAATCGCACTGGAGCGAGTAGTGACCGGTCTTCCACTGGCCTGCCGTCCCGTAAATCTGCGAGCCGTCATCGTTGGTCATGCCTGAAGCGAAGATGGCTTCGGCAGCCGCGGCATACTCTTCCATGGTCGTCGGCACGGACAGCCCTAGCTCGTCTAAAACATCCTTGCGGTAGCTCATGATGAAGATCGGAATGTCAAACGGCACGCCGACCAGCGTACCACGATACTCGGCAATTGCCGGCACCAGTTCGGGAATGAAATCCTCGAAGTCGTAGCCCGGCATGTTCAGGTCATTGCCAGCATCGCTAATGTAGGTCGCGCGTGTGTCTACAATATCCAGCTCGAAGCGGCCTAACCACGACTGATCCAGATAGTAGATGTCGTTCGACGCAGACTCGCTCGCCGTATCTTGTGTAATTTTCGACAATACCTGGTCAAGCGGTGTTTGTTCCCAGATGACCTCGATGCCAGTCAGGGCGGTGAAATTGTCTGCGATCAGACCAGATGTAATCTGGCTGGGCGCTGTCGATTCGGAAGATAGGCGAATGGTCGTGCCCGAAAAACGCCCACCAACTTCACGCAGCCAGGTGTTCATCTCATCCTGAGCCATCAAGTAATCACGCGCCCATGCCGGGGCCTTTGCCGGTGCGGCGACGGCGCGTTCCATGCGCATCAACCCCGCAGCGCTGAAGCCGAAGCCTGCTACCCCAGCTGCGCGCAAAAAGTCGCGGCGGCTCATCTTCCCTTTGCGCACTTGCTCGCCTGCTTTGGCAACATACAGGCGCTTCTGGCGCTCAATAACGTTCATAACTGCTCCCTCCAAAGAATGATTGTTACAGGCTGTCGAGACTAAAAGGCTTTGCAGCGGCGTAAGACTGCCATGTCCGAACATCCGTGACGGTTAGATAAACTATCGGGGTATCCTCCACCTCCTAGACTGCATCTGCTGCTCACGAAATTTCCCGCCTGCAAGCTCCGTCGCTTGAGGGGAACACCATGATGTCTTAGCCGCGGACAGCACCCAGTGTCAGGCCGCGGATTAAGCTGCGTTGCACGAACAGTATGAAGATAAAGACGGGCACCATCGCGGCAGTGCCTGCGGCTGCCAGAAAACCCCATTCTGTGCCACCTGAAGCGGTATCGAACCCGGCCAGGAATACCGGGAGCGTACTCAGATCTGGGATGCGCACCAGATACAAAGCGAACAGGAACTCGTTCCACGAAAAGATCAGACACAGCACCGCGGCGGCTCCCATGCCAGGGAGTACATAGCGAATGATGATGCGCCAGAACGCGCCCCAACGGTTGCAGCCGTCAACCATGGCGGCATCGTCCAGGTCGGTCGGCACGTCATCGAAGAAGCTCTTCAAAAGCAATATCGCCAGCGGCAGGTTGACCAGGACGTGAGCGAGCACTAATCCAAAGCGCGTATCATCCCAGCCGATAAAGCGGTAGATCTGCGTGATCGGCAGTACCGCCGCGAAGGCAGGCATGAAGCGCGTCGATAGGATGAAGAAAACAATGTTTTGTTTGCCACGCGGATTGAAGCGCGAAAGCGCATAAGCGGTTGGGGTGGCAACGGCGATAACGACCAACGTGCTCAGAAAGCCCGTGATGGCGCTGTTGACCAGGAACGGGACGACGTAGTAGCCGACTGTGCCGCCGCCGCCTGTGCCGGCATTCGCGCCGACGGTTTCCTGAACAACTTCCAGGTAGGGGCGTCCGCCGATGACCGTGCTCCACCACGAGCCGATCGCATCAAAGCCGATCAGTTGTGGTGGCATCTGGAAGATGCCGGTGAATGTCTTGAAAGAGGCGGTCACCCAGAACCAGATCGGGAAGAAGAAGATTAAGACGATCACTCCCGTGACGATGGTGAGCAGGATGCGGTTGATGAGTTTCTGTCGGTGCTGCTGGCGCTGAACACTTCGCCATTCGGCTTCTGTTCTGTGCCCAATGCCTATCTGTGGCTTTGTGGAGTTTGCGGTTGCCATCGTGACTGTCTCCCTACCACTTCATCCGGAATATGCGAATGTAGCTGAAAGCCACAATCCAGACGACGATCATCACGAAGACGCCAATGGTCGCACCGTAGCCGAACTTGACCTGCTGGAAGGTGTTGACGTAGCCGTAATAGCTCAGAGTCTCGGTATGCAAAGCCGGGCCACCGGCGGTCAGTACAGCCACATAGTCGAAGACGCGGAACAAATCCACTAGGCGGAACAAAATGGCAATGCTGAGCACAGTGCGCAGCAAGGGGAGTTTGACCCACCAGAAGCGCTGCCAGCCATTGGCACCATCAACCTCTGCTGCTTCCAGTACTTCGGTGGGAATGCTCTTGAGGCCAGCCAGGACAATCAGGACGATAAAGGGCGTCCACTGCCAGATCTCAACCAGCAGCACGCCCATCAAGGCGTATACGCCCTTGCCGCCGATTAACGGCTCATCCTTGGTGACAATGCCCAGATTCTGAAAAATGAAGTCGATGTAACCGAATTCGGAATGCGTCAGGAGGCGAAACAGCATCCCCGACACAACCGGGGCAGTCACCATCGGCAAGATGATGAGGGTTTGCATCAAACCGACGCCAAATGGGCGTGCATCGAGCAGAATTGCTATGAGAATACCGAGGAATACCTGAATGATGAGCGCAATTACAACGTATTGGAGGGTGATGCTGACGGCGTTCTGGAAACGCGAGTCCTGGAATAGATTGCTCCAGTTTTCCAAACCGATGAACTCAAACGTTTTTTGACGTGCCTTGAACTCGGTGAAGCTCATAACCAGGTTGAGAATCAACGGGCCCAGACTGTAAAGCAGGAGGAAGATAAGCGCGGGACTCAACCACAGCCAGGGATTGCTGCTGTTAAAGAAACCTCGTTTCTGCCCTGGCCGCTCTTTGGCCGACGGAGACATGCCGACCATTACACTATCGGATTGTGCCATAAATGCCAGTCTCCTAAAAAAACAATCGACCTAAGTTCGGCCACAACTGATGCGGCAGTGGGCACGAAATTGTCACAAATGTGCATTGTTTTCAATTCGGTGAAACTATAGTATTTTTGCGCAGCCGTGTCAAGCGATCCGGATTCAATTTCCAACCCTCTTACCAAGCAAGCCAGCATCCCTGTCTTGCAGCTGCGGGATGCAGATTGCTTGACAGGTATTGTCCATCCCCTTAGAATCCCGTAAAAAATGTGCCAGCCATTCACATTTGTGCGTTCATGGCGACACATGGAAGGGGTGTAGAATGGCAGTCATCACCGTTTTGGGCGCGGGTGTGATGGGCACCGCTCTTACTTATCCCATCGCTGATAATGGTAACGATGTCCGTCTAGTCGGGACGCATCTCGACGATGATATTATTCAGAGTTGCAAGGATCAACGCATTCATCCGCGTCTCAAGCGGCGCATTCACGACGATGTGAAACCCTTCTTTTACCATGAAATCGCCGATGCCATGCCGGAGACAGAGATCATCGTGCTTGGCGTCAATTCGCGCGGCGTTCACTGGGCTGCCGAGGCCTTAGCGCCGTATCTTCGCCCTGGTCACATCGTCATGATGGTGACAAAGGGTATGGAGAGTGAGAACGACGAACTCAAAATCCTCCCTGATGTTTTGCGCGACCATTTACCCGTGGGCATTCGCGATCAGATCGACTACGCTGCCATTGGCGGGCCGTCGATTGCGGGCGAACTGGCGGCTCGCAATCACACGAGCGTTGTCTTTGTGTCGCGCAACCCGAACATCTTGCCAGGGTTGCAAAAACTGTTCGCGACCTCCTACTATCACGTCTGGAGCTCGACCGATCTGATTGGCGTCGAAGTGTGTGTCGCGCTCAAGAACCCGATTGCTTTGGCGGTGGGGCTGGCGGCAGGCCTGCTGGAACGTCAAACCAAGGAAAAAGGCCCCGACGTCGCCAATGCGCACATGTACAACTATGCGGCTGCCCTTTTTGCTCAGGGATTGGCAGAGACGGCCTACATTGTCAATCTGATGGGCGGCAGGCCAGAAACCGTGTTCAGCTTGCCTGGCGCTGGAGACCTGTACGTCACAACCCAGGGCGGGCGCAATTCGCGCATGGGGCGCTTGCTCGGAATGGGCTTGCCCTACAGCGACGCCGTCGAGGAAATGTACGGCGAAACGATAGAAGGTGTCGATGCGACGGTCGCGATCATGCCGGCCATCCAACACATGATCGATAGCGGCAAAATCAGTGCAGATGCGCTGCCGCTATTGCACACGCTGCACCGGATTCTGACGCGAAATGCGCCCGTCGATTTTGACTTTGACACCTTCTTTGCGTCCTTGTCGATGTTCAACCCGCCCGTGACCCGGACGTAGTTGAGACGGAGGCCGTGTCTATCCGGTTAATCCAGGTTCGACAGCCAGCTTGATCACTTCGCTGCGCGCCATACGCAGCAGACCGTCTTCGACCTGCTCAAGTGGGATGCTGCCCTCCAATAGTGGCGCAACATCCACCGCGCCGCTGGCGAGCGCCTGGACGGCCATTTCGACTGTGCGCGGAATCAGGTGAAAAACGCCCTTCATAGTGACACCGCCGTAGTGAAGATGCGTCGCGTCAAAGCTCACTTGAGTACCGCCGGGCAGCCCGCTATATTGCACGATAGTGCCGCCTTTGCGCACCATCAGCAGTGCCTGCGACCAGGTTTCGGACGCGCCTGCCGATTCGATGACCACATCAGCGCCCCGGCCATCGGTCAAGGACTTGACGAACTCGACCGGATCGCCGTCCTGACTGCTAAAGATGGCGTCTGCACCCAGCGCGCGTGCGACTTCGAGCCGTCCGCGTGCCCGACCGATCATAATGACACGCGCTGCGCCGACCGAGCGCGCAACCTGCATCTGCATCAACCCCTGCGCGCCGGGGCCAATGATAGCCACCGTATCCCCAAATTGGATGTCCGCATTGATCACACCGTTGACTGCACAGGCGAGCGGCTCGACAAACCCGGCATGAGCAAAGGAGACATTCTCCGGCTTGTGGTGCAGATTCTGCGCGACAATGTGCGCTGGAATGCGAAAATAATCCGCGTAGGAACCGAAATTGAAGCTGTCTTCAATTCCGATACACAGCGACTGTTGTCCGCGGCGGCAGAAAAAGCACGTGTTACACGGCGCGCTATTCGCACCACAGACCGCGTCACCCTCACGAAACTGTTTGACGCCAGCACCGACAGCAGTTACCACGCCGGCGTATTCATGACCGAAGGGCATCGGTGGGCGAAACAGCCTGTGACCGCGTTTGTAGCCTTTGAGATCAGTGCCACATGTCGTCGCAGCTTCGATTTTGATGACGACTTCGCCTGGGCCAGGCTCAGGGATGGTCACTTCGCGCAGTTCCAGCTTGCCCGGTTCAAGGAAAAATACACCTCGCATTGAAGACATGAAGCTATTCCTTCACTCGATTTCGACGACGATCTTGAGCGAGTCCCCGGCGGCTTTGGTCATATGCCAGGCTTTATCGGCCTCCGCAAGCGGGAAGCGATGGGTGATCAGCAGATTGGGATCGAGAATACCAGTCTGCATCAAGGACAACGCCCGGCGGGTATCGTGTGGGCTGGCCGAATACGTAGCTGTTACCGTGATCTCATTGAACAGCATCTTGAACAGATTGACCGGCCAGCGCTTTTCCGGCTGCCACGGCGCATACAGCATCACCGTCGCGCCCGGCCCGGCCAGGTCAAAGCCCAGGTCGAGCGCCGCTTGTGCCGAAGGTGTGACCAAGACCGCGTGCGGGCCTTTACCTTCCGACCACTGTGCGATCTGATCTTTGAGATCATCCTGGCTGACGTCGAAGGTTGTCAGCCCCATTGATTGAGCACGCTCCAGCCGGAACGCCTGCATATCAAGGATCGCCACGCGATCTGCGCCCCAATGGGACGCAAGCAGCGCCATCACGATGCCGTTAAAGCCTGCGCCAATAACCACAACCGTGTCTCCGCGCTGGATATTGGCGCGGTCGAGGCCACGAACACAGCAACCGACCGGCTCGACCAAGGCTCCCACTTCATATGGCTGATCATCGGGCAGCTTAAGAATATCGCGCTCGACGATTTCTGCCGGAATCCGCACGTATTCGGCCATGCCCGCCGGATAAAGCCGCGTTTTCTTGAATGTCGGGCAATTGGTATAGCTGCCACGCCGGCATAGATCGCAGACCATACAGGGCACATGATGGTGAATAGCAACCCTGTCGCCGACAGAGAAAGCGGTCACGCCTGCGCCAACTGCCACGACATCCCCTGCCGGCTCATGACCGAGAGCGATGGGCGCACGGGGTGTCATATACCAATCGGTGACATCGCTGCCGCACATTCCACATACTTTGACTCGCACGAGCAGTTCGCCTGGGCCGGGTGCATCCGGCATCGGGTACTCTTCCACGCGCACGTCGCCAGCCCCATGATAAATCGCTGCTTTCATCGTTGTTTGCATGTGAAATAATCCTCTTCCTCGTCCAGGAACGGGCAAATTATACGATACATCGGTCAAGTGTGCATCAACTTCACAAGTGTGCGGTATACTGTGGGAGATTCGCACGATTTGACGGATTGTGGAAAGGATTACGCATGGGAATCGTACATCGTCGTACTGGCAACGGCCCCGAATATCGCTGGGAGGATGTCGACGTTTTTGAATACACAAGCAACAACGCCACCAAACAGGTCTTGATCGGGCGTAACGATGGCGCGCCCAATTTCGAAGTGCGCCTGTTTACGATCCCGGTCGGCGGCAAATCCAGTCTCGACCATCACGCGCATGACCATGGCGTTTTGATCATCCACGGGCGTGCGCGCGTGATGTTGGGCGATAAATTCGAGGAAATTCAGGAAGGGGATATCGTTTATATCCCAACTTGGGAGCGCCACCAATTCGAGAATCTGTCTGACGAGCCGTTCTCCTTCCTGTGCATCATCCCGCCCAAGCCCGTCAAACCCGAGACCGAGTCGCAGCCATCGCCCGCAGAAAAGCAGATGTAAGATGGCGCAATTACGCCCTCAGCGCCTGAACGGCAAAGTCGCGATCATCACAGGTGCTGGGAGGGGGATTGGTTACGCTATCGGCACACGCTTCGCCGAGGAAGGCGCGCACGTCGTCGTCGCCGAAATTGATCGGGATACGGTGTACACAGCGGCGGAGGATTTTTCCGCGCGTGGCACCGAGGCGCTGGCGTATCCCATCGATGTGGGCGACATCGACGCCGTGCAAAAGATGATTGCTGACGTCGTGCAGGGCTTCGGTCAGCTCGATATTCTGGTGAATAATGCCGGCTTATCCGAACGCGTGCCGATGCTGGAGATGACGCCTGACCAGTGGGACACGTTGCAGCGTGTCAATCAGCGGGCGGTCTTTTTCTGCATGCAGGCGGCGGTGCGTCAGATGATCGCGCAGGTTCCCGACGCTGTGATCGAGGCAGGTCGTGCGGATCGCAGCTATGGCAAGATCATCAACCTCTCCTCGGTTGCGGGCCGCCGTGGGCGTGCCGATGCGATGCACTATTCCGTGTCGAAAGCGGCGGTCATCACCATGACGCAGGGGACAGCGATGGCGATGGCTCCCTATGGCATCAACGTCAATGCCATCTGCCCCAGTGTCGTGCCGACGACGATGTGGGAGCGGCTTGACCGTGCTATGGGGGCGTCACTGGGCTTACCGCCCGGTGAGTTCTATCGCCAGCGTGTCGAGAAGATTCCGCTCAAACGCGCGGGCACAGCAGAGCAAATCGCGGCGATGGCGACTTTCCTGGCTTCAGAAGACGGCGATTACATTACCGGTCAGACCTACAATGTGGATGGCGGTTCGGAATTGAACTGAGAGCGGGGATGATCAAATCTCAGGTGTCGAGCGGCAACTGGAGATTGAAGGGATCAAGCGGAATCGCACCCTGATCGATCAACTGGCGGTTGCCACTGGTGGGAAGATCCAGCGTATAGAGCGGGCGCTGATGTTCGCGTGCCCAACGGGCAGCGTGCATTGCCCCGCCATCATTATTGGTCTCGACGACGATCATTACATGGCACAAACCACTGATAATCCGGTTGCGAGCGACGAGATAGGCAGGTTTGGATTCAGCGGAGGGATGCGATTCGCTCAGTAACGCGCCCTGCCCACAAATAGCCTCTGCCAACTTCTGATTCGTGGGTGGATAAATATTCAGGACGCCACCGCCTAGAACGGCCAGAGTACGACCCGCTGCCCCCAATGCACCCATGTGTGCAGCCTGGTCAATACCGAGTGCCAGGCCGCTGACGACGATGTAGCCCTTTTGCGCATAATCGAAGGCAAGCGCTCGCGCTGCCTCTAATGCAATGTCTGACGGGCTGCGGGTGCCGACGATGGCGACCGTTTGCGCTTTGCGCAGGGCATCGCCCCAGTCGCCGCGGACGAAAATTGTCGGTGGGGCATCCTCAAGTGCGCGCAACCGTGGCGGATAGGCCGGATCATTGTCCATGATGATCTGGATTCCGGCAGCTTGCCAGCGCGGCAGATCATGTTCGACGGTGCTCAAATCGACGGCGCGAATACTGGCAGCGAGGACTGTGCCAATGCCCGGCACACGGCGCAATTCCTGACTGTCGGCAGCCAGGACTGCCTGGGCGCTGCCAAAGTGTGCGATCAAAGCGCGCATCGTCTTCCCGCCAACGCGCTCGACCAGGCTGAGGGCAACCCAGGCTGGATCGATCACCGATCAATCTTCCTGGTAGTACTCGATGATCGAGAGCAGCATGGTGTTCATGAAGGTGTTGACCTGGCGCAGCAAGTGCGCCCACTCGGATGGGCTGTGCGGCGTCAGTTCCGACCAGGTCAGGATAGCATTGACGACGAAATCGCTGAAATAGAAATAGCCGCGCGCCGCTTGTGGGAGTGTGAGGCCATCACTGCTCAACTGGCGGGCATACTCCTCGCCCAGTTTGATCGCCGGTGACAGTTGGCTGTCCTGCCCACCCAACGCTAGGTACTGGCGCAGCCTCTCCAGAACCAGACGCCCCTGCTCGCGCATGATGACACGAGAGCCTTCACCCATCTGCGCATACCAGGCTTCTTGCGTCAGCGGGCTGTCGCCAACAGTCATTCGCATCTGACCCAGCGCGTTTTGGAGAATGACCTGCACTTCGAGAGGCTGTAATTCCCCCTGCGACTCGGCATATTGCATCAGGTCGGACTTGCGAAAACGCCGGTGTTTACCCGGAGTTCGGCGCGATGGGATTTTGCCCTCGTCTGCCCAGATGCGTACCGTCGCAGGGTGTACGCCAAGAAGCTGGGCCGCTTGCTGCAAACTGAGCCATTCAGAAGTATCGTTCATGGCGCTTTATATCGTGTTTCCCCCGATTCTATCATCGAGTATACATCAAGCTGATGCAGTTCGTGGCGTGATTCACAAGCATCGATCCGGCATTGAGAAACGATTTGAACAAATACCCTCTCATAAGATACGTTGACGTATTCTTTTTATTCTTGTGTGGCAGGGCACAGTTACGATTAGAGCCAGAGTGAAAGGATGCAAACTGTTCGTCTGCAATACACAATAGATTGGCAATGTCTTGAGCATCTGTGTATAAGGTGATGATGATCAAGGCATGAGACACTCATACCAGACGTCTCTCAACAGATTTGAAAGGAGTCATGTGCGCGCTATCCAATCTACAGGCGTCGCGCACACTGAATGTATGGACGTACTCATCATAGGTGGCACGCGCAACATGGGGCATTTTCTGACCCATGCGTTGCGCGAGGCTGGTCATGTCGTAACCGTTCTCAACCGTGGCAAGACTCGTGATGAACTCCCCCCCCATGTCGAACGTCTGCGGGCGGATCGCACTGAACCTGAACAGCTTAAATCCGTTCTTGCGCAACGACATTTCGATGCTGTGGTCGATACTACGCTTTATACGGCTATGGAAGCCCACGCTGTGGTCGACCTTCTGCGTGAGCGCACCGAACATTACATCTTCATCAGTTCAGGCCAGGTGTACCTGGTGCGTGAAGGTCTTAATCGCCCATTCAAAGAGAGTGATTATCCGGGCAGATTAATGCCCACACCAAAACCCGATACTTTTGCGCACGCGGAGTGGCGTTACGGGATCGGAAAGCGTGAAGCCGAAGATGCGCTCCGGAAGGCCTGGGAAGAACACGCGTTCCCGGTGACGACTTTGCGCTTGCCTATGGTCAACAGTGAACGTGACCCCCTGTTTCGGCTTTACAACTATGTCCTGCGCCTGCGTGATGGCGGCCCGATTCTGACACCGATGACGCCCAATTTCCCCCTGCGTCATGTCTATGGCGGCGACGTGGTGAATGCGATAGTACGGATTGTCGAAGCTGGCCTGGGCAAGGGGCGCGCCTACAATATCTCGCAAGAAGAAACGGTCTCTCTGGACGAATTTCTGGGTATGGTCGGCGAGATTATGGACATCAGACCCAGAATTGTTCGCCTGCCACGTGCCACTCTGGAGGCCAATGGCTTTTTACCTGAATGCTCCCCCTTTAGCGAGCGCTGGATGTCGGAACTGGACAATTCTTTGAGCAAGACTGAGTTGGGTGTCACCTATACGCCGTTGGAAACCTACCTACGCCAGATCGTCCGCTATTATCTCGAACACATGCCACCCAAACCCTCCGGCTACCGGCGGCGCAAGGCGGAGATCATGCTGCTTCAGTTTGAGAATGAACCGTCAACAGAAATCTCGAAGTAGCCGGGCTGCATGACTCTTGAAGGGCGTAGCTTCAGGCTGACGGCAGTGCCTGCAATTCGACAAGAAGCGCATCGCGCTCGACCACGTCTCCCGGCTGGACAAGGACGCGGAGGATGGTCGCATCTATGGGCGCGGTCACACGCAGCTCCATCTTCATTGCTTCCAGGACGACGAGCGTTTGACCGCGCGAAACGGAATCGCCCGTAGAGATGGAGACGGCGCGCACCTGGCCGGGCATCTGGGCTGTGAGTCGTCCCGTGGATGATCGTCCTCCGGTGGCACGCCGGGAGACAATATCCTGTTCAACCTCGAGCATGTACTGCACACCGTTGACGTACACGTAGCGCCGATCACCTTCAGCCGCCGTATACGCCGTCACTCTTGCGGCATCGAGATGTAGCTGCCAGCCGCCATCCGAAAGTGCATGTGTCGTAAAGATGTATTCGCGATTATTGATGACTGCGCGCCATTGATCGTCGGAGAGACGGGCAAGATCAATCGTGCAGGTTTGACCTTGAAAGACATATCTGAAGCTCGTCATGCCTGTTGCCCTGACACTCGCTGGCGCATACATCGTGGCGATTGTAACCCACTGTGTCTTCGAATGAACACTTGACACCCTCTACGGCTCGGCTCTATACTTCACTCACTTCGCCGAGGTAGCTCAGTAGTAGAGCAACGCACTGAAAATGCGTGGGTCGCGAGTGCGAATCTCGCCCTCGGCAAAACTGGCATTCTGATGCCCCTGCGAAGACCTCGAATGGTTTGTCAAAACAACTATTCGGGGTCTTTTTGCGTATATGGGATCTGGTATGGGCAGCGGCCTATCATGCGTTTCCTATCTCACTCTAATACGTCCGCCTGTATCATTGTCTCGAAGTTACACATTCCAGTCGAAAGCAGCGCGTTGCATGTTTCGTAGACCCCGCCGTCGCTCCTCCAGTGAGGCGCGTGAAATCCCCACCGGCCCTGTGAATTGGCGACGATTGATCGGTTATCTGCGTCCTTATTTAGGCTATATGGCAATCGCTTTGTTGGCGACATTCGGCAGCGGCATTCTCAGCCTGGTCTTTCCCTGGGTGATCCAGAATGTGATCGACGCCGTTCTGACCCAGCGCAACCTTGAACTTCTCAACCAGATCACCATCGGCCTGATGTTCGTCTTTCTCTTACGTTCGGCGACCTCATTGGTCGAAACTTACACGCTCAACTATGTCGGCGAGCGGCTGGTGGTCGATCTGCGCACGCAGTTGTACCGACATCTCCAGAGTCTGTCGCTTGGTTTTTTTGTCCAGCGTGGCGTGGGGGAATTGGCATCGCGCCTGTCGAACGACGTGACCGCCATCCGCTCGACCTTGACCAACAATGTCAACGTCTTGCTGCAGCAGGTGGTCATCATGATTGGCTCGGTCGCTGTGATGCTGATCATCAACTGGCGGCTGTCGCTGTTCATCCTCGCGCTGGTGCCGGTCATCATTGGTTTGGGCGCTCTCTTCGGCTTTCGGCTGCGACGCATCAACACCGAAATCACGGACGATCTCGCCGGCGCATTGAACGTCGCCAACGAAGCGATGCAAAATGTGCGCGAAGTCAAGAGCTTTGTACGTGAACCCCACGAGATTGAGCGATACGAAGGCGCAGTCAATCGCGCCTTTCGCGCCTCTTTGAGGGTGCTGCGCATTCGGGCATTGTTTGGCCCGCTGGTCGCGTTCTTCGGCTTCGGCGGGCTTTCGCTTGTCCTCTGGTTTGGCGGGCGGGAAGTTCTCGCCGACCGGCTGACGATTGGCGAGCTGATCTCATTCTTGATCTATGGCCTGTCGGTTGCAGGGAGTCTGGGGTCGCTCATCGGTTTGTACACATCGCTTCAAGAGGCTTTGGGCGCGACCAAGCGCGTCTTCCAATTGATGGACACCGTGCCAGATGTGAAAGATGCGCCTGATGCGAAATTACTGCCTGATGTCGACGGACGCATCAGCTTCGAGCAGGTCAACTTCAGTTATGACGAGCGCCAGGAAGTTTTGCGGGACATCAATCTGGACATCGCACCGGGCGAAATTGTCGCGCTGGTCGGGCCGAGTGGCGCAGGCAAGAGCACGATCTTTAATCTGATTCCGCGTTTTTACGATCCGAGCAGCGGCAGCGTGTGCATTGACGGGCACGACCTGCGCGAGGTGACACAGGCGAGCTTGCGCGCACAAATCGGCATTGTGCCGCAAGAAGTGCTGCTCTTTGGCGGCACCATTCGCGAAAACATCCGCTATGGACGCCTGGGCGCGACCGACGACGCCATCATCGAAGCGGCAAAAGCGGCCAACGCGCATGATTTCATCATGAGTCTGCCGGATCAATACGATACGGTGGTCGGCGAGCGGGGTGTGCGTTTGAGCGGCGGGCAGCGCCAACGAGTCAGCATCGCTCGCGCCATTCTCAAAGACCCGCGGATTCTGCTGCTTGATGAGGCCACCAGCAGCCTGGACAGCGAAAGCGAACATCTCGTTCAGGAAGCCCTTGCGCGGCTCATGCAAAATCGCACGACGGTCATCATTGCGCATCGGTTGAGCACGACGCGCGTAGCACACCGGATCGTTGTCCTCGACCAGGGGCGGATTGTGGAGATTGGCTCACACGACGAGTTGATGGCACGCGATGGCTTGTATGCCAAGCTCTATGCCATGCAATTTCGAGAAGACCTGGCCGCTCTGGAGTAAAATAGATCTAACGCGCATGTGCAGAGAGGGGTAAACGAGATGAGCTTTTCCCGCCTGTGCATTCTGATAGGGATTTTGCTGGTAGTTGTCACCATTTATGCCGTGAATGCCACACAGACGAGCTTCATCACGGCCTATCTGCCCGCTGCTACCGGCGTATTGCTGATCGGTCTCGGATTTGTGGCAGAACGCAATCCCAGCGTTCGTGATCAGATCATTCTTGCGGCTACATTCATCGCGGGTTTTGCCCTGGTTGGATCGCTCAGGATTCTCTTCATCTTCAACGATCTCGAACAGAATCTCCCCACCATCATCGCGCATTTGACGACGTTGATCTTATCGGGACTCCTGAGCGCTATCGGCGTTCGCCTGTTCCTGATGAACCGCCGCTCAACATCGTGACTCTCTCGAATTGAAACTTTACAATTCCAATTGCGTATTTTCACTATCTGCCGATTGAGTTGTGTGAAGAGGTCGACTTATGGCATCTCCTTCGCGTGTAATGGCGTCCGGTTCAGGCAGAGCGGACAGGCGAGCCGGTCAGTATGTATTAGGCGGCGTCCGCTTTGATCTGACCGTGGCACTGCTGTCTACCTGGTTCGTGATCGGGGTCTATGTCGATGGCTGGGCACACAACAATGGTATCGTCGATGGTACCTTTTTCACGCCTTATCACGCGCTGCTTTATTCCGGGGTCGCCGCTGCCGGCCTCTTTTTGGGCATTACACAATTCCGCAACGTCAACCAGGGCTATGCCTGGCGCTTTGCGCTGCCGAAGGGATACCTGCTCTCTTTGATCGGTGTCGTGTTGTTTTTATTGGGTGGTGGCTTTGACTATGTCTGGCATTCCCTGTTTGGTTTCGAGGCTGATCGCGCAGCCCTGCTCAGCCCATCGCATCTTCTGCTGGCCGTTTCAGGCGGACTGATTCTGACAGGGCCGATTCGCGCCGCATGGTCGCGAACAAAGAGCGAGCAGCGCCAGGGGTGGATTGGGTTTTTGCCCATCATTATTTCAATCACGCTGCTTGCCGGTTTGCTGCTGTTCTTCTCAATGTACGCGAACCCATTTATGACCTGGTGGGCATCGACAGGCAGACAGCCCTCTGGGCAAGATGAATTCTTCCGCGATGTCCTCATCATCACGAGCGCCGTCATATCGACGACAGTGCTAACAGGTGTGCTGCTCTTCGCGCTGCGACGGTGGGGGAAGCAGCTTCCATTTGGCTCGATCACGTTCATCGTGCTCGTCAACGCCGTGTTTTCCTTCTGGCTGTCGCTCGGCTTGGACATCCTGCCTTTGCCTGAGCGGGCGACCACCTTGTTGTGCGCCGTCCTGGCCGGGATTATCGGGGATATTCTGCTGCGCGTGCAGGAGCCGCGGCGCGGTGGTTGGGGGCTGCGGGCATTTGCCTTCATCGTGCCCTTCGTTTGGGTCGTCGCTTACTACGTGCTGCTCGACACCATCCAGGGGATGTGGTGGGTGATCCATCTCTCGCTCGGCACGGCGTTCATTACCGGGATCGCCGGGCTGCTGCTAAGTTATTTGATGCTGCCGCCAGCCTTTCCCGATGAGGCGCGCTGAAGAGGCTAATTTACGGGATCTGTAATTGAGGCGGGCGACAATCCGCCTCATTTTTCATCTCGTCTCTTACTCTAGGGTGAGCAACATCGACTTATGATGAAATCAATGATGAACGTACTGAGAGTGAGGATCTCATGCTTCCGCCTGAAGACAGCGAGAAGGGGCGACATCTCGGCACTTACGAAATGCTGTGGGACTGCAAATTCTGTGGCGCACAGGGTTTACCCGCGCATACACACCGCTTTTGCCCAACCTGTGGCTCGGCTCAAGATCCGAATACGCGCCGCTTTCCATCCGACGAGGAAAAACGTGCTGTCACCGATCACGTTGATAAAGGCGTCGATCTGATTTGCGCTGCTTGCGGCACAACCAACAGCGGCGACGCGAAGTTCTGTCACCAGTGCGGCGCCCCGCTGGAAAATGCCGAAAAAGCCGCGCTTGTGCAGGATGAAGTGCGTGCTGCCAGTGAAAGCTTTCAGGCTGGTGAACAGCGCGATCTTGCTACAGAGAGCATGGCACGCGATCTCAAACAATCGCAAGCGGCGCCGTCTGGAATCCCGCGTGGGGTTGTCATCGGCTTGATTGTCGCGGCGCTGGCCTGCATTGGCGTGATCTTCCTGTTCACACGTACCCAGTCTGGTACAGCCGTCATCACCGGCCACACCTGGGAGCGCGAGATCCTGATCGAAAGCCTCGTGCCGCAGGAGCAGAGCGCGTGGTGCGACTCGATGCCGGCAGACGCCTACAGTATCAGCAGCCGCTCGGAGCAACGAGACACCCGGCGCATCCCGGACGGTGAAATTTGCAGTGTCCGACGCGTTGATAATGGCGACGGCACGTTTAGCGAGCGCGAAGAATGCGAACCCCGCTACCGCGAAGAACCCGTCTACGATGATCGCTGTTACTTCACGGTTGATAGGTGGGGTTATTCGCGCAGCGTCGTCTCCAACGGCGACAGTCAGGCCGTTGCTCCATACTGGGCAAATGCTCAGCTCCAATTTGCGAGTGGTATCGGCGCGGAACGCGAAGCCGGTCGCGATGAGACGTATCTGCTCATTCTGCGCGGCGATAACGACGCCGTTTACGAATGCGAAGTCAATTTCGACCTGTGGCAAAATGCGGCGCTCGAATCGGCCTGGAAGCTCGAAATCGGTGTCGTCAACGGGCAACCGCGCTGCGACACGCTGGCACCTGCAAGCTGAGTTAGCTCGGATCATCCCCGCGCGTGCGGGGGATATTGGGCGGGCGCGAGCCATCTCTAACCTGTGGCGGCGGCACATCGGCAGGCGGCGGTGTATAGGTAGATGCGCTGTAAGGCGCATTCGCTGCCGGGGATGCTGGTTCCCCGGTGATGCGCTGGTGATAGGCGGCCAGGTAATCGGCGATTGCCTGGCTTGAAATGCCTGAACTCGCCTGCGCTTCATGCAGTAAGGCCAGGCGGCGCGAGATTTCGCCCTGGATTTTCTGGGGGTCGCCAATGGTGTTGAACCGCTTGGCATCTTTCAGATCGCTGCCTACCAATGAGATGCGAATATTGCCGCGATTGAGCAGGTGATCGATCACGCCGTTGACCTCGGAAACGACATTATCCACCTGATACAAGCGCACCTGTTCCGTTTCATTCTGCAGCCACAAAGGCCGTTTGTGGATGATCGTGATCGTATCCTGGCTGACGATCAGTAGATCGTGCCGCCAGTCCCAATCTGCCAGATAGAACCAGAGACAACCAAACAGAAACAATCCTGCCCCGACTGCTAACCCCACAGCGGCGCTTGACTGTAAGGTTGGCACCAACAGGCTCGCCAGCCCGAAACCAATGCCGATCACCATGATGATCAGAGGCGCGAGGATATGCCGCCCCCAAACAGAGAGATGGCGACGGTAAAGATTATCGCCATTGCTTGCGACCCAGTGTGTACGCAGGGGATTGAAACCGCGGGGTTCCACGACCGGTTGGGCCGCGGGCACATTTGTCTCGGCGCGGGCTACTCCAAATGCCTGATCGAGTTCCCGGTTGATAAGCTCGCGCGAGCGACTGGTCATGCCGCTGCGGAACGAATCGCGCTCGGCGAAGATGATGCGCTGAATTTGCTTGGGGTCAGGCATGGTATCAATGGTGATTTCGCCTGCCGAACCGCCGGTTTTGACCAGAATGCGCCCGTAACCGAACAGGCGCGCAAACGGATCTGGCGGGATGTCAGCGATCACTTCGTAGGCGCGTTCCAGCGGCATTTCATTGATCGTTTTTTCAAAGCGGAGCAGAGCATCCTCGATTTTGACGATGCGCTGGTCGGTGATGATCAACATATCGTTCTGCCAGTCGGCATACAGAATGAGAAGGATGCCCCCAGGCACAATGACCGCAGAGCCAAGCAGAATCAGAGCGATAGCGGGCGTATGCAGCGATAGGCCAGCACCGACGATCAGCGCTGTGGCAATGAGCATCGGAAACCAGGCCTTTCTGCCGAATGCCCACCAATGACGCTTGAAGATGTGTCGTACCGTTTCGTCTTCGCGCTGCCCTTTGAAGATTTGCACGGCCTTTCGAGTAGCGACCTGCTGCATTCCGATATTGGCGCGTAGTTCAGGATAATGCGTGATCAGGCTCGCCAAGGCGCGTTTGGGAATCGCCACCACAATCGAGGTCTCGACGATGCGCAGTGAATAGGGTTCGATACGTTCCGAGTAGAGCGTTTCTTCGCCAATGAACTGACCTTCGCCAACCGTGCCGGCCTGTTCGTCCAGGCCATCATCGCCGCGCCGCGTCAGAATGCCGCGCCCGGAAATGAACAAATACATCGCCTGTGATGGTTGACCTTGAGTCACAAGGAGCGTGCCGGGTTCGACACGTGTAACCTGAGCGATACCCGCGAGCAACGGGTACTGATCAGGAGCGACGTGCGCGAAAATGGGCAGCCGCCGCAAATGCGAAATGAGGAAACGTTCGTTCATAACTGGCCTACTCAGTGCTGCCTGGTTGTTATTCTGGATTCTACAGGTATTTATCCAGAAACGAACCGTCGGCGCGGCGATTGCTCACAAACTGTCATGTGGGTAAGATTGGAGCCTGCAAGTCAACGTACATTCAAAGGAGGGTGCGCCATGCAAATCGCAATCATGGGTCTCGGCAGGATGGGCGCTAATATGGCGCGGCGGTTGCTGCGCGGTGGGCACGAGGTGGTGGCTTACAATCGCTCACCCGGGCCGGTGCAGGAACTGGTAGCGGAAGGCGCGATTGGGGCTACCTCTGCGCAAGACGTTGTGGACAAGTTGCGTGCGCCGCGTGTCGTCTGGCTGATGGTGCCAGCGGGCGATGTGACGGAGCACCAATTGCAGACATTCAAGTCATTGCTTTCGCCCGGCGACATTCTGATCGACGGCGGCAACAGCAATTACAGAGACACCATGCGGCGGGCTGCGGACTTGCAGGACACCGGCATTCATTTTGTAGACGTGGGGACCAGCGGCGGCGTATGGGGATTGACAGAAGGTTACAGCATGATGATCGGCGGTGAAGTCGATGTCGTCGAACATCTGCGACCAATCTTCGAGACCCTGGCCCCGGCAGCCGATAAAGGCTGGGGACGAACCGGGCCGCATGGGGCTGGGCATTTCGTCAAAATGGTTCACAACGGCATCGAGTATGGCATGATGCAAGCCTATGCCGAAGGCTTCGAGATCATGAAGAAGAAGACTGATCTTGAACTCAAGGTCGATGAAATCGCCGAAATCTGGCGCTACGGCAGCGTCGTCCGCTCGTGGTTGCTCGATCTGACCGCCGCCGCTTTTGCGGAAGATACCGAGCTGGTGGATATTGCGCCCTGGGTGGCGGACAGCGGTGAGGGGCGTTGGACAGTCCAGGAAGCGATTGATCTGGATGTGCCTTCACCCGTGATCACGCTGGCGCTGATGATGCGTTTCGTCAGCCGACAGACGGATGAAGACAGCTACGCTGCCAAGGTTCTGGCGGTTATGCGCAACCAATTCGGTGGTCATGCGATCAAAAAGGAGGTTTAGCGCAGGTTGGGCGTCATCTCGCAGCGGGTTTCTGCATTTGACACCGAATCGCGATCCTCTTATACTCACAACGAACTTATCAATCACGTTGAAACACCACCGAGCATTCACCGCGCGAGGAGGCAATTTATGCAGGGCAGCGATAGCTTCCGGCTGATCGTCCGCCGGGGACCGCAGCCTAATCAGGTCTACGAGCTTAATAAAGACATCGTGACTCTGGGCCGTGATATTACCAATGACATCGTTATCAACGACCCGGAAGTGAGCCGACATCATTTACGCCTCACACGCGGCGCGGGCGGATTTACACTTGAAGATCTGGGCTCGACCAATGGCACTTTCGTCAACGGCCAGCGTCTGACGGGCGCACGGCCTCTGCGACAGGGGGACATGATCGGGCTGGGCGAGACGGTAACACTGGCCTACGAAGTGGCGACTGCGGGTGCGCCGATGGGCAGCGAAGCGCCTGCGGTCACAGCACCGAACGCGGCGCAGCGTGTACCGCCCGCTTCTCCGCCACCCCAGGCGTCCTATGCGCCAGCATCGCCGCCGCCTTACAGCAGCGGTGGTTATGAACAACAACCCTCGTATAGCCCGCCACAACCGGCTCCGGCGATCCAGCCGCCCGGCGCAGGCTACGATTACGACCCGTATGCTGTGCGCGAAGAAGAGCCACAAAACACGACTCGTTTGGTCTTGATCGGGTGCGGCGTGCTCTCGTTGATTTGCTGCTGCGGCACTATCGGCGGTGCGGTGCTGGTCGATCAACTGTGTTTGTGGGATCGCATTCCGGTTGTGTGGAACATCCTCAGCGCGCTTGGGCTGTCGCTGTCGTCTAGCTGCCTCTAGTTCGCATGGTATCCGTCCTCGCGCCTGCTCAGGCCGCGGGGACGGTGTTTTTTGATAACAGCCATTTCAAGGACGGCTGTTTGTTTACCGATGGGTTACAACAGGAGATTCGAGATGGGCAAGCAATACTCGGCACCACCTCCGATGCAGATCGACGCCAGCAAGAACTACACGGCGCACTTTGTCACCAGTCGCGGGGAGTTCGACATCGAGCTGTTCGCCAAAGACGCGCCGATCACGGTCAACAATTTCGTCTTTTTGGCGAAAGATGGCTTTTTTGATGGTCTCAACTTCCATCGCGTGATCAAAGATCCGCCGTTCATGGTTCAGGGAGGATGCCCGGAAGGCAGCGGGCGCGGCGGTCCCGGTTATCGTTGGAATGATGAGCCATCTGCGTTACGGCTGCGCCACGATGGCCCTGGCGTCTTGAGCATGGCGAATGCCGGCCCGAATACCAACGGCTCCCAGTTCTTCATCACCCACGTCGCGACGCCCTGGCTCGACGGCAAACACGCCGTTTTCGGACGGGTGAAGGGCGATGGTCAAGAAGTCATCAACGCCATCGAACAAGGCGACAAAATCCAATCTATCACCATCGTCGAACAGTAGTTCCTAACCCATGATGCGATAGTTTGAAATGAGCAGGGCGAACTAACTCGCCCTGTTTTGTTTCAGGTGAGCGGCGCGAACAGATCGACCACATTGCCATCCGGGTCTGCGACCTGGGCGTAACGCTGCCCCCAGAAGGCATCAAACGGCGCTCTGTGCCCGTGATAGCCTTTGCCCGTCAGCCGTTCGTAGGTGGCGTCAACCTCCGCCGGACTGGCGCAGAGGAAGGCGAGTCCCAAACGATGCCCGCCGGATGGCGGTGTCCAGGCGGTGTCGAAGCTGCGGATCACCTCGATCGTATCCCAGGCGAGACGCAGCCCATTGTCCATTGTGATCTCGACATGCCCTTCCTGATTCATCTCCATCGAGATTTCGAAGCCCAGGGCGCGATAGAAGTCAAGCGCTTCTGGCATACTGCGTACGATAATGCCGATCAAATCGAGTTTCGGGGAAATCATCAGCCAGGTTCCTCCTTTAAGTTGATGCATTCGGGCAATCATGCTAGCTTATGCATAGATCTTGACGAAGCCGGTCATTACCCTATATGAACGAACAGCCTTTACCCGCACTTCCCGCCACCATTATTGTCCCGGTTGCCAACCCGCACAACGCACGAACGCTCTTGCAATTTGCCCTGGATCTGCTCGATCCGGAAGAAGAAGGCCGCGTGGTCGCTCTGATCGTCACACGCGGGGATGTGGAAGCGGACAGTAAAGTCATCGATAAAATTGAGCCGCTGATCGAAAAAATGAAGGAGCAGGGCAGACCGGTCGAACTGCTGACACGCACCAGCAGCAATGTCCCTCGCGGCATCCTGGATGCCGCTCGCGAAGAACGCGCCGATATGCTCGTTCTGGGCATACAGCAGCCGATAAACGGCCAGATCAGATTAGGCTCGATTCTCGAAAATGTGCTGGCAACCGCGCCATGCGATGTGCTCATCTACCGCAGCGGCACACACGCTGATTTTGAACGTGTCGTCGTGCCTGTCGATGGCAGCATCGGGGCACGCCTTGCCGCGCAGGTCGGTCTTCGACTGGCAAAGCAGCGCGACCGAAAGATCGAAGCGATTTGCGCAAAGCAGACTTATGAAGGTCGTTGGGTCGGCCTGGGGCGGATCGCGCAATCGCTGGAGGGGCTGCCCGACGCAGCCATGGTCAAGCGAACCCTGATCACGGCCAACTTCGCGGCCAATGGTGTTTTGGCAGAAACTCGTGCTCACGATCTCATCGTTCTGGCGATCTCGGAACGGACACGTCTGGAACGGATGCTCTTTGGCGATTTCACGAGTTCCATCCTCAACAAGGCGGAATGTTCTGTACTGCTGGTCGCGCGTTCGATTCCACGCTCGCGAATTACTGGGGCGCTTCTCGATGGCCTGAACCGGCTCAACATGCGCCTGACGCCAGACGAGCAAGAAGGGGTGATGCGGGAAGCATACGACATGACACTCCCCGGCAGTGATTACGTCGTCCTGGTCATCATTGCAGCGATTATTGCCTCGCTCGGCCTCGTGCTCAACAGCAGCGCCGTCGTCATCGGCGCGATGCTGGTCGCACCGTTTATGCAGCCATGCGTCGGTTTTGCCGTCGGGATGGCGACCGCTGAATTGCAGCTTGTCCGCCGTGGGTTAGGCGCTTTGCTCGTCGGGGTACCTTTGGCGTTGGCCTTCGCTTTTGCCATTGGCGCATTGGCGGATTTACAAACCGCGACGCCCGAAATGCTGGCACGGACGCAGCCCGGCCTGCTGGATATCGGTGTGGCGATGATGTCGGGTGTTATCGGCGCGTATGCTTTAGCACGCAAAAACATCTCCTCGGCACTGGCGGGGGTCGCGATTGCCGCAGCATTGATGCCGCCGTTATGTACCTTAGGGCTGGAACTCGCTGCCGGGCGTCAGGATACAGCTTTGCGCGCGGGGTTGATCTTCGCCACGAATATCGTCGGCATTTCGGTGGCGGCCTGGATGATCTTCCTGTGGCTGGGTATACGGCCCCATTGGAAAGATGCGCACGCCCGCACGCGCTATCTCTGGGTGACGCTGACGGCGATGCTGGCTGTGCCGCTCGTGATCTTGTTGATCGCGCTGGCGTCTCGCAGCGACCGGACACGGATCATCTGGGACAAACTTCAGGCTGCTTTTGACGATCCGGATATGCATGTTGTCGATGTACGTGTAGGCGAGCAAACGCCGTTGAGGATTGAAGCCACGGTGCGCACGCCGCGCCCGATTAATCCAGACGTCGTCAATAATGCTGAGCGTCAGTTGGCAGATGAATTGAATACTGGGATCGAGCTGGAGATCATAGAGCAGCGTGTGATCCTTGGACAAAGCTGATCCGAAAGAGTTTGTCGCGATTTAGCTCTTGATGGTTTCACGGGTTTTTCAGAAATTCTTTGACACTCTAGTTATTGCCAGCGAACAATTAATGATGTAAGATTGCTTAATATCAACTAATAAAACCCCTTGGCAGAAACGTGACATCGCTCCAACAAGAACAGAATGACTATTTTCGCCTGATCCTGCTGACTGTCGTCGGTCAGGCCTATGCGGCCGCCGGGTTTCGTCTGGAAGAGAAACCGACGCAGTGGGCGGGGGGGCAATTTCGCTTCTTCAAACAGCTCAACCAGGAGCTATACGCCTTTATCGCCTACCAGCACCTACCTTATTCTGAGCCGCAGCCTTCGCGCTTTCGAGTCACGCTGGCACGGACAGACAAACTCAATCCGGCACTCTCCAGCCGTCACCCGAAGTTTGATCGCCGTACACTGAGTGTATTGGTCGTGGAGGATTTCGGGGTCAATATCTTACCGGCAGCGGATTACTGGTGGGAGTATCGCACTACGGAAGAACTGGGGCGCGCGCTGGCAGAGGCCGGTCATCTCGTCGCTGGCTATGGCATCCCCTGGCTTGCGGGCGAGCTCACGCCGCCGGAACGACAGGCTGCCGAAAGCACCACCTAGTCAACGCTCATGCAACGTTAGTTGTGCGCATATTGACAGTCTAAGATGCGCTCGCGATAATGCGACGCATGTTCAAATCATCCCTGCTGCTCCTGGCACTCTTATGGCTGGTTTCCGCCTGCACACTCACGCAGGCTCCGGAAGATCAGCCTAACGTGATTATCGCTCCTAACGAGACTCAGATCGCGCTTGATGCGACGCTGACGCGGCAGGCGCAACTGCCGACGCCGACGGCAACCTTAGCGCCGGATGTTCTGCTGCTCAGCGCGGATCGCAAGCTGTTGAATGGCTACTACGAAGCCGCCGTCGGTGAATATGAGCAGGTGCTGGCGCAGGGGGACTATGCGCCCGGCGATGCCCTTGGTGCGGCAGCTTTTGGATTAGCCCGCGCCGCTCTGCGCGAAGGGCTGTTTGAGGACGCCGCTAATGCGCTGACGATCTTCATCGATCAATTCCCGCAGGATGAGCGCGTACCTCAGGCCTATTTCTTGCGCGGTGATGCTTTTCTGGGTCTCTCGCGCTGGGAAAACGCCATTGCCGACTTCGAGATCTATTTGCAGGCGCGTCCTGGATTGATCGACAGCTACGTGTATGAGCGGGTTGGCGATGCGCAGCTTGCCCTGGGGCAGTTCGATCAGGCGGTTACCAGCTATCAAGCCTCTGCGAATGCTGACCGCGGCCTCGTGCCCCAATTGATTCTGCGCGAGAAACTGGCGCAGCTTTACATCAGCGCCGAGCAGCCTGCGCAGGCTGTGGCGCAGTATGATGCCATCCTGAGTGTGGCGCGCAATGCACCCTACCGCGCGAGCATCGCCTACGCCGCGGCGCAGGCGATGCTCAACGGTGGCGACGTGACGAGCGGCCTGGCGCGGATGCAGCAGGTCTTCGAGCAGTATCCCGACCGTCCCGAAGCGTATCAGGCGATGCAGGCGCTTGATCAAAACGGCGTCACTATCGATCTGTTTCAACGCGGGCAGGTCAGCTACTCCTTTGGCGATTATGTGGGCGCTATCGATGCCTACAATACTTATTCGGCACAACACCCGCTGACAGAAATTCCGCCCCAGATGTTTCTACAACTCGGTCGTGCTTACCGTGAGGTCGGCAACCCGGCAGCCGCAATCACCGCCTTCCAGTCCGTAGTCGACCAGTACCCCACCAGCAACGTCTTTGGCGATGCACTGTTGGAGCAAGGGCGAACGTACTTCCTCAGCGGCGAGATTCCGGCAGCCATCGATCAGTACATGCGCATCGCGGACACCTATGCCTATCTGCCGCAGGCTGCCGAGGCGCTCTGGCGCGCCGGTTATCTGTATGGTACGAATGACCAGCCGGATCTGGCAGCGGCGCTTTTTGAAAGACTGGCGCAGGAACACCCGGATACGGAACAGGCGCGCGATGGTTTGCTGCTGGCCGCCAACGCCTCACTGCAAACCGGCAATCTCGGCGCTGCGGAGCGTTTCTACGCTGCTTTGGCGGCGACGGCGACCGGAGGTATTCAGGCGGAGGCCTATTTGAACGTGGGGCGGTTGGCACTCCAGCGCGGCGATACCGGCATCGCCAATCAGGCGCTGCAGCAAGCAGCCCAGGCCGCGCCCGATAGCTACTTCAGCGCACGTGCGCGGGACATCACGGAAGGGCAAGCGCCCTTTGCCCCGCCCGCGGAATATCGGTTTCAGTTTGACGATGCTGCTGAAGTTGCGCAGGCGGAGACGTGGCTGCGCCAGACCTTCGCCATCGCGCAGGAAGGGACGCTCTGGCAGCTTGCGCCGACGCTGCAATCTGACCCACGCTTGATCCGCGGCACGGAGTTATGGGGTGTCGCTGCTTACGACGAAGCGCGCGCCGAATTCGACGACTTGCTCAATACCACTGAAACGGACGCACTGGCGTCCTATCAACTCGCCATCTACTGGCGTCAGATCGGCGCATACCAGGCGTCGATCCAGGCAGCGGCGAACGTCATCGGCGCCGCGAAAATCAGCACCATAGAAGCACCGCCGTACATCGCGCGGATGCGCTATCCCGTCTATTACCTGGACGTGGTTCAGACAGAGGCGGCGAAGTATGGCATCGACCCCCTACTGCTGTTCGCGCTCATTCGCCATGAGAGCTTGTTCGACACCAATGCCACGGCAGCCGCTGGAGAAAAAGGCCTGACGCAGGTGATCCCAAGTACCGGCGAATACATCGCCCAGCAGTTGAACTGGCCGGATTATGAGCACAGTGTCCTGTTCCGCCCCTATGCCAGCATAGCGTTTGGCGCATATTACTTGCAGGAGCAGTTGGCGCGGTTCGATAACAATGTGCCGGCGGCTGTGAGCGCCTACAATGCTGGCCCAGGTCGAGCGGTCCAGTGGGTGGCGTTGTCCGGGGGCGATCCTGATCTCTTTATCAGCGCGATTGCCATCGACAGCACGCGCACCTATGTCACCCGTATCTATGGCTACCACGCGATCTACCGCGCGTTGTATGGCATCTAAATACAGTCAAAAAAGTGATGAGTGATGGGTAATGAGTTTTGAACTCAACCACCCCTAAACATCCGGCGAATTTTTGTCCTTCGCAGTGAACGCAATTTGCTCGTGCGTGTATTGTCTTCGGATACTTCGCGCACAACCCATCAAATCCAGATAGTGTGTGCGTGCTCATCTAGATAGCGAAAAGGCAAATCATGACACTTATCCACGGTTTCGAACTGATACAGGAGACCGACATCCCGGAATTGGCTTCGAAGGCACGCCTGTTTCGGCACGTGCGCACGGGGGCGCAGCTTCTCTCGCTCGAAAACGACGACGATAACAAGTGCTTTGGCATCGGTTTCAAGACGCCGCCTGCCGATAGCACCGGTCTGTCGCACATCCTGGAACACTCCGTGCTCAACGGTTCGCGCAAGTATCCGGTGAAGGAACCGTTCGTTGAACTCCTTAAAGCGTCGTTGAATACATTCCTGAACGCGATGACCTTCCCGGACATGACGATCTATCCCGTTGCCAGCACCAATGTCCAGGATTTCTACAACCTGATCGACGTGTATCTGGACGCAGTCTTTTATCCACGGATTTCGCCGATGATTTTGCAGCAGGAAGGCTGGCACTACGAAACCGAGGGCAACGATGCGTCGCTGACGTACAAGGGTGTCGTCTTCAACGAGATGAAAGGCTATCACTCGACGCCGGACTATGCCCTGGAAGTCTCAATCCAGGAGGCGCTGCTGCCGGATACGCCCTATGTCCACGACTCAGGTGGCAACCCTGCGCACATCCCAGATTTGACCTATGAACAGTTTAAGGCATTCCACGAGACGTACTATCACCCGTCGAACGCTTTCATCTTCATCTATGGTGATGACGACCCGGACGAGCGCCTGCGCATGATCGATGCGTTCATCGCCGAATTCGACGCTAGGCCGGTCGATGCGACCGTGCCCCTGCAAGCGCGCTTCGACGCGCCGCGCACGGTGACAAAGCGCTACGATGCGGGCGAATCTGGCGACGAGAGCAACAAGGCGTTGGCGGCGGTAAGCTGGTTGCTGCCGGAGGTGACGGACGCCGAAAGAATCCTGGAACTGGAGATCCTCGGACACATCCTGGTCAAAACGGCGGCATCACCGCTGCGTAAAGCGCTGACTGACTCTGGTATTGGAGAAGAGGCTGCAGGTGGATTGGATGCGATCAAGCGCCAGGCCAGTTTCACGGTCGGTCTACGCGGTATCAAGCCTGCCGATGGTCAAAAGGTGGAGACGCTGGTGCTGAATACGCTCGGCAAGCTGGCTGAGGATGGCATCGAACGGGAGATGGTCGAAGCGTCGCTCAATACGATTGAGTTCCAACTGCGTGAGAAGAACACTGGCGGCTTTCCGCGCGGATTGGCGGCCTTCATCGGCGTGTTGCAGCCGTGGATGCACGGCGGCAATCCGGTCGAGCACCTCGCATTCGACGAGACGCTCCAACGGATCAAGACGCGTTACGCCGAGCAGTCGGGTTACTTCGAGACCATGATCGGTGAGTATTTCCTGGATAATCCGCATCGGGTGACGGTCTTCATGCAGCCTGATCCGCAGGTGAAGGTCGAGCGTGATGCTGCCGAAGCAGCCCGCCTGGAACACGAGCGCGCAGGGATGACCGCCGATGCAATCGAACAGGTCATCGCTGACATGGAAGCGCTCGAACTGCGGCAGACGCTGCCGGATGCGCCGGAAGACCTGGCGAAGATCCCGCGTCTGACGCTGAACGATCTCGAACGCGAGATCAAGATCGTGCCGACAGAAGTCATCCTGACTGACAATGGCACTCTCGTCTATCACGACCTGGCGACGAGCGGCATCGTCTATGCGGACTTTGGCTTTGACCTGTATGCGCTGTCGTCGGATCTGCTGCCATACGTTGGCTTGTTTGGGCGCGCATTGGTCGAGATCGGCACGGAGCGCGAGGATTACGTTCGCCTGCTGCAGCGCATCGGCGCGAAAACCGGCGGCATCCGGCCAGATTTCCTGGCTTCGCAGACGATGGAGCGGGATGCGAGCGTCGCCTTGTTCCTGCGCGCCAAAGCCATGGGCGGGCAGACCCAGGACATGCTCGACATCCTGAGCGACATCTTGCTCACGGTCAAGCTCGACAACCGGGAGCGTTTTCTGCAAATGGTTTTGGAAGCGAAAGCCCGCCAGGAAGCTGGTCTGGGCATGAGCGGCCACATCATCGCCAATAACCGCCTGCGGGCGCACTATGATGACGCCGGTTGGTTCTCGGAGCAGCTTTCTGGCATCAGCCACTTGTTTTTCGTGCGCGAACTGGCGAGCCAGATTCAGAATGATTGGGCATCGGTGTTGGAGAAGCTGGAGACCCTGCGCCGATTGCTGATCAACCGCAATGGGTTAGTCGTCAATGTGACTGCCGATGCTGACCTGTGGGCAGCATTCCGGCCCAAACTCGACACCTTCCTGGCATCGCTCCCAGCGCAGCCGCTCAACCGGCAGACCTGGGCACACGCAGACCTGCCGCCCTATGAAGGCGTGACAGTGCCAACGCAGGTCAATTTCGTCGGCAAAGGCGCAAACCTCTACGATCTGGGCTACCAGGTTCACGGCTCACACGTGGTGATTCTCAAGCATCTGAACCTCGATTACTTGTGGAACAAGGTGCGCGTTCAGGGCGGCGCATATGGCGGCACCTGCCTGTTCAATCATGTGTCTGGTGTGACGACTTTCCTTTCGTGGCAAGACCCGAACCTGATCGACACGCTGGCCGTGTATGACGGCACAGCCGATTACCTGCGCGGCTTGAGCCTGAGCGACAGCGATCTGGAGAAGGCGATCATCGGCGCGATCAGCCAGTTGGATGCTTATCAACTGCCGGATGCGAAAGGTTTCAGCGCCACGACACGCTACCTGATTGGCTATACGGATGTCATGCGTCAGAAGATCCGTGACGAGGTACTTGGGACGACGGTCGCCGACTTCCATGCCCTGGCGGACGTGATGGAAAAGGTCGGCCAGGCGGGGCGGGTCGTCGTCACAGGCTCGGCGGAGCGGATCACCGCTGCTAACGAAACCATGGGCGGCAAGATGAAGATCACGCCGGTGATGTAAAACCGGGAGCGCTGATCTACTGTTGTGGAGAGCGCGACCACACGCCGCGCTCTCCGCGTCATGGTGGCGTGTCGGCTGGAAAATCTGCCGCCGCCAGCAATTGATCGCGGGTGGTGATGCTGCGCATGGTGACGATCCAGGCATGTAATGACGGGCTGAGATCGCGCAGGCGTTGGGCTGCCGCACCGATAGGGTCTGCGCCGCCAGCGCCTGGCGCGCCGGTTTGATAGCCACCGTAGAAGGCGAAGTAAGCCTGATTCAGCCGCCGGATCAGATAGCCATTATCGACAAATACTTCCCGCCGCTCCTCCATGTAGGCCTCCGTTGCGTCGATGTCACCCGCCGCCAGCAATCTATCGACCTCAATCCGGGTTTCGTTCATCTCTGCGCCGAAATCGAACGCTGGCGGTTGAGCGCTGCTTCCGAGACCAGGCAGCGACAGCGCCATGAAGGCCGGCATATGCGATGCGGACGCAAATTGAAGCGGCGGCGCCGCGGGAGCAGCCGCCAGCAGATCGGGATAGAAGCGTTCGAGCACCAGGCGGCTGACTTCGCGCCCAAAGAGAGTTGCAGTGGTCTCGTTGATGATACGCGCCTCGCTGTCGAAATCGTAATTCAGGCCGAGCGGGAAAGTCAGCAAGTAGTGATGTGACCACTCGTGGGCGAAGGTGTCGAGCGAAGAGGGAATCGACGTACGTTCCAGCACCATCGCAGGAAATAGCGCGACGCCCCCAATCGGCACGATCAGGGCAGAGACATCTTGATCAGCTTCGACCGCGGTTTCGAGCGCCGTCTGCTCGTCTACGGGTAACGGATCAAGAGCAACGCCGGTTTCGAAGCGGATCTCGTCGCGCGGCGAGATGATCAGGAAGTTGGGCGGTTGGGTAAAGCGCATGGCGATGGGCGGCATAAGCTGCCCCATGCTGCCGAAGCCCTGATCGACCAACACGGCAGCGATCTGGCCTTCGAGAATGCTCTCGACCAACGACTGGCGCGACCGGAGATCGGCGCGCATGGCATCGCGTTCAGCACGTAGATCCTCGGTGGCTTTGCCCGGTTCGACGATACGATGATCAGCGTAGATGAAATCAATCTGCGCTTCGAGTGTGCGGACTGCCGCCAGATCATCCATGTAGCTGCGAACGAAGGTCACGCGCGCATCTTCATCCATGAAGGGATGGACACCCAAAAGCGTTTGTCCAGCTTTGGCCCCCAGCGCATCGGCCATCCAGCCGACATAGTCAAACAAGGCATCGTGCGCCAGACCTGCAATCGCAGTGGACAAATCGCCTGCGGGCGGCGTTGAATAACGCAGGACAACGATCATGAAGAGCAGGCGCACAGACCAGAGAGCAAGACTGATGACGAGACGGACAAAGCGGCGCAGACTCATGGTTCAACCGTGCTCCTCAAAAGACCAGGTTTTGCAACAGCCAGAGCGCCACCATGCCGCTGATCAAGGTGAGCATGGCATTGTGTGTGCGCCAGGCGACCCATGATGCCAGAACCGCCGCGACAAAGCGTGGGTTAATCGGCGAGACGAATTCTCCGGACTGGTAGAGCAAGGGTGGGAGGGCGATGGCCGACATCGCCGCCATCGGCACATATTTCAGCGCGTGCCGTACACTGCCCGGCAGTTGATAGCGGCCTTCCAGGGCGATAAACGACACACGCGCCATGAAGGTGAGAATGCCAATCGAGATGATGATCACCCAGATCATGATTTTGTTTTGCTTTCAGCCATATAACCAGCAGCGATGCCGAGGAATGCGCCAACAAGGACGCTAACGCGAGTGGGGGCGAGTAGGGTCGCCGTCAGGCCGCCTATGATCGCGGCGATGACCGACGGGCGATCTTTGATAGCAGGGATGAGGATGGCAATGAAGGAAAGCGGCACGGCGAAATCAAGCTGCCATTCGGCGGGCAAGGTCTGGCCCAAGAAGATGCCGATGACGCCGCTGATTTGCCAGACGATCCAGAAGGGCAGGGCAGCGCCGAAATAGTACCACGGTTTGTGCTGTCGTTCCGGATATTGGTTGAAATGTGCGATGGTGATGCCGAATGCCTGATCCGTGAGGATGTAGGCGAGCAGCATTTTGCGCAGCCAGGAGACGTGCTTGAGATAGGGCGAAATTGCTGCGCTGTACATCATGAAACGAGCGTTGATGACGACGGCTGTGATCACGACCAGGAAGGCTGGAGCACCTTGTGCCCATAACGCGTTCGCGGCGATCTGAGATGCGCCAGCAAAGACGATCCAGGACATGTTGAGGGCTTCGCCGGTTGACATGCCGGCATTAATTGCCGAAACGCCTGTGACGAGGCCGAAGGGAACGACGCCGATGACGATGGGGAGCACCGAGCGAAACCCAAGCCAGAACTCCTGACGCGAAGACATGAAAGACGCAACCTTGGCTACCACGAACGGGATATTGACGATCCTAATGGATTGCCCAGAATTCGCCTATGGCCGGGCGAAGGCATTGGTCTTAGCTGGCTTTTGAATTCACGATGACCGTGGAATGAGGAGATGAGATTGTCGCAGCGGGTGAGGATTCAGCGCGTGCTGCCCTGTGCGTTAGTAATGGGTGCTGGGCACGGATGCTTCATGCACCGTACCCAGGCGAATCCGTTCGCTGCAAGCGAGTTAGCGAGCAGGTCGGGGATTATCCTTCGAGAAAGGCGCGCAGCATCCAGGCCATTTTCTCGTGCTGCTCCATCAGGCCAGTCAGGAAATCGCTTGTGCCGGTGTCTTTGTATTCGTCAGCCGTCGCGTCCACGTCTTTGCGCAAGTCACGGATGATTTGCTCGTGGTCGGCCAGCAGATTAGCAACCATTTCGTGCGCCGTGGGGACGTGGCCGGGTTCTTCCTTGAGCGTCGTCAGCTTGCTGAATTCTTCCAGCGTGCCTGCGGCGACGCTGCCGATCTGGCGCACTCGCTCGGCAATTGCGTCCATAGCTTCGGCAAGAGCGTCGTACTGCTCCTCAAAAAAGCCGTGAAGTGGCTGGAACTGCATCCCGACGATGTTCCAGTGATAATTGCGTGTCTTGGTATAGAGCACGAATACGTTCGCCAGATGAACGTTTAACAGCTTTGCCGTTGCCCGGCGCGCAGCATCGCTGATGCCAATATTGGGCGCTATCAGCTTAGGCGTTGAGACGGCAACAGCGCCATTGGTTTTGCGAGTCGACATTTTGCACCTCTCAGACAAACAAACTCACATAGTATTAGACGCTGCCAACACCTGGTTTATTGCCCATCTTTCGGAAGCACTTACGTTATTTTAAGCTATTCTGCTCATGATTCCGGTACTGGCTCGGCGAAACTGCACGTTTGTTGTTCTCCAGCGCGCACCGTCGGGCACTGAGCGATTAACTGCCGGTCGTAATAGACTTCGAACGAACTCACGTCGACAGGTTCAGTGCGCCAGAAGAACCGCTGTGGATTCTGAAGTTCTTCGTAATTGTGCAGACCCTTGCATTGCCCTGGCAGTGACAGGTCGAAACCGAAATTGCGCAGGATGTAGCATTCTCCTGCCGGGATCATATCCTCATCAACCCGATCACCCGAATAGTCATCATTACCTTGACCATCGACTCCTCGGATAAACTGCCATTTGAACGTATTAAAGTCTCTATCATATCCGTTGTAGATAATCAGGCTTTGATCGTCGTACCACATGGTGATGCGATTTGGCGCAGGGTTGCTGAGCCAGTAAACAATCGTCCATATGACCAGCAAGGCCACTCCCCCTGCCACCGCGATCAGTAACGGGGCTGGCTTGCGCCGTTTTTTCTCCTGCGGTGTCGCCGGCTCTAATTTGTTGGTCGAACCATCCATGTCCCAGGATTCGAGGTTCGGATCGGCGACGATTTTAGGCGGTTCTGCAAAGACAGGTGTCGGGTTTGATGGAGACACCGGTGTATTCAGTGTTTTGACTGCGTCCGGTGCTTCGCGCTGATAGGCCACGCGCACCGCCTCGATAAACGCCCGTGCGGTGGGATGTCTCCGTGCCGGTTCTTTTTCCAGCGCCTTGAGCAATTCCTTCTCGGCTGCCGCCGGGATTTTGGAATTCAGCGAGCGCGGCGGTCGTGGCGGATCGCCGATGTGCCCCAACGCAATTTCCATCGCCGTGTCGCCCGTGAACGGTGCTTCTCCCGTCAGGATTTCATATAGGATCACCGCCAGAGCATAGATGTCGCTCTGGGGCACCGCATTCTGTGATGCCAGCGCCTGTTCTGGAGCGATGTATCGCGGTGTGCCGAATGCTGTCCCCTGGGTTTGCGTTGAATCGAACTTGTTCTGCAAGACCAGGCCAAAATCCGTCAGCACGGCGCGTCCATGCCTATCGATCAGAATGTTGGACGGTTTGATGTCGCGGTGAACAACGCCGTTCTCATGGGCGAAATCGATGGCACTGGCGATCTGCCTCAGGATGTCGAGTGCATATCCGACATCCATTTTTTGTCCTTTGCGGCGCAGACGCAAGATTTCTTGCGCCAGATCCTTGCCGTCGATCAATTTCATCACCAGGTAGCGCAGACCACCATCTTCCCCGTAATGGTAGATAGGGATAATATGATCGTGTTCGAGCCTGGCGATGGCTTTTGCCTCGCGCTGGAATCGTTTTGCGAGTGTGGGATCAGAACTGATGTCTTCGGTCTTGAGCACCTTGACGGCCACTGGTCGCCCAAGGCTGGTATCGACGCCCTCGTAAATGCGAGCCATCCCGCCTGTTGCCAGCAGTCGATTGATCTGGTATGCACCAACTTGTCTACCTACGAGTTTATCTTCGTCGTCGCCAGCCGATTTCGTTGTCACTGTTTTCACCACACATCCTGCCCTATAAATCTAGACAAAAACGACCAGACGCTGACATGCCCGGTCGTTTGGTAATCCCATGACTATCCCAAGGCAGCGCCTGTCTACTGCACAATGCCCAATCTCTGTGCTTCTTCATAAGTGAGCGCGCCCCCATTACGGTCGCGCCCCTTAGCGATCTCACCCAGCGTGTCGAGATCGAATAAGGCGTCTGCATCTGCCGAATTCAGGTCGTCCAACTGGTCAAGAAGCGTAGGATCAAAATTGTCGACCGGCTCTAATTGCAGCCGTGGCGCTGTCGGCACATCCGCCACTGACGACACACCGATCTCTGGGGTAGGCATGACCGCCGCCGCGCTCTCTTGAGCCATATCCATGACTTGCGCCTGGCGTGCTGCTTTCCTGCGACCTTTATGCCCACCCGGATTCGCGTGGTTGAGACTAAAAGCCCCTTCACCCATCAGCGCGATAACATCCAGCGCGGCTCGTTGTGCATAATTGCGGACAGCGCCAAACAGCTTGGAACCGCCTTTGCCATCGAATACCAGACATAAAACGTGATGGTATCCGATAGAGAGCACAAATATGTCGTATTGATCCCCGTCATAGAAGCTGAGTGCGCTCGGTTTGCCACGCGCCAGGTGCCCAACCTGGATCGTCGCCTGCACCGCTGGCAATACTGCCTGCGCAAGCTGTTCGCGATCCAGACGCGAGTCGGTTCCGCGCTCCAGGAGCACCTCGCCATTGCGCGTTGCGAGGACGAGGCTCAGGGGCGCAACGTCGCGCAGCAAATCGTCGATGATCTTATTCACCGCAGCCAGATCGAGCGTTGGAATCGGGCCAAGATCCTGGTTCTGCTGGGCCGGTTCGCCGGCGCTTCTCAAGGCGGTACGTATGTCCTTGCCTTCTAGCGCGCATTGAAACACTTTGAAGAATTGCTGCGGGTCCAGCGGACGCTTGATCAAGAGAGCATTGCCGTCGAACTGAACGTCCGGGTCGCTGCTTTCGCCAATCAGCACCACCGCCGTTTCCGGCAGGTGCGGAAGAATCTGTTGGGCGAGTGCGTAGCCATCCATATCGTCTTCGTAGAGCCGAGCAGCACAGACCACGAGATGGTACGGATTGACACTCAACTCGGCCAGGGCTGCCGCACTATGAGGAATGTCCGTCTGGGCGACAACCTGATCTGTGAGATCAATGGCGGCACGCACCAGGCGCGAGCTGACTCCTGTGGGATCGATGGTGAGGATACGGGGCAATACAGTCATAGTGCCAAACCCACTCTGCTACCTGTGTACGGTCATACTCTGATTATAGGCGCAAATGTAGGGTTAAAATCACTAGGCTGATCGGGCTAATCTTAAGGATTCAGCGAAAAAGCGTTAAAATGCCGGGCACATGAACATGTATCGGTCGAAAGAATGCATCCAGACATATTGGCTGGCTGTCGTGCGTTCTGGCAGGGAACGAGCTCGATCGTAACACGTTTCTTCGTAGACCAGTGCGTGGATCCAGCTCTTCACCAGGCCAAACATGGAGCTAAACAGTCTGATCTGGCGAGTTTGCTTTGGCGCAGGGGGAAGCATCGTCTGCTTCGATGCGGCCACCAGCAACCGTTCGCGGGTGGCCTTCCTCGATGTAGAGCTAAATCCTGGCTCGTTCCGCAGTTCTGCGCCAAGTAGAAGATCGATTTCCTGGTCAAATCCGTCATGCATAGCCGTGAGCAATCTCAGTCATGATATCGAATTCACCCAGACGCCGGCGCAGCGTTTCTCGCGCGTAATAGAGGCGACTCTTCACTGTACCGGTTGGGCATTGGACAATGGATGCGATGTCTTCTACGCTGAGTCCATTTAAATAATGTAGTACAACTACTACCCTTTGGTTCAATGGTAGTTCATGAACAGTCTGGCGTACCAGGCGTTGAATCTCTAAATGCTCTGTAACCTGGTCGGGCGACTGCCAGGATGGCGACATCAATTGATCGACCAGGGCTTCAAGCGATATGCGGCGACGCTGCCGTCGGGTAATCCAGGTATAACTGAGATTGACGGTGACGCGGTACAGCCAGGGGATCAGGGGC
>JAHDWN010000013.1:0-24493 GCA_023382675.1 Anaerolineae bacterium
CCGCCGTGCTTCAGGTAGACATCCATCTTGTGAATATCTGGGGTATCAAGCTCTCGGAGCAGAATGTGTGTCGCCATCGCTATGCACTTTCATCCATGTCTGATCGTGAACGCGGGTTCTACTTCTTCTTGGCCTCTTTGGCCTCGCTGCGCCATTCTTCGATCAGTTTCCTGGCCTTCTCAATATCAAGGCGATCATATTTGGCATCAAAATGGAAATTGCATTGAAGCATCGGCGCGCGATCACAAGCGCCCAGGCACATCACGTGCTCGACCGTGAACACGCCGTCTTCGGTCGTGTCATTGTGATGATCCAGGCCCAGTTCATCCAGAAGCTGCGCGTAAAACGCATCCGCGCCTCTGAGCGCACAGGCAAGATCGGTGCAGACATGCAACCAGTACTTGCCTTTGGGGCGCTCGCGGTACATGGTGTAAAAACCGGCAATGGATCTGACCTGAGTCGGGTCCATCTCGCACAGCCCGGCGACTTCTTCAATCGCCTCCGGTGACAGCCAGCCATACTCCTCCTGCGCAATATACAGGAGCGGCATCACCGCCGAGCGCTTGGTAGGATACTTGGCAAACGCAGCCTCGATACGATCAGCGTATTTCTCTGCCAGCATTTCTTCAACCTTCTCTGCAGAAGTGTGCGGAACGTGATCGCACCCACCGCACCTTTTCCCTGAAGCACAAAATTAGCGATCGCTGTCGCCGAGCACGATGTCGATGCTGCCAATGATCGCGACCAGATCGGCGATCATGTGCCCCTGAGAGACCATGCCGAGCGAACTGATGTGCATGAATGACGGCGTCTTGAAACGCACACGGCGCGGCTTGTTGCCCCCCGTGCCGTGCAGATAGCAGCCAATTTCACCGCGCGGGCTTTCGATACCAACGTAGACCTCTTCGTCCGGCAGCGTGTAGCCTTCCGTCCATAACTTGAAATGGTGGATGACCGCTTCCATGCTGCGCCCCAATTCCGCACGCGGCGGCGGCACAAACTTGCGGTTGTCCGAGCGGAACCCACCGCCGGCGCTCTCTAGTCGTTTAATAGCCTGCTTAAGAATACGCACACTCTGGCGCATTTCTTCAATGCGCACCAGGTAGCGATCATAAACGTCGCCGTGCTCGCCGAGCGGCACATCAAAATCGTACTGCTCATAACCGGAGTACGGCATAGCTTTGCGAATGTCCCAATTGACACCGCTGCCGCGCAGACACGGGCCACTCATCCCCCAGGCGAGCGCGTCTTCCGGCTCGACGATGCCGATGCCCTGCGTGCGATCTTTGAAGATCGGGTTGTTGGTCAGCAGGCTTTCGTAATCACTGACGCGCGCCGGGAAGTAGCCGAGGAAATCTTCCAGCGCGGGCAAGAATTCAGGCGTTAGATCGCGCCAGACGCCACCGGGGCGGATGTAGCTTGTCATCATGCGCTGGCCGCTGAGCATCTCGAACATGTCGAGAATGACCTCGCGCTCGCGGAAGGCATAGAGGAAGACGCTCATCGCGCCCAGATCGAGCGCGTGCGTGCCCAACCAGACGAGATGGCTGTTCAGGCGTGTCAATTCCAGGCAGATCACGCGGATGACCTGCGCACGCTCCGGTACATCCAGCCCGGCCAACTTCTCGACTGCCATTGAGAAGACGGCGTTATTCGACATCGGCGCGAGGTAGTCCATGCGATCGGTGAGCGTGACGCCTTTTTCGTAGGTCTTCGACTCGATATTCTTCTCGATGCCGGTATGCAAATAGCCGACATCGGGCAGGCAGGTCACGATCTCTTCGCCGTCAAGTTCCAGGAGCACACGCAGCACGCCGTGCGTGCTCGGATGGTGCGGCCCCATGTTCAAGAGCAACGTTTCGCCGCTCAACGCACGATCAGAAACCAGGTTGCGGAGTTCTTCGATATTGCCTTCCCAGGAGGATGTCGCTTCTGCACCTGGATGCGTCATCATTGTCATACGCTCAATCTCCACAGCCTATTCTTTGGCAAAGGGCTTGTGCTTGGCGATGTTTTCAGCGTTGAACGAGAACATGACTGTCTCATATCCCAGCGGATAATCACGGCGATGCGGATGGCCTTTCCAATCGTCCGGCATCAGCAAACGACGCAAATCCGGGTGTCCACTGAAATCGATGCCCATCATGTCGTGCGCTTCACGTTCCAGCCAGTTCGCCGCCGGGTAAACTTCGGTCGCCGTCGGCACGGTCGGATCATCTTCGAAGAGATAGGTCTTGACGCGCAGCCGACGGTTGTAAAGCAGCGAATAGAGATGATAACTCACAGCGAAGCGCCGCCCGTCATAGCGTGTTTCGGGATAATAATCTACCGGACTGATGTCCGAAAGATAGTTATAGACCAGGCCACGGCTATCGCGCAAAAAGTGTAAGACCTCCGGCACGCGTGATGGCTCGACCACGATGGTCGTTTCGTCGCGGAAGGTTTTCACGTCGAGCACGGCATCCGCCATTTTGCCTTTGAGGGCGTCTGCCGGGTTGAGCGCGGCGGGAATTTGCATCGTCTTTCATCCAATCTTTCACGTGACAAGGGCGAACCGCTGGTTCGCCCCGCCTGGAACATCGTGTATGCTGACTAGGCTTTTTCCGTCAGCCAATCGGCAAACCGTTCACCCTTGACCTTCTCATGGAGGGTGAGGATGCCATGGATGAGCTGCTCAGGGCGTGGCGGGCAACCGGCGACGTAGACATCCACCGGGATGATTTCATCGACCCCCTGCACAATCGCATAGTTGTTGTAGACGCCGCCACAGGATGCGCAGTCGCCCATCGAGATCACGTACTTCGGTGATGCCATCTGATCGTAAAGCTGGCGCACCACCGGGGCCATCTTGCGCGTCAGACGCCCGGCGACGATCAGGAGATCGCTCTGGCGCGGGCTGGCGCGGTTCAATTCCATGCCAAATCGAGACAGATCGTAGTCGGACGCCTGGGTGCTCATCATCTCAATCGCGCAGCAGGCCAGCCCGAAGAGGAGCGGCCACATCGCGCCCGTGCGTCCCCAGTTTACCGCTGTCTCCAGCGTTGTCGTGACTACGCCCAGATTACCGAGCTTGGAACCTACTACTCCCATTCCAGCGCTCCCACTTTCCACTCATAAAACAGCCCGATGGTGAGCACGAGGGTGAAAATGCCCATCGCGACCAACGCATAAAAACCCATGTCGCGGAAGACCACTGCCCACGGGAGGAAGAAGACAACTTCAATGTCGAAGAGAATAAAGAGGACTGCGATCAGATAGAAACGCACCGAGTAGCGGCGCCTGGCCGGACCAATCGGTTTCATACCGCTTTCATACGGCGCAACTTTGCGGGAGGTAGGCCGGAAAGGCCCCATGAGATACGACAATGCAGAAATGAGAAGCGCGACAAGCACCGAGATTATCAGCAAAGCAGCGACCGGTGCGAATGCATTCAATGTCGTCATGACTCACCCAGCTAGAACGTTCAGTTTGTTCAAAAAAGAACAATCACGGCGAAAATTAGGTTAACATGTTCAAATGGCGAAGTCAAGGAACTAACGGCTTCGTCTGGACTGCCGCAGAAGGGCATACGCCCGCTGGTGCAGCGAGAGAATATCCTCGACCACAAGCTCCCGATTTTGAGCGTGCTGGAACACAGAATCGATGCCGACACTGAATAAATAGTGCGTGCCAGCCACGACGCGGATGTTGCGCGCCGGGAATTCAAGCGTGCTGAGCAAATCGAGCATCGAAGTCAGGTCTACGAGCCGATCTCGGTGTCCCAGAATCACGCGAAACAGATCGAAGCTGCGCGAGATTTCCCGATTGTCGAGCAGACCCATAGCCAGGAACGTCGCGGCAGTAATGCCGCGCGGCGTTTCCTGATATTGTTCGGTGTGCGCCGTCTTGACGTAGCTGCTGGAACCCTGGCAGAGCGCATCGACGACGCTGGGCCGGAGTGCACGCTCAACAATCTCGAAGACCGGCACAAAATTGACAATACCGATGCCGATGCCAAGCGCTGTATAGAAGATGCGATTCTGCTCATCTTCGAGGAGCAGGGCAGGCGCAATCGCAAAACGCGTATACTCCCCCTCGTGCCAGCGACTCGGATCAAGATAGAAGAGCATCGCACCGCCCATACTGTGACCGACAAAGTTGATCACTTTTGGCTCGGCTTGCTGGCGCAGCCCCAGCAGATCCACCAGGAGTTCGACCGTGCGCATCGCCGCAGGCGGATTGCAGCTATCCAGCGATGGCGTGTCATCTGCCAATAACGACGCGCCAAAGCCGTTGTGATCCAGTGACAGCGTGACCAGCCGCCGATCATTGGCCGCCACCAGCGACGGGATACTCTCCCAGATCGTATGATTGCCAGTCCAGCCGTGTACGAATACGACATACCCTTGCCCCGACGAGAGCCGTGCTGGCAGGTTTTCATCCGCGATCAGCGTGTCGTCTGCCCAGGTCATTTGCCAGACGCAATCGACCAGACCAGAGGCACTCAGAAATTGGCGTAGCGCATCGCCATCGATCAGGCCGTTTTCGTGCAATTGGCTTAAACGGTAATTGGCAGTATATGTGCCGGGCACGTCACCATTGCCGCGTTTATAGCATCCAGACGCCCAGCCCAAAGCAGTCGATTGTGAAATCATGATCCGGTCTCGCCTCAAGGCAGGTGATTCTGTGTTCTATTATGAAACATAATCCGTAGAACGGACGCAGAGATTCGCGTGCTGCCTGCCCGTCGATTACCCCTGGCGCAGTTTGAGGTGCAGCACACTGCATTCTGCGAAGCCAAGCGCCGCATAAAATGCCCGCGCCCGTTCATTCGCACGATCGGTGTTCACCATAACGTGGTTGAGATTCAACCGCGCTGCTCGCTTGAGCGCCGCTTCCAGCAGTGCCGCACCCACACCGCGCCGTTGATACGTCGGCAGCACCGCCATATCGTTGATGAAGCCGCGCCCCTCTGTCAACCCGCGCACGACAGACAGCGCGATAAAACCAATCAGGATCGGCGGAGTCTGATGGGTTTGCGCGACGAAGACTTCGACACCGTTGGCTTCGCGAAAACGCAGTGCGACGTCGCGCCACTGCTCACGCGTGAGATCACGATTGGCCGGAATGAGTTGCAAGAGCGCCATCATCTCCTGAATATCGACACTCTCCGCCGGACGTATCAAGAAATCTTCATCTTCAACGGCGTGTTCGGACGCGACCTGGGCATAAACACCGCTTTCGCGCTTGCGCTCCCGCAAATACTGCGCGATCGCTTCTCGATGTGTACGGAAAGGCAAGAGCGGAATATCGGCGTATGAAAATACGCGCGCTTCACTGGCGTCATCGCCTGCACGCAGATTGCCGCCGATAGGTCGCGTGCGATAGAAAATAATGATGCCGCTCGTCGGTGGGCCTTCGGGGAACGAGTTGATACCCGCGAGATCAAGAATTTCGACCTCAAGCCCGGTTTCTTCCCTGGCTTCACGGATTGCGGCGTCTTCAGCGCTTTCGTCGGCCTCGATGAAGCCGCTTGGCAATGTCCATTCGTCTTTGTGAGGCGGGTTGTTCCGCTTGATCAAAACGATGCCGTCTTCGTATTCGATGAGGATACCAACAGCCGGCACCGGATTGACGTAATGAATGTAGCCGCAGTTATCGCACGCCTGCCGCGAGCGTCCGCCTTCCTCACGCCAGACCAGGGTATGCCCACAGATCGGGCAGTAGACGAGATCACTCATAAACTGCGGCGAAGCATTGTACAAGCGCGTTCACGAACTCGCGTGCTGCGGAGCCATCCGGGTCACGGTCAGGATCGTAGATGGTGACTTCCATACCGACAACGAGATCAGACCCCAACAGGCCGCGCAAGATACGGCTGAGTTCGGCGTAACTCAACCCACCTGGCAGCGGCGAGTCGACGGCAGGCATAAGTGTGCTGTCAATCGCATCGACATCCAGGTGAATAAAGAAACCGGACACGGCGGTGTCTTCAAACTTCTCCAGAATCTGCTGAATGACGCTGTCGATCCCCAGCGAGCGCAGCTTGTCGAGCGGCATCATCTGCACCTGCGAGCCGAATATCTCGCGCGCAGGATAGGTGCGCGGATCGGCAATGTCACGATTAGCCAGCAAGATCGTATCGGTCTCGCGTATATACGGCTTCAGGCCGCCGATATTGGTCAGCAGCTCCGGCCCATGACCGGTGGCGAGCGCCAGATCCATGCCCGCCGCCCCACCGCTGCGCGATGTCTCCGGCGTATGATAATCTGTATGACCATCGATAAAGACCAGTCCATAGCGGCCAAGCTTGCGCAGCGCCAATGCCGATCCCAAAAGAATGCTGCAATCGCCGCCCAGAACCAGCACGAATTGGTCTGTTTTGACGATGCGACCGATATGTTCCGCCAGCCGGGTGCTATAGCCCCGGATAGCCGCCGCGTTGCGGATACCGATCAGGGGTTCTGTTTGTGGATTGTAGAGCGGGGCTTCGACGCGACCGCCATCTTGAGCGCGCAATCGGCTGGCTAACTGCGCAGCTTTGAGCGCTGTTGGTGCCTGATTCACGCCAGGAAACTTCCCCGGCGCAGGGGGCATCAAACCCAGATTTGAAGGGGCTTCAACGATAGTGACCGTTTTCTTGATTGGCATAAAACACGCTCTGCTAACAGGTCATGTTATTCGAGCAGATAGGCCACCATTGTAGTTCATTTCGGAATCGGAGCAAACAATACTCTAAGTACCAGCGCAAAAAGAAGGGCGATTAACTCCACCGCCCTTCAACACCTTACATCTCCAAGTAGTCTCGCAGTTGACGGCTGCGTGTTGGGTGGCGCAGCTTGCGCAGCGCCTTGGCTTCGATCTGCCGGATGCGCTCACGAGTCACGCCGAAATGCTTGCCCACTTCTTCGAGGGTGTGATCCTGACCATCCGCGAGTCCGAAACGCATCTCCAGCACTTCTCGCTCACGCTCGCTCAGGACGCCCAATGCCGACCGAATTTGCTCTTTCAATAGTTGGCGGCTGGCGGCATCGACAGGCCCCATCACCTTGTCATCTTCGATGAAGTCGCCGAGCAGGCTGTTATCCTCCTGGCCGATGGGCATCTCCAGGCTCATCGGTTCCTGAGACAGGCGCATGATCTTGCGCACTTTTTGCGCCGCGCGTCGGAGCTTGCGCGCCAGCCCAGGATCCATTCGTGTGCCATCGCGACGCAGCAGCCGGATCGCTTCTGTCTCGTCTTTGGTCAGGAAATCCATTTCCAACGCGATCTGCTCGGCGCTCGGCTCTGCACCCAGTTCCTGTGTCAATTGGCGCTGGACGCGCATCAACCGGTTGATCGTTTCAACCATATGCACAGGAATACGAATTGTGCGTGCCTGATCGGCAATGGCGCGGCTGATGGCCTGGCGTATCCACCAGGTTGCGTAGGTGCTGAACTTATAGCCTTTGGTGTGATCGAATTTCTGGACAGCGCGCAGAAGCCCGATATTGCCTTCCTGAATCAGATCGAGGAAGTTGATACCACGCCCCATATAGCGCTTGGCGACGCTGACCACCAGACGCAGGTTGGCACGCGTGAGGGATTCGACGGCGGCCTCTGCCTTGCGCTCGATAGCTTCGTATTTATCGGGCAGGTCTTCGACACCAAACTCGTCTTCCGCAAGCCAGACATCGAACTGCTCGATTGAGGGCAGAGCGCCCTTGGCATCATAGTGACGCCGGATATGGACCTGTTCCTGCAAAGGAATGAGATAAAGCGCGTGCATCGACTCGAAAAGATCCAGGGCAAGCGCATTCCAATGCTCATCGCGCCCCCAGTCGCGCTGGCGCAGATACTCGCGCACGTGCGAACTGGCGCTCACATCCCACTCGTCAATGATATGCTGCACCTCGGCGATCACATCTTTGAGTTCGGGAGGCGCAATCTTGAAGCCCTGCGCTCTGCCAAGCACCGATTCCCAATGTTGTTTGAAATGCGAATAGGCCGCACCGGCAATCTCGCTGACGCTGGGCAACGGATTATCGGCAGGTCGCGGCTGGCTGCACAGCGCATCGGTCAAACTTTGCAGCAGTCTTTCCGCAGCGATTTGCGTGCTCAGCCAGGTTTCCCGGTTCGAGTCGAGCAGCGGTACCTGGCCAATCTCTTTTAGATACATGCGGACAGGATCGTCCGCCATCGTGAATGCATCGATGCGCGTGCTTTCCATCAAAGAGTCGCTGTCGATGTCGTCCATATCGTCTTCATCAAAAAGAAGATCCACTGGATCATCATCGGCCATGGACAGCGAATCGTCAAAATCGTCCATGTCATCATCCATCTCGTCGAGATCGAGATCGGATTTCATTTCATCGGAGTCATCCGCCTTGACCTTCGGAAATTCATCCGAAGCGCGAACATCCGGGTTTCGTTTGGTTCGTTTGCGCGCCATATGCTTTCTCTACCGAATGAAATAGATGAAAAGGGAGCGCCAAGTGCCAGATGCACACAAATGGAGGGAGCAAAGACTCATGAACGCTTGACACGTTTTTGTTCGAGCAACGCAGCATCGATCAAACGCTGCGCCATGGTGGAGAGCATGATATACGAATCATAATTTTCTTCAACCTCATTTTCGGTTTCCGCCGCATCCATTTGCAGATACTGCATTTCCTGTCGTTCGCGTTGCAGTCGCTGCCAGCGTAAGCGTAACGCTTTTTCGGTCGCCTGCACAATCGGGTCTGGCACACCGTGGGTGCGATACGATGCGCTCACCACCGTCTCTAAATCGACCGATAACCCATGGCGCAGCCGTGGGCGTAATAGTTCCAACTCGCCGGCGATGATTCTCTCTAATTCGCGCCACAACTCGCCACCGAGCTGACCACGCATGTAGTCCAGGATTTCGACTTCATCCTGATCTAACGCCTCGTTGAAGACTCCGGCCAGAATGCGATATTCAGTGCGGCTGAAATCATCCAGGCATAAGTCGTTCAGCGGCCCCGCCAGCAAAGCTGGATCATTCTTCGCCAGCTCACGGAACTTGCGATTGATGTGAAAGATCAAGTCTGGCTGATACAGCAGCAGCCGCAGACAATCGCGTTCGAGCGCGTTCTCCGGGCTGTGCGCGGCAGGCGGATTCGATACTGCGCTGCCTGTAGCCGCGTATGGCTCGCCTGCCAACATCCAGTCGGGATCTTCGGGAGCGAACGCTGGCGGCGGCGTGTCGGCTCTTGTGTCGCTGCGCGGTCGGGCTTTGAGCGCGTCGATGGTCTGCTGTTCCTGCGCCCAGGCGAGCAGATCGCGTTCCGGAATGTGCAGCTTGAATGCCAGCTTCTGCAGATTGTCCTGGCGATAAAGATTACTCTCCGAGGCCAGCAGCAGCGGCAGCACCCGCCGCGCCAACGCAGCCCGCTCCTGCAAAGAAGCCTGGGGCGATAGATCGGCCATTTCCATCGCGATCACGTAGTCGGCCACGGGTTCAGCCTGAGCAATCAGGCCTTCCCACTGCTCCGGGTGCTCGCGAATCAGATCGTCCGGATCTTTGGCATCCGGCACGGTCAAGATGCGAATATCCACGCTGAGGCGACCGCCGTAGTCGGCCTGGAGCGTCTCACGCGCAACTTCCAAGCTGCGCCGCGTAGCGCTCTGGCCGGCGGCATCGGAATCGAGCGCCAGTATGATCTTGTTGGCCCAACGCGGCGCGACGAGTTTCAGTTGCGTTTCGGTCAGCGCCGTGCCCATCTGTGCAACGACGTTCGTGTAGCCTGCTTGATGCGCCTGGATCGCGTCGAGATAGCCTTCGACGATGACGACAGTCTCCTGCTGGCGGATGGTCGTACCGGCGAGATCAAGCCCGAAAAGCAGATGGCTCTTGTCAAATAAGGCTGTCTGCGGCGAGTTGAGATACTTGGGATTGTCTTCGGCGGCCAGGGCGCGCGCGCCAAAGCCGACAGGCCGCCCGCGCTCGTCGCGGATCGGGATCATGAGGCGATTACGGAAGCGGTCGTAAACCCTGCCCGCGTCGTTGCGAATTGCCAGGCCAGTCGCGATCAGATCTTCTTCGTCATAGCCGAGAGCGGTAAAGGCTTCCAGCGTCGTTTGCCAGCCGGGCGGCGCGTAGCCGATCATGAACGTGCGGATGGTCTCGTCGCTCAAGCCGCGCTTCTGGCGCACGTAGTTCAGTGTGCGCACAGCCTCGTCGTCATTGGCATCGAGCAAGCGCTCGTGATAGAACTCAGCCGCCGCCTTGATCAGGCCGCGCAGACGATCCAGGACTTCGTCATGTGCCTGTTGTTCGGGCGAACGTGGGCGCACTTCGACGCCGGTGAGTTTACCCAGCTCTTGCAGCGCCTCGGCAAACGTCCAGCCATTCTGGCGCATGGCGAACGTGAAAACATCGCCACCGGTCGAACAAGCGCCATAGCAGCGCCACGTCTGCCGGATGGGATCGACGACGAAGCTCGGCGTTCGCTCATTGTGAAACGGGCAGCACGCCTTGTACGACCGCCCCGCGCGCTTGAGCGACACGGTTCGCGAGATATATTCGACAATATCCAGTCTGGATTTGATGTCGTCCACAACCGACATGAGCAGGTCTCTCCCTCACTCATGATTATACATATGTCCCAATGGACATGCAATTTTCCTCTAAGGCCGTTTCTGTCTCTGGAGAACAAACCACAGCGTGCCAAGCACCACAAGAATCATGACGATCACAAAGAACACACCGACGGGATTATCCATTGAGATCGGCCACATCACCTCAAAATTCATGCCAAAAAAGCCGGTGATGACAGCGAGGACGCCTATCGCAATCGTAATCAGCGTGAGGCGATTGATATAGACGTTCAACTGCTGAGATTGTGCCGAGAAGAACATGTCGACTGCACTGGACACGTTATCGCGCACGGCATTGGCGCTGTCGTAGATGCGCAGCAGGTGGTCGTAGACATCGCGCAGATAGTAGCGCAGCTGCGTCTGGTTGATGTAGGGCGATTCATCGCGCATCAGCAAGCTAAACATGTCGCGCTGCTGACCGGCGATGCGCCAGATTTCCGCAACCGTGCGCTTGAGTTGAAACAAGCGCGCAAGCTGTTGGTTGGTCGGCTTCTGGATGATCTTGTCTTCTAGATCGTCAAGTTCGGCTTCGAGTTTATCCAGCACCGGGAAGTATGAATCGACGATCACCTGCACCAACGTGTAAAGCAGATAGCCGGTCGTCATCCCTTTGGTCGCGCAGGCATCCGTGACCAACTGCTTCGTCGTTTGAATCGCTGGTTCGGGAAAACGATGGACTGTGACCAGGCCCTGGCGCTGGACGAAGATGTCCAGCTCACGAAAATGTACATCATCGCTGTCTACGCGCACCGAGTTCATGATCGCAAACAGATAATCGGCGTACTCTTCCACCTTGGGGCGCTGCTTGTGATCGAGCACTTGCTCAACTGCCAGCGGGTGCAGCCGCAGAACTTCGCGCAGCACGCGCGTGTCCTCCGGGTTAGGGCCGGTCATGTCGATCCAGACGACGACATCTTCGCGCTGGAGCAGGTTCTCGATTTCTTCTGGTTGCGCTTCCCAAGTTCGATACTCCTGAAAGGCCGTTACATGCATCATATTGTCCTTGAAAACATGCCGTATCTGTCTCGAATGAAGATAAAAGGGCGAGATCTTGACTCGCCCTCCTCACACACATCCGCTATTCAATCCTGTGCGTTAGAAGCCAACCAGCTGGCTCAAGTCCGCGCTGCCGTTTTGCATGGCGCTGATGGCTTGCAGCAAACCCAGGCGGTTCTGGCGCACCGTCGCATCGTCCGTGTTGACGAGCACTGTGTCAAAGAAATCGGTTACGGCGGGCAGCATCGGCTCGAATGCGGCCAGGAATGAATTGACACTTCTGGAGTCAGTGTGCTGCGAGATCGCGTGGCGGTAAGCGTCATACAGACGAATCTCGGACGGCTCACTGAGCACTTTCTCGTCCACAGAGAACCGTTCGCTTTCGCCGCGGGTGATGCGAACACAGCGCGCGAAACCTTCGAGCGTCTGCTGCCAGTTGTCCTTCTTCACCCACGCGGCAAGCTCGCCAAGATTCACGATCAGGCGATAAGGATTGAGCGCCGCCGCGCCGCCGTGGGCCGCGGCGATCACATCGGCAGGGTAATCCTGCTCCTCGACCCACGCGCGCAAACGCCCGTCGATAAACGTCGCCACCTCGCGCAGCGAGTCATCCGAGACATCCAGCGGCTGCTGACGCGCCACAATGCCAAGCAGGCCGCCAACGTCCGCATTCCACAGATCGACATCGATCTTCTTGGCAACCAGAATCTGGATCACGCCCAGAGCCGCACGACGCAGGCCATACGGGTCGGCATTCGAGCGCGGCGCGAGACCAGCGGCAAACAAGCCGACGAGGCTATCGAGGCGATCCGTGATCGCAAGCAGCGTACCCGACTGCGTATCGGGCAGTGCATCGCCTGCGCCGCGCGGCAGCCAGTGCGCGTAAATCGCGTTCGCCACTTCCCTGGGATACCCGCTGAGAAGCGCATATTCGCATCCCATCGTGCCCTGCAATGAGGTCATCTCGATCACCATCTGCGTCGCCAGATCGGCCTTGAGAATCTTGGCGGCCTCGACCGCTGTCTGGATGTCGGCCTCTTTCACGCCCAGCCGCTCGCCGACAGGTTTGACCAGCGCGGCGACTCGATTGTTCTTATCGAGCATCGACCCCAGTTTTTCCTGAAACGTCAGCGTGCTGAGGCGTGGCAGAAAGTCAGCGAGCTTCTTCTGTGTATCCTGAGCGAAGAAGTAGTTCGCATCGCTGAAGCGCGCGCGCAAGACCTGTTCGTTGCCGTCAGTGACCTTATCCAGGTACTGAGCATCGCCGTTGCGAATAGCGATGAAATAGGGCATGAGTTTGCCGCTGGCGTCTTCAAGGGCGAAGTAGCGCTGCTTGTCACGCATGACCGTCACCAGCACCTCGCGCGGCAAGCGCAGGTATTCCGGCTCGAATCGACCACGCAGGGCTGTAGGCGCTTCGACGAGATTCGTCACTTCGTCCAGCAAGGCATCATCCTCAAGCACCTGCCCCCCGACTTCACCGGCCAACGCCGTAATCTGTTCGACGATCTTGGCGCGGCGTGCCGCCGAATCCAGCACGATTCCCTGCGTCAGGAGTGTATCGAAGTAGCTCTCCACATCGTCGATGCGATGCTCAGTCGAGCCAAACGGTCGCAAGCCGCAGGTGACGCGGCCACTGTGTACGTCCGCATAGCTGAACGGGATTACCGCCTCACCAAGCAAGGCGGCCATCCAGCGGATGGGCCGCGAAAAAGCGACACCGCTGGCATTCCAGCGCATCGATTTGCCGAACTTGATCGCCGCGATCAGACCTGGCAGCTTTTCCGCCAGCACCTCCGCCGCCGGACGACCGGTCTCGCGCACGGTGGCAACGACGTAGCGACCGCCATCCAACTCTTCAACGCGCAAATCTTCGACACTCACCCCTTTGCCACGCGCAAAACCCTGCGCGGCTTTGGTCGGCTTGCCGTCCGCATCAAAGGCGATTTGGGCTGATGGCCCACGTTCCACCCGTTCGACATCCCGTTGGCGTGGCGCGACCTGCTGCGCAGACATCACCAACCGGCGCGGCGTCGCCAATACCTGTAAAGCGGTGTAATCCAGGCGCAGGTCTTCGAACAACGCCGGAGCCAGCGTCTGCAACTGGGCCAGAGCGTCCGCAGTATCCTGCGCGGGCATTTCCTCGACGCCGATCTCGAACAGGAAGTCCGCTGGCACATCCGCCGCTGGCTTTGCGCCGTCCGTCGGGTGCTGATACTCGACGCCCCAGACCGTTGCGAGCTTCTCCAGCGGATACTCCATCGACTGCCGCTGCTCGGCATAGGCTTTGGCGACGCGCCGGGTCATATCGCGCATCCGGCGGAAGTAGCTGGCGCGCTCTGTCACGCCAATCGCGCCGCGTGTATCCAGCACGTTGAACAGATGGCTGCATTTGAGAATGTAATCATAGGCCGGGGCGAGGAGATTCGCCTCCAGCGCGCGCTGGCTCTCGCGCTCGTAGACGTCGTAGGTCTGGCGCAGGCCGTCGATATCCGCGAGCTCGAAGTAATACTTACAGTGCTCGATCTCCGCCTGAAGCAGCAGGTCGCCGTACTCCAAGCCGTTGTCCATCCAGTCGATGCGCCAGACGGCATTCTTGCCCTGAAGTGGCAAAGCGATGCGTTCCAGACCGTAGGTGATCTCGACCGACACCGGGTTCAACTCGATGCCACCCGCCTGCTGAAAATAGGTGAACTGCGTGATCTCCTGCCCATCAAGCCAGACCTCCCAGCCCAGGCCCCAGGCTCCCAATGCCGGACTTTCCCAGTTGTCTTCCACAAAGCGAATGTCATGTTCACGCGGGTTGATGCCGAGCGCTTCCAATGATTGCAGGTACAGTTCCTGCGGATTGCCTGGATCGGGCTTCAAGATCACCTGGTACTGGTAGTAATACTGCATTCGGTTGGGGTTCTCGCCGTAACGACCGTCGTCTGGGCGCACGCTCGGCTCGACGTAGGCGACGCGCCACGGTTCCGGCCCCAGTACGCGCAAGAGCGTCGATGGGTTGTTTGTACCTGCGCCGACCTGCACGTTATGCGGCTGCCAGAGAACGCAGCCTTTCTCCGCCCAGAACTCATGCAGCTTCATGATGATCTGTTGAAAGGTCAAGGGTTGTGTCATGGTTTCGTCCAGCATTGTGTCGGGAAACGGGGCTATTATAAGGGAAAGCATCCAGGATTGGCGAGGCACGACTGAATAATAACAGCGTTGAGAAGACTCCGTAACCGCACACCCAGGTGTGGGTTACTACAGATGCTATGAACATACGCAAACGCCTGCTCAAACGCGCACGAAACCTTAAGCGTCTCTCAGATGTCGAACTGGTCGAACTGGCAAAAGCCGACGACAAGGACGCTTTTGGCGAGTTGTACGAACGGTATCTGGAGAAGATTTATAACTACGTCTTCTATCGGACGGGAAATCATCACGACGCCGAAGATCTGACTGCACGGGTGTTTTTCCGTGCAATGGCGCACATTCAAACTTATACCGAACGAGGTGTGCCTTTCCAGGCGTGGCTGTATCGCATCGCGCACAATCTGGTGGCGAACTGGCATCGTGATAGCGGACGGCGGAAGATTATCCCGCTGGATGAGTATGTCGCCGGCAGCCTGCGCAGCGAAGCGCCTGACCGGTATGCCGAAGACAAGCAGGAACGTGAAGCTCTGCTGGCAGCGATTCGCCAGCTACCCGAAGATCGTCAGCAGCTTCTCATCTTGAAGTTTGTTGATGGTTTGTCGAATGCCGAAATCGGCGAAATCATGGAACGCACGGAAGGTGCGATCAAGTCGCTTTATCACCGCACGCTGCTTGCGCTGCGAGACGACTTGCAGGAGACGGATGCGCCCACAGCCGTAGGTGGGCATCATCTGGACGAGGCACAGGAAAGCTAGAAGTGACGATGAATAGCCAACAGAATCAACCGTATATGCGTGACTTGCTAGCCGCAGTGACTGACGTGATGCTGGATAACGGCAACCTCGACACCGTGCTGGCGCGCTATAAAGTTTCGCGGCAAGAAGTCAGCGGTTTCATCGGCCTGATTGAACTGCTCCACACTGCCCTGACGGGCGTCAAGCCATCGCGACGCTTCGCTCATCGGCTGCGTCAGGATCTGATGGGCGCGCCGCGCATGACGGTGATTACACGCATCCGCAAACTGCCGCCCCGTGTCCAGATCGCCGCCAGCATCGCCCTGGTCGCGGGCTTTATGCTGCTGGCACGCCGCCGACTGATCAACGATGCGCGCCTACAACAAGGTCCTGAAGCCGAAGTCGCCATCTGAGTGAGTTATCAGCGGAGACTGTGTTGTCTCCGCTGTCAGCGTTCCTTGTAGGCTCGGCCATCATCAGGCCATCGAATTCGCAGCCGATTCCCCGTCCAGTTGTCCCATCAAATCCAGCATCATCTTTTCGACTGCTGCACGTTCAGCGCTGATAAGCCCGGTCGCGAGCGCCAGATACTGGCGCAGGTCACGGAGCGCGCCGACGAGATCGCCACGGGCCATGCGCACCCGTGCGCGATTGGCATAAGAAACAGCCAGATACGGATCGAGCGAAATCGCCTGCGTATAGTCCGCAATTGCGCCCAAATCGTTGCCCAGGGACTCATCCGTCAACCCACGGTGGTTGTAGGCAAGTGGTTGCTGCGGATCGAGATAAATAGCCCAGTTAAAATCCCCCACCGCCTCCGCGCTGTTGCCAAGCGCATAATGCACCAACCCCCGGTTGATGAACAGCGATGCGTCCTTTGGGGCGAGCTTTATGGCCGCTTCATAGTCAGCCAACGCCTCGGCATAAGCACCGAGACGATAATAGGCACGCCCGCGCCGGACATAGGCATCGACCATCAGAGGATTTAGGTCGAGCGCCCGCGCACAGTTCTTGACAGCCCTGGCGGGTTCATCGCGAAAAAGGTGGGTTTCTGCCCAGGCAGCGTGTACTTTTGCCAGATTCAGACGAAATAACTGCCGGAATCTTTGGATGATATTCATAATGGAAAATCTCGCTCATGATTATTCCGTCTCTCCTTTGATCATATGTGAGACTTGTCCTTCATCCATTAAAGATCAATGACATTCTCGTTGAAGGGCGATAGGTCAGGGTTTGATCTCGACGACCACGCCTTCCCCGGCCCAATCATATAGCTGACGAATATGATCGTCGCTGATCAGGATACAGCCGTAGGTCACGCGAGTTCCCAGGCTGTTCGTCCACAACAGTTGACTGCCACCGCGCGTGGGGAAGCCATGAAAGCCATTCGTGAAATCCGCCCCAGGGATTGGCCGGTACACGCCCATAAAGTCGGGCATCCACAAATCCCAGTTAGCTGCATACGCATTCGGCTCATGAGAAATGATCTGATAAATACCCGGCCACGTCGGGCTTGAGTTAATCCCGGTACTTGCGACCCAATCCCACTTCAGCCCACCATTCTCGTAGACCCGCACCCGCTGCTCGGAGATGCTCACCTCGATCCGTTTATCTGGCACGACCGGGAATTCGAGGAACATGTCGGCAGATGGAATCGCGATCGTCTGACCCACAGATAGCCCGTCACTTAAGCCTGAATTAGCACGCTCAATATAGAGATAGGGCACACCGTAGTCCCAGGCAATACTGGTGATCGTCTCGCCGGCCTGCACCAGGTGCTGTCGATCTCGATTGAAGGCGCGAATCGCCACCTCCGTGCGACCACTGACGACAACATTCTGAACGGCTTGTGTTGCCTCGTCAAAATCGAGATAGGTCGTCGTGGGCAGACTGCTCGCCTGCGTCTCCAGATAGGCGCGTACTACCCCGGTATCTACCGCAAGGCCGAAGCCCGTTGGCTGCTCAGATGCAGGGGCTGCTGTCAGCCAGGTGCCCCATTCTTCCGGCAAGGCCGTCCAATAGATGTCTTGATTGGTCACGGGGTTGTATACGCGTATCTCCAGCGCATTCGCCAGCAGCGCGCGCGCTGCCGCGACCACCGGCGCTGCGTCGGTGACTTCTGGCGCGACGGTATACATCACCAGGTCGATGACGCCATCGGCCAGGTCAACTGCGTCCTCTTGCTCAAACTGTCTCAGCGTCGCGGCGATATCGATCAATCGCCCATCCACAGCAGCGCGCGGTTGCACCTCGCCATTCACAAACTGCACCCCGGCGTTGCGCGGCAGAACTTCGATATGCGGTGCGACTTCCGCCAAACCGGCAGCGAAGGTAGACGCATCAAAACTGGCAACCGGGGCAAGATCGGCTTGTGACAGAACAGCCCGCATAAAACCAGCCAGACCGCCATCCGCACGGCCATAGTTCATCGCGGACTCTGCGCTTCCATAGCCATCCAACGTGATGCCCAGCACATCCGCTGCTACCGGGTAGACTGCCGCGCCGTCGCGCAAGATGACGCCACGCCCATTCCAGGTTTCCAGGAGCACCGCAGCCGCCGACTCGGCTGTCATACCACCGACAGGAATACCGGCAACCGCAACCCCTGGCAAGACGCGCCCACCAGCCCATAAAAGCAGGACGCTCAACACGACCAACAGCACCACACCTGCGATGCCTGCGAGGGGAACGCCAACGATGGCATACCACAACCAGCGGCGCTGTGTCTTGGCTGGCGCAGAAGGACGCGCGTGCGCTTGAGGTGCAGCGGCAGTCATCATCCGGGCTGGCTGAATCTGTGCTCGCCTAAGGGGCCGACGCGCGGATTTGGCCTTATGCTTCGATGGATGGGGACGTACCAAGATCCGTCGAATTGGTGGTGTCTGAATCGCGGCTTCTGGACGCCCGTGTTTTTGAGCAAGTGCACGCTTGTTGAGCATGTTGGTTATCTTGGCAAGGGCTTTTTTGACTTATTTCATTATAGGGGCGTTCGCTTGGCCCTGGTCGTTGTCTAACCCACGCTTGCCATACGCCAGCCCCAAACCAACTGCCATGGCTGGCCGTCTAATCAAAATCCACCGGGAAAACTACGCTTGTGGACACAAGCTTTATGAGAGGGCAGTTTTTGTTATAATGCTCAAGCAAAATTCCCATGGGGCACTGGATGGCATCCTATGATACAAGCGGTGAATGAGCGATATAGTCTTCTCAATAGGCTTTTCGACACTCTCATCATCGTCCTGACGTTGGAGTTGTCGAACTACATTCGTGTATCCTTCCCCTTAGGCAGGCCAGCACCAAACGAAGCTCTCGATGTTCCGCTGTACCTCTTGCCCATCACAGTCATCATCTGGCAGATTGTCTTCACAGCCTTCCAGGTGTACGGCCTTTCCTACGGTAAGCTCCATGTTCGTTCGTTTCCCCGCCTGATCGAAGCACACTTGATTGCGGCGCTCACATTCATGGGCATTCTCTACATCGTGCATCGTGATTTTTCGCGCCTGGAAAGTGCTTACTTCATCGGGATTTCGCTGCTGCTGATGCTGAGCTACCGCTTTGTCTGGCCGTATGCAAGCGCCGTGGTCGGAGCCAACCCCTGGACGAAACGCAAAGTTCTGATCATCGGCATAAATAATCAAGCACTCCAGCTCAGCCGCATCATCACGGATTACGCGGCGGCTGGCCTGCAATTTGCCGGATTTGTTCGCCACATTACCGATGAGAGGCCGGAAGCCGAAATCAATCCAGGTGACATTCTGGGTGACATCGATACGTTAAGGAAGATCGTGACCGAGCACTGCATTCGCGAGGTAATTATCTGCGATCATGCAAATGAGCATGAGTATCTGCGTCAGATCAACGATATGTTGAGCAGTCTGCCGGTGAATATTCGGATTGCGCCCGATTATTCCGATCTCGCCTATTTCCACATGACCATCGAGGATTTCGCAGGTATCCCCCTGGTGGGGCTGCGTTATGACATGCTGACCATCTGGCAGCGCATCGTCAAACGTCTCTTTGACATCGTAGGCGCATCGATACTTCTCACCGCTTTTCTGCCGCTGATTATCATCATCGCCATCGCTATCAAACTCGACAGTCGAGGGCCGATCTTCTTCCGCCAGCAGCGGGCAGGCGAACGTGGGCGGCTGTTTACCATGTACAAATTCCGCTCAATGGTTTACGACGCGGAAAATCGCATCACCTATGGTCAAAACTACAAAAAGGCGAATGATCCACGGGTCACGCGAGTTGGGCGCATATTGCGCCGCACTAGCCTGGACGAAATCCCGCAATTTGTCAATGTGCTGCTCGGCGATATGAGCCTCGTGGGGCCGCGCCCAGAATTGCCACAAGTTGTTGGCGAATACTCTCCGCGCCAATGGAAGCGGTTTGAAGTACCGCAAGGCCTGACAGGCTGGTGGCAAATCAACGGACGGGCCGAACTGCCCATGTATGAACACACCGATTACGATGTCTTTTATATTCGCAACTATTCAGTGTGGTTCGACTTGATGATCCTGGCCCGCACACCCATGGCGGTTTTGAAAGGAAAAGGCGCGTTCTAGCGCGGCTCGCACTTATGAGCAATGACAAATACTCTGTGCTGGGCATTCTTGTGAATGCCACAAACTATGATGACGCCACGACAAGAATTCTAAATGCCGCACAAGCGCATCAAGCGATGGCTGTGACCGCGCTGGCTGTCCATGGCGTTATGACCGGCGTCTTCGACAGCGAACACCGCTATCGTCTGAATCATTTCGACATGATCACGCCCGACGGACAACCTGTACGTTGGGCGCTGCAATTCTTACATGGTGTCAAACTGCCGGATCGTGTCTACGGCCCGAATCTGACTCTCCGATTATGCGAAGGCGCGGAGCGAGCCGGCTACAGCGTCTATTTCTATGGCAGCCGGCCAGAGGTGCTCCAGGCGCTGCAACAAAACGTCGCCAAACGCTTCCCAGGGCTCAAGGTTGCGGGTGCAGAACCTTCGCAATTTCGCCAATTGCAGCCCCACGAGCGCGATGAAGTCGCCGCGCGCATCCAGGCCAGCGGCGCACAGATCGTGTTCGTCGGTTTGGGCTGCCCGCGCCAGGAGGTCTGGGCCTATGAGTACCGCGCCCATCTCAACGCTCCGATCATTGCGGTCGGTGCAGCGTTCGACTTTCTGGCCGGGACCAAAGCACAAGCGCCAATCTGGATCCAAAACGCAGGTCTGGAGTGGCTCTTTCGCCTGATCCGAGAGCCGGGACGACTCTGGCGGCGATATGTTCTTCTCAATCCAAGCTATCTTTTTCTGATTGCGCTGCAAAAACTCAAGCTGCGGCAGTTCGACATCCATGGTGACCGGACGAGCACAGAGCTCCTGTACGGGTAAGCTCCGGTATTATTTCCGCAGCCACGCGGTCTGGACGGCCGTCGAATTCGACCTTTCTACGATAATCCAGCTTTGCAAAAGCCCTGAGGCTTTGCTATAGTTTGTCGCTGTCATTTTGGCACAGAGGCTGCTGTCCATTTATGCTGGATTCGCTTAACATCCGCCTTGGGGCACGGTTTGCTTTAGCCGATGCGTTGTTCATCGTCCTGAGCCTATACATCTCTTCGGTCATTCGTATGTCTCTAGATTTGGGACACGAAGCAATGCCCGAAGTTTTCGAAATCCCCCTGCTCCTCTATGTCGTCACCATCGTTGTCTGGCACACGGTATTTCAGACCTTCAACGTGTACTCGTTGATGTACAGCAAGTTCTTAACGCGGTCTCTGCGCCGAATGGTGCAGGCTCATATGATGGCGAGTCTGACCTTCCTCGGCGTTCTTTACATCGTGTACCGCGATTTTTCGCGCATCCAGAGCGGTTACTTCATCGTCCTCGCCCTCGTGATGATGACCATACACCGACTGTATTATTTCTGGGGCTTTGCGCGCGCCACCCACAAGCGTCTCCACAACGTCGTCATTGTCGGTACAGACGAGCACGCTCAGAAAATTGGCAGCATCATTGCGCGGATCACCGGCCTAAAACTGGTTGGGTTTGTGCGTCACAACGACGATCACGATCCGGTGTTGAACAGCAACCAGATTATCGGACACGCGGATGAATTGGCGAGTCTTGTGAGCGAGCATTCGATTGATGAAGTCATCATCTGCGATCACTCGCACGACCGCGACTATCTTCACGGTATCAGCGACCAACTGTCTGCTTTGCCGGTCAATGTGAGACTATCGCCGGATTATTCGGATCTGGCCTATTTCCTCGTAGGCATCGAAAATCTGGATGGAATGCCGTTAATCAATTTGCGCTATCACGTCATGACGCCCTGGCAGCGGATTACCAAGCGTGCTGTGGATGTATTTGTTGCCCTCCTTGTACTCGTACTCACGTGGCCGCTGTTTATCGGTATTGCCATTGCGATCAAACGTGACAGCCCAGGCCCGATCTTCTTCCGACAGCAGCGGGTCGGTGAGCGCGGACGGCTGTTCACGATCTACAAGTTCCGCTCCATGTATGTGAACGCCGAGCGCCAGATCAGATACACTCCGGATTACAAACAGGCCGAAGATCCACGTGTGACCAGGGTTGGGCGTTTCCTGCGGCGCACAAGTCTCGACGAGTTGCCCCAGTTCTTAAATGTCCTGATGGGTCATATGAGCCTGGTCGGGCCACGCCCTGAGCTACCGGATATTGCAGCGCAATATACCGCCTCACAGCGAAAGCGGTTTGAAGTTCCGCAGGGGCTGACCGGCTGGTGGCAGGTGAGCGGGCGTGCCGACCTGCCGATGTACCACAACACCGAATACGACCTTTACTACATCAATAACTATTCTCTCTGGTTGGATGTGCGAATCCTTCTGCGCACACTCTCTGTCGTTTTTCGCGGAACAGGAGCGTATTAGTTGAGTGAAGTTGCCAACATGACTTCACAGGGGGCTGTCACGGCCAAGACCGATTATCTACGTGCGCTCCTCGAAGCGTACTATCCACGACACTTTTTTGCCGTTTTCCGCGCGCACGAGCTGCACAACGTCGAACCTTTCATTGATCGCCTGGCCGACCCGATTCTCGACCTGGGCTGCGGTGATGGGTTGATTGTCAAGCTGCTGTTCCAACGCAAGCTCGAATACGGCATGGATCTGTCAGAAAAGGCGATCCAGCGCGCGAAGCAATCCGGGTACTATCAGACCGTCTTTCACGGCGATGCACACCATATGCCCCTGGAAGACAACTCCCTGGGCGGCGTGTTCAGCAACTGTGTGTTGGAGCACATCTCGGACATGCCGGGGCAGATTGCCGAGGTTTCACGGGTGCTGCGTCCTGGCGGTGTCTTTGTCGCGACGTGCCTCACCCCGCAGTATTACGATCTCAATCCCGTTTTTCATTCCCTGGATAACAGCGGTTCGCAGTGGCTGCGCCAGCGGATGATCGAGGCGGAAAATAAGTTGCATCATCACGTCAGCGTTTACAGCGTCGAGGATTACCGCCGATTCTTCGAGCAAACTGGCATGGAACTTGAAGCGCATCAATATTATGCGCCACCAGAGCTGCTCAACGTCACCCATCGCTGGGATACGCCAAGCAAGTATTTGCTGCCACCGCCATTTCCGATCACCCATCACGGCTGGCTGATCTGGTATCTGTATGCACGTTATGGCTGGCGTCCCCGACCAGACGTAATCGACCAGTTCTATTCAGAGTATGAAAAACTGGTGTATCACCGCGATCTCGAGACACAGGTCGGGGCAGCACAGATTTTGGTCGCGCGCAAACGTTAGGCTGAATCCTCAGGCTGAGAGAGCACGCGCAGCGCCTGGATCGACAGCGGCACAACCAGGATCGAGTAGGCAACCACGGTCGCCATGATCACGCCCACCAGTCCGTAGATCCGGATCCAGTATAGAGACAGCCCTATATTCAGGATGGCCGTGAGAACACCTGCAACAGCTTGCAGACGGATCTTCTTGATCGAGTTGAGGACGCTGGCGATGCTGCGCCCCCATACTGACAACAGCGTCCAGGCCGCCATGCCAATCAACAGTGATTGCTCTGCTGTCACAGTGCCGCGTGACCAAATATCAATGATTTGACGCCCCACCACCAGCAGTACGCCCACAAGTACCGCGGTAACGAGCAAGCTGAGAGACGTTGTAGATAGAAAGGCCCGCCGAATCCAGCGCATATTCCGCTGCGCAAACGCGGCGCTATAGGACGACCACAGCGGATAGGTGAGCACTGACGATAAGAATCCGGTATACAAGAACAGGTCCCAGGCAATGCTGTAGGACGCGACTTCCCTGGCCCCAAGTTGCGACGCGATGATCATGTTATCGGTCTGGAATAACACGAGCCAGGCGAATTGGATCAATAGAAATTGAAAACCGTCGCGCCCCAGATGCAAGCCAATGGTTCTGTCGAGTGCTGAAAATTTGGGGCGGAGTTGAGGCTGTGAGCGAAAATATAGCCAGGCTGTGCTCACGAATGCGACCAGAAGCGTTGAGCCAAACGTGGCAATGACGAGCGCTATCAGACTGCCTTGAACGGCAACCACAACAATGAATGCAACAATGCTGAGCAGATTGCCGGCCATGAGCCAGAGATTGCCAATATGCCCCTTCTGGCACGCATGATAGATGCGTGGCGTCAGCGTCAGCGGAAGATTCAGAATGAATAACCCGATGGCGATCCCGATAGCAGGGCCTACCTCAGACTGCGCCGTGGGCGTTTCCACTTTGAGCACCGTCGCCCAATCGACATTCAGCCAGATGAAACCGAAGATGATCAGCAGGATCACGCTGAGGGACGTCAGCAGCCAGAACGCCGCAGAGATATAGCGTTGAGCTTCATCATGGCGATCTTCGCTGTAAGTACGAGCGACATCAGAAATCAGCCCGTTGGCGATGCCGAAATCCGCAAGCGTCATCCAGAGCATCAGGTTCTGGATAGTCACCCAGATGCCAAACCGTTCTTGAGCAAGCAGAGGCAGAGCAAAAGTCACAGACAGCACACGCAAGATCACCAGCGTGCCCTGTTGAGCAATGCCAGCGAC
>JAHDWN010000013.1:24503-50804 GCA_023382675.1 Anaerolineae bacterium
GACAGCAGCCTGGAAAATCCGAACGTACCGCTGCTGCTCACTGGTTACTGGACTGCTGATCCCGAAAAAGAGCGTGATGAATTGTCGAAGCGTGCTCAAGGTGTGCGTCACAGAATTGTCTCGTATGCTTGTTCAGTTTTGCGCGCGACAACATCCCAGGTGAAATTGGCGCGATATTTTGCCTGCCCATGAATCCCCATCTGATCTGCACGCTGGGGATCACTGAGTAAATCGCAAATGCGTGCGGCAATCGATTCTGCGTCTTGCTCGACAAGATAGCCATTCACGCCATCGTTGATGACTTCCGAGACTGCGGGGATATTGCAACCGATCACCGGTTTGGCGAAATGCCAGGCCTCGGCATACACAGCCCCGAAACTCTCTTGAGTAGAAGGCACGCAGAGCAGCGAACAGGCAGCCAGAGCGCTTGTCTTATCCTCTAGGCTCACTTTGCCAAGCCGGTAGATGCGCCGATCCTTATGCGCAAGGAACACTGACTCTGACTCATCGACCGCCGGGCCAACAAAAACAAATCCTGTTTCGGGGAAACGTTTCCAAACATGATGAGCGGCTTCGAGTAGCTGGCGGTAGCCCTTATAGGCATAGTGCTGCCCGACAAACAACACGAATGGCTCACGAATACCATAACGCTCACGAAAATCTTCCGGCTCAGCATTCGGTGCCAGCCACGCCCCCATCCCGGTGACGAATACCCGATCTGGAGACGCGCCGAGTTCGACCAGAGCGCTCTTTTCCGCCTCGGTGAGGGCCAACAACGCATCTGCGGTGCGATAGAGTTTGTTGTATTCGCGATAACGCCAACCAACCCAACGCGGGTGATGCACAGTGGTCAGCACAAATGGGATGTTATGCTTGTGCGCCAATTGATGGGAGGCATAACTCAGCCCTTCGCGGCCAATGCGAACGCTGTGAATCAAGTCTGCCTTCGCTGCATAAGGAGCAAGCTGCCGCGAGATCATGCCTGCCATAGGCGGCAGGACTGCACTCATGAACGGATAGTACAGCGGCAGAAGCGGTAAAAGCGCTACTTTTTGAAAAATGGATAACCCTAATGTGTGTACTTTCACATCATCTATTTCGTAGTCCCTGGGGCTATGGGGGGCATTGATCGTCGTGCCAAGCAGCCAGTCAGTCCGATTTATATCCCACCATGTCACCACCTGAATATCGTGGCGTGATTGTAGCTGCCGCGCGAGCATATGCTGAAGCAACTGCGCTCCACCGACAGACGGAGGATACGTCGTCAACGTGTAGAGGAGTTTCATGTATTTCCCATGCCCAACAAACCCCAAAATTATAGAGTAACTACACGGCCTCAACAACGCCGGGAATAGCAAGAAAAGTGTACCTGGAGCAGTGACATGTTCACGTAACCGCCTGATGATGAATTCCAACGCGCTGCACTGAGGCGTAAGAGATTAACACCGACCTGCCTGTCAGGCACATTGGTTATAGTTTATCGATAAGCCGATCGCCACCGAATAGTAAATCAGTCGCTTGATTATCGCTCTATCGCTGACTCTAAGGAAATAGAAGCGGGATCGTACATGTACGATCCCGCTTCCTTCCCGGCCTCACAGACTTTCACTCGTCACTGATCCGTCTCGCTCCGCTTTCAAGCTGCGGATGGTGATGCTGGGTCGCTGATCGAGTCAGCCGGTTCGCTATGATCTCCGCGTCAGCCTTCTATGGTGGGGGCTTCTGGCAGATTATCTGTCGGCGGAGCCTCCGTCGCGGCTGGTGGTTCGATTGGCAGCGCCGGGGCCTCTGTTGCCGCCGGCGGCTCTGTCGGCAGTGGCACTTCCGTCACCTCAGTCGGAACTTCAGGTGGCAGAGTCGGTGCGCTCGGGCCTTCGGGCATCGTCTGCGGCGTCGGCTTGATCTGAACTGGCTCGCGGGTGGGCATCGGCGGCACCGGTACCAGCGTCGGCGTCGTACCAAGTGGTTTCGATGGATCGAGCGCGAAGCGCAGCAAGTCTTCCAGCGAGTAATCGGTGCCGATGGCGCTCAGCGACTGATTGATCGCATCCCAATTCTGGTTGAACGGCATCATATCCAATGCCAGCGCGCCGGGGCCATTCCAATCACCGGACATCGGTGTGCCCCAATCGCCACCGTAGGCGAAGTAGATGTCTGGCGTGCCGTAGCTGTTGCTGTTGCGCAGCAGCCACTCGCCCGTCTGGTAGGCGAACAAGCTGATGGTGTCAGTGCCGTTGCCATCCCAGTCGCCGACGATGGGGAAGCCCCACCAGCCGCCATAAGCGTTCACAACCACGTCCGCGCCGCCACCAGCGTTGGTGTTACGCAGATACCAGTTGCCGTCGTTCGGGTTGTAGATACCGATGGTATCGACACCATCACCGTTCCAGTCGCCGACCACGGGATAGCCCCACGACCCGCCGTAGGTGAAGTACACATCCGGCGACCCGTAGCTGTTGGTGTTGCGCAGGATCCACTCGCCCGTGCTCGGCACGAACAGACCGACGGTGTCGGTGCCATTGCCATCCCAGTCACCGGTGACAGGCAATCCCCACCAGCCACCATAGCTACTGACTGTGACATCTGGCGCGCCACCGCTGTTGGTGTTGCGCAGATACCAGTTGCCATCATTAGGGTTGTAGACCCCGATGCTATCAACGCCATCGCCATTCCAGTCACCGACAAGCGGTTTAGCCCACGAGCCGCCATAGACCGCCTGGTAATCCGGTGATCCTGGCGAGGCATCGGTGCGCAGATACCAATCGCCGGTCGCGCGCGCGTAAATGCCGATGCCGTCACGCGCTGTCAGCGACGTTGCCGGCGGTGTGCCGAGATACAGGCGACCTGCGCCATAGGTGTAGTCGTAACCGGTCGTCCCCATGTCTTCTGCCCGGCTTTCCAGGAAGCTCTTGACCTGGGCGACGGTGTAGCTTGGGTACGCATCAAAGACCAGCGCCGCCGCACCAGCCACATGTGGCGCCGCTGAGGAAGTCCCATTGAAACCAGCGACGGTTGCAGTATCGACGTTTGCATATCCAGCAATACGGGGTTGAGAATTACCGACCGCCAGCGAACCACCGGTCCCCATCGCAGGTCCGCGGGAACTGTAGGTTTCGAGATTGTACGGAGAAACCACATTTAGTGCGGCGACACCAAAGACACTCGCAGAACTCGCGGGATCAATCAGGCTAAGCTCGGTCATATCGAGTTCAAAAGCACGCGAGTTGTGGCCCATGATGTCGATGACCTGGCTGCCGTTGGCCGAGTCTTTGAATACGCCAATACCATACTGGCCTTCCTGTGGCACCACAAAAGTGATGCTCTCAGTGGGTGACTGGGTGCCATCTTGAAGATTCTGGCTCGAAGCGGCAATTTCCCATTGGGTTGTTGTCGAATTGAAACGCAGGATGTAGAGATCGTAGTCTTGGTTCGTCGTCGGCCAGGCGTTCCAACGCATATACAGCTGTAGGATATCGCCAACCTGTTCATTGAGAAATTCGTTGACTTCGTCCGCGCCGCTGAAATTCAGCCAACCATCGCTATCAGGATCGTTGAAGGTGGCCTGCCAGTTATACTCAGCCTGATTGCCAGCTGCCTGCGTGAACAGCACGCCCTGGCCTAAAGCGTATGCAATAGCGTTCGATACCGTCCCGGTGCCATCGCCCGATTCGAGATTGTAGTAGCCAATCGACGACGTAATGACTTTGGGCCGCGTCTCAATCGGATAGTTCGCAAGTGTCTGGATGCGCGCTGCCATATCCGTCGCCGACGTTGGCGACGCCAGGATCATGCAAGCACCCGGTGCCATGTCATGAACAATTTCCGCCACGGCACTGCCATGCGTTGACGCCTGGAGCGTCCCGAGCATCGTCAGACACGTACCAGATGGTAGCTCCCCACTCGATTGCAGGTTGGCGATGTTGGTGAACCTATCCAGGATGGCGACCCAAACACCGGTGCCATCAATTCCCACAGTGTGCCAGGCATCGGCGTTAGCAGCCGCGACCCCCTGGGTCAAATGAGATCCGGCCAGCGGTTCGACACCGCTGTTCTGAAGCTCGCCATTTGCGGCAAAATCGTCCACCGGGAACACACGCACGATTGGCTGGACAAGCGAAACGCCGGGCAGTGCAGCGATGTCTTCCAGCGTGGTGATCGGCGCTTGAGCATCGAACCAGCGATCGTATTCGGCGGTGATCTCGCCACCCCATGATCTCACACTTGCTTTTGCGGCTTCTGCGACCTGCACGTTTTCTGTTGTGACCGTCACCGCGACCCGATTCTCGGTGATTTCCAATCCATAGGTATGAGCGAGTTCAAGTGCCTGTGCCTGATCCTGCCCCCACGTGTTGGACAATGCGAACAGAGCCGAACTCAGACTCGCAGACGATTTCGTTGTTTGCCGCGGGTTAAGCCCACTCAAATCAGTCACGCCCAAATCTTCTGGCGCCGGATCGGCTGCTGGAGGTGGTGTCGGCATGGGCGTCACAGTGACCAGGCGGATAAACTCGCCGTTAAACGTGAGAGAGCGCCCCTGCTCTGTGGACAGCGCGACAGCGCCCGAAACATGGGCAGCCGCAAATGACGTGCCGTTCACCACGCGATACTCGCCATCATTCTGGCTCGTCAACACGTTCTGCCCCGGCGCGAGCGCGTCAATTTCCGGGCCGTAGCTGGAAAAACTGCTGCGCACCAACGACTCATCAACAGACCCGACGGCGATCACGTTATCATACGCCGCGGGGAAATAGACCCCTTCTTGCCCAGTGTTGCCAGCCGCTGCTACGACGATCACACCGTGCGCGCGGGCATAATTGATCGCCTGTTCCAAAACCGTAGACGGATTGGGGCTGCCCAGACTCAGGTTGATCACCTGTGCGCCGTGATCGACGGCAAGCAAAATCGCCTGAGCGACGGCGGAATGCGTTCCCAATCCGCTCGCATCCAGCACTCTCAACGGCATGATGAGCGCCTGCGGAGACACCCCGGCAATACCAATTCCGTTGTTCACGTTGGCAGCGATGATACCGGCAACATTACAGCCATGCCCAAATTCGTCCTGAGGCGTGCCGTCGTTTTCAACAAAGTCCCAACCGGGCAAAATGCGCCCTGCCAGATCTGGATGTGATGCGCAAACACCGCTGTCGATAACTGCGACCACCGCCGGCGTAACAGATCCATCCAATGTAGCTGCCCAGGCAAGGGGCACATTCATCGCTTGCAGTCCCCATTGCTCGCTGAAACGTGCATCGTTAGGCGGCACATCTATCAGTGCTGACACATAATAATTCGGCTCGCCCGTCACAAAGATGGGTGCTGCCGGCATTTCCGTGAAAGTCGAGGACAATTCGACAACGACTGCGCTGAGCGGAGCTATCTCCTGTACGACAACAGCGCCGATGGACTCCAGATATGCCGTCCGCTCGGCTGCACTTGACGATGGATCAAATGTGATCACCATCTGATTTGCCATCGTCTGGGGAGTAGCGGCTGACTGCCGCATCGTTATGTCTTGAGAGACGGGATCGTACCGAACAACCTGCGGTTCTGATGCAGTATCGTTTGCGACTGCGGCTGGTTGTGAAGCTGGCGCAGTTTGTGGCAGCGCTGCCACCGTGACCGGACTCGCAGACACAGCCGGCTGATTGGCTTGCTGAACAGGCTGAACAGATGATGCCGCGACTACGTCCGGCGCAAACGTAACCGAAGATTTGCTCGCCGGTGCCTCAACGACCGATGCGGTCTCCAAGCCCCCCGACTCTGAGACATCTTCTTCAGACACCACTGACACAGAGGCAGACGTGTCACTCGTTTGAGAAACAACTGCCGCAGCTTCCGTCGGTAGCACGTAGAGAGTCGGCACCGTAACGACATTCCCATCCTCCCGCAATCTTGCGGAAGCGAAAATGCCAAGGACCAGTATGCCCGACACAATGATTGATAAATACAAGAACACAGACCACCATTTACGGCCTTGCATTGAATCTGCATCCCTTCTGCGCATAGGACTTCACTGTCCTCTTGCGGCCTATATGGCTCGCCATTTCGGATGATGTCTTAGGCCTACTGTCCAGCCTGATAATCCGCTCAACAGTGCACCCTCTTCAATATTTCATTCTAAGGCAGGATCCTGTTTTTCCCGGCAAGGGTTTCTTTATGCAAGCAAAATTTACTTTCATCAAGGCATTAACTTACCGAATCTCGTCTGTGCAAAATCGCTATTTCTGGGTATGCTAACGTCTTAGATTTTCATATGATGTTCGGTTTCTATCTCATGAGCGAATGTAATCATTGGCGATGAATATGGTGGCAGAAATTATTTCCTCACCCAATGTCGTATTCTGGGTTGTGAGTTTTTTTGCTCTTCTATCAGTCATCGTCATCATCTGGCGTCCGGCGCTGGCCTTACCCATCATCTTCGGCTGGATCGCCGTTATCGACTTTCTGAAACGCCTTCTCTGGTACGATCCGAATCAAAGCGTTCCTTCCATACTCTATCAACTCGTCCTTTTCATCCCCGACGTTCTCCTCATTGTTGCAACCCTGCGAGCCGCTTTTAGCCTCTGGGTTTCGCGCACACTGAGCATCAAACCGCGACTAGCTGACGGATTGGTCGCCTTATTCTTTATCTGGTCAGTCTTAAACATCTTCAATCCGAAGCTGGACTCGCTCTACCTGGGACTGGTCGGCTTTCGAGCCGCCAATCTCTATATCCTGACCTACTTTCTGGCTCGTTCGACGCCTCAGAACGAACTGCGAACATTACTCCGGCGACTAGCCATCGTGATCGCTGCCGGAACGCTGTTCGCAGTAATCTACACATTCATTCAAGTACAGGTGGGGTTGCATCCGTTTGAGATCCGCTGGCTGTCTAGCGGCGAGACCGTGGTAGCCAACCAAGATCAGATTCAGGGGTTGTTTGGTACCTTCCGCCCGATTTCGACTTTCGCGAATCACGAGCAGCTAGGCTGGTGGCTCGGAACGAGCATCGTCTTCCTGAGCGCGCTGATTGGGCCGACATGGCTGTACCTTCTCATTGCGGCGCCGGCAGCATTCGTCATCATTCGCACGCTTTCACGTTCATCCTGGGCATTCACCGTCGTCGGTCTGGGGATCATCTTTATCACAAGTCTTATGGATCGGTCACGACAGACTCTGTGGCGCAGCGCTACTATTGCTGCGGTCCTGGTCATAAGTTTCATCGTATGGACACAGCTCGGGGCATCTCTGACCGCTATCGAGGAGCTAGACACCCCGCTTGCCGGGCCAGGTCGAACGACAGAAGTGACCGAGTCGACTGATATGGAAAGCTTCACTGCGCGGGCGACGACAGTCGGCACACTTGAGTGGCGCGTTTTCACACTCCAGGCGCTACTTGGCGATCCATCGTGGCGTACATTGCTTGGAAATGGCATGGGATCGATGTGGTATGCGGCGCGCTTCAACGTCGAAGGTGCAATCCTTGCTACTTCCGAAGAAGTAAGAGCGTTGGGGGTACTCAATCTACCGGCTGGCAAGCGTATCTTGTCCCATATCGGTTTGGTCGATTATATCTACGAGCTTGGAATCGTGGGGGCTATAATATTCCTGGCAGGCTCAGCTATAGCGATCATAGATGTGTGGAGACGCTTACGCGCGACTACGCAACCTCTGGCTCGGAATATCGGTTTCAGTTTCATTGCCATCGTGTTGGCGATACTGCTGGTGAATTCCTCCTTTGCCAATACGTTACCCAACGCGCGATCCGTTGCTATAGTTTATTGGGGGTTGCTGGGACTATCGGTTACTATCAGCATGAATCCGACCGCATTGGAACGCGTGCCATCCCCGTCAGAAACTGCATCTCCGAGATGATTACAAGCGGAGCGATGGTAAAGGTTGCAGCGCTAGATTCTGGCATTCTCGAAGATCAAGTCACCCGTCACTGTTCCCAAGATTCTGGCTAAATACTCCAAAAGAAATGAATTCATAGCCCTTGATATGTAGAATAACCTGAGTTATGGATAAGGGAGTGACCTTATGCTACCTCTGGTAGCCCTCGCCCTGTAATCGAAGGTCGCCGAAGGTCGGGTGAGGGGCAGGGTGAGGGTATGTTGTGCTTATCCATAACTCACGTTTAGGGATAGCTACTATCGAGAGTTGTTCTTGCCGATGATGCGACTGAATCGCACAACCCAGCCTCTGAGCATGACTTGGTTCTGGCGGTTGTTGGCGCTTATTGTGGTGCTGAAAAGTATTTTTAGCATCCCTTACATCACGCACCCAGCCTGGGAATATCATGAGGCAGACTACTATAATGTTGTGCGCTTCATATTGAGTGAGCAGCGCTTTCCTACCAGGGAGGATTACCCGAACGGGACTGCTGATGTTCGCCAGGCCACCCAACCGCCGTTATATTTTCTGCTTGCACTACCCGTTTTAGCCGCCGTAGATAGTAATCAACCTGTCCCTGCGCCAGCCCAACCGCCACAAATGTGCCTTGCCTGGGATGCCTTCAATCTCCCACCACATTCGTCCAGCGACCTGCTTGCCTATCCGAGTGGAGTGCCCAGTCCCGCAACGGCACGAGCGATATTACGAAGCCTCAATGTTGCCTTGAGTTGTGCGGCAGTTATCCTAACTGCGTTCACAGTGCTCAAGATCATGCCACAGAGACGTGGGGCAGCACTCATTGCCGCCATGCTGTTAGCTTTTGAACCCACGCTCTTCCATTACACAAAGGAGATCAACAACGACTCGCTTCTGCTCTTTTTAGCGGCGCTCAATCTGTACTTCTCTGCCAGTCTGATCGTGAGTTCCAAACTGCTTCTACGTGACATCCTCGGCATCGCAGTTACTTTGGTGCTCGCGATTCTCACGCGCCTCAACGGGTGGGCAATCGTCGGGGTCAGCGTACTGCTACTCTTCATTTATCTGCGCCAAAAGGGGGCCGCCGTGATCACTCCCAAGCGGAGCAGGAGAATAGCACTACTGGTAGGTGCAGTCAGTCTCTCGATCATCGGAGTCATTGTCCTCAACCTGATCCTCTACGGCTCGATCTTTGGGCGCTACGCACAGGTCGAAGCAATACTGACGACAAACTTGTTTCAGAACTTCACTTTGGATGGCGCATTCAATGTGTTCGCTGCGAGCCTGCGCGATCTATCCACTTCCTACAGCCAGCCCACGAGTCTCTTGGGGTCGTCTGCGCGGCTGCCTTCCGGTTACGTTCTGCTCACAGTCGTCATGATCGCCATCGCAGTTTTAGGCGCAGTTCGTCTCTGGCGCAGAAACCGCCCAGCTGTCTGGCTGCCGCTCCTGTTCGTGGTAAGCGCGACATTGCTCGTCTTTGTTCGCAACCTTAACGCCATCGAGTTCACCACCGACTACAGCACAACGTACATTTTTACGCCGCTGCGCTATTTCATAACGGGCCTACCTGCTGCCACGATCTTCATCGCTATCGGATTGTCCGAGATCCGTTTTGCGCCATGGCTCGCTGCAGGATTGAGTGCGCTGTACGTCGTTCTGTTGCTGCTCGGCATCCTGAATCTACCGAAATATGTTGCCCCCCCAGAGGTGGATCTTCAACGTGTCGAGCGCGAACTCCCGTCATTAGAGACATCGGCAAACGCTGATTCCGATCTTCCTCAGATCATCGCCTATCATCTCACAATGCATCCAGATCAGCAGGCTATTGAACTCAATCTCTATACAGAGGCAGTTCAACCGCTGAGCAGAAATTATGCAATCAGGGTCGAGATAGTTGGCCCAAACGGCAACACGATGCGCTGTCAGTTCTTGCCAGCGGGTGGTGCATACCCAAGCGCGTATTGGAAACAGGATGACATTGTTCAGACGAATGTGATGATTCCGAATTGCGGTGAGGATCTCGCCCCTGGAAACCCCATTTTCCTGCGTTGGGCAAGTACCGAGGGTCTCTCGGATGCAATTCATCTCGGTTGGGTCAATGAGCCCTTAGGCACAGCAGAAGCTTGTCCGTCTTTCCTGGGTGACATTGATGATAGCTTAAAGGTGATACGTTACACGGGCCCGCTCCAAGCACCGGTTGGCACCCTTTATCTGCCGGCCGTCAACTGGCTGACGGTTAACGTACCTCTTCGAGCATTTACCCGAGTCTATGCCCTGCGCGAAGAAAATGGTACGGAAGAATTCATTTGTGAAGGTCTGCCGCGTCTCGGCACCAAGCCATTCAGCATCTGGCAGATGGGGGAAACAACCTACTTTGATGAATGCCCACTGGAAATTCCAGAGGACGCACCCACAGGGCGGTATCAAGTGTTCCTTGGCGTGAAGGACATCAACGGCGATTGGCTCCCGGCCAGAGGAGCCGATGGCACGCTTGCGGCTGATCATTTGATCTATGTCGAGACCATCGAATTCATCAGTGCGGAACAAGCAGGAACGGGCTGAAAAGCCAGACGCTGATCTGAGCCTTAGCTCAAATCAGGCCTGGCTTAGAGCTTCTAGCATCCCATGAGCGATACTTCGATCCTAGGGTTAGTGGTTATGACTACCCTTCCGCGGTCGCCTCTGGTACCACAACGGGATCCGTTGGCATCTCCGGCGCTGATGGCGGGGATTCTGGCGGGAGTTCCGTCGGCAGCGGTACTACTGTCGGCTCGATCTCTGGCACACTTATCCCTTCCGGCATCGTTATCGGCGTCGGCTTGACCTGCACCGGCTCATAGGTAGCTGTCGGCGGTAACGGCATCAACGTCGGCGTTGTCCCAGGCGGACTCGATGGGTCGAGCGCGAACCGCAGCAGATCTTCCAGCGAGTAATCCGTCTCTATCGCGCTCAGCGTCTGGTTGACCACGTCCCAGTTCTCGCTGAAAGTCATCAACTCTGCCGATAGCGCTCCTGGCCCGTTCCAATCGCCAACGACAGGTGTCCCCCAGTCTCCTCCGTAGCTGAAACTGACGTCTGGCCCGCCGTAGCTGTTGCTGTTACGGAGCAGCCACTCACCCGTCTGATAGGCGAACAAGCCGATCGTGTCACTGCCGTTGCCATCCCAGTCGCCGACAAGCGGGAAACCCCACCAGCCGCCGTAGCCGCTGACGACGATGGCTGCGCCACCACCTGAGTTGCTGTTGCGCAGATACCAGTTCCCATCGTTCGGGTTGTACACACCGACCGTGTCCACGCCATCACCATTCCAGTCGCCGATCACGGGGTAACCCCACGCGCCGCCATAGGTAAAGTAGATGTCCGGCGCGCCGTAGCTGTTACTGTTGCGCAGCAGCCATTCGCCCGTACTCGGCACAAACAGGCCGATGGTATCGGTGCCGTTGCCATCCCAGTCGCCGACTACGGGTAATCCCCACCAGCCGCCATAGCCGCTGATAGTAACATTCGGCGCGCCACCGCTGTTGGTATTGCGTAGGTACCAGTTGCCGCTCGAAGAGTCGTAAACCCCGATGGTGTCGGTGCCATCACCGTTCCAATCGCCAACCACGGGTGTGGCCCACGAGCCGCCATAGGTTGCCTGGTAGTCCGGCGCGCCTGGCGCTGCCGAGGTACGCAGATACCAGGCCCCGGTCGCTCGCGCATAGATGCCGATTCCGTCGCGTGCACCCGAGGTCGTCCCAGTGGTCTCATAGGCGCCGACATCACAAGGTGATTTGCGGCTCACACCGCGCTGATCCGTCGAGACAGACCCAACACCTGCCAGCGAAGTGCAATTACCATTGCTGATCGCCACACTGCCGCTGCCCAGCGCCCGCGTCATGGTTGGGCCGCCATTCGATGCCAGAGCGCCCAAATTGAGCGGCGAAGCAGCGCCCCCTGTCCGGTTGCCAGTGGTCGTGCCGGTGATGGTCGTGCCATTGGTGCTGCCGATAATGTTGTAGCCAAGTGAATTGACTGTGCCGCCCACATCCGGCGCGCCAGACGATCCGCCATTGAGCGCGACGATGGTGCTGCCCAGCTTCAACGTGCCCGAATACTGGCGAATTCCGCCGCCATAAACGGCTGAATTGCTGGCTAGTGTACTGTAGACAATCGTCGCTGTGCCGATGTTGACGATACCGCCGCCTTCATTGCTCGCCGAATTGCCGGACAGCGTACTGTTGCTCAGATTCAGCGTGCCATCGCTATTGACGATACCAGCGCCATTGTTGGTCGCCGTATTGCTGGCAAGCGTGCTGCTCGTGACGTTGACCGTAGCATTGAAATTGCCGATGCCGCCGCCAGTAGCTGCCGAATTACCTGTGAACGTGCTGCTGATGACGTTCATTGTACTGCCAGCGTTGTTATCGATGCCGCCGCTGACGTTGCTCGCTGAATTGCTGGAGAAGGTGCTGGTGGTCACGGTCATGACACTGCCGCTGCCGTTGCTGATGCCACCACCATTGGTTGCCGTATTGCTTGAGAACTGGCTGTTGGTCACTGTGACAGTGCCTGTGCTGTAGGCATTGACACCGCCGCCATAAACCGCCGAGTTGCCGGAGAACGTACTGTTGGATATCGACATTGTGCTATTGGAGGTGAATACGGCACCACCCGAGGACGTATTGGCGCGGTTATTTGTGAAGGTGCAGCCAGTTATGGTCGCAGATCCACCATAGGAATCGACCCCACCAGCGTCAAAGGCTGCGACATTATTGGTAAAGGTGCTGCTGGTCACCGTGAGCGAGCCCTCACTGATGATGCCAGCGCCGCTGCTGCCTGCGGTATTTCCATTGAAATTGGTGTTGCTTACATTGACAGTGCTGCCGCTGCCGTTGGTAATGCCGCCGCCATAAAACGACGAGTTGCCGCTGAACGTGCTGCTGCCATTGACGGTCGTCGTGCTGCCGCCACTGTTGAAAATACCACCGCCACTATTGGTTGCTGTATTGCTTGAGAAGGTTGTGCCCGTCACCGTGGTGCTGCTGTTACCGTAACTGTGGACACCGCCACCGCTGTCTGATGCGGAATTCTCGGCGAGTGTGCTGGTGTTGATGGTCAGTGTACCGCCGCTATTGGCAATACCAGCGCCAAAAATCGCTGAGCCACGGCGCAGCGCCACACTGTTCAGCGTCAGATTGCCGCCGCCAGAGATAAAGATCAAGCGGAAAGCAGGCGTCCCCCCGGCAGCGCTGCGCTCAATGCTCGCGCCGTTGCCGTTGATGGTCAACCGCCCACCAGATGACGCATTCGAGATGGCTGGCAAACCGTTGCTGGTGCCGCCGGTGCTGTTGTTGACCGACGTCAGTGTGTAAGTACAGCCTGACGCCAGGTTGATCGTGTCATCTGCGCCGCTGGCGTTCGCCGCGCTGATGGCGTTGATCAACTCGGACACATTGCAGCCAATCGTGGTTGTGGCAAACGACTCCATGTTTGTGCCTGCGCCGAATTCATCCCCTGCCGGGCTGGGGCCGAACTCGACAGCTGCCTCCGATGCCCTTGGCAGCGCGATGGCGTTGGTCGGCGTCGGAAATGGCGGCAGCGTCGGCACCGGTGTTGCCGTAACAGCCGCTGTTTCTGTAGGTGCAACCTGTGCCGTCAGGCTCAGAGTCGTCATCGACAACATCGCAATAAACAACAGACCGAGTACTGTAAGACGAAGGAGATAGGTTTTCATCCGCATAGTGCTATTTGGGGTTCCGCTTGTGGACAATGCAGTGCGTCATGCACATTTTCTCGATTATATGTCGAGACATTTGCTCAGTTTATAAGACTTGAGTGATGATTCCAGAGTACCGTGGTAGTGGTCGTCCCCCATCCGGCTATAATCTGGCGCAGATCTAGCGCAGAGGACAACCCTGATATGAGCACGCCGACTGCCCCCGCAAAGAATCTGGATGCAGCCATCCGTAAGCATCGCACAGCATCAGCAACCGTAACGGTTTCCCATAACGGCATTCCGGTCACCAACCAGACCGCGACGATCCAGCAAAAGAACCATCAATTTCTGTTTGGAACCAACTGGTCAGATAGCAGCATCGCCCTGGCAAATGGTGAGCTAACAGGGCATGAGAAATATCAGGCAGAGACACAAGAAGCACATTTTTTGCATCTCTTCAATATGGTGACGCTTCCGTTCTATTGGGCGCGCTTTGAGCCGGAGCGAGGTCAGCCGCAAACGCAGCGCATTCTCAATGCGGCCCGCTGGTATCAGGAGCGCAATTGCGTTCTCAAAGGGCATCCACTCTGCTGGCACACCCTGACGGCAGATTGGCTGCTGGACATAAGCAACGAGGAGATTCTGCAAGCGCAGTTGGCGCGTGTTCAGCGAGACGTGTCCGATTTCGCAGGCGTGGTCGATATGTGGGACGTTATCAACGAAGCGGTGATCATGCCCATTTTCGACCGCTACGACAACGGCATCACGCGCCTGTGCAAAGACCTGGGGCGAATCGAATTGATTCGCGCCGTATTCGATGCTGCACGCGCCACGAACCCACGAGCAACCCTGCTATTGAACGATTTCGACATCTCTCCGGCCTACGATATCCTGGTCGAGGGCTGCCTGGAAGCGGGCATTCAGATCGATGTCATCGGCATTCAGTCACACATGCACCAGGGCTACTGGGGCACAGAAAAAACGTTGCGTGTGCTCGAACACTTCGAGCGCTTTCACCTACAGATTCATTTCACCGAGACCACCATTGTCTCCGGGCAAATCATGCCGCCGGAGATTGTCGATCTGAATGATTATCAGGTGAGCGAATGGCCGAGCACGCCGGAAGGCGAAGAACGTCAGGCGCAGGAAGTTGTGACGCACTATAAGACCCTCATGTCGCATCCGGTAGTCCAGGCGATCACTTGGTGGGATCTGACTGATGGCGGCTGGCTTAACGCGCCCGCCGGTTTGCTGCGTAAGGATGAATCACCCAAACCAGCCTACGATGAATTGGCAAAACTGATCAAAGGCGATTGGTGGCTCTCGCCCACGCAAATGACAACGGATGCCAAGGGTCAGATCGCCTTCACCGGCTTTCTGGGCGATTACGCGCTATCGCTGGACAATCGGCAATTCGCCTTTGCCCTGCAAGAGACCGGCGAGGTCGAGATCGCGATAAATGCCTGAGATCTAGGCAGCGCTGATCAGGGCAGACAAAACCGGGTTCATCGTATGGATGAACCCGGTTACTCTGACTTTACGCGATGGGATCAATTATCTGCGGGGATGCAGCCATGAGGGTAATTACCGCTCTTTGACCGGTACGTAGTCCCGCACGGTCGCACCGGTATAGATCTGACGCGGGCGATTTATGCGTGTCGCCGCGTCGTTACGCATCTCCTTCCACTGCGCGATCCACCCCGGCAGACGGCCTAGAGCAAACATGACCGTAAACATATCGGTCGGGATACCCATCGCCCGGTAAATGATACCGCTGTAGAAATCGACATTCGGATAGAGCTTGCGTTCGACGAAATAGCTATCAGCCAACGCAATCGCTTCGAGATTCTTGGCGATTTCGAGCAGTGGGTCGTTGATGCCCAGTTCGCTGAGAACTTCGTCTGCCGCTTTCTTGAGGATTTGCGCGCGCGGATCGAAGTTCTTGTATACGCGGTGTCCAAAGCCCATCAGGCGGAAGCCAGAATCTTTGTCTTTTGCCATATTCATGTACTTCTGGTAGTCGCCGCCATCCTTGTGGATCATTTGCAGCATTTCGATCACGGCCTGGTTCGCGCCACCATGGAGCGGCCCCCACAGCGCCGAAACGCCCGCAGCGACCGAGGCGAACATGTTTGCCTGGCTGCTGCCGACCATACGCACGGTCGATGTGCTGCAATTCTGCTCGTGATCAGCGTGCAGAATAAGCAGCAGATCCAGCGCTCGTGTGAGCACTTCTGGAACCACATAATCTTCCGTCGGGACGGCAAACATCATATGCAGGAAATCTTCGGTGTAGCCCAAATCGTTGCGCGGGTAAACGTAAGCCTGCCCAATCGATCTCTTGTAGGCGTAAGCGGCGATCGTCTTGAATTTTGCCAGGAGCCGCACAATATTGAGGTCGATGATCTCAGGATCGAGCAGTTCAGGGTAATAAGCGGAGAGCGAAATTGCTGTTGCCGACATGATCGCCATTGGATGCGCTGAGGGAGGATAGCTCTCGAAGAACTTCTTCATATCCTCGTGCAGGAGGGTGTGATACGTCAGTTTTTGTTGAAAGCTCGCCAGTTCTTCTGCGGTTGGCAGCTTGTTATTCACCAGGAGGTAACAGACCTCAACAAAGCTGGATCGTTCGGCAAGTTGTTCAATCGGGTAGCCGCGGTAGCGCAAAATACCCTTCTCGCCATCGATGTAAGTGATTTCGCTCATGCACGAGCCGGTGTTGCCATAGCCAGGGTCAAAACTGATCGCGCCGGTCTGGGCGCGCAGCTTCGTGAAATCGATTGCTAATTCGTGTTCTGAACCCTCGATCAGGGGAAATTCGTATTCGTGCCCTTTCAAGATCAACTTTGCCGTGTCCACAGGTATACTTCCTTCCATAATTCTTCAGAGCCAATCGGTATGAGGTAGCCTACACAGAAATTGTTCGTTCCAACATGAACAAACGACACGTGTTTCATACGACATATTTCACAAACTATAGACAATCAGGCGCAATGTCACAATATTCTTGTGCATACCGAGCAGCATAAACAAAAAGACGAACCACAGGGACTCGTCTCGACTTGCTTCATCCGGCGCAATTTCACCACCCGCGCCCGGCAATTTTTCCTTCTTCCAGCATCGTACTGACACCAATGCCGACCATTGTAGTGCCTGACCCAGATCAAGGGCGAAGCCGCTCTAGAACCTGGAGACGAGGCATTGAACGAACAACCTCAACTACTCTCACAGATCAGACTGCTCACCCAGGAAGAACGCCAGCTCGCCTATGCCGCTGCGCAGGAAACAGTCAATCGTGCAGTGGGCGAGCACCCGCAGCGCGATCTATTCAACCAGTAACCTGTTGTATGGACATGATCGCCCCATTTCGGCTGTGTGGGGATGACATGCTCGCTGAACCCTGAATGACGGGGACGTGCTCACGCTTCATACGGCGCATATTGCCCCACCAGAAAGACGCGCGCGGCAATGCCATCTTTGTCCAACAGGGTTTTGTAGCCGCGCTGCTGGTCATCCCATAAGTATTTGCTGTCGATCAGCGGCTGAAGTGCGCTGATCGGCGTGACCACGAAATCGTCCTTGATACCGCCCTGATACAGGACAAGCCAGCTCTTAGTCTCGTCATGATGTTCTTCGAGAATCATCCAGACTGGGGCAAAATCCCGCATCCATTGGAAATAGACATCGCTTTTCTGTTCAAATCCCCCACAACATATAGCGATACATCCAGATCGGAGTATTCGTCTGCCGGTCTGACCTGCCGCACCTGTGAGCCGACAACGAGGATCGTCCCAATCTCCGCCACACGTTCAGCCCACGGGATCAGTTCAGCTTGCAGTCGTTCATAGAAGGTTTGAGTGTTTATGGTCGATTGTCTTTCCCTAGGCCTACATTTCGCGCCTTGACAATCGCCTGTGCGCGGTCAGCGACCTGCAATTTGCTGAAGATATTGGAGATGTGGTTGCTCACTGTCTTGACCGTGATATTCAATTGTACGGCGATCTCGTGGTTGTTCAGCCCACGAGCAATCTGATCCAATATAGTGCGTTCGCGCTCGGAAAGTTCTGGAAACGGGGCTGCCGCGGGAAGCGGGCTTTGCACGCGGTTTAAATTGCGGAAGTAGTCAGTGACGCGGTTGGCAATCGCCGCGCCGAAGAGCACATCCCCGCTGGCGACGGCACGAATCGTCCGCAGGACTTCCGATTTGTCCGCCCCTTTGAGGACGTACCCGCGCGCGCCTGCCATCATCGCCGCAAACAGCGACTCACTGTCTTCGATCATCGTCAGCATGATAATCCTCGTGTCGGGCAGCCGTTCGAGGATGCGCGCCGTCGCTTCGATGCCATTCAGCTCCCCCATCTGGATGTCCATCAAGATCACATGTGGGGTCAACTGCTGCGCCTTCTCGACGGCTTCCTCGCCGCTGGCGGCTTCGCCCACTACTTCAATATCGTTGACCGCGAGGAAAATCGCCCGCAGCCCCTCCCGGAACAGCGTGTGATCATCGACGATCAAGAGCTGGATGACGTGTTCTGTCATGTCGTATGATCCCCTTCTGGCAGCCGTAGCGACACCTTAACGCAGGTGCCGCCCGATGCGCGTGACTGGATTTCAAATGTGCCTCCCAGCTCTTCGGCGCGTTCGCGCATCGAGCGCAGCCCGACATTCGCACGCACTTTCTTGGGTAAGCCCATTCCATCATCCTCAACGGTGATCTGGAGTTGGGCTGGAGCTTGGAGCAGCTTCAGGGTGATCTGGCAGTGCTGCGCGTGGGCATGCCTGATCACATTCGTCACCGCCTCCATGACGATGCGATAGCTGGCGGCTTCGACGGCTGCTGGCAGTTGGCGCGGCATAGTCTCGGCGTCCAGAAGGATTTGCAGTGACGAAGGATAGGTGTGCAGTTGAGCAATGGAGCCTCGAAGCGCTTCTACCAGCCCCAGCTCGTCGAGCGCAGGTGGACGCAGATCGTTCACCACCTGGCGCACGTCAGCAACGAGCTGCTGTGCCTGCCGTTTGACTTCGCCTAGAAGTCTGACAGATGTAGAGCGGTCATGCTCCAGAAGGTCTACGGCTGCATCCACTTTGAGCGGCAGGCTGGCAAGCGCTGGACCCAAGCCATCATGGAGATCGCGACGGAGGCGGCGGCGTTCTTCCTCGCGGGTGATGACCAAACGTTCACGTGCCGCCTGCAAATCGGACTGCAAACGTACCGCATAGACGACAGCCCCAAGCTGTTGAGCGATGCCGGAGAGTACGGATTGATCGGCGGCGTTCAGTGCCTCATTCGGTGATCGCTGGCTGACAATCAATTCACCAACTGCTTCGTTCTGATGAACGAGCGCATACGACTGCACAGGAGGCCGATGCGCACCATATTCTGCTTGCGTAACCACTTCATCCCCGTGTCGAATCGCAATGGCGACATAAGGCAACCGCATCGATTTACCAATGGTTGATGTACTGACGCGCAGCAAATCTTCCGGCATGATGGCAGATTGGATCTGCTGAGACAGATTGGTGAGAATTGCCTGCGGTTCATCCCGATGACCGAACATCAGGCGGCTGACGCCTTGCTGCACCCATTGGCGCACCACCTGAAAGCTGAGCGCAACGGCTCCTGTCGCTAACAGCGAAACGAGGAAATCATTACCGTCGTCGAACACGAAGTTCAGCAGACCAATGACAAAAATGTACGTCGTGAGGATGATCGCTGTCACGACGCCATAGACCAATGTGCGGTTGATGACGACGTCTACCTGCCACAAACCCTCATTGCCAATCGCCATCGCCAGCGCGACGGGCAGCGGCACCACAGTGATGATCATGACGATAGGCATGGCGATCAGGTTGATCCATGCGCGCGGCATCCCCGGCTGAAAAGCCAGATACTCCATGAATAAGCCCCACCCTAGCACGCCGAGTACGAGACCAACAAAGCCGAAGATGACCCAGCGGCTTTGCTGGCGTTCCAGTGGGTCGTAGATACGCAGGTAGCGGTAGACCTGAAGCGCGATCCCCGTCACGAGCGTGAACAGGAAAGGTGACAACAGAATGCCCGCGACCAGATCGGTACCCGCGAAATCGGCATAGTACTCGGCGACCGTCCGCCCCCAGATCATCACTAGGCCGGGCAGCAAAAACCAGGCTGACCAGCGCGGGGCAAAGCGCCCTCTGGGGAAAATGAAGATGAGGGTGAAGGCTGCGGTATTCGTAATCCGGATGATGATTTCGCCGACGGCGTGCAGACTCGGATGAGCATCAAGTAATGCCCAGATCACGTTTGGCATGATAATGAACAGGGTGAAGAGCAGGCTAGCGACGTAGCCCATCCAATGGGTCAGACAGCGACGCAGAAAATACAGCAGAATCAGGTTGACCCACAGCACGTTGACAATTTCGATGCCAATATGCGCCAGCGCGTAAAAATTCGCGCTCAGTCCGGCAGCTTCGAGCATGATGACATCGTCGGCGGTCAGCACCAGTGGCATACAATTCGGCAGTGTGCATATTGTCGTGAGATGGGCATAGAAATAAGGAATGCCCAGTACGAAGAGCACATCCAACGTGACCAGAAGCGCGATCACGCTGAGCCGCAGCAGCGGCAACCAGCGGACTGGAACCTCAGTTCGTGATTGTGCGATCCTTAAAGCATCAGAATTGGAAGTCATAATTTCGAACTCTTCGGCTATTCTGTATCGTTTTCTCGATTTCATCAGCCGCGCTGGTCATCCTGTCAGGAGCGCGCAGGGTCTCTCCGATGCGCCGAGCTTCTGCGGCATAGCGCTTATCGTCGAGCAACTGCGCCACACTTTCCCGGATGACGGTGGCAGTCATTGCGTCCTGCGGGAGCATCAACCCCGCTCCAAGCTCGACGACACGCATCGCATTGAAAGTCTGCTCGGTTTGCTGGGGCACAACCAGCAGTGGCAGATGACAGTACAGCCCGTCGTGAATACTGTTCATCCCGCCGTGTGTGATGAACAACGACGCTTGCTCCAGCACCTGCGCTTGTGGCACCCAGCTTTCAATCAAGATGTTCTCTGGGAGTGTGCCGAACTCCTCCGTCGTAAAGCGTCCGCCAGTGGTGATGAGGACATCATGGGGCATACTCGCTAGAGCGGTGATGCACAATTCGAAGAAGCTCTTGTTTTCGTTATTGACGGTACCGAGCGAAATGTAGATCAAAGGACGTTCCGAATCGTGCCGGAATGGTTGATCCGATGGGTTCGCTTGCAGCGTCCAACCGACCAAGCGGACATTCTTTGGCAAGCCATCGGCAAATGGCACAACCACCGCCGACGTATAGCTGATAATGAGATCGCCGGGTGCATTCAAGATGTTCATCATGCCCAGAGGTTTCACCTGGTATTGGTCACCCAGTTCCCTAGACAGATGATTGGCTTCATTTCCTGCGCGAAAGCCTTTCGCCAGCATCGGTAAGAACAGTCGCAAAATCCGCCAGTTGAGCATGACGCGCGGCGAAAGCGGCATCAACGACGCGGAAGATACCGCTGGCAGTTTCATGATCTGTGCGACGAAATAGCCCCAAGGGCACATGCAGTCGTAGAGGATGTAATCCGGCTTTGCCTCGTTTACAGCTTCGATCAGTTTTGGCAGGATAGCTTTTGTAGTCGTCAGTAGCGCCAGCGCGGCTTTTTGCGGGATGCTGCCATCTAATCCGCGTAATGCAAAATAGTCCTCCTCGACCCCCTCATAAATCCGCACAGCAGCGCCAGTCGCTTCGATGCGCTGGCGATAATTCTCGGTCGTGAAATAGGTAACTCCATGCCCGCGCCGGACGAGTTCTGCCACCAGGGGCAGCGATGGGTTGATGTGCCCATGTGCCGGGACGTTGAAAAATATTGCTTTGGGCATATTGTCTCCCTCTAGCCTTTAATCAGGAGGTTGCTGGGCAATGAACTGGCGGATGAGATGGCTGATTTCACGGTGATGGGTTGCCATCATCATGTGTGTACCACCCCCGATACTGATGTGCTGTGCGTGTAGCATTTTCGCAGCGTTATCCTCGGCTACTACAGGCGGGACAATCACATCATGCGTCCCATGTATAACGAGCGTTGGCACTTGAATGTTTTTTAGCTCAATTGTCTGTTGTTCAATAAGCTGCTGCACATCGTTGCTGGTGCCAATCCGCCAATCGCTCGCCGGGAAAACACCTGCAAAAAACACCTTAATCTGTGACAGGCTATCCTGCAAGTTCACGACTCGCATCAGGCGCGCTAAAACTGTCATGCCAATCCCCATCAACATCCAGACGAAAAAGTCAGATGCAAGCATCAGGTCAAGCAGCCAGAGCCAGAAGCGCGATGGACGAGAACGTGCCAATTCCGGCCCATGTGCCGACAGCAAGACGAGTGCTTTACAGCGATCCGGGTGGTCCTGTGCGAATTGCAGACCCGTCATTCCCCCGGCGGAAAGTGCGATAACCGTCACCGTTCTGATCCCTAAATGATCCAGCACTTTACAGGCAGCATCAGCCTGTTCGAGAAGACTGCTGCCAATTGCCATATCTGTGCGGCGATACCCCGGACGAGAAAAGGTGATAAGTTGAAAATCATCCAGTGCCAACATCTGTGCGAGTGCCAACCCTTGCTCAAAGCCACCCATGCCACCGTGTATGTACAATAAGGGCTTCCCCTGACCGCGCACCGCATATTCAATTGTCCCGTGTCCGGTTGTGAAGACTTGGCTTGTGCTGCGAAGCCACTCCAATTTCTGGCCTTTTTTAGCACGAAAGACGCAGTGTACGTAAAATGACCCTACGGCGATGAGCAGCAGGGAAAGAAACCCTGAGCAACCTCTGTTGGTTGATTTTGGCATTGGTTTCCCCTTAGCTCAGAAAACGCTCCACCCACTTCACGGCTTCTGCCAGGCCATCCTCTTGCTGGATCTTCTCACCAAGCGCGCGCGCATTCGCTAGTAGGGTGCGGTTCGTGGTCGCTTCCTTAATCGCCGCTGTGAGATTATCCGCTGTAAGTTTCTTGCGCGGAATCGGCACAGTGCCGACGCCGAGATCTTTGACTCTCCTACCCCAGAAGCCCTGGTCACCCTGATGCGGCACGACAACTGTCGGCACGCCCGCACGGAGTCCAGATGCGGTCGTACCCGATCCGCCATGATGAACGACCGCCGACATGCGCGGAAATAGCCAGCTATGCGACGCGTACTTCAGAATGTAAACATTTTCCGGTACGTCGTCCGCACCCAGACCCGCCCACCCCGTCAGGATAATCGCGCGCTTGCCTGCCCGCCACACAGCGTCCAGGATCGTCCGGGTGGTGGCTGCCGGGTTGGCATCCGGCATACTGCCGAACCCGACATACACAGGGGCTTCGCCTGCTGCCAGAAAATCGACCAGCTCCGGCGGCGGCGACCATTCTGGCTCATCATCAAAAAGAAACCCGGTCACCTGCCAGTGATCGCCCCAATCAGACGGGCGCTGGAAAACGTGGCGGCTTACGGTCGTCAATGCAGGGGCAGTATCGACCACCGCGCGAAAGTCCTTGTAACTGCCTGTTGGCAACCCAAGCTGCTTTGCTAGTGAGTTGCGCCCTCCGGCAAGTCCGCGCCACCCCGACTGCCGCAGCACCGTATAGCCTAGGCGGTTGTACCAACCCTCAAAGGGAAACCACCCCGGCTTATTTGGGAGGACATTGTTCGACTCGCGGGTCGGGTTGAGCGGAGCCGGGTTGACGAAGATCGGTTTGAGTTTGTTCGCTTTGACCACATCGAGCAGCAGCGAAATACCAAATTCAACCGTCATCAGCACATCGGCATGGCGGGTAGCGCCCATGACTTCCAGCCCCATCTGTGTGAAGAGCGGCGCGATGTGCGTCCGCAGCGTTTGAAGCTGGAGGAGGAAGCCCGCGTCCATGAGCTTCGCATTGTCTCTGGCGAAGGTGTTCACATCCGTCGTCAGGCGATAGAAGCCCAGCCCTCGGTCGCGCACCCATTGTTCATATCCGGGCGAAGCCACCACCTGAACCTCGTGCCCGGCTTTTTGCAGTGCCGTCCCCAACACCACATGTGGACGAATGTCGCCCCATGTGCCGTAGACAAATATTGCGATGTGCATCAGATACCCCTTATGAAAAATGGATAGTTCTTCATAATGATGTTAAATAGCGCTCTACCCATTTCACCGTTTCCCCCACACCATCTTCCTGCCGGATTTTTTCGCCGAGTGACCGAGCATTGGCTTGCATAACGTGATTTGTTGTCGCTTCATTGATTGCCGCTGCCAGCTTATCTGCCGTCAGCTTCTTGCGCGGAATCGGGGCTGTGCCGACACCAAGCTCATGAGCACGTCTGCCCCAGTACGGTTGATCGGCAGTATGAGGCACGATGATGGTTGACACACCAGCCCGGAAACCTGCTGCAGTTGTCCCCGCCCCGCCGTGATGTACCACTGCCGCCATGCGCGGAAAGAGCCAGCTATGCGGTGCATATTTCAGGACATGGAGATTTTCCGGCACATCTTCAGAACCTAACCCCGCCCAGCCGGTCAGGATTATTGCTCGCCTGCCGGTACGCTGGACTGCCTCAATAATCATTCGTGTGGTAGTTTCTGGTTTGCTGTCCGGCATACTGCCAAAACCAATGTACACAGGAGGTTCACCCGCTGCTAGAAAATCGAGTAAATCCTGCCGGGGAGTCCAGTCAGAATCATCATCAAACAGATAACCTGTCACCTGCCAGTTCTCGCGCCAATCTGGCGGGCGCGGAAAGACATGTCGGCCTACGACGGTGAGCGCAGGCACAGCGTCTACAAAGGCTTGAAACTCGTTGTAAGTGCTTCTTGGTAATCCAAGTTTTTGTGCAATCTCGCTGCTTGGTCGACCGAACAAAAGCCACTGCATACGGCGAACCATGCTGTGGCTCATCCGGTTATACCACTGTGGAAATGGGAACCAACCTGGCGCAGGTGGTGCAATGACGGATGGAACATTATAGGAAAAGTTCAGGGGAAATGTATTAATAAAAATTGGCCTGAGATTGTTAGCCTTTATAACGTCAAACAGGGAAGAGATACCAAATTCTACCGTCATCAATACATCGGATTCACGAGTTGCTTCCAAGACTTCCAGCCCCATCTGAACGAGGTTGGGCTGCATGGATTTCCGCATCATCTGAAACTGGTGGATGATATTTTCATCCAGCACTCCAGCGTTCTCTCTCGCGAAGGTGTTCGCATCCGTTGCGAGGGGGTAAAAATCCAGATTGCGGGCGCGTACCCACGACTCGTAACCTTGTTCGGCGACGACCTGCACTTCGTGTCCCAGTTTTTGTAGTGCTTGTCCAAGAACGACATGCGGGCGTATGTCTCCCCATGTGCCGTAGACAAATATGGATATGCGCATATCGTAAGTTCCACTTGTAACTGCTGCGGCTTTACCCCAACCTCAGGACCTGCTCCCGAATCCCGAATAAAGAGATGGACAGCCCGACTGCTGCCCATCTCTTTATTGTATTCGGCAATGATTTATTCGCCGCCCATGCCCGCGATGATCGCCTCTACCGTACTCGTGAACTCGATGCTGTTGACGGTCAGCATGAAGGCCACGACCATGGCATCGGTGCGTCCGCCGGGAGACGACAGCAGCGCCGCCAACGCATACACACCTTCGCCAGCCTCATAGAAAATGCTGACATTATCTTCCGTGGCGCCAGCAACCACCCTCTCAATCGCGGCGCGACCATCCGCCAGCGCAACTTCGCTGATGCTGACCACCTCCGCACCCTCTTCATTCCCAGGCTGCGGCGCGAACAGCATCGCCAGATCGTTCAACGATGCGTCGGCAGGCATGCCCATCTGGGTGAAGAACGCCGCCGGGATGAACATCACGCCAATCCCCCAACCACCTTCCGGCACGGGCTGCGCCGCGCCGGACAGGTCGATCGTCGCCTCACTGTCAGCAAGCGCCACACTGGGGAACGGGAACCCAAGGGTGCTGGCGAAGTCGGGGCGCACTGCCGCCAGCGTCGCCGGGTAATCGAGTGTGAACATCCCATTGGGGTCGGTATAAGTGACGGTATCTTTCACGGTGACAATCTGGAGCATACCTAGGGCGGCATGAATCGCGTGTTCGTCTGAATTCACATCTTCAATGAAACAGCTCACAAGATAAGTTCCCGGCGCGAGATCAACCTGAACCCAGGCACGTTCTCCGGCGCTCATAGGCGACCAGACCGCTGCGAATTCGGGCATAGTGCCCTCGCCTTCGGCTTCTTCCTCGGTTGCCATCAGCAGCGACATGGCATCTTCCAGCGTAGTGCCATCCGGCACGGGAATAACGATCAGTTCGTGCCATTGTTCGCCGAGATTCTCAATCAGCCATGTCTGCTCACCGGCAGGCAGTTCCACCGGCAAGCCGAAGACAAAATCCACGAGCGCCACCGTCAGGTCTGCTTCGGGTTCAAAATCAATATCGACTGCCTCGCCTTCGACCACAAATGTAGCGATCTGCGGTTCTTCCCCCGCGACATTCAGCAGAACATAGCTGCCCGCTGCAAGGTTATAAATCACTGATTGCGTCGTGCCGGGCATGGCTGCCGGAGCGCCAATAAAAGTCGCAGGTGGTAAAACCCCGACTTCGCCGCTCATCATGCCCATCAAAGCACCCATGAAATCATCCATGGTGGCATCTTCATCAAGCCGAGCCATAATGCCAAACAGCGGCGCTTCTCCGATATTCTCTAAGGCGATTTCGACCCAACCAGCCGGAATC
>JAHDWN010000013.1:50814-62849 GCA_023382675.1 Anaerolineae bacterium
CGTTGGCCGGGTTGCGGGTGAAGGCGACGCCCGAGCCGGAATCGTTTCCGGTGTGACCAAGCCGTCTGTCGATAGGGTAATGGTGGCGGTTGGGATGGTAGCGGTCTGTCCTAACACCGCACCAGTGATTACGAGCAGCAGTACGGCGCTTATCAGGGTTATGCGGGTAAATAGCTTCAACATGATATGTTCTCCTTAGCCTCAACTAACGAACGGTAATCGTCATCGTGCCGCTTTCGCCGACCGAGCGACCATCAATGAACTGCACGGCGCTGGTGACGTGGACATCGGCCAGGTACAGATCGGCATAGACGCCGGAGACGGACAGGATGAGACCATTTCCATGAATCGACGCCTGATCCGATCCTTCGGCAAGATAGAGGCTGCCGGCGTAAAAACCTTCCAGCGTACCATCTTCCGTTTCGAGAGTGAACATGGCCGTGACCGGATGCAGCGGCGGCGAGGGCATGGCGGTCACTTCCGAGATGAGTGCCGAGATGCTTCCCTCAAGCGCGCCGCTGACCTCACCCGCTCCCTGAATGCGAAAGGTCATCCGCTCATCGGTGAGCGGTTCGATCGTTGGGGGACCGGCAGCTCCAAGGCTGTATTCGAGAACGACGGGTTCGCTAGACAGATTCAGCGGTGCTACCGGCGCGACATCCTGGGCCAGCGCGATACCGAAAACTCCCAGAACCACGGCTGCGACAACCAGTACCCGAACCAAGGTGTAAAGCGTCTTCATCATGTTTCTCCTCATGAGGCACAAAAGCGCGTTTCGCTTCATGCTCACTTTACGAAAGGTACTTTCCCGATGTCATGGGGATGTCCACCCAAACGCATCGGGAGGTTTTCCCGCTTCGAATGGCGTTTACGTCGATGAGAAAGGTTTTGCCCGTTTGCTGATGTACACGGTGAGCGGGGCATACTCGGCGTGCACCTGGGTACCGTCCGCTAGTACACAATCCACCATGTCGTGATCTGGTGACAGAGTTTCGCCGCACGCGGCAAGAATGTCCTCGACCACCCGTCGGCGTTGGTCATCGTTCACGAAATCGACTCCGCTGAATTGTGTGATATCTTCTTTGGTGAAGCGGACACCCGTCTCATCCAGGTAGATAGCGGTTATCGCCGGGTGAGCCAATAAGTGCTTAAGGGATCCACATCAATCGGAAGGTTCGACATGGCTGATGCCCTTTCACGGCGCGGCGTTGATCACACTGTCGATACCGTAAATCACACCATTCGCGAGGCGCACATCCCATAGGATCGGCGCGCCTTCAATCTCCCAATAGCCACTGTCGGTCGCGCCAAAATTGAGTGAAACCGTATTCCCGGCGAGCATCGTCAAGGTTTCAGCTTGCGGCAGCGCATACGGAGGCAGGTTCTGCGTGGTGATATGTGTGGCGAAAAGACCGCCCAACTGCGCGGCATCGGGAATGAGGTTCGCGGCAATCAGATCGTCAACCACGCCGTTGACGGGCAGGAACAAGGAGTACGCGCCGTCATCTGCCAGAGAGTCGAGAATGTCCGTTTGCGCGAGGAGTTCCGCGACTCGTGCGAACTGCGCGCCTTCGTGGATTGATTGCAGGTAGTCGGCAATCGTCAAACGGCTCGAACGGTGATAGATGACCTGCGGTTCGCCCGATGGCTGTAGGCGTACCGCGATCAGAAAATCGGTATTGGCGTGCGGCGTGAATATGTCCGAATATTCTAATTCGCCTACCATGCCCCCAATCGTGGCTTCCGCAAGCGGCAGCGCGAGAAAACCGTAATCGCCAGCGGGGATTTCCGACAAGACCGGCGCGTCATCGATGGTGACATTCGAGATCGCCTGCTCGGTGAGATTGACGATGATTGCGGTGCTGCCGTCAGCTTCCGCCAGCAGGTCGGTTTCTTCCACGACGACAAACGCGATCTGTTGGCTGTAATCGCCATCGACGATCACGCTGTAGCTGTGTCCCGCCTCCAGCGTGATCCCCGTGGATGCACTGGCGGCGGGCTGATCAACCAACGTCGTCGTCAACTTGTGTTCACCGGCTGCGATTTCGACATAATCCGTCGCAAACGGCCATCCAATATCCTCGAAAATGATGGAGCCATCCAAGTCAACGTCGATTGCGGAACCCAACTCTGGCAAATACGAAAGCTGCATGACTCGCAGTTGGGCGGGGTCATCGCTCTGAGCCTGAACGAACGTGATGCTGAACAGCAGGATCAGAAGCAAGTAAAGCGCTTTTTTGGGCATAATTAATCCCTTTCGTGTGAACAGTTGTGGTCTTCACACGTTAGCAGGGAATGTTTCCCGATGTCATGGGGGCATACCCCTAAACAGTTGGGAGAATTTCCCAACCCCTTACCTTGTTGACAAAAACTATCTACGTTGTTTATAGTCATTGTCAAACCTATCTACATTGTTTACAGGTTTATTCGTGATCAAATTTGCTGTTCTCGCGTTGCTATACCAGCATGAAGCCCATGGCTACGAACTCAGCCGGCAGCTCGGATTGACTCTAAAGACGGACCGGGACATCAAAGCAGGTCATGTCGCCGTGACCTTAGGGCGGCTGGAGCAAGCCGGGCTGGTCGAGTATCAGTTCGCTGAAGCAGAGGCCGCCCCGGATCGCAAGGTGTACCGCTTGACGGAGCGTGGGTTGCAAGCCCTGCGCGATTGGTACCTGCAAGCCGAGATCCGGGATTACCGTATGGGGGACTCGTTTTATCTCAAGCTCGTCTTCAGCTTGACCGGCGCGCCGGTGACGCCGGAAGAAGTGCTGCTCAATCGGCGACGCCGCCTCTACCAAGAACTTCATCAGGTCGTGGAGATGCAGGCGCAGACCAACCCGCAAACCGAACTTCCGCTGCTGCTCCTGCTCGAAACGGTTGTGGTACATATCGAAGCGGACATCCGCTGGCTGGAAACCTGTACCCAGCGGATTGCAGATCTGAAGCAGTATCAGCCTGGCACACCCTTTCCACAACCGCGTGGCCGCCCCAAACAGAACTGAGCAAAGGACTCATCATGATTATCCGTACCGAAAACCTGGTGAAGCATTTTGGAAAAACCGAAGTTCTCAAGGGGATCAACCTGCATGTTGAGGTGGGGGAATTTATCGCGGTGATGGGGCAAAGCGGCAGCGGCAAAAGTACGCTGTTGCACCTGCTGGGCGGTCTGGATCGCCCGACGGGGGGCAAAGTCTGGCTGGAAGATCAGGACCTTAGTGTGCTCACAGACGATCAACTGGCCGCTGTGCGTCGTCAACGGATCGGGTACATCTTCCAGATCTACAACCTCATTCCGGTCATCGATGCACGCGATAATGTCGCCATGCCGCTCATCGTCGATGGCGTCAGCCGGAAAGAAGCGCTGAACCGAGCCGAGCAGGTACTGAGAATGGTCGGTCTGATCGATCAGTCGCGGATGTTCCCCGGTGAACTCTCCGGCGGGGAGCAGCAGCGGATTGCTATCGCCCGCGCCCTCGTCATTGAGCCGTCGATTATTCTCGCGGATGAGCCGACTGGCGCATTGGACACGCGCACGGGTGACGAGATTATGACCCTTCTGCGCCATACGCTGCGCCAAACGCAGCGCACCATTGTCGTGGTGACACATGATCCCCGCATTGCTGCGCGCACGGATCGGATCATCACCCTCCGTGACGGAAGTGTTGAAGATGAGATGCCACTTGAACACCGGATGTCTCCTTCAACCGTTTCTGTATCGATTCAAGGGGAGACTCGATGATGGCGTTTCTGCTACGCTTTTTGCCCCTCGCATTGCGCTACATGGCACGGCGTAAGCTGCGGACGGTCTTCACAGTGGTGGCGATCCTGTTAGGGATCATGGTCATGTTTGGCACATCGACGGCTATGCCAGTGATTCGAGACGCGAGAGTCCTCAGTGTTGCCCGTACTTTAAGCGCAGGACAGAACCCGGAGAGTGATACAGCCCTCGATTTATCGACTGGGTTGATGAACAGCTTCGGGATGATTTCGCTCTTTGTCGGCGGATTCCTCATTTTCAACACCTACCGTGCGGTGCTGGCCGAACGGCAGCGTGACTTCGCCCTACTCCGTATTGTTGGAGCGACCCGACAACATATTGGGCAGATCATTCTGGTGGAAGCTTTGTTTCAAGGTTTAGTCGGCTCGCTGCTGGGACTCGTGTGCGGATGGGTTTTTGCGGGCTGGCTCATTCGCTTTATCTACGACACGGGAATTCTCCCGAACGTGGATGTGCCAGCGCTCACGCTGCCGCGTCTCGACGCGCTGCTCATCGCAGTCGGGTTAGGGATCGGGATGGCGCTGCTCGCTGCCTACTTACCCGCGCGCCGCGCCGGACGTCTCTCGCCACTGGCTGCCCTGCGCCCCATTCCACCAGACATGGAACAGCGTTCAACCCGACTCGGTTGGATTGTTGGATCGGCCTGTCTGTTCGCTGCCGCTGTCACCCTGATCATCGGATCACAGGTCGCAACCCTGGCGGGATTTCTCGCTCTATTGGGTGCAGCCCTAATGATGCCGGGACTCATTGGGTTGGCTGTGCCGCGGCTGCGTTCTCTGCTCCGCAAGCGTTTTCCCCGCAGTGTTAACATCGCGAGCGGCAATATCATGCGCCAACCCGGTCGCAGTGGAGTGACCGCCAATTCGCTGATGGTGGCGTTCGCGGTCTTTGTCGCGTCCGCAGCAATGGTCGATTCCTGGTATGAGTACACTGTACGGCTGTTCACTTTCCACCTGGCATCAGACTATCTGGTGCTGGATCAGAGCAACATGCTGACCATGGTCACAAGCAACATGGATTCCCGAAGAGTTCTTGATCCACAAATGGTTGCTGACATCAGCGCATCACCAGCAGTTGCGGCTGTCACCACGGTGAGCGTTGGAGAGACGACTTATCAGGGGCAATCGTTCATGCTGGTCGGAATCGATCCCTCTGAAACCGCCCTTCGTCCGCTGGACTTTGCTGCCCACGTGGGGACTCTTGATGAGGCGCTTGAAATACTTCAGAGAGAACGTGCCGTCTTTGTAACGCTGGAAGTTGCCCGTGACTACGGAGTTCAGTTGAACGATACCCTGCCCCTGACGACCGCCGCAGGTACGATACAGGATTATCGGGTAGCCGGTATGGTTGCGGATATGACCGTGGGTACAGGAAAAATGGGGCTCTTACTGTCGCGTGAGCATTTGCAGGCGGACTTCGCCGTTCAGGATGCTCTGGTGCTTTACCTAAACCTAACGGCAGACGCTGATCCCGCTTCAGTGCGCCAACTGCTCAGGGGAAATGCCATTTTGGTAGGTGTCGCGCCATTTCGCCAGATGGGTATTTCCGGCGTAACGGATTTCACCAAGTCGCTGTATATCTTTGCAGGAGTGGTGATTGTCCCTGCGCTGCTGGGATTGATCAATACCCTGATTATCAGCATTCATGAGCGCACGCGTGAACTCGGGATCATGCGGGTTATCGGCAGCGACCGGCGGCTTATTCTTCAAATGGTGCTGGTGGAAACCCTGCTGTTGTGCATTGTCGGTGGCGGAGTTGGCATTATTGCAGGTCTGATCTCCGGAGCAAGTCTGGTTGCCATTTTTTCTCCGACAACGTTAGTCACGTCGTTGGGCAGTATGCAGTTCCAGTTCCCTGCTGCCGCGATTGTCATCGCGTTGGTGTGTGGCCCTGCGATAGCGTTGCTGACCAGTCTGAGTCCTGCACGCCGGGCGGCTCGCCTTAGTATTGTGGACAGTCTACGGTTTGAGTAGTCGGTGACGGGGGACTCTTGTTACGGTGCGATCCAATACAGATGCGGGACTTCCACACAATCGAGTCGGGATATCAACATCGGGCCGAATAAACAGTATGGTGCAACAGGACGTTAATGTCCTACAGTTCTATGATCTTTCCCATTACACCTAAGGTAGTTTGAGTGCAATGCGCGCCCAGCACGATCACACGTGATGACGGGTCTCATCATTTGCGGAGAATGTGGATCTTTCCTGGCAACGCATGTAGACAAAGGGTATCGCGCCGTATATTGCCCGGCAGCGAAACCCAGAGCACTCACGCTCCTTGAGTGCCACAATCGAGGGGTGTGTAATCGACACAAGGTCATGAATCGGCTGAACGACCACCTGCGACAGATGTTAGAGGCGCAGAGTGCCGACATCTTCGCTGACGCTCGAGCAGATCTGCCCAGCTTGCAGCGTCGGCTAACCAAGCTGGATTCCGAAATCACGTCTGTCGAAACGCAGGTGCGTGTCGCCATCCGCAAACAGGTCAGCGCGCCGGAGGAGGTTCACGGAATATTCGACGAAGAGATCAAGAAACTGAGCGAACAGCTTAAGCTCATGCGCGAAGCACGCGCACGCAAACAGGGAGAGAGTCTCGCTGCACAGCAATACAACTCTGTCCAGCAGACAACTCTCGAAGAATTGACCCAAATGACGTTGGAGCGATTCTGGAAGCAGGAGAACCGCTTGATCAACCAAACGCTCCACCGCTTGATGGGCAAACGACGCCTGGTAATGCTCGATCACTAGATTGTCGGCGTTGTTGAAGTTAACCGCAGACAACGCCGACTCACCTAGCGCTTACCAACCGCGCTTCCCCAAAATCACCTGGTCAGGACCTACACTGATGCCGACCATCGCCTCGCCTAGCCCGCGGCTGACATTCGCAAGCACTTCGGGATTCTCAAAGTGCGTCACAGCCTCCACAATCGCCTTCGCGCGTTTGGCCGGATCACCACTCTTGAAGATACCGCTGCCGACGAACACGCCATCCATGCCGAGCTGCATCATCATCGCCGCATCCGCCGGGGTCGCAACCCCACCGGCAGCAAAATTAACCACAGGCAGCCGTCCCAGTTGAGCCGTCTCTTTGACCAGATCGAACGGGGCCTGGATGTTCTTGGCATAGGTGTACATTTCGTCCTCGTCCATCGACGTGAGGCGGCGAATTTCGCCCTGCACAGCCCGCGCATGGCGCACGGCCTCGACCACATCGCCGGTGCCCGCTTCGCCCTTGGTGCGGATCATCGCCGCGCCTTCGGCAACACGCCGCAAGGCCTCGCCCAGATTGCGACAGCCGCAGACAAACGGCACCTTGAATTTGTGCTTATTAATGTGATTCTCTTCGTCCGCCGGGGTCAATACTTCGCTCTCATCAATGTAATCGATGCCGAGCGATTCGAGAATTTGTGCCTCGACAAAATGGCCGATGCGACACTTCGCCATCACCGGGATCGTGACGGCGCTCATGATGCCTTCGATCAGATCGGGATCGCTCATGCGCGCGACACCGCCGTGGGCACGAATGTCCGCCGGGATGCGTTCCAGCGCCATCACCGCGCACGCGCCCGCATCCTCAGCGATTTTGGCATGTTCCGGTGTCACCACATCCATGATGACTCCGCCCTTCAACATCTGTGCCAATCCTGCTTTGAGTTTGAACGTTCCGGTCTCGCCGTTGGCGTTATGACCGTTTTGATGTCCATTGTTCGACATATGCTTATTTGCCTCGATTTGAACGCTACTTACGAGTCACACTCTAAACCATGAATGAAGGTGTTATATGTCCAATTATGACCATTATTGCCAGGATTGTATAGTGCAGGTAGCGCGGTTAAACTAGCGCAGTTTCCATCTCGGCGTTCAGCGAGGCACAGCATGAATTCGACGCCTATTCTGATCATCCTGGCGGGCGGCGCGTCCTCCCGCATGTGGCCGCTGCGCGAAAAATCGCTGCTGCGCTTCGGCACAGAACCTCTGCTGTTTGTCCAACTCCGCCGTTATCAGGCGTTGGGTTTTCATGAAATCGTCATCATCTCTAACCCGGAAAATCGGGCTGACATCGCAGCGCTGGCGGCCCAGATTCCACAACTCAACGTGAGAGTCGTGGTTCAACACGAAGCCAAGGGTATGGGCGATGCGCTGCTGCAAGCCGCCCCTGCCCTGCCGAGCCGTCCGGGCATACCGCTCTACATCACCCAGGTGCATGATGTCGTCGATGATCAACTGCACATGGATATGCTGCAAGCCTGGCGCAAAGACCCCTCCGTAAGCTATATCGCCGGATACGAGCGCAAAGATTATTTCCCTGGCGGCTATCTGATCGTCAGTCCGACCGGTCGACTGACGGGATTGATCGAGAAACCTGGCCCAGAGAAAAAACCGGGCAACCTGGTCAATATTGTTGCGCACATTCACACGGACAGCGCACGCCTGCTCGAAGCCATCCGCGCCCAATATTACGCGGCAGAACAGGCCGATGATCATTACGAACGCGCAATCGACAATCTGATGAAGAATCATGTCTTTCGCGTCGTGCCTTACCACGGCCAGTGGAGCGCCCTCAAATATCCCTGGCAGGTTCTGGATGTCATGAACTACTACCTGAACAAGATTCAGGGGCAGCACATTGCCGAAAGCGCGTTTGTCGCCAAGACAGCCTCACTGGTGGGCGACGTCTACATCGGCGACCAAGCCAGAGTCTTTCCCGGCGCAGCCGTCGTCGGCCCGGCATACATCGGCGCACACACAGTCATCGGCAACAATGCCCTGGTGCGCAATTCGATGGTGCTCAATCACTGCAACGTCGGCTTCACAACCGAAGTTGCGCGCAGTTACGTCTCCGATCACTGCGATCTGCACGCTTGCCGCGTGCTCGACTCTGTGTTCGCCTCGAACGTCAATTTCTCCGCCGGCTGCACTACTGCTAACCTGCGTATTGACCGGGGCCACGTGTCCAGCGTCGTCAAAGGCGAAAAACTCGACACCGGGCGCAGCAAACTGGGTGCAGTGATTGGACAGGGTGCATTTCTGGCCGTCGATGTGATGACCATGCCCGGCGTCAAGATCGGCGAACAAGCACAAGTCGGCCCTGGGACGCACGTACATCAGGATATTCTGAATGGTCAGCGCGTCTATGTAAAACAGGAGTACATAATCGTAGATCCGGAGCAATCTTCATGATCCCGATGGAACAACCTCTGGCAGAAAAACAGACGATTCTGGTGATTGTCGCGCACCCCGATGACATCGAGTTTGGCATGGCTGGCGCTATCGCCCGCTGGACAGACGCCGGTCATCGTGTCGTCTACTGCATCGTGACCAATGGCGCGGCAGGCAGCAACGATCCTAACACGGATGTCACGGCGCTGGTGGCGACACGCAAGGCGGAACAGCGGGAAGCCGCCGAGCTGGTCGGGGTACACGACATTCGGTTCCTCGATTACGCCGATGGCACGCTGGAGCCAACGCTGGAACTACGCCGCGATCTCACCCGGTTGATTCGTGAACTGCGCCCCTATCGCGTTGCTATCATGGACCCGACGACGATCCTGCTGCAGGGACAGCAGTTCGACTACGTTAACCATCCGGATCACCGGGCCACAGGTGAAGCGTCACTGTATGCCGTCTTCCCCAGCGCAGAATCACGGCCTATCTTCCCCGAATTACTTGACGAGGGTTACGAACCGCATCACGTGACCGAGCTGTATCTGATGCTCACCCAGAATCCCAACATCGCCATCGACATCACCGATGTCATCGAGCGTAAGCTGGCTTCATTACTCTGCCACGCATCACAGCTTGACAGCCGCGTCGGCGACATGGTGCGTGGCTGGGATGCCGAAGCCGGAAGTCAGGCGGGTGTCAAGTACGCGGAAATATTCCGGGTGATGCGCTTCCCGACCGAGGAACCCCACTCGGAAGAACCCGCTGGCGCCCACGATCAGACAAGCGCCGGATAATCCAACGTGGATTCAGACGTTTGGTGATCTAGTCCATGTCATCCAGATCGGCGTCGATGATGTCGTAGACAGCATCGAGCAGATCGTCGGCGCTTTCCAGGGCCGCCAGCGCGTCCGTATCCTGGGACTGCATGAGCCAGTTTGCCGCTTCGAGAAGGCGCACAGCCGCTTTGCCTACCAGCGATGCCACATCTTGATAATCATGCGCCACGAGCAGATTATCGATGATATTGACGGCTTCGTTGGTATAGCGCTGCGCCGTCTCCAGTGTCTTGATGGCTTCGGTTGACGTGTTCATCTCATTCCTCTTGGCGGTCATGTGCGCGCAGCATTTCCAGAGTTTGCTGCTCTAACTCCCACATATCCAACGCTTCGCGCTGCTTAAGCAATTGGCGCAGGCGCGGATAATCGGCAGCATATTCCCGTGCCCATTCCTGCGCAAAGCGCCCAGTACGGATCTCGGCCAACGTCGACTCCATAATCCGTTCGAGCTTGAGATCATCCGTACGCTCGGCGCGGCTGAGTGTGCCATACTGCGCGGTCAGCGAGGCCAGCTTCAGGGCATTGAGCAGCCCGAAGCGGGAGGCCTGCTCCAGTTGATCGCCCGATTCGCCTGAAAGATACAACTCTGTGAAAACAGCCTCAGGGGAATACCCGGCTCGAATGAGCACATTCGCCGCCGTGATGATAGTGTCGTAAAACAGCGGCAGCACCGCCTGCTGCAAAAACAGGTCAAGTTCCGCTTCCTGCTCAAAGCGGATCTCGACAGCGCCGCCGTGCAATGCACCGAGCGCACGCGCGACGGCGAGGACCGTGTTCCAGGCCTGGCGGCTGGCATCTTGCCCGACCGCGACGAAGCTGGTGTAGCCCGTACCGGCGACAAAACGCTCGCGCACAGCTTTGCCCAATGTGCGCGCGGCGATCAGCCCGACATCGACGAACGTCGGCGCTTCGATAAACCCAAAGGCAATGTTATAAGCGCTGGCAAAAAGCAGGCTTTGCCCACGCCGCAAGTGCGGCGAGACATGTTCAATGTATGTCTGAGGCATCGCTTCATCGCGTACCAACAGTAAAACGATGTCCGCTTCACGCACCGCTGTGTCGATGTCTTCGACACGGAAGCCTTCCTCGGCAGCCAGCGCCCGCCTATCCGGGCTGGGATCAGCAACGACAACGCGGACACCGCTGTCATGCAAATTGAGCGCGCAAGGTCGCCCCATATTGCCATAGCCGATACAAGCCACCGTCTTTTCGTCCAGGAAGCTCAAGTCACCCGCGTCTTCATGATAGATAAAGGACATAAAGCCTTCCCGCGTCTTATAATGCAAAGCAAGGTAGTTCGTAACAGGAGTCTTCTACGCGATGTTCAAACGATACCGTGTGCTTCTCCTCGTGACAATGATAGGCTTCGTGACCGCCTGCACTCAGGAACCGCCACCGCCGCCTTTCGAACGCTATCAGGCTCAGCAAGTCATCGATGCACTCAATGCTGCCGGCGCGACCGTCCAGGCACCTGTGCAAAATCTGGTCGTCGGCAGAAATGCGCCCGCGACTTTCAATAACCGGATTGTTTTCGAGATCCCGCGTATCGCGCCCGATGGCGGGCAAATCCTGACGTTTCGCACCCAGGCAGACCTGCAAGCATGGCAAGATTACATCGCTGACCTGCGCAACGATCCGAACACGCGCCGATCGGTTATTTACGTGTTCGTTAAAGACAACATCATGCTTCAATTGAATGCCAATCTTACGAATGCTGAGGCCACACAATATCAGAGCGCGCTCGAAGCCATGAATTAGCGCCTGGGCTGCACCGCCTGGACCTCACGCACGTAGACAGGCAAGTCATAGCCGTTGCGTCTGAAAGCGAAATGGCTGTACAAACGCTGTGACTGGACATTGGTCTCCTGGGTATTGACGGTGAAAGCATACACTCCGCGCTGAGCGAAGCGGCTGACCAGATCTTGTAGCAAGGCTTTGCCGACGCCACGGCCTTGATACGCGGGCAGCACCGCCAACCGCGCCAGATGCGCACCATCGAAATAGAGTGTTGTCAGTTGGTAGCCAGCGATCTGACCGTTTGCCGTTGCCACGGTGACGGATGCAGCCATGCGCTCTGCCTGGCGGATTTCCTCTGCACTCATCTGCCAGGGCGCGACAAACGCGGCCTGATCGACCGCGACGATGGCGGATAACTCATTCGGCAGCAGCGAACGCACGTGAAAGTCATAAGCGGCAGGATCAGGCAATTCTCGCGTGGCACGGCGCATGGTGATGACTTCATCGAGCTTG
>JAHDWN010000013.1:62859-153131 GCA_023382675.1 Anaerolineae bacterium
AAATAGCGTGTCACCCAATTGTTGATGACGAGGATGGCAACACGATTGACACCATGGGCGGCCAGCACACTCTCAGCACGCTGCCAGAGACGGCCCAGCACATCTTCTGGAGCATAATGATGATCGACCACAGCCAGCCGAACCCAGGCCGCGCCGTCCAGCGGCAGCCCCAGGCCCAGGAATCCAATTGCGCGCGTCCCATGGTAAGCAATCCAGGTTAGCGGCGGCGGATCTTGCAGCCACTGATCTGTCTCAAGCCAGTCTAAATGCGTATGAACGTAATCTGCGCGCGAAATCAACTGTTGCACAGTCCGACGTTCATGTAGCGCGAACTGCACCAGGCTGATTGACTCTGCATCGTGGCGTTCTCGCCTGCCGAAGAGCATGTTTATCCTCGTTTGAGTCGCGTTGGGTAATCCGGCGCAGTAATCCGAATAATCGTGCAGATTCGTTGATCGGCGATGCGACTGGCGATACGCCCATCAATCTCATCCGCGGCCTTGCTGGTGGTGATCACCGTCGGCAGCTTCGCCACGTAGCGGTAGTCGATAATCTGAAACAGCTTCTCCCTGGCCCAGGCGCTGGCGCTCTCCGTGCCGAGATCGTCCAGCACCAGCAGCCCCGCGTTGCGGATCGACTGGAAGCGGCGGTCGAACGAGACCGTCGCTCCCGGGCCAAAGGTCATGCGCAAGAAATCGAGCAGGTCTGCCGTCGTCACAAACACAACTTCATCGCCCTGCTCCTGGCGATAATTGGCAATTGCCGCCGCCAGGTGGGTTTTGCCGCTGGCGCTGTATTTGCTCATCAAAACGAGCCAGCCGCGTGGCTGGGCGGCATATTCGTAGGCAATCTGACCGGCGCGCACGAGGTTCGCCTGCTCCTCCTGGGTGACACCGGTATGTGGATCGAATGTCTCGAAGGTGCGGTCGATGTAGAGCGACAGGCTGGAGAGTTGATCCTGCTTGTTTTGCACTGGAGTGCGGTAATCCGGCGCGGTGATGCGCACACGGTGGATGATGCTCTCGTCAAGCAGGCGGCTGCGAACGCGCGGATCGAGCAGGTCAATATCGGTATTGGTAGTGATGATCGTCGGCAGTTGCCGGTTGTAGCGATAATTCAGCAGTTGGAACAGCTTTTCCTGCGCCCATGGGCTGGGGTTTTCGACACCGAGATCGTCCAGCACCAGCAGCGGCACGTTGCGCAGCCGGTCGAACATCTCGTCGTAGCCGACTTCGGACGATGGCCCGTAGGTTGTGCGCAAATGATCGAGCAGATCCGGCGCTGTCACCAGCAGCACCGTTTCGTCCTGGTTCAAACGCAGGTTGGCGACCGCAGCAGCGAGATGCGTCTTGCCACAACCGTACGTGCCTTCCAGCACTAACCAGCCCTGCGGCTCGCGCGCATAAGTATAGGCCACCTCGTAGGCGGCGCGGAGGGATGCACGCTGCTGTGCAGACAGATACGGTAGATCAAAGTTGAAGTTCTCGAAGGTTTTGTCTGCAAAGACGTTCAGATTGCCGACTTTGCGCAGTGTTTCGAGGCGCTCCTGATCGACCGCGCCGTGATTGCGCGGGCAGCGAAACAGCTTGCCAAAATCAGGATGTCCGACCGGCAGATCGATGCGCACGTAGCCGAGGCCGCCGCAAATGGGGCACGGCTCGGCGTCCTCATTCGTGGATGAATTCGTCGAGGTCGGCGACGATGGATCGCTGCCCGTTGGTGGCAGCAGGCTTCCGAGCGACTTCATGCTTCCCTTCTTTTCGCCAGCGTTCCAGAATCGCCTGGATATACTTCCAGCTGCGTTTCTCGTGTTCTACCGCCAGTTGGATCGCTTCTTCGACCCAGGCAGCGGTGTAATCACGTTCGGCATCTTTGAGATGATCGGCGATGATACCGGTCAGCGCACCGATGTTCTCCTCGTAAAGCTGGAAGATATTCGGGCGCTCCGGGATCAGTTCAATTGTCTGGGCGTGTTCGCCATGCTGCCACTTGCCTGCCGCAATCTTGCGCAGAGCGAGACGGCCAGGCTCAGCGTTGATGAAATAGACCGTTTCTTCCCGCCCTTCGAGCGTGATCTGCGCGCGCAATAACGTCCCGCGCTCGCAGGCACGATCCAGCGCCGCACACAGAGCCGCTTCCGCCGACGTTTCGCGTGCGATCTCGCCGAAGGATGTCATGAGAGACTGGTTCGCCTGGAAGTCGGCCAGCCGCACATAGCGATACCTGCCTTCACGCTGCTGAACGGCATAGAAGGCGAACAACGTCACCTTCAGCTCGGCCAGATCATCCACCAGCGGCAGCAGATCGCTAAAGAGCGAGGTTGGCAGCGCGATCGTCCGGGTTTTGCCGGGCGGAAAGCCTTCAAAGCGCTTCATCACAGGCTCCCCAAATCAATCGTTTGCGTCTTAGCGTCGGTGAATTTGGTCAGCGAATTCTCAAAGTGCAGGGAGACCGTACCCGTCGGGCCGTTGCGATGCTTGGAAATGAGGATGTCGGCGCGATTCGGGAACTCGGTCGCCTCATTGTAGACGACATCGCGATACAGGAACATCACGATGTCCGCGTCCTGCTCGATGGAGTTATGGGCGATGATATTGTTCGAGACAAAGTTGCTCAGTCCCGGCACGGTCAGGTCGTAAACTTCCGCCGTTCCATCGGCTTCAATGGAGGCGATGCCATCCCAGTAAACATCGCTGGTCGCAAGATTCTCAATCGGAGCAGACTGGACGATGTCTGCCAGTCGACCTGCACGTTCGCGACGGATGTTTTTCGAGTTTAGATAGGTCATCGTCTGTATGGGCGCGCTCGGCAACACACGCGGAACCGCGATGTAATCGTCCGTGGTCAGTTCATCAAGGCGTTTCCAGCCGCAAATCGTCAGGAATTTGTGATTGCACGTCGCACGGATGCTGCGTCCCAGGCGCGTCGTCATCTTGTAGACCGGCTTGACGCCCGTGCAGAAGGCATTGCTGACGGGTGAAGATTCCAGTTTCCATGTTACTGGGTTCAGCGCGAGCACATTGAACCCACTTCGACCAGTCAGTTCGCGTATTGGCAGGGTGCGATTCTCATCCGGCAGGAAGATGAGCGAATCTCCGGTCAAACATCCCGACTCACGGAGATCGCTCAACTGCGGGCGCTTGTCGTGGCGCTGCTCGACCGCACGTGAAAGCTGTGCTGCCGTGAAGATCGGAACGTTAAGCTCACGTGCCAGCTCTTTCAGGCTGCGGCTGATGTAGCTGATTTCCTGGACGCGATTGTTGTCGAAGTTGCCGCCGCCGTTCATCAACTGAAGATAATCGACAACGACGAGATCCAACCCGTGTTCATGCACGAGGCGGCGGCACTTGGTGCGCAATTGCAGCGGCGTCAGCGCCGGGCTGTCGTCGATGAAAATGCGGAAAGCGTCCATACGTTTGACCGCCTGGACGAACAAATTCCAATCGCGCTGGTTCAATTGCCCCAGGCGCAGTTTCTGCGAATTGATGCCGGTTTCCATCGAGATCAGGCGCTGCACGAGCTGATCCGCCCCCATCTCCATCGAGAAGATGGCGATACGCCCGCCGAGCTTGGCCGCATTCGACGTCACCGAGAGGAGAAAGCTCGTTTTGCCCATGCCGGGACGTCCCGCGAAGATGAGCAGATCGGAACGCTGAAGACCGCCCAGGAGCGTGTCAATATCGCGAAAGCCGGTTGGCAGCCCGATCGTCTCGTTGGGATACTGCATCAAATGCTCGATGCGATCAAAATAATCACCCAACGCCTCACGCAGATTGACGACATCGCGGCGCACGTTGCGCTCGGTCACTTTGAACAAGCGCGACTCGGCATCGGTCGTCACCTGCTCAATCGCCAGATCTTCATCGAGCGCGAGCGCTTTGATCTCGTCGGCGGCGATCAGCATTCGGCGGCGGATGGCCGCGCGTTCGACCAGACGCCCGTAGATCTCGGCATGTACCGACGTGGGCACGGTGGTCGTCAGTTGGGTAATGTAGGCCGGGCCGCCGATGTCATTCAGCCGCCCCATCGCCCGCAGTTCTTCCTGAATCGTCAGATAATCAATCGGCTCGTTGCGCTCGCCGATGCGCTGCATCGCCTCCCAGAGATACTGGTGGCGCAAGATGTAAAAATCTTCGGCAGTCAGAAAAGCGGACACTGTGATGAACGCTTCGGGGTTCACGAGCACAGCGCCGATGACCGCTTCTTCGGCTTCCTGGCTATAAGGGGCTTGTTGACCGGGCAGAATTAATGATTGGTTGGTCATTGGTCATGCCGACAGACAGAAAACGGCGTGCGTCAAAACCGCTCCGCCGTGCTCACTCGAATGTGTTAACGCTATATGACGGATGTTGACCCGCCACACTACTTATCTTCTTCGTCGTCCAGGTCATCCAGATCGAGTGAATTCACGAAGTCTTTGAAGGCGCTCAACTGCCCTTCGTCTACTTCTGAGGCTTCTTCCTCGGTGAAGACATCTTTCTGCATATCTTCATCGGGGCGAATCGCAGCGCGCTCCATCACGAGGTCGGCAACAAAGACCGGCACTTTCGCACGGACGGCCAGCGCAATCGCGTCGCTAGGCCGCGAGTCAATTTCGATTTGATTATCGCCCACCTCGACCACAATCCGCGCATAATAGACGTCGTTACGCAGATCGTTTATCAAGATGTGAACGATGCGTCCGCCAAATTCCTGAATCGCTGATTTCAACAGATCGTGTGTCAGCGGGCGCTGCGGCGGCACTTCTTGCAGCTCAATCGTGATGGCATCTGCCTCACAAGGACCGATCCAGATCGGCAGATAACGGTCGCTGCCTGTATCCTTCAGGATGACGATACGATGCTGCGACATCAAGCTGACACGGATACTGTCAATAATCACTTCTATCATAGCAATGTGCTCGAACCCCGAATTTACTCAGGCATGTGCCTTGTGTAGATATTGCGATTATACACGCAACTACCCACTCGGCAACTGCCGACTTGGGTAGTACAAGGGTGCTGCTGCGATATTCGCCTGGGCGATACGAGAGGTAGCGCCGCTGAAATCACCGCGATTCTGAGCGCAAACCATTAGTCCATTCGTTCTAGACTCGCCTCGCGCTACTGTCAGGGGCAGTCTCTCACACGCGCCAAAGTGTGCCAACGCTCTGGCCTGTATGCCGGATAGATTCGCTGCACACCGTCGGGCAACGGGGTAGAATCCGGGTTTATCACGCAAAGGAGGTTGATCATGACCTTTAGCATTGCTGCCTATGATCCGAACAGTCAAGCCTTCGGCGTTGCCGTCGCGAGCAAATTCCTGGCCGTCGCTTCCGTCGTGAGTTGGGCACGCGCGGATGCTGGCGCAGTTGCCACCCAGGCGCTGGGAAAAGTCAGCTTCGGGCCAGATGGTCTGAGCATGATGGCGGCGGGTAAGAGTGCTCAGGAAACGCTGGCCGCTCTGCTGGCAACCGATCCGCAGCGCGATCACCGCCAGGTTGGCATCGTTGACCGCCATGGCGGCGCAGCAGCGCATTCGGGTACGAGTTGTTTCGACTGGAAAGGGCACCGCGTGGGCGAGGGATTTACCTGCCAGGGCAATATCCTGACCGGCCCGGAAACCATTGCGGCGATGGCAGATGCGTTTGCAGCCGCCAAGGGCGAACTGGCCGACCGTTTGCTGGCAGCGCTGCTCGCAGGTGACGAGGCCGGCGGCGATAAACGCGGCAAGCAATCGGCTGGGCTGCTCGTTGTCAAGGCGAACGGCGGCTACGGCGGCGATAATGATCGCTACCTGGATCTGCGTGTCGATGACGATCCTGAGCCGGTGACACGCCTTCGCTCGCTGGTTGCCACGCATCATCTCTTCTTCGGCACCCCTAACCCGGAGGACCAAATGGTCATCACCGCCGACATCGCTCGCGAGCTTCAAACGATCATGCGCACAGGCGGCTACCGGCAAGCTGAGCCGGATGGGGTCTGGGATGACGCGAGCATCCGGGCCTTCTGGGCGCTCGTCGGCAATGAAAATCTGGAAGAACGCTGGCACATCGAGATCAATCCAAACAGCATTGATCGCATTGCGCTCGAATATCTGCGCGGGCGCTTCCTGCAGAAATGATCGCCACGCGACGCCGTGTCATCCTGCTGGTCATCCTGCTTCTCGGAGTCTGGCTGCGCTGGCACGCGTTATCCGCCGACCTGCGCCTGCACCCTGACGAGGCACTGTTCAGCACCTTTGCGCGGCGGGCAGCCTTGAATGGCGAGTGGATGTTGCCCGGCGCGCTGGACAAACCGCCGCTCTCGATTTATGCCATCGCGCTGACTTCCCTGCCCTTTGTGGAAATCCGGCCCGATGGGCTGCCGGACGTGCGCCTGAGAACCGGAGAGCTTGCCGACCGGCTGCCGGGAGCAGTCGCAAGCATCCTCGTGCTGCCTCTGATCTACGCCACGACACGCAGAATTTATCGCGACGAACAGACGGCACTGCTCGCCACGGCGCTCATGACCGTGTCGCCCTTCGCCGTCGCCTTCAGTGCCACGGCCTTCACCGACGGGCTGATGCTGTTCTGGTTGGTGGTCAGTTTATGGGCAATTGCTGGTGGGCGCTGGGGATGGGCAGGCGCAGCCCTGGCGCTGGCGTTTGCGAGCAAGCAGCAGGCCGCTTTCTATTTGCCGATTATCATCGCGGTCGGCGTGCTGCGACCGGCGTTCACGTGGCGACGCGCTGCCGCGTTCAGCGTGACATTGCTCGGCGGTGTGCTCCTGCTGATCGCCTGGGAGGGGCTACGCGCACAGCCGGCCGGGATGTTTGCGCTCGCCCTGGCGAACAACGACCCGGCGCGCTTCATTCGCGGTGAGGAGCTTGTGCCGAGGCTCGCGAAATGGCTCGATTACGCAAACGCATGGTACGCCCCCGCCACGATCCTGTTCGCAGGGCTGGGTATTGGCGGCGCTTTGATGAAGGCTCTGCGCAGACCCATGCGCTTTGGCAGCGCCATCGATTTGACGTTTTTGACGTACATTCTGGCCTATTTTCTGCTGCACTGGCTGATCGCGTTTAACACCTATGACCGTTACCTGCTGCCGCTCTTGCCGCTCATGACGCTCCTCGCCGCGCGCGGCGGGATTGCATTCTGGGATTGGTGGCGTGTGCGCTTGCCCGGAAATGAACTCTCTCTGGCCGGGCTGATTTGTCTGGCAGTGATCTTCGGGACGGCACGCGACGCCGCTGAAGGACAGATCAATGTCGGCGGCGACAGAGGCGAACACCAGGACATCGATCACGTGGCCGCATATCTTGATGCGCTTCCGTTGGGCGCGATCATTTACGATCACTGGTTTGGCTGGGAATTGGATTATTACCTGGGAGAGTGGAGCAACAAGCGGCGGGTGTATTATCCCGACGCAGACGCACTCGTCGAAGACGCGCTGCGCCAACCCGATCCCGCGCCGCGCTATTTTGTCGCCGACCGCGATCACCCTCATTCACATTGGCTCGAACGCCTCGAAGAGACAGGGTTCGCGCCACAACTTGTGTTCAGTGAGGCGCGATTCCTCGTTTATGAGCTGACACCACCGAATCACGATGGCTGACGCCGTCCACTGCTAAGCACATCGACGACATAGGACACCAGATTGTTGGCGATGTAGGGTTTGGTCAGGTAGCGATCTGCGCCCGCATCCAGGGCCTCACGTATCTGCTGAGGATCGACGAGCGCGGACAGAACGATTACAGGGACAGCGTCAAAGGCAGTACGCGCGCGCATCTGACGCAGGAAAGACATACCATTTTGATCTGGCAACATCAGATCAAGCAGTATCAAATCCGGCAGCGGTGGCGTTGCCAGCAGCTTCACGGCAGCAGCCACAGTCGGCGCAGGCATTACCTCCATGTTGTTGCGACTCAGCAGAATCCGCACCAATTGTTGCAGTTCCGGATCATCATCGACCACCAGAACGCGCTTCTTTTCCACAGTTATCAGCTCGCACCTTTCAAAATGTTTTTCGACAAGCAGAATCGCCTAAATTACGGTTCGCGAATGTCAGAACAATCATAACGCAAGAAAGCGTTTCAGAACCGAAAACCTATCGTGAGTTAGGAAATTGATGTATCCTCTTGTGTGCTCACACAGGCATGAGTGTCTACATGAGTTGGGCTAGGTGAAGGATTGTGATGATGCGGTTCCTCAAGCTGATGGTGTTCGCGGCTATCCTATTCACACTTGCGGGATGTTATCGTCCTGCCGGAGATGCGATTCTGCCGACGGATGTTGAACCCCTCGTCACACCGCAGCCGCTGGATAACACACAGGACACAGGCGATGTTGCAGCAACCAGCGATGCTCAAGGCGCGACCACGCCAACACTGCCGCCGATCACGATCATCGCGCCACAGTCTCCACAACCACGGCCTACGCTTTCGCTTGGCACATCTGCCGAGGAACTGACACAGACAGCCGCCGTCGCGCCGACTCGCAGCGGCGTGACCGAAACACCGCAGTTTATCACGCCGGCTGGTCCCGGGCTGGTCACTATCGTTGTCCCAACCAGTACACCTGTCAGCGGCACACTAACGGCAACGCCATCGGGATTGATCACCCCGACCGCGCTCGGCGCAAGCGCAGATGAATGCACCTACGTGGTTCAGGCGGGTGAAGGCTTGTTCCGCATCGCGCTCAACAACGGGTTCACCCTGGAAGAAATGCGCGCTGCCAATCCCGAACTGGTCGGTGAGAATCCGATTTTGCAGCCAGGGCAGATTTTGCACTTGCCGAACTGCGAAGCCGCCACGGTTCCAGACACCGAACCAACGCAAGCACCGGTGGTCGAACCCCCGGCAAATACGGGTACGACGACCTATGTTGTCCAGCCTGGCGACACGCTGTTCAGTATCGCCCAACGCTTTGGCATCACCATTCAGGACATCATCAACGCGAACAACCTGGCGAACCCGGATAGGCTCGATGTCGGCCAGTCGTTGATCATTCCGCAGGTAGGCCAATAGCGCTCAATCATCGCTCGTTTGCGCAAGCCGCGCCTCGAAAACGAGCAGATTGTCAAAATCAACGCGCACATCGCCGCCGGCAGAGACGCCAGCGGTCAGCCCGGTCACGCCGCTGCTGTAGAGATGGTCGCGAGTTTCATCCACGAACTGATCGTTGACGTAGAGAGCCAAATAGTCCTGAATGCAGACGGCGCGAATGCGATTACGCGCTTGCCCCTGATGTATCGCGCTTGAGGGCAGCCACTCGATTAACGGCGCGATCTCGTCGCCTGCGCCGCGACGGATCGTGTAATAGCCATCGCCACTGATGAAGAAGTAGTAGCCGTCGCCGTCATCCGCCGGGTCGGCGCGGCACATGACGCCATAGGCATTGTCGGCGTAGCTGGAAAGCTGCTCGGTTTCAACTTCGATCACGACATCGGCATGCACCTGGGCATTCAGCCCCCACATGAAGACTTCGTCATGCGCTTCGATGCGATACACGCCATCGACGACACGCAGATCGACCTGAATGGCCGGGTCGCTGTAGGTTTCCCAGGCCGATGGACTGGAAAAATCTTCCTCAAGCAGCAGATCGCCGATTTCATACGGCTGCGAACCTCGCGCTGGCGCACAAGCAGACAGACCCGAGGAGAGCAGCAACGCACAGGAAACAAGAATCCACATCTTCATAGTTGCCGTACCTGTCATTCTCAGCGTACACTCTACCCGCTTGTTTATCCCGATGCGAAGAAGATTCAACATGACCCTGGCAAATATTTCTGGCGTCGTCATGGACATGGACGGCGTCCTCTGGCGCGGTGACGTTCTGCTGCCCGGTGTTCACGAATGGTTCTCGCTCTTGCAGACACGGGCTATTCCGTTCGCACTCGCAACCAACAACAGCACCAAGACGCCCAACGACTACGTCGATAAGCTGGCGCGCTTCGGCATTGGCGGGGTCGAACTGCACCAGATCGTCACCTCCAGCACGACCACGGTCGATTACCTGCGCAAGCATTACCCGGCGGGCACAACGGTATTCGTCGTTGGCGGCGATGGATTGCGAACGCTGCTGGTGGACGCCGGGTTCCAACTGACAGATAACGCGCAGCTCGTCGTCGCAGGGCTTGATCCGCAGCTGACCTATGCCAAACTCAAACAGGCGACGTTGTTGATCCGCGCGGGCGCTGAATTCATCGGCACCAATGACGACCGTACCTTCCCGACAGCCGAAGGCCTTGCGCCGGGCGCGGGCAGTGTCCTGGCCGCGATCCAGACGGCGACCGATCAGATTCCGCGCACGATGGGTAAGCCCAACGCGCCGATGTTCGAGGCGGCGCTCGCGATCCTGGGTACAGCACCCGAACAGACGTTGATGATCGGCGACCGGTTGGAGACCGATATTGCCGGTGCGCAGCGCTTAGGCTACCGGACCGCGCTCGTGCTCACGGGGGTGGCGACAGCAGACGACGTTGCCCACGGCCATATCCAGCCCGATGCCGTCTATGCCGATCTCAACACGCTGCGCGACGATTTCGCGTAAGCGATCTCAGTCCGCCCATGGAACAGCCCGGCTCTTGTAGCCGCCGCGCTCCGGCAGCAGGTCTTCAAACGCGCTCGCGGCAACGGCGGGGATATTCATGTCCCAGAGCGATTCCAGGAGCACACCGGTGAGCGCTGCCTGCGCTTCTCGTGGGTTTTCCGGCATATAGAGATCGATGTAGTAACGAAAGTACAGGAAACCCTGCGGGAACTGTAAGCGGCGGCGGGTGTCGTAGTCTTCGTTCTTGAACACATCGACCTCGGCGCGTGCCGAGGCGTCCGGCGCAAAGACCATCTGCATGATCAGGCCGAGCAGTTCGGTAGCGCTCATGTCAGCATCGACGTACAGCCTGCAATCAGGGCTGCGCAAATCGGTCATCGCTCAAACTTCCCCGCGGCATTATGCGCAGCGCGAATCGGATCGGGCAGGCGATATTTGGTGGTACAACGCAGCACCAGTTCGATTGAAGTCGTCAGTTCGGCCAGATGGCCGACGGAGATATAAACAGGCTTGACGTTGTCACGCGTGCGCAAGACGACTCCGAGTGTCTCCCCCCGGTCAGTGAGTGGACTATAACTCCCTTTTGAGGCTGCGGGTGCCACAAACCTGCCAACGAGATGGGTTTTGCCACAGCCAATCGTCGGCTTTTTCAGCCATAGACCCATATGCGCAGCAATACCGATGCGGCGGGGGTGTGCCCTGCCCATGCCATCGAAGATGAACACATCCGGCTCCTGGGTGAGCTGCTCGAACGCATCCACCAGTACCGGGCCTTCACGGAAGCTGAGAAGGCCCGGGATATACGGAAATGGAGTCGGCTGGCGCGCAGTCACCGTCTCGATCACCTGCAATTCTGGGAATGACAACACGACGACAGCAGCCTGTGAGACATTATCTTTCACGCTCACGTCCACACCGGCGACGAGACGGATAGCAGCCAGATCGAGCGGGTGATCGTCGATCAACTGCTGCGCCAGCTGCTTCTGCAACGCAATCGCTTCGCCCGGCGTGAGATTCCAGTTGTGGAGTTTGTCGAGATGCATGGGTAGCGTGCCTATGAAAACAAAAAGGGAGACGTAGTGATTCTATGTCTCCCTTTGGCGTTTTGTACGCGACAGTGCGAGCGGCTACTCTAGTCCTCTATCGCTTCAGCACCAACCACACCGAGGAAGCCCTCAGTCGGTTGCTGCTGTTGCGGCCTGGACTGTTGCCGTTTCTCTTCATCCTTGCCGAAGCGAATCACCTCACCAGTATCGGTGATAGCTTCAACGGCAAGACCAAGCGATTGCAGTTCCTTGACGAGCACCCGGAAGCTGGTCGGGATGCCCGGCTCTTCAATCTGCTCGCCTTTGATGATGGCCTCGTAGGTCTTGACGCGCCCCTGCACATCATCGGATTTCACGGTGAGCATCTCCTGGAGCGTGTAGGCGGCGCCATACGCTTCCAGCGCCCAGACTTCCATCTCGCCGAAACGCTGACCGCCGAACTGCGCCTTACCGCCGAGCGGCTGCTGCGTCACAAGACTGTATGGCCCGGTCGAACGTGCGTGCACTTTGTCTTCGACAAGGTGCGCGAGCTTCAGCATGTGGATCATGCCGACAGTGACGGATTGATCGAACGGCTCGCCCGTGCGACCATCATAGAGCACCTGCTTGCCATAGACGGGCACAGGATGCCCGGTCTCGAACATCACGCGATCCGCATACTTAAGCAGGTCTTTGCCCATCACATCATCCGGAATTTCCAGACCGGGGTCGACCCACTGCATCCACTCACGCAAAGATACGTCATAGGCATTACGATCACGCAGTTTGCGCTCTTCGTTAGGGATCCCCGTCGTATCCCAGAGCAAGATTTGATCCGGGTTATAACCCCGTTCACGCAGCCATTCCGTCACCACTGCGCGGCGGGCATACACCTCATCCAGCAGCAGTTGATCAGCGTCGTAGTTCGGGCTGGGTGACAGCCAGGCGTGAACGTAGAGACGGCGCACTTCATTGTCGTCTTCGAGATCGTCAGGGTTATATTCAAAGTCCTTAATCCACTCGAAGGCCCGTTCGGTGATTTCGTTCCAGGCGCGTTCGATCAACCAGGCGCGGCCCAGTTCAGACTGGATTTCGTCTTCTTTGGCCCCATCAAACACCGGGGTAATCGCGCGGAAGCCGAGACGATCCGCTGCCCACCCCAAATGGATTTCAAGCACCTGGCCGATATTCATACGCCCAGGAACACCGAGCGGATTGAGAATGATCTCGACCGGGCGGCCATCTTCCAGATAAGGCATATCTTCGATGGGGACGATCTTCGAGATGACGCCCTTGTTGCCGTGGCGGCCTGCCATCTTATCGCCCACGGTGAGCTTACGCTTCTGCGCCACGCTCACACGCACCATCTTCTCAACACCGGCGGGCAGATCCGGGTGTTCATCGCGCGTGAATGTCTTCACGTCGACGACCTTGCCTTTTTCGCCATGCGGCAAGCGCAGCGACGAATCCTTCACCTCACGCGCTTTTTCACCGAAGATGGCCCGCAGGAGCTTCTCCTCCGGGCTGAGTTCTTTCTCGCCCTTCGGCGTGATCTTGCCGACGAGAATGTCATTGGGGCCAACTTCCGCACCGATGCGAACGATGCCGAACTCATCCAGGTCTTTCAGCGCATCTTCGCCGACATTCGGAATGTCGTAGGTGATTTCTTCCGGCCCCAGCTTGGTATCGCGCGCATCCACTTCGTGCTTTTCGATGTGGATGCTGGTGAACTTGTCTTCGCGTAGCATCGCTTCGCTGATGAGGAGGGCGTCTTCGTAGTTACCGCCGTCCCAAGACAGGAACGCGCCCAGAACGTCGTGCCCCAGTGCAAGATGGCCGAGCGTCGTCGAAGAGCTGTCCGCGATCACGTCGCCCTTGTGTACAACCTGCGCCTTGGTGACGACAGGCCGCTGATCAACACAGGTGGACTGGTTGGAACGGTTGTACTTGCGCAGACGATAAATCCGCTCATCGCCGTCAGTAGTGCGGATGATGATGCGGTCGCCCTGCGCGCTGATCACCTCGCCATCGACATCGGCGAGCAACACCTGCCCACTGTCGTAAGCCGCCTGCCCTTCCATGCCCGTGCTCACAATCGGCACGTCAGGCTTGAGCAGCGGCACCGCCTGGCGCTGCATGTTGGAACCCATGAGCGCGCGGTTGGCGTCATCATGCTCCAGGAACGGAATCAGCGCGGCGCTGATGCCAACGATCTGGCGCGGCGCGATGTCCATGTAGTCGATACGACGCGAGGATGTGAACAGGAATTTCTGGTCGTGGCGCGCCGACACACGTTCGTTGACGAACTGGCGACGTTCATCCAGCGGCGCATTCGCCTGAGCGATCACGAAATTGTCTTCGTTATCGGCAGACAGGTAGACAATCTCGGTGCCGACGAAGGGCATAATCGGGATGTTGTCGAGCTTGGCCTTGGTGAACTGTTTGACCATGGCCTCGGTGATGACATCGCCATCATTGGCGATCACGTTGCCTTTGGCGTCGGTGACGTCATCGCGCACGATACGGCCAATGATGTCCGGGTTATCCGGTGGCAGGAACTTGATCACCTCACGATACGGCGTCTCGATGAAGCCGTACTCGTTCACCCGCGCATAGCTGGCGAGGCGACCGATCAAGCCGATGTTCGGGCCTTCCGGCGTCTCAATCGGGCAGATGCGTCCGTAATGGCTGTGATGCACATCGCGCACGTCGAAGCCGGCGCGTTCACGGCGCAGACCACCCGGCCCTAGGGCTGACAGCGTGCGCTTGTGGGTCAATTCGGCCAGCGGATTCGTCTGTTCCATAAACTGCGAGAGCTGCGAAGAGCCGAAGAATTCGCGAATGGCGGCGACGACCGGACGGATGTTGACCAGCGCAACCGGCGTCACGCTGTTGGTCTCGCGCGTGGACATACGCTCTTTGACGACGCGCTCGGTGCGGCGCAGCCCCACACGCAGCTTGTTCTGGATCAATTCACCCACGGTCTTGACGCGGCGATTGCCCAGGTGATCGATGTCATCTTTGCTGACGCGCCCGTTGTTGATCATGATCATTCGCTCAACCAGGCGAACGATGTCGCCCTTGGTGATCGTGCGAACGGCACGCGGCACGGGATTATCCGGATGCAGGCGCTTGTTGAGCTTGTAGCGCCCGACGCGCTCCAGATCATAGCGGCGCTGGTCGAATAACTGGCTTTCCAGATACTCGCGGGCGTTTTCCAACGTGGCCGGGTCGCCGGGGCGCATCCGCTTGAAGAACTCGATCAGGGCCGCCTGAGCAACCGTCTGATCACGCTTCAATTCCCACTGCGGCTCGTTCTTGATCGTATTGGCGAGAAATGGGCGATCCGGGTTGTCGTCCACGTGCGCGTACAGCGCCAGCAGTTCTTCATCACTGCCGGTCTGAATTGGCGATTGATCCGGCGGTAGCGCATCGCTGACCGCAGCCAGCGCGCGCAGCAGAATCGTGACGGGCACGGTGCGTTTACGATTGAACTTGATGGTGAGATAGTCGAGCTTACGCGTCTCGAACTCCATCCACGCACCGCGATCTGGGATCAGTTTGGCATTCGCCTGAGTGCGACCGGTCGTGCGGTCGTCTTCGCTGTCGAAATAGACACCAGGCGAACGGATCAACTGGCTGACGACGACACGCTCCGTGCCGTTGATGATGAAGGTGCCCTTTTCCGTCATAAGCGGGAAATCGCCCAGGAAAATGTCGGACAGGATCACCTCATCGCCAGCTTCGCGATTCACCAGACCGACACGAATGTAGAGCGGCGCGGCATATGAGAGGTCGCGCTCCAAACAAATCTCTTCACTGTATTTCGGCTCTTCGAACCAATAGCGAAGACCCAGCTCTTGCGCTGCCTGGCTCTTGCCAGGGAAATACAGTTTGAGATCGCCGTTATAGCTTTCAATCGGGCTGATTTCGTCGAAAAGTTCTGCCAGGCCTTCCTCGATGAACCAGCGGAACGATTCCAGTTGGACTTCAATTAGCGATGGAAGTTCTTGAACGTCTGAATACCGGGCGTAATTCTTGACACGCACGAACTGTTGCAAGTCACCGCTCCTCTGTGTCTTGTAAGACAACCGGCTCTAACTCGATACCACACGATAACGTTATATTGAACGACCGTTCCTGCGAAGTTTGATGAAAGGAGTAGATGTGAATACCACATCCAATTTCAGGTAGCCATCACCGGTATGTATGGGAACGACAATCATATAGAAAAATACCAGTTGTTGTCAAGACGCAGACTGGTCTTTTGATCCTTTTGCAACGAACCTGATGCCATCGCGTATTTATGGAACAGTTGGTAAGGAAATTCGCAATTGCTATAATCCTGCCAACACCTAGTCATATGGGGGGCACAATCTATGGAATGGCTCACTCTGAATCCAATTCTGTGCGTGGGCTGGATCATCGTCGGTGCGATTGCAGGCGCTGCCGCACGAACATTAATGGGACGGCGTGACGCACCCTTCATTCAGGATTTGATCCTCGGATTGGCCGGGGCTGCGGTCGGCGGTTTTGTGGCGGGCTTGCTTAACCTGGGGCCTGGGGCCACGATTGAGACTCAAGGGATCGAGCGCGTCCTGATCAACCTCGTGATCGCTATCGTTGGCGCGGTCGTCCTGCTCTTCATCGGCAACATGCTCATGCGCCGCCGCTAGGCTGCACATAGTCCATTGATCGTGATGCAAAGGCACTCAGAAATTGGGTGCCTTTTCGATTCACATCGGCAATCTGACCGCCCTATTCGGGCAGCACTTTACCGGGATTGAGGATGCCATTTGGATCGAGCGTGCGCTTGATCGCGCGCATGACATCGAGAGCGCCGCCATGCTCAACGGCCATGTATTTGACTTTGCCCATGCCGACGCCGTGCTCACCAGTGGCTGTACCGCCCAGATCCAGCGCCTTCATGACGATATCGTGATTGGCGCGCATGGCTTTTTCATAGCTGTCGCCAGGCGTGAAAGGAAGCTCGACGTGGATGTTGCCATCGCCTGCGTGGCCGATCAGGTAGGCGGCGATATTGCGTTCCGCTTTGATCTGCTCGACATAGGCAATCAGTTCAGGATAGGCGCTGATCGGCACGGCGACATCCATGATGAAAAACTGTTTGTCTGGGTGAGATCGCACCATGATCTCATACGAATGGTGTCGTGCGTGCCACAGCCGTTTGCGCTCGGCGGTGTCGGTCGTGGCACGAAAGCTGATCGCCCCCATCTCGTCGCAGATCTCTCTCACCATCTCCAGGCCGTCGTTGAGCACCGTTTCATGCACGGCATGAAATTCCATGAACAGATGCGGGTGCTCGCTCAGATCGACGCCGTCTGATTGGCTGAGCATAACCGCGTGAGCCGCGTCAACAAATTCGAGCGCCGCCGGGTCCAACCCACTCCCCCGTACAGCGACGACCGTCTCGACCGCGCTTTCGACCGATGGAAAAGCAGCGACCACCGCGCTCATATGCACGGGCACAGGGACAAGTTTGAGAGTGGCTTCAGTGATGATCCCGAGCGTGCCCTCGCTGCCGACAAATAGATGCAGCAGATCGTAACCGGAGGACTGTTTCACCGACCGCGAACCGACGTGAATCAGGCGGCCATCGGCCAGCGCAACCTGCATCCGCAAGACATTGTCTTTGCTCGCGCCATATTTGACTGTGCGAATCCCGGCGGCATTGTTCGCCAGCATCCCGCCAACCGTCGCGTTCGCCCCTGGATCGGGCGGAAAGAACAGACCGTAGCGCGCCAGTTCGGCGTTCAAATCTTGATGGCCGATCCCCGGTTGCACCGTCACCTGGAAATCGTCGGCATGGACTTCGACAATCTTGTTCATGCGCTCGAACGACATCAGAATGCCGCCGTGAATTGGAATGGCGTTGCCCTCAAGGCCGGTTCCGACACCCCAGGGCGTGACCGGGATGCGAGCTTCGTTGGCGAGTTTCAGCACCTCAGCGACCTGCTGGGCAGTCGTCGGGAAGAGCACCACCTCGGCAGGACGCGCCTCAAAAAACGACTGATCGCGCGCATGAAGGTCGATGTCCGCCTGGCTGGTGCTGATATTATCCGCCGTGACAATGGCGGTCAGCCGGGACAGGTGTTCCGACGTAACGTGATTGAATGAAGTCACGAGCATTCCTCGGCGACTGTGAAGCTGATAATGCGAATGATGATAGCCCGTTTCGCGCGCTGGCAACTATCCAAACAACCCACGACGCATCGGTACACCATGCGTTAGCGTCGTCAAAGCGCCCGCCCAGGGATCATAGATCGGGCGCAGGTCTTCAAGCAGCGGCTTGAAATCACGCGGCTGCGCATGATGGTTGACGATCTCAAGATAGCCGCCGTGGCGCCGGAAGGCTGCCTGCACCTGCACCGGCGTCAAATCATCCCACTGCCACTTGTCCGTGACATAGAAATAGTAAATCGGATACAGCGCGGCAGTCATGATCGAAACACCGCGCACTTCGTAAGTCCACAGATCGACACCCACATGCGCTGCGGCCTCGGCCATCAATACCAAGGCATTTACGGCGAGGAGTGTGCGCTTCATGCTCCCGCCGTCTTCCCCGGCGACTGCCAGATCGATGTGCCCGCGCGGACTGATGTCCTCGGCAATCGTCTGCCGGAACACGTCTGCGCCCTGTTCGACCGATTCGGCATTCTCGGCCACGATTCCGGCGACGAGCCGCAGTAAGCCGAGCCAGAGATGCTCAACATAAGCATCCGCCCGGATAGACGCGATCAATTCCGCTGCCAAGGCCAGCCAATCATCCACAAATTGAGTGCGCGCAGCAGCGTCGATCTTATCGCGCACCATCTCGAAGATTTGCGCCACCATGACAGCTTCGGTGATCTGCTCTAAGGCAGGGCGATTGACATCGAGGCCGACGGACACGAACGTAGTGAGCGCATGACGCGCTCGGTCAGCGGCGGCCTCGTTCAACGTGAACCGGTAGCGCAGACCGTCCAGCTGCGCCGCTGCAAGTCCTCGCGCCTGGCGGCTATTCAAGTCGGCAAAAGCCGTTGAGAATGGTTCGTGATTGGCGTTTTTGCGCGCCTGATCGATATGAGTGGTCTCAAAAAAGAGACCACAGTGCTGAAATCCGACCATGTGACCTGCACTATGCTGTGCTAACCAGGAGTTGATGCCGGTATCGCCTTCATTTTGCTCAAACTGGTCACACAAAGCAACCCAACCAGTCCAAAAGCGACGACGCCCCGATTATTGATTGCCAGTGTGCTGGGGACGAAATTGCCTGGCTGTAGCCCGGCAGCCGGGTTCAAGCGCCGGGCATCGGCAGCGAGATCAATGGCAAAGCGCTGATGCGTCGGAGAAAGTTCTTCTGTGCTGTAGGCACGGAGTACGCCGGTATCGGCATCACTGGTCATCAGCGTCTTGCCATCCGGGGACACAGCGCTCAGCCCTAGAGGATAATGAAGTTCCATGCGGCAGAGAATTTTCCCGCCGGTATCAGCAACAACGATCTGTTTGCCATCGGAAACAACCAACTGCTTGCCGCCGTCCGGCACCAACACTGCCGGTGTGTACTCATTATCGAGGGATAAGCCCAGATCGAAGATGCCGACACGAATACGCTGCTGATAAACGTGCAGCCGTCCCTGCGTGTCGAGCGCGGCGACAAGACCGAGCGTAAGATCCATGTCCAGCGCGACAAAGCGCGCGCCAGGTTCGATCTCAAGCGGATACTCTTTGCCACCGATCTCAATCGTCAGCGCGTTATCGTCCGTTTTTTGATACAGCCGGATATTGCCGTCCTCGGTCGTCATGATGGCGACGCCAGAGGTGCGAACGTAAGGCAGGTAAGCATCGTTGGGCGCGCGCAAGCCTTTCACAAAGGTGCGCCAGCGCTCGTCTTCATGATCGACCGCAGCCAGACTCTCCACCACCCGCTCGCCAAGAGACTTGCCGTTGCGTTGATCATAATAGTGGACATGATCCGCCTGCGTCCAGACAGCCACAATACTCGTCGAATTGGTGAGCAGATCAACACGCCGGATAGTGGATTGGGGAAGCTGAATGCGCCAGGTCATGAGCAAAATCAGGATAGAAATTCGATAGATTCACATTTCGCTCTTGTTGGCAGCATACAGCCAAAGTTTAAGAATGGCAAGCAATGAAGACAATGCTCTGTCAATGCTTAAGCAAATTTCCCAACAGTTTGCTGGAATCGTTAACCTGTGACTGCCTCTGGGACATCCAAGCGGATGAGACCGCGCGGTGCAGTCAGAATGTAGCGCACGACAATCGCCGCGCTTTCGATGGTGCGCGCTTCCAATACGTCGCCGACCAGATAGTTGTAGACGTTCGGATCGTACTGCGGCTGGATGCCGCTGCCACCGCGATTCAGTTCCAGATGCGCCGCGACGGCCTGTGGGACTCGCAGTGTGAGCGCTCCGGTAAGCGATGTGATCGCACCCAGGACTTCACCAGGCTCAGAAAAACGCGGCTGATACTCCGGCAGCGTCACCACCACATCCCCGTTTGCCACATTGACGTTGAGGCGTTCCAACTGTGTCCCGCCCAGATTGAGCACGACATCGCCATCCTGGCTTTCGAAATCGATATCCAGGGGCAGATCCGGCGGCAAATCGAGACGCATTGTGCCCCGACCTACAGTTTCCAGGGATGGAACGGCGCTGAGGCGCACTTCCTCCAGCAGCAGCGTCACCGAATTATCGCTGCCGATCTCAAAACTGACATTGACCTGGTTATCCATGCTGCCGACAAACTCACCACGGACAGCCGGTGACGGATCGAGCGAACGGCGCAGTTCAACGTCGGTCGCCAGCGTCAACACGCGAAGTCGAAGCAGAGTCACATCCGCTGACAGCGGCTGATCAATGGTCTGACGATTGTCTTCCCGCACCTGCTCGGAACGCGTGTTGAAGGCGTAAACGGCGATCCCGCCGACGAGCACAAGCGTCAACACCAGCGCGATCAACCGCCCAAACGGCAGACGATTGCGCAGCAGCGTCGCCAGCGCCAGCAGCACCAGCAGCGCCGGGGCTGCCCGCTGGATCACGTCGAAAGCATTGTCCGGTATCCAGCCAGCGGCCCGCGCTGCGAGGACAGCAGCAGCGGCCAGGAATATGAGACCCCAGATCGGATTGGTGCGACGCTGCATATTACGCTCTTATCTGGCGCAGGAAAAACACCACTGCCATGACAAACACCAGCAGCGGCAGATAAAGCGATTCACCGCTCGCCGCTCGCAGCCACGACTGATCGCGACCAATCCAGAGCACAGCAGTGAACCCCATCATCAAGAATACGAGGGCGACTGGCACGCCACGCTGGCGGCTGGCAGCGGGCAACTCCTGCGGGGTTATCCACCACAATATAAGGTAGAGTACGCCAAACCCGCCCAGACTCGCCAGTGCCAGGACAGCAAAGAGGGCGCGAATGATCCAGGCATCGACACGCAGCGCCGATGCCAACCCGCCACAGACACCGCCCAGAACCCGATCCGTAAAACTCAGCAGCATGACTCTTGTCCAGCCCGTGTCAAGTCGTTATGTAACAGCAACTATAACCGCCGACAGCGCGACATGACAAGCATATACAAGATACGGGCGCTGTCAATTCCAGCGCCCGGCAGGCTAAGACACCGACTCGCCGTTGTTATTGTTGACACCCTTGCCCTGGAAACCGCGCCCGACCGCGCGATAGTTGAAGCCCAATTCGCGCATCATGTCCGGGTCATACAGATTGCGGCCATCGACCAGATTCGGCTGGCGCATACTATCGCGCAGACGGGCCATGTTCAACTGCTTGAATTCGTTCCACGGGGTCGCGATGACCAGGGCATCTGCGCCATCTGCGGCGGCATAGGCGCTGTCCACCATCGTCACTTCGGGCAGCATCCGCGCCGAATTCTCCATCGCCACCGGATCGTAAGCCCGCACGATAGCGCCGCGATTGACCAATTGACGCGCGATGGAAATCGCCGGTGATTCGCGAACGTCGTCCGTGTTTTCCTTGAACGCCAGGCCGAGAACGCCGACGACCTGCTCTTGCAGCGGGCCGAGCAAATCGGTCAGCTTGAGCAAGATGTGCTTGCGCTGGAAATCGTTGACCTCCATGACTGCATTCAGCAGTTGCGGATGCGTGCCATACGTCTGCGCCATGTAGGCCAGCGCTTTCACGTCCTTGGGGAAGCAGCTTCCGCCAAAGCCGACACCGGCCTGGAGGAACTGCGGTCCAATGCGCTTGTCCAACCCCATGCCGCGCGCAACTTCCATTACATCTGCGCCCAGCTTTTCGCACATGATCGAAATCTCGTTGATGAAGCTGATGCGCGTCGCCAGGAAAGCATTCGAGGCGTACTTGATCATTTCGGCGGTACGAATGTCGGTGATGACCGTCGGCGCTTTGAGCGGTGTGTACAGGTCGGCGACCGCTTCTGCAGCCCCACGATCAAGCGAGCCGAAAACATTGCGATCCGGATTCATGAAGTCCGATACCGCAGCGCCCTCGCGCAAGAATTCAGGGCAGCTCACCACCGCAAATGGGATCGGTTCAGGCTGTGCGCGCCGGATGATGTCCGACACCCAGTCGCCTGTGCCCACGGGCACTGTCGACTTATTGATGACGATGAGTTTGCGTTTCATCGTCGTCGCAATCGTTTCGGCAGCCGAGCGGACGTACTTGAGATCGGCCTCTCCATCGACGCCTTCAGGCGTGCCAACGCAGATAAAGACGAATTCCGCGTCCTGCATCCCCTCCTCATAAGAGGTGGTGAATTGGAGACGCCCGGCGCGCATATTGCGCTCGACCAATTCGTCCAATCCGGGTTCGTAAATGGGCATTTCGCCCTTCTTCAGCATCTCGATGCGCTCAGGGTTAATGTCAACGCCCACCACATGATTGCCGAGATCGGCAAAGCCGGTCGCGGTCACCAGGCCGACATACCCCGTACCGATCACACATATATATTTCATCAGTCAATGACCTCGTGCTTTCTGTCATTTCCAGCGCCACTCCAGCGCCGGCCTATTCGCTGATTCATAGAATTGCCCGGCATTCCACCAGGCATAAACTCACGCCATAGCGATCTTCGCGACTCGCCGCCCGATCTCGACGGCGTAATTGGTGCCGCGATCCCACGGATAAACCTGGCTCATGCTCGCCCAGAACAGGCCCGGCAGAGGCGTTTCGAGCGGCGGGATGCGCTGGCTGTGCTCAATTCCAGGGACTGGCTGCGCATAGGGCGCACGGAACAGCCAGGATTTGCGCACCCATTCCGGCTTGAATGCCGGATTGATGGTCGGCAGCACAGCCGTGAAGCGCTCGAAGATTTCCTGTTCGCTCATGCGGAAATATTCATGATCCGATGGAACATAATCGCCACAGTAAACGAGGTAGTCGCCGCCATAATGCGAACGATCCATCCAGTTGGTGTGCTCCACCAGCGCCAGAAACGGAAACCGGCTCTCGTGTTTGTTGGGATTGGTCGCAGGCAGATTCAGCCAGTAGGTTCCATCCGTCAGCAGCGGCTGCTTGAGGGCCAGCACCAGACACAACGCGCCGATGCTGCGCAATTCCGCCGCCTGGCGTCCATAATCCGTGTCGCGGAGCTGCGGGGTCATGCGCAGCAGCAAGCCCGGCGATGTCGTCGTCACCACGCGATCAAAAGTGACCGACTCGCCCTCGATACTTAATCTCGGCTCGCCAGCCTGGACATCGATCTGCTGCACCGGTGTATTCAGGCGGATGGTGACACCCTTGTCGGTCAGTTTCTGAGCGAACGCATCGAGAAACGCCTGAAAGCCGCCCTCGAAGATGCCCAATCGCTGGCTGCGCGCCCGAATGCGCGCCCACATCCAGGCCATATTCACCTGCGTGTAGAGATCGCTGAACTTGCCGATCAGCAACGGCTTCCAAAGCGTGTTGTACGCTTCTACGCCCATGTAGCGGCGCAGCCAGGCATCGGCGGTGGTGCGTTCCAGTGTGCGCCAGTCCGTGCTCAAGAACTTGAGATAGACCCCGGCGAGACCGAGGCGAAACAGCCCGATCAATGACATGGGCAGCCCAAGCATGGAAGCGTTCATTTCCGAGCGGTAGATCTTGCCGTTAATCCAATAACTGGTCTTGGGGTGCGGAAACAGGATTTTGTCGCGCAGGCCCAGTTCTTCTGCCAGCTCGAGGAGATCTGCATCAGTCTCGAACCAGTGATGATAGAATTTCTCCATCCACCAATCCCAACCGTCGTCGCGAAAGCCACCGGCCAGCCCGCCAACGCGCTCCTCCGCCTCGTAAATCGTGACCTGATGGCCGGCGCCTACAAACTCCCAGGCTGCTGCCAGCCCGGCAGCGCCCGCGCCGATTATCCCGACGTTCAGTTTGTCATTCTGAGTCATCTACGCTTCTATTCTCTTCTGTTTCGCGATTACGCACTGATCGTCGCCTGGCGCGCGCGGGCGAAAATCTGCAATCCAAGGCCGCGCCGCACGAGCAAGATGAAGCCCAGGATAGTCGGCGGCAGCCAGATGACCGCGTGAACCACGAACGCATAGGCCAATGCCAGATCGTCTGCAACACCTACGCCGGTCAATACCGTCTTGACCGATGCTTCAAAGACGCCGATTTGCCCCGGCGACGCCGGAATGACACCGGCAAGATTGACTGCCCCACAAATAACCAGCATCACCAGAAAACCAACATGAATATCAAAGGCCAGCCCGACCAACCAGTACACCAGCGCATTGAAAAGCCAGGTCAATAGCGAACCGGCGACTGCGCCAACCAACTGTCGAACACTGCGCAGACCGGTCAGGCCATCAATCACGTCTTCGCTCAGCTTCAACACCAGCGCCGCTAACGATTCCGGCAGTAGCCGGGCGAAAAATCCAGTCAGTGCCCGCAGCAGTCCCGGCTTGAGCGCAAAAACCACAAATGCCACCAGGGCGACAGCGAAAAGGGCGGTTGTCGCCGTGAAAACAATGCGCAAGCTCGCTGACTCGACCTCGATAAATTGCAGCGGAATGACAATAAACCCCAGCATGACGAAGCCATCGAAGATGCGCTCGATAAACACTGTCGTCGATGTCCTGGCGACCGGTACCTGATAATCCCGCTGCATCAAGAAGACGCGCAAGACCTCACCGGCACGCAGGGGATAAACGTTATTGCCCATGTAGGTGATGGCATAAAGCTGCGCCAGGTAACTGAGCGGAATTTTCGCCGTCGTCGGCAGCAAAAAGCTCCAGCGCCAGGCGATCAGAAGCATAGAAATATAGAAGACGAGCGCCCCTAGCAAGAGCCAGCCGGGTTGTGCGCGCTGAATATACTCCCAGACGACTGATGGATTTAAGCCCTGAAACGCAATCCACAGGAACAAGGCACTGACGAGTATCCCAACCAGGATAAGCAGTTTTTGACGCATAAGGGTCCGAAAGTGAATTCCCTGTATCTACCGGTAACTCGTTTCCACGCAGATGAGCGCTGCCGGGGTAACTCGTCAGCGCCAACAAACTGTCGCATCCACTGAGCGAATGCCCCAAACAGGTTCTTAGCAATGCACCGTTTTCATTGTAGCAGCAAGAAGAAACGCAATACAGCTTGAACACGTAAGGTTTGTATCACGTCCATCCCGACATGCCGATTCTTATACCCATATACCCATGCACATTGGCAAATACTCACCGACTTGAGTTTCAAACAGGATAGGTTTACACTTTGGGCAACTTTCGAGCGAAGGAAGGGTGTGTCTGATGGATGACAATCCCACCTCCCCTGGTGCCTTCGATGACCCAGAGTGGCTGGAAGAATTCCAGGAGCTGGCGAATCGCACATTGAGCGAGCTTGACGATAGTGCATCCTGCGAACAGGTGCATCCGATCATCGCAAGCTGGTATGAAAAGCTGATGCAGGGTGAGCCACCGGACTCACGCGACTCGATCCTTCAAGCGATGGCCTGCTTGAGCAGCGAGATCATGAATCAGGTACCCGATGATGCCTTCGAGGATCTGATGGAGTTCATGAGTGAGGATGAACTGGCAGGCTGGATCGAGTACATCCTGATGGTTGGTCGCGCTTTCGAAATCGCTCTACGAAACGGTCAGTTCGACGATCTCTAGTTGTCGTCCCACCACTGAAATCCTGGCGGAAGATTATCCATGCCCGGGCCATTTGATCCGCTGTCAAGCATGGGCGGTGGATAATGGCGTGCTTCTTCGGAGCGGCTCGGCAGGCTGGTTGATGGTGAGATGCGCACGATTGAAAGTCGCCGCCGCGCCTCGAAGTAGCCTTGCAAGTGCGTCAGAATTGCGCCCAACCCCAAAAACGCCGCCACGGCGCTGAGCAACCAGCCGATCACCGGCAGCGAGAACAGTAGCGCCAGCAGGAAACATCCCACCAGCAACTCAACATAGACATTGATATTCGGCCCGGTGCGGCTGCGCAGCAAACGCAATATGAACCGGCCAAGGCCCAAACAGGCCAAAGCACGCGCCACGAAAATGGCAATAAAGTAAAACACGCTGGCGAAACCGACGTTTGCGACCCCCAACAGTGCCCCCCCCGCAAGCGTAAAATCGCCCAACTGAAGCAGGCCCAGCGCAAAAATCACGAGCAGACTCAGCAGCGCAATGATGACCAGCACCGGGAAAGAGGCAATAAACGTGACGAGGCCCAGGCCCAGGCTGGGCAACGGGCGTGCTGTCAACGAGCGCAAGAGGGCTTGCATTGCGCCGGGAATCAGCAGCAGAGCCAACGCGCCCACCAGCGCCAGTGACAGGAATTCGCGCAGTGCCTGGCGCAGAAAAATCCCTAACTCGCGGCTGGCATCTTCCGGCTCAGTGATAGCCGCAATTTGTGTCAGATCAGGTTGGACAATCACGGGCGTATAAATCGGCGTACTCGCCAGTGTCCCGTCGATGATACCTTCGGAGGGTGCTGAATAACTCAACCGCCCCTCGATAGACGCTGTTTCGCCCACGCGCAATCCTGGTCGCACGAGCGTTAGATCGATGGGCAGGAGCGTCAAAAACGTCTGTAGCTCGGTCACACCTGAGGACTGCGAATCACCAACATCTGCCGTCACATCGCCAGCGACTGCCCCATCGATTTGCAGAGCTGACCCCCAGAAATTCACCTCGCCGCCAACCGCACCATTCAATAACAATTGATAACCGGCAGCAATCACGCTGTTGGGAATCCGTGCGCCGGTCGCTACGGTTGTGCTCAAGCTGGCCGACAGCAAATCTGCCTTGTCATTGGACAATTCGGCTGTAGTGGACATTTCCATCGCCGGCCCCACAAAGTGCAGGCTACCACCGAGGCGACCGCTCACCGTCAGTTGCCCGGCAAGCAAATAGACATCGCCATCGACAGTGCCGTTGATTTCTGCGGTCGTGGCTGCGCCTAAGATGTTGCCTTGTACTTGACCATCGATGACCAACGTGCGGCAGAGAACAAACAGATCGTTACGGACGGTTTCTGTCGGCGCGATCTTGCATTGATCGCCTTGAAGCACGTCGCGCGCCTCGGCAACCGATACACCAAAGAAGCAGAGAAACACGAAGACTGCGACAAAAACTCGTGACATATGCATAAATCGTCTCCAACATTTGCCACGATTGTACTCTGCCCCCGGTTCAGTGCAATTGTCCTATCCTTAGATGAACGGACTTCGGTTTATAATGGTATATAAATATTCTGAAATTCGGACAGCACACCCAAACATTCATGAAACCTGCATCTCGTACTACGGGTCAATCACAACCAGTACCGACCGATAATTCATTTCGTCGCCTCGTTCTCCAAATTCTGACGCCCAGAAAGCGAATGCTCTCGACGCCGTTCACAAGGGATCTGATTGTCGGTCGTGTGGATGCCCAGGAGCAAACCCAACCGGACATCGACCTCACATCCGTCAAAGCCGAGGAATCGGGAGTTTCACGATTTCACGCGCGTTTCACCTATAAAGAAGGAACGCTCTACATCGAGGATATGGGCAGCACCAATGGCACGCGCATAAATGGCTTCGAGCTTGTGACTGGCAAAACTTATCGCCTGACCCCTGGTGACGAGATCGAATTTGGCAGCCTGCGCCTGACTGCTCAGGTCATTACCAACGACAAGCGCCGCCGCCAATAGCGCGCCAACACCTACGAAATCCCCTGCCAATTATCCACCCCGACGCCATTCGACATCGGATGAGGGTTGTATTTTGAAAACAACCCTCTAAGCTATGCGTATCGAACACAGGGGAACCGAGGACGCATCCGCTTGAGCGCCGTCAAAAAACACGTCTTGAAGAATGGCATGGTCGTGCTGCTGAAAGAAGTTCACAGCGCCCCATTGATTAGCTGGTGGGTCATGTATCGCATCGGCAGCCGCAACGAACCCACCGGCTTGACCGGAGCATCGCACTGGGTCGAGCATATGTTGTTCAAGGGAACAGATCAGTTCCCAGCAGGATATCTGGATCACGAAATCGACCGGCGCGGCGGCAGTTGGAACGCTCAAACCTCGTTCGATTACACGGCTTTTTACGAAACGCTGCCTGCTGAACACATCGATCTGGCACTGGCAATCGAAGCGGATCGCATGAGCAACGCCAGGTTCGACCTGGAAGAATTCGAGTCGGAGCGTACAGTCGTCATTTCGGAGCGCCAGGGAGCAGAAAATTCACCCATGTTCTGGCTGGGTGAAGAAGTCCAGGCAGCCGCCTTCCGGGTACATGGGTATCACCACGAGATCATCGGCGATCTGGCTGATCTTGAAACCATGACGCGCGATCAGCTTTACCGGCACTATCGGCATCATTATGTGCCGAACAACGCGATTGCCGTCGCCGTCGGCGATTTCGATAGCGCAGACATGCTGGCAAAGATCGAAGCAGTTTACGAGTCGATCCCCAATGGCGATGTCGCGCTGTTCATGCGCCCGGAGCCGCCGCAAAACGGCGAGCGGCGTGTGAACGTCGCGCGTCCAGGCAGCGCTCGCTTCGTCCATCACGCCTTTCGCGCACCGTCTGCGCGTGATGAAGACTTCTTTGCGCTGGAAATTGTCAACAGCATCCTCTGCGGCCCCAGCGGCATGGGCGGCGGTGGCACCGACAACAAAACCTGCCGCATGTACAAAGCGCTGGTCGAATCGGAACTTGCGGCATCGGTCTACGGCGATACCACACCGACCATCGACCCGTTTCTCTACACGATCACGGCTACGTTGCGCGAAGACAGCACGCTTGAGGCTGTGGAAGCAGCCATGAATCAGGAAATCGAACGGATGCGCTGTGGTGACATCACGGAAGTCGAGGTCAACCGCGCTAAAAAACAGGCGCGCGCCCTCTTTGCCTATGGCTCCGAGCGCGTCACCTCACAAGCATTCTGGCTGGCATGGGCGGAGCTATTCGACGATCACACCTGGTTCGAGACGTATCTGGAGCGGCTTAACAACGTCCAGTTGGACGATGTTAAGCGCGTAGCCGCAACCTACCTGCGCCCTGAAAACCGAACGGTCGGCGTGTTTCTGCCGACACAACCGGATGAAGACTCCTTCGAGGACGATGAGGCAGACGCATGATGTCACTCCCGAATGCTCAAAACATCACGCGCGAGGTGCTCGACAATGGCATTGTCGTCCTCGTCTATGAAAACTTCGCCGCCGAGTCGGTCGTCATCAGTGGGTCGCTCGGCGCTGGCAGTCTGTATGAAGAAGCGAACAAGAGCGGGCTGGCAGCACTGACCGCTAACGGCCTGATGCGCGGCACACACACGCGCGACTTCCAGACCATCGCCACTCTGCTCGAAGACATCGGCGCGGATCTCGACGTGAGCGCGGGCGTACACCGCACTGGCTTCGGCGGGAAATCGCTCGCCGAGGATCTACCGCTCATGATCGAACTGTTAGCCGATGTGCTGCGCCGCCCCGCCTTCCCATCCGCCCCCATCGAACGGCTGCGCGGCGAAACCATCACCGGGCTGCAAATCCGCAGCCAGGATACCCGTTACCGCGCGCGGCGTGCCTTCCATCAGCATCTTTATCCGCAAAATCACCCCTATCACTACAGTGTCAGCGGATCGCTGGCAACGGTGCCGGGCATCACTATCGAGGAGATACAGACGTTTCACGCAGCGCATTACGGCCCCGAAAGCATGGTGATTGGCATTGTCGGCGCGGTTAACGCGCGCGACGCGATTGAGCGTGTGCGTGCTGCCTTCGCAGACTGGCATAATTCCGACTCGGCAGCGGCACGGACGCTTCCGAACGTCGAACAGCCGCGTGACATTCGGCGGGCGTTCGTGCCGCTGGCAGGAAAAACGCAGTCCGACATCGTGATTGGCAGCTTCGGACCATCCCGCTATGAGCCGGATTATCAGGCAGCGCTGCTTGTGAACTGCGTCCTGGGTCAATTCGGCATGAGCGGGCGCATCGGCGAGAAAGTACGCGAAGAACTCGGACTTGCCTACTACGCCTACAGCTCGCTCGATGGTGGCATGGGACCGACACCCTGGCGTGCGATTGCTGGTGTCAATCCGGCGAATGTTCAGCTCGCCATCGGGCGCATCATCGACGAAATCAAGCGCATTACCGACGAACCGGTGAGCGATGAGGATCTCGCCAACGTGCAGTCATTCTTCGTCGGCAGACTGCCGCTCCAGCTCGAAAGCAATGAAGGCATCGCGGGTACGATTCTCAACATGGAACTCTACGATCTGGGCCTCGACTATCTGCTGTCCTACCGGGATCGCATCTACGCTTTGAGCACAGAAGATCTGCTGCAAGCTGCGCGGCGTTATCTCAATCCGAATGCCTACGTATTGAGTATCTCCGGCCCGGAAATGAATTGATCAAGCCTAGGCAGCGCGCTTTCAAGTAATTCTCATGTTCAGCCCCTAAAATAACCCCGGTAATCGTATGTGAGGATTTTCGATGAAACGTCTGTTGGGGTTCGCGTTCGGCTGTTTGTTGATCTCCATGCCGCTTTTCACAGCCCTGGCGCAGTCTGATGTGGTACTTCCCGATGTGGAGATGACCGAGATCGCGCGTGGTTTTTCACGCCCGCTGTTTGTGACTCATGCGGGCGATGGCAGCGAACGCTTGTTTCTGGTTGAACAAGGTGGTCGCATCTGGATTATTGACGAGGAAGCGCGGCTCGATACCCCCTTTCTCGATATTTCGCAGTTGGTCAGCCCGGAGGCCAACGGCGCAGGCTACAGCGAGCGCGGCTTCCTGGGGTTGGCCTTTCACCCGGACTATGCCGAAAACGGCGTCTTCTTTGTCGATTACACCGATACCAGCGGCAACACCGTGGTCGCACGCTACCACGTTTCGGCGGACGATCCCAACCTGGCTGATCCGGACAGCGCCGAAATCATCCTGACCCAACAGCAACCGTATGCCAATCACAATGGCGGCCATCTGGTGTTCGGCCCGGATGGCTACCTCTATGTTGGCTTTGGCGATGGCGGTTCCCAGGGCGATCCGAACGGCAACGCGCAGAATCGATCCGTCTGGCTGGGCAAAATCCTGCGCATCGCCGTTGGCACAGAAGGGGACTACACCATCCCGGAGGACAACCCGTTCGTAGACGACGCGAACGCTGCGCCGGAAATATGGGCGTATGGCCTGCGCAATCCCTGGCGCTTCAACTTCGACCGCGAGACCGGCGATCTCTACATCGGCGATGTCGGCGGCAGCGCCTGGGAAGAGGTCGATTTTCAGCCCGCAGGCAGTCCAGGTGGTGCGAACTACGGCTGGAATATCTATGAAGGGATGCACCCGACCGGCGGCCGCCCCGCGCCAGAAGACCTGGTGCTGCCGATAATTGAGTATTCGCACCGTGAAGGCGTCTCCATTTCCGGTGGATATGTCTATCGAGGCAGTGAAATTGAGGGTCTGCAAGGCATCTATCTATACGGCGATTTCGGCTTTGGCACGATCTGGGCGGCCTGGCGCGATGACATCGGCGACTGGCACACCACGCCCTGGCTGACGAACACAGGCTATACTATCAGTTCCTTTGGCGAAGACGAAGCTGGCAACCTCTACATCGTGAACTACGCCGGTGTCCTCATACGCCTCGATCCGGCGGCCTGAACAACCTGAATCCAGCATCATAGCGACGTTGAGCGAGGGTTCATGTCTTTGAACCCTCGATTTCTGCATGAGTATTTTATCAAAGCGTAAGGTGGAGTTATTATTCTGTTTGTTCGTCCAGAATGATTTTCAGTGTTCCACTCTATCTAACTCGAATGTAGGCAAAAGCTAATACTATACTCGATTGTCGTTCTCATTGCCTTAGCGAATGCCTGAACTACAGCGTAAAGGGTAATGCAGATGGTCGCAAATTCCTTTTCTGACGACGACGCACGTAGACTCGAGGATATGAAGCGCAAACTGGCCCAAATTCGCTCCCATGATGGCGACCCGGACTGGTTTGGCAGCCACGAATCCTCGACACGCAACACCATCCGACGGGTGTCAGATAAAGCGCCTTTGTATCTGGATACAGTAATTACCGCATTTGTTTGCCTCAGGAACCTGCACACACACAAGACATACCAATTGTGGGCACAGATCATCGCAGATCTGTTATTGGTCGCAGATGACCTCAGAAACCCAGATTTGCAGTCACAATTATGGTTGGCATACGCCGATTTCATGATGCGTGCAGGACAGCACAAAATGGCATCGCGTGCCGCAGAAATTGGAACAGCGTTCTTACCCGATAGATCAGAACCAGACATTGATATGCGCCGTGCGCAAGCATCGCTTCTTTTGATCCGCGCTCAACAACCAGTCAGTTCAAAGGCAACTACTATTCGCCTGATTGCCAGGGCACTCAAATATGCACGGAGTGCAAATAACATCGAACTCAAAGCCCGTGTTTACCAAACGCTAGGGCATATCTATGTAGTCGAAGAAGATTACAAGCCCGCCATCGGCTTCACAGAGTTAGCGCTTAACCTTTGGAAGTCACTCGATAACGAACTGGGCAGAATTGATTGCATGATCAATCTGGCACGCATTGCTCGTATGGAGAATCGATTTGAGGAGATGAATGCTCTGCTGCAGGAGATTTCGCTCGATCCCGATTCCCCGAATGGGCACCAACAATTCATGAATCGGATGTACGAGGAAGCAGCCTTGCATCTGGAATTAGCTCATTATGACAGCGCCGAAGAGACAATCAAGTGGGTCATCGAGTATTTAGAGACGATGAATATGCCACGCGCCATGGGTGTGGCAAAACAGACACTCGCCCTGATCCAAATTTCGCAACAACGTTTTGATCTGGCCGAGGACACACTTACAAAGGTTGATGAAATTTGGAATAAACACGAATACGTATACGGTCAGGCAGATGTGTGTGTCGCCCGGTGCTATCTCGAACGAATGCGGAAACAAGAACAGCGCGCGATTGAATGGCTGGATCGTGCTGAGAGAATCTGCTTCGAGATTAAGAACGAGACAATGCGTAAACAAATGCAAACAGCGATTCACAATGAAAGACTGAAAGGGATAGCCTGAGCAGAGAAGAAACCCTGTGGAAAAGTGCGGGGCAGCAGTCTGCCGACTGTGCCCCTGCGCCCCACATTACGCCACAGTGTCGGGCGGAATAACGGGCGGCTTTGGCCCTGTGTAAGACAGAGACATGGTATATCCCATCGCTCTAATGGACGATGGGTCCACCATCTCATGAGCAGCCACCCCGCGTCGCGCTTGTGCGGACGCAAAACGGACACAAAACGGACCGATTAGTCGTGGAGGGCTAGCGTCGATTTAGAGAAGGCTGTGCGGTGGCTGAGCCGCTTGGATTTGCGGGCTTTTGTGCATATAGTTAAGAATATGAATCGCCGCCGACGCTCGCAGAGGAAAACCATGCGAAAAGCGATCGTGACTTTACTTCTGCTTCTGGTCGCCACGACCGCAATCCATGCACAAGACATCAATCAGCCAGATTACGCTGTCTACGTGATCGACAGGCAGATCAGTGTCGATGGCACGACCATCATTCTTCAATTCGGGGTCTATAACATCGGTGCAACGGCAGATCGTGATACAACGGCCAGGCTATTTCTTGAGCCTGACAACGTCAACCCCATCGCCACGCAACCTCTTCGGCCACTCGAAAATCAAAGTGACACCGAGATCCTTACGTTTGAACTTCCTGTCGAGGATGTACCCACAGGATCGGTAACTTTTCGTCTTGAAGTTGGCATCGGCGATATCGAGCAGGCCGGCAGCGCGACCATCGAGAACAACCGCGCAGGTGTGGTTATCATCGTGCCGGAAACAACCCCTGGCGTGCGCAGAACAGCGCGGCCTGCGCCCCAACCGGCGGGAACCGCGACGCCGCTCTTGCCGACGGTGACGCCTTCGCCCACACGTGCGCCGATCAACATCCTCGGCGTCGAGATTGATACCAACCAACTGCCACTTCCTGAAGACAACTTGCTGCTTATTCCTGTGATCGTCGCCTTCTGCGGCGTCGGCCTGATCCTGTTGTGGGTGTTGACGGTTATTCTGCGGCTGCTCTTCCCATCACCACGCACATTCGAGGTCTGGCAGCCGCCGTATGCCGCCATGCCGATCCAGGACCAGAACACATTGGCCGGACGGCGGCAGATGTGGCAGCAGAGCGCACAGAGTGACAGCCTGGGAATGCCCTGCATGGAGGGCCAGTATCACATTCGCAAATGGCTTAGCGGCGTGAATGGCGTGAATCTGTCAGGCTGGCGTATTCGAGGATTGCGGCTCAGTCAGTATGATATTTACGGGCGGGTGGCCCGCAGCCAGGCATTGGCCTCCAACGGCCTCGTCCGTAAACTTGATCGAACAGTGCGCAAGGGGCCAACCCTGCCCCCTGAGGAGATCGAAAAGCGCGTGCGTCCCATCGCTCGCAAGATGGCGAACGCGCTCGCACGTAAGATCGGCAAGCGCAATATGATGCTGCCGATTGCGTGCGACATCCGTTTTCGCGGCGCGCATGGCGAAGTTCGCATCCTGTTCGAGCTGTACCAGTGTGTAAACGGCGTCCCACAGATGATCGATCACTGGGAGCCGGACATGACCGTCGTCTCAGGCGGTATCCAGGAGAATTACACGTATACGCTACAGGGCATACGGCAGGGCGAAACGCTGCGCACATTTCGCCAGCGCCTTCAAGACGATCTGACCGCGATGCTCAAGGCGATGGTCTACAAACCGCGAGCGACGCCGAAAGAACAGGTGAGTGAAGATACTTCTCCGCACGAACCCGTGGTTATTCCCGAGCCTACCGAGACTCACACGCCGCCGGCAGAGTCGCCTGAAGATTAAGGCAGCGCCAGCACATGGTCGAGCACGTGCATCACGCCGTCATCGCCTTCGATGTCGCGCATGATCATGCGGGCGTTTTCAATTGCGAGATCACTGCCATCTGAATTCAGCGCCAATGGCTGGTCACTGATTGATCGGATGACGCTTCGAGTGGCCAACTGTTCGGCCAACCATGCGCCGGGCACGATATGCTTGCGAAGCAGATCGGTGAGCGCGGTCAGATCGCGCGTCAGACCTTCCAGGCCACCGGCTTGAAAAGCAGCAAACGCGTCGTCCGTCGGCGCAAACAGCGTGTATGGCGTGTTGTCTGCCAGCGTCTTATCGAGACCTGTGGCGCGCAACGCATCGACCAGGGTGTAAAAACGACCATCGGCAAAGGCGATGTCGAGAATCTTTGTCATCTGCTGTCCTGGAACTCCATACAAACAATGAACGGGGCTGAGCATTTGCCCAACCCCGTCAACTGCTTGACCACTAAACTCTATCGCCTGCGACTATTGCGCCATATCCGGGCCGGTCGCGGCCACCGCCACCGTCGGATTGGTCGGGGTGCCAATAGCTGCGACAAAGTAGTTCGTCCCCTCGTTGAAGCGGACATTCGGCAAGTCGAGGATGACCGGCGTAGTCGCGCCGCTGGGAACGAGTTGGATGTCGTAGCCGCCAGCCGTGATGTTCACCGTGTCAACGCCGTCGTTGTTGCCCAGGGTTGCCGGGTAGCCGAGCAAGCGAATCATAACGCCGCCGTTCACCAGCACGTCCACTGCGGGCGCATTTTGAATGGCGTGGAAGATGGTGACACGCGCCTGACCGGATGCAATCGGGCTGTAGTCCTCAGGGATGAACTGAAGCGCGAGATCGCCGGAGCCAGCGACACCAATTGCCGCCGCTGTAATGTGGGCACCACCCGGGATGCGGGTCGTCGTCGTCCGGATGAAGTTATCGCTGCCGGCCGGGGCAAGCTGCACGGTGTACACACCTTCAACCAGAGGTAGCCAATCGCTGATCGTACCGAAGGTGACACCCTCCAGAACCTTCTGATCATCCACAGTAATGTCGACAGCACCGCCATCGGGCGAGAAATGTCCAACGCGCAGATAGCTGGTCGCAGCCGCCAGAGCTTCGCTGACGGCGGACGGGACGATCACCGAGTCGAGCACCTGCACAACGCCGTTGCTCGTCACCTGATCCACGCTCGAAATCGTCGCGCCATTGGCCGCCAGCAGGCCGCCGGACAGGGCGAAGGTAATCGGTTCTCCGCCGGCGCTGTCAAGCGTAGGGCCAGACACAAGCTGGCGCAGGGTGTACTTGCCCGGAATCACGTGCGCGCTCAAAACTTGTGTCAGCAATTCTGGATTGTTGAGAAGATAGTCGAGCGCGCCCAGTGGCAAAGCAGCAAAAGCATCATCCGTAGGCGCGAGCACGGTGAGCGGGCCATCCGAGTTAAGCGCGTCGCTCAACCCGGCAGCACCTACAGCGTCCAAAAGTGTGCCAAACCGACCATCATTAACTAGAAATTCCGAAAGAGTAGCTTGCTGAGCCATGGTAGGCGCGGCTACTACCATGACCAATGCCACGAAGGCAAGAACGGTCATCAACTTACGCATCCATGTCCTCCAGAGTGAAGAATAGCACCACAGAATAACTGTCGTCTCAGCCGCGCAGATGTGGGGTGAACGCGCGGCGGACAACTTGGCAGCCACATTAAGAATAACCTATCCGCCCCATCGCACGCAACACACAAGCGGCTCTCTGGGCTAAGAGAATGCTAAATGTTTTGCGATTCTGCCCTCTACGCGTGGGGCACACCAGCGACTGCAAAGACAGCCACGCCGACCGCTGAGAGCAGGAACCCACCAAGCACACCGATCAACTGCAACTCGCCGAAAACAGGCTCGGTGGTGGCTGGCATATGCGATCCAAACCCCAGAAAATCCGCAAGGCCACACATACCGACGACAATCAGACCTGTCCAGGCCAGACGCACACCGATTTGCTGACCGAGGTTGGAAGGCGTCTGGGGGTAGTAGGTATACTTTACGTAAATCAAGCCACCTAATATCAGCAGCGCAAAGCCACTCCAGATGACGACAAACTGCACCGCGCCCACGCCGACACCGGGGCGAATGCCAGTCACACCTGGAAACAACCCCATGAGCGTTAGAATAAATCCTAGCGCGCCGACGGCAACTCCGAGTTGAGATATTTTGAGCATGTGGCCTCGCTAAGGCAGCGCCTGACGCAGCTTGCGCAGCATGTTGCCACCCAAAATCGCCGAAATATCGTTTTCGGCATACCCACGCGCGCGTAATCCATCACCAATCGTCCACAAATCGGCCACGGTATCGAGACCATCAGGGATGCTTTCCACGCCAAAGCCGCCATCAAAGTCGCTGCCAATGCCGACGTGGCTGGCGCGTCCCGTCACCTGGCAGACGTAGTCAATCGCATCCAGCACTCGTCCCAGCCCAACTTTGCTCTTGGGATCGCCGGAGTGCCAATCCGGGGACAAAAACAGATTGTAGGGCACGATGCCCATGACCCCGTCACGCTCGGCCAACCGTCGGATCATGACATCCGATAAATGCCGATCCGTATCGACAAAGCGGCGCGGATTGCTGTGACTGGCGATTATGTTGTCGCCCTGGAAACGATCCAGCGCCTCAAAAAATGCTTCCTCAGCCATATGCGACAGATCGAGGATGACTTTGAAATCCGCCAATCCATTCAGAAGTTCGCGGCCAAGAGCTGTCAGGCCACCTGGATAGTGCGTCCCGCCCGAATAACGCGTCTGTTCCCACGCCAGCCCTACGACCCGGACACCCCGTTCGTACCATTCTTCAAACTGCTTCGGTTCCAGGATCGGATCAGCCCCTTCCATCAAGAGCACCAGCCCCTGACATGCAGCTTCTATCGGTTGTCCATCCTGCCAGGTCGCCAACACTACGTCGAGGTCAGCCTGAGAAGTCACCAGCCGTACCTGTGCGTCTTCGTCAGCGAGGCGCTGATAATAATCCCATTGATACAGTGCTTGCTGGTAGGCTTCCTGTGGTGTAGTGTATGTCACCGCATCGTAGATGCCTGGCTGCTTGCGGCGCGGAGCGACAAACAGTGTCGCAAAGACGAGGCCAATCCGCCCGATCAGCGCGTCAGGCAATCCCATAGTTGCGATACCACTGTTAGCTACATGTGGCAGGTCGATTTCGTGCTCGCGTTTGAAATAAGCACTCTGGCGATAATCCCGATTGAAGGCGCGGTAATTGTAGGCAATGTCTTGGTGAGCATCGACAACGATCATCGATGAGAGCATGATATTTTCTCATTCATGAGGCCAACCAAATGCCACGATTGTACGTGGCAAGATTGAAAAAACCAACCAACACCCATAGAAATTTCATCGTCGTGTAATGTGACCGTGAAATAATCGCGTCAGAACTGTGCCGAGCGTGAGGAGTTCTCACTATGATTCGAAAACCCCATGTCCTGATCGGAGCACTGGTGGGCGCGTTATTGACTGCCCCCCTGCTTGCCCTGATATTTATCGGCCAGCAAGCCGCTGGTCTACCCTTCTTGCCATCTGATTTTTTCAACCCGGTGCGCGATCTGACGCCTGGCGGCCTCATCACCACGGTCATCGACTCCGTCAAAAGCATCATCCTTGCCCTCAATCTGGGGCGCGTGGATACCGCAGCGAAGAACGTCGAATTTGCCATGGCGATTGGCCTGCTCTTTATTCTCGGTATTGTCGCAGGAGCGATCTTCTTCGCACTCTTTAACCGAAGCGAACGCCCGACGTGGCTGCGCACCGGCGTGATCGGTGGTCTGCTGGTTGGCGTTGTCATGGCGCTCGTCAGCCTCCAGTTTGGCATCTCGTCCACAGTCGATCCTCGCATCATCGGTGGGCTTTGGATCGTCGTGCTGTTCACGATCTGGGGCTGGGGGCACGCCTGGGCATACAACCGCCTGGCAGCGCCCATGACAGCCGCCACCGCCACAACCAGTAGTGTTCAATCGGTTGATCGACGCCAATTCCTGATCACCCTCGGCGCAGCGTCAGCGACGCTGACCGTCGTCGGAGCCGGGCTGGGCGCACTGCTTCGCCGTGGCGAAACCACATCACCCACGTCAGTTGCCCTGGACGGCGGCGCGGCGCAGTCTTCCGCAAGCGGCAACATTGACGTGCCACCGCCATCGAATCTGGATGATCCGCTGATGCCCGCGCCCGGAACGCGCCCGGAGATCACCCCGGTCGCAGAACATTACCGGATTGACATCAGCCTCGTCCCGCCGAGCATCGATGAAGCCACCTGGACACTGCCATTCGTTAGTAAGATGTCCGACCAGGACGAGACGCTGGCCGAATTCACGCTCGACGAGATCAAAGCCTACGATCCCACCAGCGCTTACATCACCATGTCGTGCATCTCAAACGATGTCGCTGGCGACCTCATCAGTACGACATATTGGACGGGTGTCAGCTTCAAACGGCTGCTGGAAGACGTTCCCCTCCCGGATAACGCGACACATCTGAAACTCATCGGCGCAGATGGGTTCGACGAAACGGTAGCGTTGGATGTCATCCGCTCCGACGAGCGCGTCATGCTGGCCTACTACTGGGACGGCAAGCCGCTGGAGCAAAAGCACGGCTTCCCGCTCCGCATCCACATCCCCGATCATTACGGCATGAAGCAGCCCAAATGGATCATCCGCATCGAAGTGCTGGCAGCCGATGAAGACGGCTACTGGGTGCGCCGTGGGTGGGACAAAGAAGCCCGTGTGCGTGCGACCTCGGTCATCGACACCGTTGCCGTCAACGACGTCATCACCGAAGGCGATCAGCAGCTTATCCCGATTGGCGGTATGGCCTGGGCAGGCGCACGTGGCATTTCAAAAGTGGAAGTCCGGGTGGACGAAGCCGAATGGCAGGAAGCCCGTCTCCGCGCGCCGATCAGCGACCGCACGTGGGTGATCTGGCGTTACGATTGGCCGTTCGCCGAGGGTGATCATCGCTTCGAGGTGCGCTGCATCGAGGCAGACGGCACACCGCAGATCGAATCGGTCGCGGGTGTACGTCCCAGCGGTGCGACCGGCATTCACTCCGTGCGTGAAACGATTGGGTGACACAATCAAGCGGCGGGAAGTGCTGCGTGTGCTTCCCGCCCGCTGCCTCTGATTCGCTTCAGCAGCCGGTCGGCGTGTAACAGATAGCCGACGGCTGCTATCCAGGTTATGAGCGTAATGATCCCACCGGCAAAGAACAACGGTGGGCGATATGCAAACAGGACGTCGTAACTGCCCGCGCCGGAAGGCAGCAGCACGCCTACCTGACCACCAACTGACTGTAACGTAGCCGCTTCGCCATTCACCCACACTTGCCAACCCGGATAGGCGACTTCTTGAATCGTGACCACAAGCGCGTGTTCGGCGTTCCCGTTCACCAACAAGCGAATCCGGTCGGGCAGACGTTGAAATGAATTGACAGGGCTTGTCAAGTGCGCATCCAGATCTTCGCCAAAGGCTGTCTCCAGGTCGATGAGCGGTATCGTATAGGCATAACTGAGCGCACCCGGATACCGATACAGGCACGACACGCCCTCCGACCGTGGGCCATCGACCACCGGTTCATACCCATCGCGCCGCAGCCATGTGCGATCCTCTTCATGCCAGCCGATGGCGTATTTGGCGCGTGATCGAGTCAGATCAATCTGGCCGATACTCGAGGCGACTGGAAATGCAGCGTAATCCGCCTCGATGCTGACCTGGCGAACGCGATAATCCAGAAAGGGCGTCGCCAAGTCATAACCAAGCCGCCACAAAGCCAACTGATCGTTCGGGAGTTGCTGGCGCAGCCAGGCAATACAAGTCGTGTCTTCTGTCTCTCGCCCTGTCGTTTTGGCATAGAAGCTGGCCGCTTGATCGACCTGAAACGCCGCAATCGCCGTCACAACCAGTAAGAGCGCGCCAAGATTGCTTTGAGCGGCGCGCACAGTTTTTTCAGGGAGCGTCGCGACGATCGAACTCGGCGCATAAATTAAGCGCCAGAGGCTGTTCAACCGCAGCGCCATCAAGATCACCAACCAGAACGACGTGACTGCCAGCGCGCGCCCGACGAAACGCCACTGCGCTAGCAGAGGAATCGTATCATAGAGCCAGATCATGAGTGGGTTGCCACCCACGCCCCAGATGAAACTGCCAATCAGCATAATGACGCCGGGCACCCAGATGCGCCACGCTTGCGGCAGAGAAGCGTTGTTAAGTACACGCAGAGCGCCGACTGGCGGCAAGAGCAGCAAGAGCAGCGCCAGAAACCAGAGCGGCGTGACGTAGCTGTAGTAAAACTGAGGCTGGTAGGGATCGATCTTGAGATCGAAAAGCGCCCGGTCGCCGGTGACGAACTGTTGAGCAACCAGCAGAGGATCAGTCACCCACCCCGCCATGACCTCACGCGGATGGCGCCCGATGTAATCGCTGCTGCCCAAGATGGGTAGCAGCGTCACTGCACACAAGCCGACAGTCAACCCAGCCGCTAACAGCATCCGGCGCAGCGCGGCACTGTCGGACCTCCGCCCGCCCCAGGGGACAATGTGAAAGACAGTGAGCAGCGCCACCCCGAAGATCATCGGCAACATGTACCAGATATTGCCCGCCCAGAACATCAGTGTCAGCATGACTGATAGCAACCCCACCGCCCAACGCGCCTGCTTCTGCCGCAGCACCGCCAGCGCTGAGCCGACGACCCAGGGAAAATACGCCTGGGCGACACCCAACTGGTAATAGCCGGTGCCGATCATCGCCAGCATGTTGCCCTTGCCGATCATGAGCAACCCCAGCAGTAACCGAGCTGCCGCGCCTAATCCCAACACGCGCGCCAGGAAGTGGCCCCCCAGCCCTGCGAACACGCCGTAGATAACAGAGCTGATCTTGATGCCCTGCACACTCCCGACGAGCAGGGTCGGCCCGGCGCTCAGTGGGTTCAAGACAAATGAAAAGGGATTGTCGATTAAAGGCTCGCCAAAATTGTTATAAGGCTGCCAAAGGGGCAGATAACCATTGTCCCTCAGGCTGAGATGGGCGAAGTGCGCGGAGCTTGTCAGCCATTCCAATTCGTGGCCGTTCACACGTTCGAATCCGGCTGATCGGATGAAATTCCAATTTACCGCCAGCGCCACAACCACGATCAGCCCGATCTCGGCGGCGGGCATCAGCAGCCGTAGCACGGTGCTCCGCTCGCCCCGGACAGTGTCTAGCTCAATTCTCCCCCCATGCCGGCGCTGAAGAATCACGCCGCCGGCAACCGAACCAATCACCAGAACAGATAGAAGTAAGGTCGAATACGGTGCAGGCAGCACGAAAGCCAGCAGCAGACAGCTAAGCCCAATAACACCGATAATGAGCCACTGCAACTCGTTCGGCAGCAGCGTTGTTGGCTTTGGAGATGAAAGGCTGCCATTCACAGATGACGGCTGAGTTTCTTGTTCGGATATAGAAGCAGAACTCGCCCCACTACCAGACGATAAGTGCCGGTGCCCTTGCCGCAGACGATGCCAGCCGAAAAGCGCTCCTAATGCCGTGATCAGAGCAGCAGCCCATGCCAGCCATTTTCGCGTCACAAGCACTTACCTCTCTGTACAAAATACGGCGATAACAGCCTGATCGTATGCCCAACCTACAACGCCAGCGCGTAAGAAATATGACTTTGCTCATTTCAAATGTGATGTTCTACACTTTACATTCTTTCATGGTTGTGATAATCTTTTCCCACGAAACGTCGACGATCCCCAAACCCATTTGCAACATTTGCATGACACAGCCGAAGCTGTGTCATTCTAATTCTAAGGGATCGTCAGGCATTTTCATGGTAAGGAGTAGAGGCGGGCATGAGTAACCAAACTGAGTATTTGACGCCCGAAGGCTTCCGCGACATTGAGACTAAGCTCAAATATCTGCGGGATGTACGCCGCGCCGAAGTTGCCGAACGGCTACGGTTGGCGATGGAAGAAGGCGGCGACCTGAGTGAAAACGCCGAATACGAAGATGCCAAAAACGAACAAGCTTTTGTTGAGGGCGACATTCTGCGCCTGGAAACGATTCTGAGCAGCGCCCAGATCATCGAAAACTCCGGCAAGCGCGATCACGTCTCGGTGGGGGCGCGCGTCACGGTGCAGGAAAAAGGCACGTCAGACAAAGAGGTTTATCACCTGGTTGGCTCTGCAGAAGCGAATCCAGCAGATGGTCGCATCTCCGTCGAAAGCCCGATGGGCAAAGCCCTGCTTGGCGCGAAAGTTGGCGATCAGGTCAACGTGCAAGCGCCAGCAGGCGATATCGTGTTCGTGATCAAGAAAATCGAATAAACGTCGCACAACGCGACGCCTCCAAAACCCCGTAGAATTATTACGGGGTTTTTTGTTACCATTTTAGGGATTATCTCTACCAGAGGCGCAAACGGATGACCTGGGAACCAAATCGACTGGAGGCTGAACGCCTTGAAAAAACGCAGGCACTGGAGACGCGTGGCATCGATTGCTTCCCGCCTCGTGTCGAGCGCACGCACACCACAGCGGAAGCCATCGCCGCATTTGAAGCGGTAGAGGCGGACTCGTCAGAAGCAGCCGAGTCAGTCGAGGTCACGGTCTGCGGGCGCATTCGGCGGCTCAACATCAAGGGCAAAGTCTCTTTCATGCACATCGAAGATGAGACTGGGCGCGTGCAGCTATTTTTGCGCGTCAACGAGATGGATGACGCCGTGTACGACGTCGTCCGCGAGAAATTGATCGAGATGGACGATTTCGTCCAGGCGACGGGCGTCATGATGCGCACCCAGGCGGGCGAAGTCAGTGTGCGTGTCTTCGAACTCAAGCTTCTGGCAAAAGCGCTTAGCCCACTACCCGTGATCAAACAGCAGAAGCTCGATGACGGCACGATCAAAGAATATGGCGAGTTCAGCGATGTCGAATCGCGTTATCGACAGCGATACGCCGATCTGGCAGTCAATCACGATACGCGCCAGGTCTTTCTCAAACGCGCCAAGGTCATCAGCGCCCTGCGCACCTTTCTCGATGAGCACGGCTTTCTGGAAGTCGAGACACCGATCTTGCAGCCGATCTACGGCGGGGCGGCGGCGCGCCCGTTTGTCACCCATCACAATCAACTCGATCAGGATCTGTTCCTGCGCATCAGTTTCGAACTCTACTTGAAGCGCCTGCTCGTGGGCGGTTTCGACGCCGTCTACGAGATCGGACGCGACTTCCGCAACGAAGGTGTCAGCTTCAAGCACAACACCGAATTTACGATGCTGGAGTTCTACAAAGCCTACATTGACTATCGCGACGTGATGGCGCTGACGGAGCAGATGGTCGCCTTCGTCGCTGAACAGGTCAACGGATCGACAATCGCGCACTTTCGCGGTCACACCTTCAACCTCGCGCCACCCTGGAAACGGATCACCATGCGCAGCGCCATTCAGGAGGCCACCGGGATTGATTACGTGGCCTATCCCGACGTGGCAAGCCTGGAAACCGCCGTTGCCCAGGCAGGCATTGAGCACAAGTCAGGGCAGCCCTGGGGCAAGCTGGTGGAGCATCTGTTGGGTGAATGTGTCGAGCCGACGCTGATCGAACCGACCATCATTTACGATTATCCCCGCGACATCTCGCCGTTTGCCAAACGCGTCGATTATGATGATGTTCACGTGGAGCGCTTCGAGTTCTACATCGCCGGCATGGAAATGGGCAACGCCTTCACCGAACTCAACGACCCACGCGATCAGGAAGCGCGTTTCCTCGATATGGGTGAGACATTCAAGGCTGGCGACGAGGATGAAACACCGCTGGACGAAGACTATCTGCGCGCCATGCGCTACGGAATGCCGCCAAACGGCGGTTTTGGCATGGGTGTGGATCGTCTCGTTATGCTATTGACCGATCAGGATAGCATCCGCGACGTTATCCTTTACCCCCATTTGCGTCCGGAACCCAAGAGAGAGCAAGCATCCCCATGACGGCGGAACGCATGTTGGATAATCAAGCCCTGCTGGATGCACTGGGTCAGGGCACCCTGGTTTTCGATAGCGCCGACCGGCTGGTCATGATCAACCAGGCGGCGCGGACGTTATTGGGCCAGGATCTACGGGCTTTTCATATCAGCGGGTGGCCTGGCGCGAACGGCTTTTTCGAGCGCTATCTGGCGGAAGACGGTGAGTCGCTCGATCAGATCCGCGCGCGTGCCCTGGCTTCTGAACGCCCGATCCGCTTCCAGATCCAGCGCAATGGCGAGATCATCCCGTGTTGGGCGTCCGCCGTTCATCGCGATGGCGGCGAGATTTACACCATGCTCACGTTGGAAGTGCCCGACTGGCCGACGCTCAATGCCCTGCTAAACCGCTATCTCAATGAGATGGGTGAAGCCATCGAATCCACCATCGGACACGCGACATTGATCGAGCAGAATCTGCGCAAGTCCAGCGCAAATCAGGATGTCGCCAAACTCGAACGCCGCGTCGGCGGTTTTACACGCCTGATCAATGTCCACATGATGCGCATCCAGCGCTTGACCACGATGATCACGCGCATGAGTGCCATCCACTCAGGCGCGATCCGCGAAGTGATCCAAAGCGAGCAGCGCAAAGTCGTACTGGCCGATTTCTTCGAAGACTTCGCGGAAACGCTTGACGAAGCGCCCATCCTCGATCCGGACACAGACACCGATAGCTGCCGCCCTCGTCTCAAAGTCATCGCGCCGAGCCATCTTGCAGCTATGGCTGCACCGCGTTTCCTGACCACCGTCTTGCGGGACATCTTACGCAATGCTATCATGTACAGTATGCGCGGGACGCCGATCACAGTTGTTGTCTTCGCGGGCAGCCGGGAATCGACCATCCAGATCGATATTACCGATGAAGGATATGGCATCCGCGCCAGTGAGTTTGGGCGTGTGTTTGCGCCCTTTGAACGCTCACAGCAACCGCAAATCATCAGCGAATTCGGTTACGGTTTAAGTCTGCATCTGTGTAAATACGAGATCGAGGCGATGGACGGATTGATGTGGTTCGAAAGTCAGGAAGGCGGCGGGACGACCTTTTCGCTGCGTTTACCCGCCTGGCGGAATGACTCTTCGTCTGCCAGTTTGTCTTCGGCAACCTGATGCCCAACGCCTGATCCGCCGTGCGCTACGTGAGTTCACGCCTTGCCGGTCTTTCAGGCAAGGCGTTTTTATTTGCAAGGAGATGGTGTGGTGGAGTTCTTACACAGCCTGACGCCCGATTTTTTCGATGCGCTGGTGCTCGCCGTGATCATGATCGGCCTGGCGCTGGCTGCTGTACGTCTTTACAGCGATTTCACGCGCAAGCTCCCGCCCCAAAATCCACCACCTGCGCAAAAGCATGAAGTTACCGATAAACAGGGCCGTCCCTAAACTGGTTTGCACCCGGAACACGGGCCAAGGAGAACCCCCCAAATGATCGACATCAACCTGATTCGCGAACAACCGGACTGGGTCAAAGCGCAGATCAAGAAACTCAATGATGAAGCTGCGCTAAGTCGTGTGGCTGCTATCTTCGACATCGATCAACAGCGGCGGGCACTGCTGGTAGAGTCGGAAACCCTCCAGGCGGCGCGCAACAAACTCAACAAGAGCTTCGGGATGCTGCGGGGCAATCGTAAGCTCGACGATCAGGACAAGCTCATTATCGCTGCGCACGCAGCGGCGGCGGTTCAGAACGGCGACTATGTGACTGCGGCGGGTCTGATGACGGGTGATATACCTGCCGGCAGCAATCATGCGCCAAACGACGCGCTGGACGAACTGATGAATGCGCTCAAAGCTCTGGGCGAAAAGGTCGAGACACTCAACGAGCGTATCGGTGCGTTGGAAACTGATCTTCAGGAGAATATGCTCTGGCTGCCGAATTTGCCGCATGAGAGCGTGCCGGTCGCGGACAGTGAAGAGGCAAATATTGCCCACCCGCCGCAGGGCGAGCGCCGAACCTTCGATTTTGAGCCAAAGCCGCATTGGGATCTTGGCCCGGCGCTGGATATCATCGATTTCGAACGCGGCGTCAAAATGAGCGGCACGCGCGCCTATGTACTCAAAGGCATGGGCGCACGCTTGCAACGCGCTTTGATCTCGCTCTTTCTCGATCATGCGCGGGAGAACGGCTTTACCGAACTCTACGTCCCCTACATGATCCGCGAGGAGATGATGATCGGCGCGGGGCAGTTCCCGAAGTTCCGCGATAATGTCTATTTCGACACCGAGGCGGAACTCTACTTCCTGCCGACGGCGGAAGTTGCCATCACCAACCTGCACCGTGACGAAATCCTGGACGAAGCACAGCTCCCGCTCTACTACGCTGCACACACACCCTGCTTCCGCCGCGAAAAAGTCAGCGCCGGGCGCGATGTTCGCGGCATCAAGCGCGTACACCAGTTCGAGAAAGTCGAGCTATACAAATTCACCGCACCGGAAACCAGCTATGCCGAATTGGAAAGCCTGACCGACAGCGCGGCGGATCTTCTGCGCAAGCTCAAGCTTCAATTCCGCCGGTTGGAAATCGTCACCGGCGATCTGGGTTTCAGCGCGACTAAGAAATATGACTTGGAGGTCTGGGCACCTGGCTGCGCCGAATGGCTTGAAGTCAGCTCATGCAGCAATACCGAGGCGTTTCAGGCACGGCGTGCCAATATCAAGTACCGCCCAACCGATAGCAAAAAAGCGCAGTTCGTCCATACACTCAACGGCAGCGGTCTGGCAACACCGCGCGTCGTCATCGCCATTCTGGAAAACTACCAGCAGGCGGATGGCAGTGTCATCATCCCAGACGTACTGCGCCCATACATGGGCGGCGAAACGATGATAAGACCACCAGCCCGTTAGGATGTGGGTGTGGTCGTCACCATCAGTTCAAGTTGATACACGCCGCCGCCGAGATAATGGGTGTTGACACCAACCTGTTCGAACGGTAACGACTGCCGTCCGCCAGGCTGCGGTGCAATCAGATTCAGGTAGGGATTGATGTCGACGTAGAGATGAGGCGCGCGCGTGCCGCTTAATGTCTGCCAACGCGCCTGATCGACCAGTCGGTTGTCGCCGCGCCGCGCATCCAGCGCCAGCTCGGCAGCCGAGCCGGTCGCAAAAATGACGACATTATCAACCGCGCCGATGCTGATTACGGGTGCGCCCGTTTGCGGCGCGCGCAGGATCGTGAACTGCGCCCCATCAATCGTTTCATCGACGAACAGATCGGGCGCGAGATAAGTCCGCACGAGTTGAGCGAGGCTTGCGCGTGTCGTTTCCGCATCGTCCGCCTGCATGACGGCTAGCAGATCGTAGGGTGTATTCAGTACAGGCGTAGGTGCATTGGGACGCGGAATCAAGGCGACTGCGTAGCTGCCATCGAGATGGTCGAGTAACCCCGATTGAAGATTCAGCCCTTGCACGGCGGCAAGCGCGTCGTTGAAGCTCACAAAAGCCGCCTTCAGATCGTCAGCCGCTGGTATGTCACCAGCCTGAGGCAAAGCTGAAGTTGGCACGGGCAGCGCTGCCAGGAGAATGCCGGTGTAATTGGCCAGCGGCAGCCCCAGGAAGGTGACTGTCGCCGCCTGATTGGCGTCCGCGCCGCTCTGCACAGCGGCGGCACTGCGCGGGATAAAGTTGAGCAGTGAGCTTTCAATCTCTGCCGAGTCCTGGGCACTGCGCAACCTGGTATGCACAGTGACGACGGCGCGCCCGGTCGTGGTCTCAACCCCCGGCGGAGTCACGCTCACGCCGATAGCATCCACCTGCCCGCGTAGCAGCGCCGATTCCAGTGTTTCCCGATTGTCCATCGTCGCCAGCGCCTGCCCCACCGCGTCGAACAGCGTTGCCGGCTCAGCGCTCCCGGTCAGGAGCACGCTGAATGCGTGCGCGGCGGCCTCGCCAGTCACGTAGGCATAGATCGGCGCGTCCGCTTCGTCACCGGCACGCACGCGCTCGTAAGCCGTGGTTGACGTGAGATGCGGAGCATCGCCATAGCCGGTATCCAACGCCGCCTCGATCATGCTCTCTGAGCCGATCATCACGTTCGAGGGTGTGAAGGCAAAGGCCGCCTTGTCGCCTGCATAGATCGGTGTGTCGCGGTACATGCGTCTGGCTGGGAGCGACGCACCCTCCGGCAAATCCTGCCCTTCCAGAACAGCGCGCATGGCTGAAAGCGCCCGGAAAGGATCGCGCGCCTCGAAAATCAAGAGGAAGTCGGCGGCCGCGACCATAAATTGATCATCCAACGCGCCGTAAACGAAGACCAGTTCGTCATCCAGCCAGGGCTCTACCAGGGTCGTGAAATCTGCCATCTCCAGGTCAAAAAGATCGAGCGGAAAGAAGTCGTCATAATCGATACTGTCACCGAAATCGACACGCCCTGGCTCCAACATCCCGGCAGTGAGCAGCGCGTTGCCGAGGTTTTGCAGCATACTCTGATCATGATGAACGGCCACGAAAGCGGCGGCATCGGCAGGCACCCAATCGAGCACACTCGCGTTGTCCTGAGCGTGGATAGGGAGCACAGCCAACCCTATCGTCAGGATCACCAGACATATCAACAACCGCCGCACCCGGTACATAGGCGTTTCCAATCCAATCGAGACGATCATCACATAATAGTACTCTACAGTGTGCAAATGAGTTTGGCATGAAATCAAATTCGGTTGATGGTGCGATCACCCTTATGCATCGTTTCCGGGCGAATGAATGCCGTTAGATTGCCTGTGTGTCCACGCATTTGTGGGCCAGGTGTGTGTTCAAGTCGGCGTTGGCGGAGTACAATTTGCGCAGTTTCCCGCATCGTCATAGGAGGCAAGCCGTGGGTACGCTCATCGACATCGTTCAATTCTTGCATTCGTGGCTGCGCTGGATATTCGTCGTGGTCGCCGTCGTCGCGCTGGTGTACTTTCTTATCAACCTGATTCAACAGAAGCCCTGGGTCAAGCAGGGGCAGACTCTGCTGATAGTGTTCAGTTCAACCCTGAGCCTGCAATGGCTGCTCGGTTTGGTGCTCTTCCTGCTCTACCAGGTTCCCGCAGGCTTCACCATTCGACATCAGTGGGAACATCTCGTGCCACAGACGGTGGCGCTGGCCCTGGCGCATCTTCACTTTCGCTGGCGACGGCAGGAGATGCCGGACGCTGCCCGCTGGCGCAATGGCCTGGTACTGATCGTGGTTGTGCTGGTGGTGATCGTAGTTGGCATTGCAGTTCTGCCAGGAGATAGACAGTGGCGCTTCTACCTCCCAGGCTAGCGCAGGTGAGGTCATTATCTTGACGAGAAAACTGCCGCCCATCGAGCACTTTGAAACGAACGCGCAAGCACACATCTATCGCATCCCTGTTGAAGCATTTCCGGGCGGCTTCATCGCCTACTGCTACCTCGTGCTCGACGCCGGTGAGCCAACGCTGATCGACACTGGCTCCGGCTTCGGCAACAGCAACAGCGACCTGCTTGACGGCCTGGGGTCACTGCCGGATCTGTTTGGCATTCATTTCACAATGGCGGACATCCGGCGCATTCTGATCACGCATGGGCACATCGATCACTTTGGCGGCATTGCGTTTGCTCTGGATCAAACCGGCGCTCAGGTCGGGATTCATCCGCTCGACCGGCGGGTGCTGACCAATTATGAGGAGCGAGTCGCCGTAGCGACCAAAGACCTGCGCGTTTACCTGGAACGTGCAGGTGTTCAGCCGCACCTGATGGCGAATCTGATCGATATGTATGGATTCGCCAAGCAGCACGTTCGCTCGGTTCAAGTCGATTTCATGCTTGAAGAATCCGCCGCAATCGAGCGGATGCAGTTCATTCACACGCCCGGTCACTGTCCGGGGCAGGTCTGTATCTTGATTGATGACATTCTGATCAGCGCCGATCACGTGCTCTCGCACACAACACCGCACCAGGCGCCGGAAAGCATTACCAACTACACAGGTCTCGGTCACTATCTGGATGCGCTCACCAAGTTGACGCACGTTGAGGATGTCCGACTGGCTCTGGGTGGTCACGAAGAGCCGATCCCTGATCTCTACGGGCGGATTGTAGATATTCACGCCAGTCATCAGCGCAAACTGAACCGCGTGCTGGAGACCATCCGCGACGCCCGACAGCCTGTCACCATCAGCGATCTCTCCAAGCGGATATACCCGGAGCGCCATGGCTATGAGATCCTCCTCGCACTAGAGGAGGTTGGAGCGCATGTGGAATATCTATACGAGCACGGGCAGCTTGCCATCTGCAATTTGCATCAAGTCGAACAGGAGGATAATCCTCCCCTGCTCTATGGGCTGGCCTAGGCTAGCTGCGTGCAATTGAGATTGTTAAGATTACTTGAAATTACGCATGAGATCGTATTATAGTCTCCCAAACGCAGACCCTGAATCGCGTACTTCAACCTCTCAGCTAAGGAACTCAGGAGAATGTATATGCGTAAAGAAATGATCGTGCTGATAGCCCTGATCGCTCTGGCGATGATTTCCGGGGTATCGATGGCACAAGATTGCGCCAGCGCCGATGTTTTGTGCGTTGGTCTGGTCACTGATGTCGGTGAAATCGACGACAAATCGTTTAACCAGTCGGCCTGGGAAGGCGTCCAGTTGGCCGCCTCCGAACTGGGTGCGCAGGTAGAATACATTGAAACGCAAGATGCCAAGGATTACCTTACGAACATCTCCCTGTTCGCCGATAACGGCTACGACATCATCGTGACCGTTGGTTTCGCGCTCGGCGAAGCGACCGTTGAGGCAGCAGGCCAATATCCGGACATCAAGTTCATCGGCGTGGATCAATTCCAGGGTGCGACTGTTGACAACGTCGCCGGTCTGATCTTCCCCGAAGACAAATCGGGCTTCCTGGCTGGCGCGCTGGCCGGTATGCTGACGCAAACAGGCACCATCGCTGCCGTGCTCGGCACCGACCTGGTTCCGCCAGTCGTCGCCTTCAAGGAAGGCTATGAGGCAGGCGCACGTTACGTCAACTATGACATCAATTTGATCTCGACCTACCACCCCGGTGGTCTGGATGTCGCCTTCACCGACCCCGAGTGGGGCGCGAGCACAGCCCGCCAGGCAATCGATCTGGGCGCGGACGTGGTCTTCGGCGCGGGTGGCAAGACCGGTAACGGTGCCCTTATCGAAGTCGCGGGCACCGCGGGTCTGTATTGCATCGGCGTCGATACCGATCAGTGGGAAACGGTTCCTGAAGCACATCCGTGCCTGGTTTCGAGCGCGATGAAACTCATCACCCCCGGCGTCTTCGACATCATTCAGTCGGTCGTCGACGGTTCGTTCGCGGGTGGCAACGTTATCGGCGCTGTCGGCCTCGCGCCGTTCCACGATTTCGAAGACAGCGTACCTCAGGACATCAAGGATCGGCTGGAGTCGATCCGCGGGCTGCTGGAAAGCGACGCAATTTCCACAGGCTATAACCCGGGCGGCTAATCGCCTTGCTGTGAGCCAAATTGCTTAGCAATATGCGACGTGCCAACTCTTAGGGCACGTCGCATATTTTTTTGTTATTCTTGTCAAAATTTACTCATATGACGACAGGTGAAGCCATTTATGGCAATGCAAGCAACCGAACAGGAAGTCAGGGGCACTTTTGGCGAGCGTTTGGCCGGTTTTTGGCGCGCCGCCAGCGTGCCACTTATGGCTATTCTTCTCGCAGCGCTGATCGGCGCGATCATCCTCATCATCTCCGGAGCCAACCCCATCGACGCCTACGCAGCACTGTTTCGAGGCTCTTTCAGCAACGCCCGCGCAATTGGACGCACACTGGAGAAAGCCACGCCGTTGATCCTCGCTGGCCTGGCAGTCGCCTTCGCCTTCAAAGGCGGCCTATTCAATATCGGCGGTCAGGGGCAGCTGCTCATTGGCGCGATTGTGGCCGCGGCGTTGGGTTTCGGGCTGAACGGGCTGCCATTCATCATCCACATGCCTATCGCGCTGCTGGGCGGCGCGCTCGCAGGCGCATTCTACGCATCGATTGCCGGCGCATTGAAAGCCTTCACCGGTGCTCACGAGGTCATCACGACCATCATGCTCAACTTTGTCGCTATCAATATCACAGATTTTCTGTCGAACGGCCCCTGGAAGGATACCGGCATCGTAGCACGGACGCCTGCGATTCTAGAGACGGCGGCAATTCCCAAATGGGACAGCATTCCACTGGGCTTCTTCATCGCCGCCGCTGTCGCCATCATCATATGGTACCTCCTCTTTCGCACGACGCTTGGCTTCGAGATCCGCACTGTCGGTCTGAATCCAAACGCAGCCAAATATGCGGGCATCCGAGTCGCGCGCATCACCATCCTGACGATGGCGATCAGCGGTTTGCTGGCTGGCATGGGTGGGTCGATAGAAACGCTCGGAGTCGTTGGTCGCTTCCAGCCAGGCTTCAACATCGGTCTCGGCTTTGATGGCATTACTATCGCCCTACTCGCACGAACGCATCCGCTCGGCGTCATTCCGGCAGCGATCTTGCTCGGCGCGATGCAGGCCGGTTCAAGCCAGATGCAGTTCGATGCGAAAGTCTCTTTCGAAATTATCGACGTGATTCAGGCACTCATCTTGTTCTTCGTCTCCGCCGAGATGATTGTCCGCTGGATTCTGCGCATTCGCGGAGAAGGCGATGGCGGTGTCCGGTTGAGCAGCGGTTGGGGACAAGGGTAAGAGGCAACAGTTATGACATCGAATGTCGCACTCATAAAGAACAGCAGCTGGCTCGACTTCCTGCGCAAAACCGGCGTTTGGATCAGCATCCTCGTCGTCATCGGCGCAATCTATGGTTATCTGACGGAACCTCAGATCACAACGTCGATGCTGGCATCGACCCTCCGCCAATCGACCCCCCTTGTCCTGGGCGCGTTATGTGGACTTCTGGGCGAGCGTTCCGGCGTGATTAACATCGGCATTGAAGGGCAAATGCTGCTTTCAGCCTTCACCGGTTTCCTGGCGAACGTCTACACGGGCAATCTGCTCGTGGCTGTCATGGTCGGTGTGCTGACCGGGGCACTGTTGGGCGGTCTGCTTGCCTTCATGTCCGTCACGCTCAAGATGGATCAGATCATCGGCGGCACGGTCATCAACATTCTGGCACTGGGTCTGACGGGTTTCTTCTATCAAACCGGTCTGACGACGCAGGGCAAACTCCAGCCAATCGAGCTAGGCCCGCTGGCAAGCCTGCCCCTGGTCGGCCCCGTCCTATTTGAGAACCCGCCGATAACGTACCTGGCGATCATTCTCGTCTTTGTCATGCATTACATGCTGTTTTACACGCGCTGGGGCCTGCGCACGCGCGCCATTGGTGAACATCCGCGCGCGGCGGATACGGTAGGCATCAATGTCAATCGGATGCGCTACATCAACGTCATCATCGCCGGTGGCATCGCCGGACTGGCGGGTGCGTTTCTCACGCTCGAAGCCGTCGGCTCTTTCGAGCGCGCGATGACGAATGGGCGCGGTTTTGTCGCTCTGGCAGTCATGATCTTTGGCAAATACATGCCGTTCGGCGTCTGGGGCTCGGCGCTGCTCTTCGGCTTCGCCACAGCGCTGCAAACGCAGTTGCAGTTCAGCGGCACAATCCAGATCCCCCATCAGTTTATCGGCATGTTGCCCTACCTGCTGACCATCGTCGTACTGGCAGGCTTTGTCGGACGCACGCGACCACCGGCGTCTGAAGGAAAACCCTACGAAACGGAGTAAGCACCGATGAGCAATACAGACAAACAGGTTGTTCTGGAAGCAAAGGGGATTTCCAAGCATTTTCCGGGCGTGATTGCCAACAACAACGTCGACTTGGCCCTGCATAAGGGCGAGATTCTGGCCCTCCTGGGCGAAAATGGCGCGGGCAAAAGCACGCTGATGAACATCCTCTACGGCCTTTATCACCCTACAGAGGGCGAAATCTGGATCAAAGGTCAACACGTTCAACTCCAGAGTCCTCGTGACGCCATTGCGCACGGCATCGGCATGGTTCATCAGCATTTCCAGCTCGTCCCGGTTATGACTGTGGCTGAAAACGTCATCCTGGGCGCTGAGGTCACGACTTTCGCTGGCAGAATCGACATGCGACAGGCCGTCAGAGAGGTCAGTGAACTGTCGCATAAGTATGGGCTGGCCGTCGATCCGAATGCTGTGATCGAGGATTTGCCCGTCGGCATTCAGCAGCGTGTAGAGATTATCAAAGCGCTCTATCGTAAGGCCGACATCCTCATTCTGGATGAGCCAACGGCAGTACTCACGCCGCAGGAAGCCAACGAACTGTTCCAGATCATGCGCGAGCTGACGAAACAAGGCGTCTCGATCATCTTCATCACCCACAAGCTCAAGGAAGTGCTGGCCGTCGCCGATCAGATCGCCGTTCTGCGTCGAGGAGAAATGGTCGGCAGCACATTGCCGTCAGAAGCCACCGAAGCCAGCCTCGCGGAAATGATGGTTGGCCGCAATGTCATCCTCCAGGTCGATAAGTCGGAAGCGCATCCTGGCGCAGCGATACTCCAGGTCGAAGATGCCCATGTCCTGGATGATCGCAAAACATCGGTGGTCAAGGGCGTCAGCTTCGAAGTCCGCGCCGGAGAAGTCCTCGGTGTTGCCGGTGTACAGGGCAATGGCCAGCGCGAACTGGTGGAAGCGCTGACGGGCTTGCGTCCTCTTACACAGGGACGCTTCATAATTGACGGCCATGATGCCACCCGCTACACACCGCGCCAGATCACAGACCTGGACGTGGCGCACATTCCAGAAGATCGTGAGAAACATGGCCTTGTCATGGCCTATCCGATTGAAGACAACACTATCCTCAATCAGTATTATGAGACGCCCTATTCCAGCGGCGTTATCGTCAATCGCAAGGCTATCGAGAATCACGCTCTGAAGCTGGTCGAAGAGTTCGACGTGCGGACGCCCAGCGTTACCGTGGCCGCGAGTACGCTCTCTGGTGGCAATAAACAGAAGCTCATCGTCGCACGTGAATTCTCGAAGCCGGTGAAGTTGCTGATCGCTGCTCAACCGACGCGCGGGATTGACGTTGGCTCAATTGAGTTCATCCACCAACAGATCATCAAGCAGCGAGATCGTGGTGTCGCCGTCTTGCTGGTCTCAGCGGAGTTGGACGAAATCATGAGCCTGTCCGACCGGATCGTGGTCATGTTTGGAGGCCGTATCATGGCAACACTGCCCATCGCTGAAGCCACCCGTGAGAAACTGGGGCTGCTGATGGCAGGGTCGCATGGCTAAATCCTGCCGCGTTTGAACGACGATAAAGGGTGCCCATGTGGACACCCTTTTCGATTCGCTACTGTGCGAGTTGTTTCACACGTTGAACAGGCTACAACTGAACGAAGCTGTTCTCTGCGAGGATGAAGCGGTGCGACGCCGGCACGTGCGTCCCGCTGGTCAACTGCGAATTATCCGCCAGCAGGCTCGAATCGATACGTCCGGGGATATTGCGGACGGTGCAGTTCTTCATCACGATACTGGCATCGATTTCACTGTTTTCGATAATCGCATTGTCGCCAATGGCGGTGTATGGGCCGATGAAACTCCCGCGAATGGTAACATTGTTGCCAATGATCACCGGGCCGCGCACTACGCTGTCGATAATCTGGCAACCTTCACCAACCGTTACTCGATGTGAAATGTCACATTTACCCTGGATCACGGCCTTGTCATCCGGCGGCGGTGTGTAGGGCATCTCGCCCATGACCAATTGGTTGGCCTGGATGATCGAGTCTGGCTTACCGGCATCAATCCACCACCCAGACAGGATATAGGGATTGACATTCATGTCGTTGGTGACGAGGTACTGGATAGCGTCAGTGATTTCAAGTTCGTTGCGCCACGACGGGCGGATGTTGGCAATCGCTTCGAATATCGACTTGCGGAAAAGATAAACACCTGCGACCGCATAGTTCGAGGGTGGATCCTTCGGTTTTTCAACCAGACGCGCGATCTTGCCCTCTTTGATTTCTGCCACGCCGAACCGTGTTGGATCGGGCACTTCGCCCAGGGCTATCGTCGCCTCCGCACCCGAGTCCGGGAATCCACGCAGCAAGGTCTCCATATTGTCTTGAAAGATGTTGTCGCCCAGAAAAACGCAAAATGGCTTATCACCCACAAACTGCTGGCTCAGGCCGATAGCGTGTGCCAGTCCTAACTGCTCTCGCTGGACAATATAATCAAGACGCACGCCCAGGCTGGCTCCGTTGCCCAACTGCGCCACAATCGGGGATGACATATCATTGACGACAATCGCGATTTCGGTCAGCCCTGCGTTTCTCAGCACGTCAAGCGCAAACACGATCAATGGTTTGTTGGCGACAGGAACCAGGGGTTTTGGCATCGTCAATGTTACAGGGCGCAGGCGCGTCCCCTGACCGGCAGCGAGAATCACAGCCCTCATGAATGTTCACCTCTCTGATGATGAATCAAAATCCATGCCTCATCATACACATCATAACTGACGTCACCACAACGTCACAATAAAAGTACAGCGCCAATAGCCTAAAAAGACTTCGCCCGGCGGGGAACCGGGCGAAGCTCAGGGGAGTGGGATGGAATACAAGTTCAGAGATTGGTTGCGGGCACTGCCGGAACCGGGGGCGGTGTTGGGATCGCAGGCAAGCGCATTCCAGAAGGCATCGGCCCCAGCGGTTCAGGCGCATCCAACGTGACTTCAAGCTGAAGCGTTTCCGTGCCGCGCACCACATCCAGCGTGACTGTATCTCCAGGCTCATAGGCAAAGATGCGATCTCTCAGTGTTCGCTCAGCATCCACCGGTTCACCATTCACGGCTGTCACGATGTCATTGACCTGAAGACCGGCGCTCTCTGCAGGACTACCAGGCACAAGCTCACGAATAACCGCGCCTTCGCTGACGTCAACATTCATGTCAGCCGCGATCTCCGGCGTGAGTACGTCAAACATCACACCCAGGCGGCCATTCTGCGCCTCCCAGATGCCCAACGGCCCCGGGATGCGACCGCGCCCAGGTTCCACCGGTGGGATGACGATCCGAGGCACCATCGGATTGGGCAGAGTGACATCGCCCCCGTGGATACCGAACAGTAAGAATAGGGGCAGCGTCGAACCGTCAATCTCAATAGCTATGCTTTCGCCGTCGCGCTCGACGGTGAGTGTGTGCGTATCGCGCATTGCGCTCGCACCAAACAGATCCGCCAGGTCTTGCGGTTCGCGTACTTCCCCATCGATGGCGGTGATCACGTCACCTTCTCGCAAACCGGCCTCGTAGAGCGGGTTATCTTCGCCCAGTTTCTCGACGATCCAGGTTTTGTTTTCCCCGTCGTAACGAATGCTGACATCAGAAATTACCACCATGCGCTCTTGCACCGGTTGTTCCGCTAATGTCGCTTCGATAGTGACCGTTTCCTCGCCGCGCGTCACGCCGAGGGTGACAGGATCGCCTGGCTTGAGCGCAGAGACAGCTTCGACCAGCGCATGGGCGCTGCTGATATCTTCGCCATTGATCGAATCGATCCGATCATCAACCTGAAGCCCGGCGGCTTCCGCCGGCGAATCGGCGACCACTGCGCTAACAACAACGCCGTTATCTGTATTCTGTAATCGAACACCCAGATATGGTCGCTCACTGATCCCTGGCTGAGACTGCGCTGAATCTGCCGATGCAAACCCGATCATGACCAGCAGCACTGCAAAAAGCATCATCAACCAGCGTTTTTGTATGCGTGACATCAAACCGATTGCCTCCTGCCATCCATACGCTGCATGGCTTTATGCAGCAGCTACCCATCGATAGCATAGAACAGACAGTCGGAGCAGTAATCACCGCGCTGTAAAATGAATGTAAAAGATGTGTAAACTGCCCTTGAGCTACGCCTCAGTCGCGATCTTCTTCGCCGCGTATGCGCCGAGTCAGGTAGCCGCCAAGCAGCCCACTCATCAGCGTGTCGCTGACCTTTTCATGGGAAACCGCCGCGCTCTTCTCATCCCAGCGCCCACTCGTGCGCTTCGCCAGCCAGACCTGGTAGGTATCGTAAGCCTCTACCAATGCGGCCTCCAGCCCTTCGCGATCTCCACGCACCAGCAGTTCATGGACGGAGGTTAAGACCGTGATGGTCTCGCCCAGATAACGGGCCACATTCTCACGATTGTTGAGTAGCAGGTCGCGCAAATCGTCAGGATGCGTATCGACGAGATGATGTGTCAGTTGACCAAATGCAGGATTGCCCATCCGCCGCGCATCCGCCCAGCCTTCGCTGCGCTGGAGCATGTAAAACGTCATTGCACCAAGCAGCGCCGGGAGTCCCTCCGTCGCCGCCATCAACCCATCATGCTCGTCGGGATCGACGAAGTGCGGCGTCGCGCCCAACAGCGCGCTGAAATCCGTCGCCAGTTCGACGGCGGCTTTAGCTGCACGGGGTGAAGGCGTCACCAGCATGAAGCCGTCGTCAAAAAAGTCCGCAGCAGCATGTTCTGTATCGTTTAGCCCGTCGAAAAGGTAGCGCGGGTTGACTATCGGCGTGACTCCGACGAGATGGGCGTGCGCCGGGAGCAGTCTGGTTGCCCATTCCAGCGAAGGTCGCTTGAGCGGAGAAGCATCGAGCACCACGGAATCCTCACGCAGAGCATCTGCTATCTCGCGAAAGACAGTCTGCACCTCGGCGTAGGGCAGCGCCACAACAATGATGTCTTTGCCCGCTGCGGCGTCATAGACGCTGCGAACTACATGCTGAATCGCGCCTATCTTCTCGGCGGCGCTCGCGATCCCCGAACGCGGATCAAACCCGAAGACCTCGAAGCGCTGTCGGGCATCCTTGCGCGCGCTGTAACGATTGAGCGACAGCCCGACCGAAGTCCCCACCCGGCCCAGGCCCAAGATAGCCACCTTAATCGCGTTCACAGACATCGTTTGCCTACCCTTCCTATGACTGCGTGTCAATACGATCAATATGATACCGGGCCGCGCGCTTTGGTTCGATATTCACACTGGTAACTCCGGCTGTCTTGGCTAAGATGATCAGCCATCTGCACGTTATGGACATCTCCTTCCACGGCGCGCGACTTCGTAAGGAACAAGAAACTGGCTACCATGATTTCAATACTCGCAACTGTCCACGATGCTGCTGTCGAGGCGCGCCTGCGCAGCGCGCTGCTCGCAGCAGGGCATGAACTCCGGCAGCAAGGCACAGACAAAAACGATCTGTTGATCGCAGTGCTTTCGCAAGCGGCGCTCCAGGACAAAGCATTTCATGACGCGCTTAACACCGCCCTTGATAACGATCAGCCCATTGTTCCTGCGCTAGCAGAACGGGTCAAGCTGCCGAAGCTGATCGATCACCTTGTGCCTGTCGATCTAAGCGCAGCCAACGCGACCGAGCAACTCGACGCAAAGATTCAGGCGACGTATTCCCCGGATGCCCGCCTGCCGCTGCGTGTGCGCACACCGTCCGTCCAGCGCGCCAACCGCCGTTCAGGGCTGATTGTTGCATTTCTAGCGCTGGCAATGTTCGCCATCGGTATCTATGCGGTCGCCGTCCTCAATGTCGAGGCCCCGGTCGAAGAATACAACCAGATCAACACTGAAGCTGCTGCCACCCGCGACTTCATTATTGCGCCCACGCTTGAAACTTACCTACGATTTCTGCCGGGCAGCCAGGATGAGGCGGCGCAATATCCGTCCACCCTCCAAGCAGTACCGACACGCTTGCGCCCGTTCGTCGCCGCCACAGCGACTGCCGTTGCAGTCGATCAGCAGTCCGATTGAGCGACTCATGACCGATGTGCTCATCATTGGCGCAGGCCCAGCCGGGTTGAGCAGCGGCTACTACTTGCAGCGGACTGGCATCGCCTACGAAATCGTCGATCGCGCCGATCACATAGGTTCGACCTGGGCACATCTGTACCCGTCGCTGCGGCTCAATACCGCCAGCTTTGTTTCGCACATGCCCGGCCAGCGCATCCCCCTGCGCTACGGGCTGCTGCCCACCGGCAAACAGTATTACGCATATTTGCGCGATTGGTCACGGCGGCACCCGCTCAATTTGCGCCTGTCGGTCGAAGTACGGCGTGTTGCTCCTGAACATGGCGGCTGGAGCGTAGAAACTGACCAGGGTTCCGCCCATTATCGCGCGGTGATTCTGGCAACCGGGCGTTACAGCAAGCCATTCATCCCCGCCATCCCCGGCATGGATACCTTTGCGGGCGATTTGCTGCACGCCCACGACTTTACCAGTGCCGCTCACTTCGTAGGCAAGCGTATCCTGGTGGTCGGCAGCGGCCCCAGCGGCGCGGACATCGCCGTTGCGCTCACAGAGGTGTCTCCAAGCAACATCTTATTCTCGATTCGCAGTGACATGGTCATTGCGCGGCGCAATCCCTACGGGCTGAATGACACCATCTGGAAGATTCTCCTCCGGCCATTCGCGCCCAGAGTCCGCAAGTGGTTGAGCGACCACATCAATTTTCAGAGCTACCCTGGCGTTGATAGACTGGGACTGCCCCTCGCGCCTAATCGCGATGATCGCAAGGGCACTTCTGTGCCTGTTCGTGGCATCGAATTCGTGCGTGCCATCCGTGATGGCAGTATCAAAGCTGTGCGAGGATTGGCCGCGCTGCAAGGGAAGTGTGTGCTTCTCGACGATGGCAGTCTGCATGAGGTTGACGCGGTCATCCTGGCGACCGGTTATCGTCCGGCGCTCGATTATCTTGATACAGATTATGAGACTGATTCGCAGGGGTGGCCGCTGCTTGAAGCACAACCGCACACACCATCAACCACCGTGCGCGGGCATCCGGGTCTCTTCCTCGTAGGCCGCTGTTATCGCGGCCTGGGGGCGCTCTACAATATCCGGCGAGAAGCGCATCTGGCTGCGCAGGAAATCGGCCAGTATCTCAAAGCTCCCCGGAAGACTCATCAACCGCAGGAAGCGTAAAACTGAAGGTGCTTCCCTTGCCCAACTCCCCGGAGAAAATCAACTCACCTCCTTGCAACCGGGCGATCTGCCCAGCCAGATACAGCCGCAGTCCGCTGCCAGGATTCTCTTGCACCACCGGCTGGTGAGTCGCGCGCCAGTAGGGTTTGCCCACGTTCGCCAGGTCAGTTGGCGACAATCCAATGCCGGTATCGACCACACTGATCAAAATATGTGATCCAAGATGATCGATTGTCGTTGAGATCGTAGCCGTGCTCGGCGTATAGCGAATGGCGTTGTCGAGCAGGTCGATCAAAATCGCCAGCGACTGTTCGAAATCCGCCCGTGCTTGTACAGGGCGATCCGGTGGCTGAAATGTGATTTGATGACCGCGCCCCCGCGCTGTGGATTTCATGAGATCGCGCGCACGTGTCACCAGATCGGCACAATCGAAGACACCCACATGGAGCGGAAACCTGTCGGCTTGCAAAGCATCGATCTGCTTCATTGCGTCGATCAAGCCCAGTGCGCTGTCGGCCTGATCACGGATGGACTTCATGATGTCCCCCTGCACAGGCATCAAATGCCCCGTCGCGCCGGTAAATAGACGATCCGATTTGGTGCGGATCGCTGTTAATGCGGACTGAAGCCGATCTTGCATCTGCGGGATCAACTCGACGTAGCCCGTTCCTGGTGCACTTGCTGAATCCTCGGAAAGCGCAGACGGGTACACCTGAGCTTGCTCGTCTGGCGCGCCGCGTTTGGGCCAGGCGTAAGTGGGCTTAGGTTGATCTGTTGTCTGGCTACTGTCTGACCATTGACTCGCGAGATCGACGGGTGATGTGTCTTCAAAGAAATAATCGAACGGTGTCGTTTTCAGTTTTCTTGGGGCCATCGGCGCAGGCGGTGTTTCGCCAATGTCTTCAAGCATGTCGGTCACTGAAATCGTATCGAGATCTAATTGCAACGCAGCGGTCGCGGATGCGCCGTCCTCATGAAGATCTGCGGAAGTCGCCTCGAAATCCAGGGCACGCAGCAAATCCATGATCTCGGCAAGTTTCTTGGCGGCGGTCGGTGGAGCCGCAGATTGAAACCGTGCAAGAATCTCAAGTGCCTGCTCAACTGTTAACATGAATGACTGTTCCAATATTCAAGATTCGTATTGAACCACAACATACTCGACAGAGTTTAGTGTATCAAAATTCATATAATTTCTCCCATTTTGCCTGAGTGCAGAGAATCGGACGCTCAAAAACCAGGCACATGCCTCAGTCCTCTAAATTGTAAATGCCGGACGCTTTAGGCTAATGCAACGTCGCCGCTGCAAGATTGAACCTGAATCTCGGCCAATTATCAGTTTGCCCTCATCTGGCATTGTTAACATACATCAGTGAAACATTGCACAAATCTTGCATCGCAATTTTGCGCTGGATGAGTAGAATAACGGTATGACAAGCGATACGTTCCGCCCACTCTATAGTCTCCAGATAAGCGGTTTGCAAAAAACATATACCGAGGGTGATCGCACCCGCAAAATTCTCGACCATGTTGATCTCAACATTGAAGAGGGCGAGTTCTTCGTCATCCTGGGCAAAAGCGGAAGTGGTAAGAGCACTCTGCTTAACCTTATCAGTGGTATTGATAAAGCTGAAGCAGGCCAGGTCATCATTCAGGAAACCGATGTCACCACGCTGAGTGACTATGAACAGACACGCTTCCGGCGTGATCACATCGGGATCGTTTTCCAGTTCTTCAATCTCATTCCGACTCTAACCGTGCTGGAAAATGTGACCCTTCCCCTGGAATTACGAGGAGACAATCGGCGCGACGCGGAACGTAAAGCCAACGTCTTGCTGGATCGTGTCGGCTTGCTGTATCGAGCAAGCAGTTTCCCAGACACACTCAGCGGCGGAGAACAACAGCGCGTTGCTATCGCCCGAGCGCTGGTCACTGAACCCGCGCTGGTGCTGGCAGACGAACCTACAGGCAATCTTGACGAAGAAACCGGCAAAATAGTGCTTACGCTGTTATTGGAACTAACCCGCGATTCCGGACGTACATTGATCATGGCAACACATAATCCGGAAATCGTGCCTTTTGCCGATAGAGTCTGTAGGATCCACGATGGTAGGCTCATTCTCACGAAACAGGCTGCACAGGTCGCTGAAGCAGTTGTTAGTCATGGGGTGTGATGTTCACCATGGATACTCGGAGTATGTGCGAATCGTTACGTCCATGAGCACCGCGGCAGACTGCATATCTACGCGGCAGCATTCAGCAGCGGAGTGATTGAAAGGTGGCGTACTGATGCCCGAACAAACACACCAGGTTAAGCAAGTGATCGCTGAGCTGCGCGATGTCAACAAGGAGCGACGTCGCACTGCCATTATGAAGCTCGGCATGATTGGCGGTGAGGAAGCCCTTCGCACCCTGATCTACGTGGTCAGCAATAAGCATGAAGATCTGATCGTGCGCGGACGTGCAGCCATGATGCTGGGCAATCTGCGCGATACACGCGCCGTCGAACCGTTGATCGAGGCACTCACGGCCCCGGGCTATCAAACACCCCTGTTTGCCGCCGAAGCGCTCGGCAAAATCGGCGATCCCAGGGCCATCCCAGCGCTTGAACCTCTGCTTCAATCAGAACATGACCGTTACCGGGAAGTCGCAGGGCAAGCGCTGCGCCGGCTTCAGCGCAAAGACGACGAACAGCAGCAGGAAATCGAACGCACGCCAGAACCGAGTGCGTGACCGTTGGTACAAACAAGAAGATCACCGTGATCATCCGCGCCATCGCGGCGTGAAGATTTCTTAGCGCCGTCTAACCTCAAAATCGGCTATCTCCGCGTAAGCTTGTGATTGATTTCACAACTTTTGACTAGCTGATCTACCAAAGTCACGCCATGTCCATACCGATCATTCCGCGCCTCGCCGGACGTTACATGAGCCGGCGGATGCTGCAAAGCGTTCTCTTCGTGTTGGGTGTTGCGCTCGGCGTCGCCGTCGTCGTTGCCATCGATATTGCGAATGGCAGCGCCAATCGCGCCTTCAATTTGAGCACGGACGTAATCACCGGCAAGGCAACGCACCAGATCTTTGGCGGCACAAGCGGCCTGCCGACCGAACTGTACCGCCGACTCCGCCTGGATCTTGGCCTGCGCGCGATTGCTCCGGTCGTGAATGAATATGTCACCGCCGTGGAGCTTGGCGAACAGCCCTTACTTTTGCTCGGTGTCGATCCATTTGCCGAACCACCCTTTCGCAGCTATCTGACGACTGTCACCGTCGAAGGCGAAAATCAGAATGCCTTTGAGGCGCTCAACACGTTCATTGCCGAACCCAACACCGTCCTGATCAGCGGCCAGCTGGCCGCGCGTTATGGCGTGAGGCCGGGCGACAGCATCATGCTCCGTCCCAAAGGCCGTGAAGTCAGCGTGCGTGTCGTCGGCATTCTTCAGGCAGACGACGATGTCAGTGCGCAGGCGCTCGAAACGCTGCTCTTGACCGACATCGCCACGGCACAGGAACTTGTCGGCCAACCGGGCACGATCAGCCGTATCGACATGATTCTGCCGGATGGCTATGACATCGCGCCGATCCGTGCGCTCCTGCCCACAGGCGCAGTCCTGACGACACCTGACGATCAAAACAGCACCCTGCGCCAGATGACCGCCGCGTTCGAACTCAACTTACAAGCGCTGAGCCTGCTGGCGCTGGTCGTCGGTGTCTTTCTCATCTACAACACAGTCACGTTCAGCGTCGTCCAGCGACGCGCGGCTATCGGTATCCTGCGCGCAATCGGCGCGAGCCGCCGCCAGATCTTTACGCTCATCCTGAGCGAGGGGCTGCTGCTCGGCGCCATTGGCGTGGCGCTCGGATTGGCGCTTGGCATCATCTTCGGGCGCGCGTCCGTCGGGCTGGTCTCCCAAACGATCTCGGATCTCTATTATGCAATCGACGTGCAGCGGGTCAGTGTCGCGCCCTTTACCCTGCTCAAAGGCGCGGCTATTGGCCTGCTCGCCAGCGTCATCGCGGCGCTCATCCCCTCGTATGATGCGACCCGCACACCGCCGGTCGGCAGCCTGCGCCGCTCCGATGCCGAAATCTCCACACGCCGTCTGCTGCCGTTCGTCACGCTCACGGCTGTGCTGCTGGCGCTGCTCGGCGTCGGCCTGCTCGCGCTGCCAACACAGAACATCATCGTCAGCTTCCTGGCGCTGTTCGCCATCGTCGTCGGCGGTGCGTTATTCACTCCGGCAGTGCTCCTGCTGTTCATGACCGCATCTACGCCGATCACGGAACGACTTTTCGGTGTGCTGGGGCGCATGGCTCCGCGCGCCGTCGCCCGCTCGCTCAGCCGCACGTCGGTCGCTGTTGCCGCGCTGACCGTCGCTGTGAGCGTGATTGTCGGCGTCAGTGTCATGATCGCCAGCTTTCGCAATACTGTCGCTGATTGGCTGGATAACACCCTGGGCGCGGACATCTACGTCTCGCCCCTCTCCTCTACGACCACCCGCGTGACCGCCGACATTGATCGCTCGCTCGTCGAGCGTGTGCGTGCTGTGGAAGGGGTCGACCACGTCTCGGCGGGTCGCGGCGTAAGCGTCATCGCGCCTGACTATCCCGATCTGCCACCGGTCAACCTGGGCGTTGCCGACGGTGAAGTCACAGACCGGCGCGCATTCGCCTGGCTGCTGGTGGATCGCGCCGACTACTGGCTGGCACTGCAAGACGGCGCGATCATGGTCAGCGAACCGTTCGCCTACCGCCGCAACATCACGCCGGAGAACAACCGGCTCACGCTCCTGACCGACCGCGGCCCGCACACATTCGAAGTCGTCGGTGTTTACTACGACTACTCCGCCGATCAGGGAACGGTGTTCATGGTCGACAGCGTCTATCGCCGCTACTACGATGACCCGTATGTTTCGACGATGGCGGTTTTCGTCAAAGACGGCGCGAACGCAGACGCCACCCTCGACCGCATCCGTGAAGCGCTGGCGGGCACGGATCTCAGGGCGCGCAGCAATGCCACCCTGCGCGCGAGCGTTTTTGACGTATTCGAACGCGCCTTCTCGATCACGATTGCGCTGCGGCTGCTGGCAACCATTGTCGCCTTTATCGGCATTCTCAGCGCGCTGATGGCTTTGCAGTTGGAGCAGACCAGGCAGTACGGCACGATGCGCGCCGTCGGTTTGACGCCGCGCCAGCTCTGGAATTACACGCTCATCCAGACGGGTCTGATGGGCACGACGGCGGGCATCCTGGCACTGCCGATCGGTATCGTGCTGGCGCTTGTACTCATCTACGTCATCAACGTGCGCTCGTTTGGCTGGACGATGCAGCTTCTGCTCACGCCCAACGAGGTATTATCAGCCTTTGCCGTGGCTGTCGTCGCGGCACTGCTGGCGGGGATCTATCCGGCCTACAAGCTGAGTCAGCTCGTCACTGCGCGCGCGCTGCGTTCCGAGTAGTTCGTGCGGTCTACATCAGACTCTGCGGATCGGTGGCATCGCGCAGGCCATCGCCCAGGAACGACACGCTCAGCACGATCAGCATGAGGGCGAGGCTGGGAAACAGCACTTGCAGCGGGTTCGCGTCAAGAAACGGCGTTGCATCAGTGATCATTTTGCCGATGCTCGGATCAGGCGGCTGGATGCCCAGGCCAAGCAGGCTCAGAACGGCCTCGTTAACGACTACGCTGGCGATGTCAAGCGTGCTGCTCACGAGGATAATCCCAGCCACGTTGGGCAGGATATATGTCAGCATGATCCGCGAGTCCGTCGCGCCAAGTGAGCGGGCTGCGGTCACGAATTCCTGCTCTTTGATCGACAAAGTTTGACTGCGCACCAGGCGCGCCATCAGCGGCCAGCTCACGAGGCTCAATGAGCCGGTGACGAGCAGCAGCCGGCCGATTCCCCCGAACTGCTCTGTCACCGCCGGGCCAAACGTGGCAGCAACGAGAATCGCCAGCAGCAGACCCGGAAACGCGAACAGGATGTCTGCGATGCGTGTCACGATCACATCGAGCAGGCCGCCAAAATAGCCCGCCAGCAGTCCCAGCGTCGCCCCCAGCGAAATGTTTAGCAGCTCGACGTAGAAGGCGACGATCAACGAGACACGCAGCCCGTAGATCAGGCGAGCCAACGTGTCGCGCCCCAGGTTGTCCGTGCCGAGCCAGTGTTCGGCACTCGGCGACTGGTTGATCGCTTTGTAATCTGGTGTGATCGGGCTGGCGGTATACACCATCGGGCCGAATGCGGCGATCAGGATGAGCAAGATCACGCCGATCAGACTGATCACCGCCAGCCGATTCGTCATCAGGCGGCGCAAGAACAGCGGCAGAACATACGCTGTCTGGTGAGACTGCGGCGGCAACCTTTGCGTGGTGGATGGCATGTTAGAGGTGGAGTTGCTCACTATGCCTCCACCCGAATACGCGGATCGAGCAGCATATAGAGCAGATCGGTGACGAGGTTCATCAACAAGACGGCCACCGCCAGAAGCACTGTTGTACTCTGGATGACGGGATAATCACGCTGGGCAATCGACTGCACCGATAGATAACCAATACCAGGGATCGAGAACAGTGTCTCGACGACGAATGTGCCCGTCACCAGGAACGCGATTGATGGGCTGACGACCGTCACCACGGGAATCAGCGCATTGCGAAAGGCATGATTCCAACGAATGCGCCGGTTGCGTAAGCCTTTGGCGCGCGCCGTGCGCAGGTAATCCTGCTTGAGCACCTCCAGCATACTGACGCGCGTCAGACGCGCGATGTAGCCCATGCTCGCGGCAGACAGCACAAAGACCGGCATCACCCAATGTTCTGGCCGCCCCCAACCCGCCTGCGGCAGCGATGGCAGGCCGTGAATGTAAAACTGGTAGTTGATCCACCTGAGAATCGGAATCAGCACAAAACTGGGGACGGCATACAGCGTCAGCATGGTCGTCATACCAGCACGATCCCAGAGCGAGTTCTGACGGATGGCTGACCAGAGACCGACAGGAATGCCAATCGCGAGACTCAGGATCAGCGCCGCCAGGCCTAACTGCACCGATACGAACACACCATTGCCGATCAGATCCCAGACTGGCCGGCCTTGATAGCGATAAGACAGCCCCAGATCGCCTTGCAGCAGCCCGGACGCGTAATCGACGTATTGTTCATACCATGGCAGATCCAGCCCGTAAAGATGCCGCAGTCGCTCATAAGTGACCGGGTCGCGGCGCGACCCCATCATCGACAGAATCGGATCGCCGGGCGCGAGATAGCCCACGAGAAAGGTAATGATCGTAATGCTCAGAATGACGAACGGGAGGCTGAACAGGCGGCGAAGAATGACTCGTGTCATGGTTTATACAAAGACGTCCGAGAGGCAAGCTCCCGGACGTCCCATTCTCCCAACAAGTAACCGATTATGCACCGGCGCTGATAGTGAGTGCAGAGTAATCAGGGATGATCAACCCCTGCCCATTGAACACAATCCCCTGCACCTCTGGGCGCACAAGGATATTGAGACGCGGGTTGAACAGCGGCAGCCAACCGACTTCATTGACCGCGATCTGCTCAGCATCATTGTACAACTGCATCCGCCGAGCCACGTCGCCCGTCAAAACGTCCGCCTCATCCACCAGCGCGTCGAATTCGGCGTTCGAATAATGGCCGTTGTTGTTGCCGACGCTCGTGCGCAGCTGCTGCGAGATAAAGTTCTGCGGATCGGGATAGTCCGCGCCCCAGACGCTGTAGTAAGACTGAATGCCCGTCTCCGGCGTCTGGTAGGTTTCGTTCAGGCGGGCGCTGAACGTCGTCAGTTCCAGCGGCTCAAGCGTGACAGCGACACCAAGGTTCTCCTGCCACATCGCCTGAAGCACAGTCACCACACGCTCATTATCGCCTTCGACGCCGTAGGTCAGCGTCACCTGGCCGATGGTCTCTGGAGTCACACCTGCTTCTGCCAAGGCTGCTTTTGCAGCATCTGGGTCGAAGCTCAGGCCGTCGATGGGCAGCTCCGAACCAGGAATGCCGAGTGGCAGAATGCGGTCGGAGGGGACGACAGTGCCACCAAGCACGTCATTCGCCAGCGTCGCTTTGTCGATTGCGAGCGCGAAGGCACGGCGGATATTAACATTGTCGAAGGGCGGAATCGTGTTGTTGAAACCAACGTAGCGCACCGCGAACAGTGGCGTCGAGCGGAAATCGGGCATCATTTCTGCATCTGGCACGTGAACCGCCGGGATGCCGTTCTGCTGGCTGCCCATGATGTCCAGTTCGCCGGTGATGTAAAGCTGGTAGGCCGTCTCGCTGTCCTGGATGAAGGGCATCGTCAGTGTGGCGATGGTCGGGGCCTGCCAGTAATTCGCGTTCGGCACGAGGACGATGTTCTGGCCGTGATTCCATGCCTGCACCTGGAACGGCCCGCTCGTCACCGGGGCATTCTCCCAGCCGGTGGGGTCGGCCTCTGCCTGTGCTTTGGAGACGACCTTCGCCGAGCCAAACGTCAACTGGCTCAGGAAATACGCGGAAGGCTGGCTGATGGTCAGCTCGACCGTGCGCGCATCGACGGCAACCGCCCCGGCCAGTTCGGTCGCGCTGCCGGCGGCTACATCATTCGCGCCGACAATGTTCGAGAGATAGAAGGGGCCAGTCCAGCCGCCCGTATTCGGATCGAGCGCATGAGTCAGCGACCAGACCACGTCGTCTGCGGTAATCGCCGAGCCATCCGAGAACAGCGAGGCTTCGCGCAGCGTGAACGTGTAGACAAGACCATCGTCAGAAACCATCCAACTCTCCGCCAGGTCAGGGATCACGTTGAGATCGCCATCCAGGCGCACCAGGCCTCCATACAGCAGACCAATAACCGTGAAGCCCTGGGAGTCGCTGGCCTTGGCGGGGTCGAGCGATGGCAGATCGGTAATGCCCTCGATTGACCAGCGCAGGTTGACGCCTTCCGCCTGCGCGCTGATCGGCTGCAGTGTCAAGATGAAGGTGAACAGCAACAGCAAGAAAACCGCCAACAGCATCCGTGACTTTGAGGAAGTCATGCTCATTCTCCTTAGTAGAAATCTTGTGTCAGGCATTGATGAGGAGCTGCTGCTTCAAACCATATCGCTCCTTTGGAGAACATAAAAAGCCAACCTGAACGGTTGGCCCGGACTCAAACCAGCTTGAGCACCATCACACGTTCAGTTGGTGCGAATTATATCCCTTACAACCGACGGCTAATTCGCACCTTGCAAAAGTCGAAGCATGGAATGTCTTGTTCATATTTTGAGCGTATCCAATCGCATTGGAAAACGCAAATCTCAGGCCCATAATTGGTTACGGTCTTCGCAGAAGGAAATCGAGGCTGATAATGGCCGCAAGAGAATTTGACCTTACAGCCGGCAGCTTGAGGTTTCACCTTCAGATTTGGGGCGATCAGGCGCGACCGCCGCTCCTTCTGTTGCACGGGCTGGCATCGACTTCACACATGTTCGACCTGATTGCACCCGTGCTGGCGGAACATTTTTACGTGCTGGCTGTCGATCAGCGGGGGCATGGCCTTTCGGATAAGCCGGATGACGGCTACGACTTCGAGACTATCGCCACCGACATTGATCACGTGGTGAATGCGCTCCAGCTACATGCTGGCGCGATCTCACTGGTCGGTCACTCCTGGGGTGCGTACACCGCGCTCTACTACGCCGCCACGCGCCCGCACAATCTTGCCAAAGTTGGTCTGATCGACGGTGGCATTCGCCCGCTTCGAGATGTCTATCCCACCTGGGCAGAAGCCGAAATCGGCATGGCGCCACCGCCATACGTCAACATGACCACGGATGTCATCCGCCACCTGATCCGTGAGCAGTGGCTGGGTGCTGCCTACCGCCCTGAACTGGAGCCGCTGGCGCTATCCGTCTTCGATTTGAGCGATGAACATGCGGTGTGCCCGCACCTCAGGCGGGAAAATCACATGGAGATTGCCCGCCAGATCTGGGCATTCAACCCCGTTGACTTCTACGATCGCGTGCAATGCCCGGTGCTGATCGTCAACGCCATTCCATCCGGCGAAACGCCTGATCCGACCATCGCGCACTACACCCACGAAGCCGAGCGCCACTCACGTGAAGTCGAAGTCATCTGGATGGGCGACACCATTCACGATATTCCCTGGCATCGCCCTACTGAGTTGTCGCTGGCACTCCAGACGTTTTTACTCGCCAAATAACGAACAATCGTGGAGCATTGCCGGTTGAAATGTGCGCAAACTCGGCTAGAATTCGAGTTATGGCCCCGTAGCGCAGTGGCAGCGCAAGTGCCTTTTAAGCACCTGGTCGCAGGTTCGAATCCTGCCGGGGTCATGTTTACCACATTCTCCTTCAATATCCTCAACAGCAGCATCTGCACGTGCAACCCCACATTGCTCGTAGGTGGATTGATCCTGAAACCTACGATTTTTGCATATCCAGATCATGCCTGATGTACTTGAACAGGTTCCGAACAAGACGCTTGCGCTTTTCATCGCGCTTGCTGTAGATCCCGGAACATGTGAAACACAAAGCGAGGCAAAGTGCAGATGAAATCGCGCGGGATATTTGCCGCCTGACGCGACGGAAGTACAATGCAGAGGAGACAATTCCAAATGGCGCGATGACATCGCGACCGATTATTTAGCGTGGATTGCGATGCGCAGGGGATAAACGGGGGAACAGATGACCGATCAACCGCAGATTCTCGATAACGTCAACACCAATTCGCGCCCGACTGACCTGCGCATCACCGACATGCGCATCGCCAATCTGGTCGGGCTGCCGATGGACCTCTCACTTATCCGCATTGACACCAACCAGGGCATCTCCGGCTATGGTGAGGTGCGCGACTGGGCCAGTAAAACTTATGCTCTTATGCTCAAGAGCCGTATCCTGGGCGAAAACCCATGCAACGTAGACAAGATATTCCGCAAGATCAAACAGTTCGGACATCATGCGCGGCAGGCGGGCGGCGTCTGCGGCATTGAGATGGCCCTGATGGACCTGGCGGGCAAGGCATATGGCGTCCCGGCCTACCAGTTGGCGGGCGGCAAGTTCCGCGACAAAGTCCTGTGCTATTGTGATACGCCAACCACCAAAGACCCGGCGGAAATGGGCGCGCGGCTCAAGCAGCGTATGGAGATGGGCTTCAAGCTCCTGAAAATGGACATCGGCATTGATCTCGTGGCCGACATTCCCGGTGCGATCAGCGCGCCGCCGGAGATGCTGGACACGCACCACATCATGCACCCCTTTACCGGCATCCAATTGACGAACAAGGGCGTTGATCTGTTGGTCGAATACGTCGGCACGGTGCGTTCAATCGTAGGCGACGAAATCCCGCTGGCCTCCGACCATTTCGGCCATCTTAACCTGGAGTCGTGCATCAAGCTCGGGCGGGCGCTCGACCAGTTCACCCTGGCCTGGTACGAGGACATGATCCCGTGGCAGTTCACCGATCAGTACGTGCGCCTGTCACACGCGGTCACGACGCCGATCTGCACAGGTGAGGACATCTATCTTAAAGACGGGTTCAAGCCGCTGATCGAAGCGCGAGCGGTGTCCATCATTCATCCCGACCTCGCCTCCTCCGGTGGTATCCTCGAAACCAAGCGCATCGGCGACTACGCTCAGGAACACGGGATTGCCATGGCGATGCACATGGCCGGGTCACCTGTCGCGGCGTTGGCAAGCGTCCACTGTGCCGCGGCCACGGAAAACTTCTTCGTGCTGGAAAACCATTCTGCGGATATTTCGCACTGGAACGATCTGTTTGACGGCCTATCCAAACCCATGATCGTGGATGGCTATATTCAGGTGCCCGAAACGCCTGGGTTAGGTCTTGGCGAGCTCAATCTCGAATGTCTGCACGAATTCATTGACCAGCGTGACCCGTTGTGCTTCGACCCTACAGATATGTGGGACAACGAGCGCTCGCATGACCGGCTGTGGAGCTGAGAATTCGACGAACTAGCTCTATCCTGTACAGCAGCATGTGAAAGTGGAAGATCGTTAAAAAAGGCAGCCCAGCGCAGGACTGCCTTTTCGTTTCCCTGTGAGTAATGTCAGCCGCCGCTAGGCATTGTTATCCGCACGTGGCGGGATGTTGAAGCTGCGGCTGAAGACATTCTCAGGATCATACCTGGCCTTGATCGCCATCAGCTTGCGGAAGTTCTCTGCTGTGAAGGCATCTTTTGTGCGCTCCTGCCGTTCATCGCCTTCCAGGAAGTTGATGTAGACCCCACCGGTCAAATGCCCTACCAATGCCCGTTTGTACTCCTGAGCATACGCATTTGCCGCGTGCCAGAGTTCCTGGGTCGGCGAGATACCGATGATTTCGAGCACCAGCGCTGCGTCACGGTTGCCATAGGCATTGGCACGCTTATCGACCCGCGAAATCGCCCCATCGCCGACATGACGAATTTCACTGATCGTGACACCATTGGGGGCAAGGCCAAAACGAATGATCGTATCAATCGCTTCGTCGCTCAGATCCTTCAGCCAGACACCCGTCACCAATGCGCTTGTGGGATCGACCGGATCATTGCTGATCTCCGCTGCCCGTATGAGGGGGAGCGGGCCAAACATGTCGAATGCTGGCGCTTTCCACTCACGCCAGTACTTCATGAGTTCCTCGCCCGCTTCCATCGTACCGACATAAGCTCCACGCACCTGGACAAACGACTGCCCGCGCAGGAAATCCGGCACATCAGGGATCGGCGGATAATTCATCAGCAGCACCGATGAGGTCAGTTCTTCCGGCGTGCTGGTGATCCACTCACGGTAGCGAGTCATCACTTCTTTCGCCATCTCAGCCGGGTAGTAGAGATTACCGGCGTAAACAGTAGTGACCGGGTACAGCCGAATTTCCATGCCCGTGATCACACCGAAGCTGCCACCACCCCCGCGCAGTGCCCAGAACAGATCGCTGTTTTCCTTCTCGCTGGCCCATAAAATGTCGCCCTGTGCCGTGACCACTTCGAAGGCATTGACGCTGTCGGCGGATAGCCCGTACTTACGTGCCAGCCAGCCTATGCCGCCGCCGAGCGTGTATCCCACTGCGCCCACATCAGGGGTCGAGCCTAAAAGCGGCACAAGCCCGACTGCCTGAGCTTTTTCCAGCACGGGCAACCATTTCGAACCGCCCTCAACCCAGGCCGTTTGTGCCGCCGCGTCCACCTCAACGTGCGTCATTCGAGACATGTTGATGAGCAGGGCGTCATTTGCGGGGAGCGTAAATCCATGTCCGGTTGCCTGCACCGCAATGTCCATGCCCTCGGCCCGCGCGAGGCGTACCGCTTCGGCGACATCGTTCGCCGTTTCAGCCATGACGATGACTGGCGGACGATGTTCAAATGCCAGATTCCAGGCCATGCGCGCGTCATCGTAGTCTGCATCGCCGGGCATGATGACGGTGCCCTGAATGTGGGTTTGCAGCGTTCGCCACACCCCCTGCGCGAGCGCAGGAGCCTCCTTGTGTAACAATGCCATTGTGATTTCTCCTCAATCAATGTGATGTGTGATCGTGTGTAGTGGTGTGGATGATGTTCATGTTGGAGAGGCATAATCCGCCAGCAATATCCGACACCAGTGTGATTACGATGTCCAGGATAAGCCATGCCGCTCGTGTAGACATCCGCCTTTGGTGTGATCTGTGGTTGGACAATCGAGTGATCGCGTGGCTCCTGGAACGTCTCTGTGACTCACTTCCCGGCAAATGTCCGCTCATTCCCGGTCACCTGTGAAATCATCACGCTCGACGCATTTATACAGATAGATGCCTACCCCGGGTCAATGGCATCAGATGCGGCAAAGTCAAGAGGTGAGAGAAAATGTCTGACAATATGACTCCCAGTATGCCCCCATCTGGCGATCCGACTCCGGAACAAGAGCCGAAAGATGAGGGAAATATCCAGGCGCCAGAGACGGAGATTGAAATCGCGTCCGAAGGCTTCTGGACACTGTCGCGAATGGAAAAGGCCGAGCCTTATCCATTACCTGAAGTGAGCGAGAGCCAGCTTGAGGATATGGCCGAAAGCGTGGCCGAAGAACTGCGCCAGCAGCCAACCGCGGGCAGCGGCAGTGTCGCCCTCGGCGGAGCACCCGAAACAGCCACCGCTCAAGACGGCCCGACGCCAGCCGCCACCAGCGGCGGTTACAACTATCCCGGTCCCTTCACCCGCCACGAACCACTCTGTATGGTTTATCCCTACATCACAGCAGGGAAGATCTTCTTCACCCAACGTGGTCGGAGCTATGTGGGGTCTGCCTTCTCCATCGGCAACTATGCCTTCTTCACCGCAGGTCACTGCGTCCACGATGGCAGCAATTCCAGCGCTGGCTGGTCGCAAAACCTGGTCTTTGTTCCTGCGTATCGTGACGGCAATGCTCCCTACGGCACCTGGCGCGCAACGAAGCTCTGGGCACGGACGCGCTGGTACCAGAACGGCATTCCAAACGGTTTGCCGGAAGATATGGGCGGCGGTGTGCTGCTTCCGATCAACAACCGCAAGATCAGTCAGGTCGTTGGCTGGCTCGGTTTCGCCTGGAATTGGAGCAAGTTCCAGCACTGGCACTCGCTCGGCTGGCCGGCTGCCGCTCCGTTCAACGGCAACCGATTGTGGGATGTGCAGGCATCCTATGCCTATGATGGAAGCGTCGGCGGCACGATTGCCATGGGCAACGACATGACAGGCGGGTGCAGCGGCGGCCCGTGGGTGTGGCAGTTCGGCACCGGCAACTATGCCAACGGGCTTAACAGCTATCGACTGAACTCACGGCCACAGGAGATGTGCTCACCCTATTTTGGCGACGCAGCAAAGTCACTCAAAGATCTGCTGGTTAGTGCGACGCCATGATCCAAACATCACGCATGCAATGAAGATTGGCTAGCTATGGGATATCCTCCACAAAGGGGGGTATCCCACATGTGTGCCAAAGTGGATTAGAATGATCTATGAACAGAAGTTGATCGTGGAGGAATACCATGTCCTGGCTGACCTACCATGACAGCACCTATGGGTTCTCGATAGACTACCCACCCGAATATGTGCGGTTAAGGGAGCGCACGCCGCCACAGCAGGACCCACAACCTGTCTACGAAGTGCGCTTCCTAGACCGCCAACTCGCCCAAAGCCCGACCGCCGAGTTCCAACCTCCGAACGCATTGATTGAAGTCTTCAAGTTGCCAGTTACCCAGACACTGGCCGTCTGGTTGCGCGAACACGAAGCGCGCGCCTCACGCACAAGCATTCGCATTGGCAATCTGGAGGGGTATCGGGTTACGCTGCCGATTCTCCTTGCACCCAACGAAGCCTATTACTTCGCGAGAGACAATCACATCTTCAGATTGACATTCCTTGGAGAGCATGAGCAGCGCATGATCGAGTCATTTCGTTTCGTGAACACAGAGTGACACGTATCTAAAAGACCCGTAGGGCTGACAAGCTTGCAACAGATTCTTCAGCTTTTGCCTGCCATCCGCTGGTATATTGCTTCGCGCCGCCTCTCAGCCAGGTCAGAATCCTCTATTTTTGCATATTCTCTTATCGAGCTTGTGAAATCGCCCCTCTTGGCACGTTCATATGGTTGGATGCCTGTTTACGAAGAGGCTTCAGCAGCGAACAACCAAGCAGTCAAGAGGGAGAAGAGCACATGCCTGACAAAAAGAACCCTACCCCATTACGGTCTGGCGATCACGCTCTCGAGCAAGAAACCCGCACTGACACACCTATCCCTGCACTCCAGGTTGAGACCCAGGCAGAGGATAGAGTCGGAAAAACAGTCTTGGAAGCGCGTTTTGGGGCGATGTCATGTCAGCACAGAACACGACATGCCAGCGAGGTCACGAGTGGCGGCGAACCGCACATTCACGGGTCGCAATCATCAACTTTTGACGATACCCTGATCCATGCGCTCAAGACTTTTGATGAGGGCGCCTGGGAATTGGTGTTCAATTATTACCAGGGTCGACTGTTTCATGACATCGTAGCTTCATTGCGTCACCGCGGCCTCAATCATCACCATGCGGATGACATTGTGGGCGAAACCTGGCTGACAGCCGCAGAGAAGATCGCAGATTTGGAATGCCGGGATCTTGAGACGCTCTACCACTGGTTACGGGTCATTTCTTACAATCGAGTCCGAAATCTAGCCCGAAAGAAACGACCCGCCATGTCATTTCAGGATGTAGAAGACAGGCAAAGCGAGCCAAACAATGCCGCCCTGGACGCCTTCCTGTGGTCACACACACTCATCGAAACAAGCCCAGAAGGTGAAGTAGAGGCCAAAGAGCAAAAACGCCAGTTGGAGCAGACTCTGCATGATCTCTCGCCGCGAGACCGAGAACTCTGGCTTCGACGCCATATGGACGGTCATAGTCCCGCACAGATGGCAGCAGACTTCTCGCTTAAGCCGCGTTCGATTTCGCAGGCGCTTGTCCGCACCCGAAACAAACTCCGCGACAATCTCGTTGCCATGGGCGTTCATCCATAACGGCCGTTATGCAGTGCTTCGGATAGACGAATCTGCGTAACCACCAACAAAACCGCTCTGTTCGTCGAGCGGTTTTTGCGTCCACGGATTGGCGTTAAGTGCAGATCAGTCATAGCGCTGAGTATGCTGACCTGCCACGAAGCCGCGTCCTATGAAACCTGTCTGGTGCCAAGTAATTCTAGCGTTTCAAATAGGCAGTTTCACCTCTTTCGTAGTTTTTGAAACGAGACCATCCGCACCTGAAAACTGCCCGCACATTAGTGAGATTATCACCGGGCTTGGGGTTAGAATTGCACCAGGATCACTTTAGTGATTCGCCCACCTCGGGTGACCGTGTAAGCCTGTCACAGATAACCTTGTCATGACCACAGAACAATCCGTATCCGCCCGCTTCTGTAAAGAACGTTCTCTTTAACGGCATTCGCCTCGCGTTTTCACTTCATGGGTCGCATACACTTTACAGTCTGTGATATACTGCGGTTTGTACACTCTTGCACCCATACAGGGATGAGGTGACAGGTATGTACGATTTTTCCGAATTCGATCTCGAATTGATTGTTCGCCGTTGTGCTGAAGAGACAAAAAAATTCTTACGCCGCCTTGAACAGGACACACGATACTGCTTTGAGCTTTGGCGACGCGCACTTGTCGAGCACATTGACGATGCATTATGCCATGTCTATTTGATTTACGTACCCCTCCTCGCCGGAAGCGCGCGCCGGCACAAACTGTTTGACCTGTCCTGCGCCGACGGCGACTACTTTGCGCGCATCGCTCTGGCAAACTTCTATCGCACGTGTCACGGCCTGCGTTTCACTGAGATGTTCAGTGAGCTTGCGCCAGCGATGAAATATCTCAACGCATGTCTGCACAGTGCCATCGCCCAGGACGTGCGCGATAACCCACCTATCACACCTTTGCCGAATGACGACAGTCTCTCGATTTCGTCACCAAGCACTTCCGAGAACGACGTGCGCGGCAGCGAATTATGGGAGCATATCCGCAGAGTCCTTGATGATCCACAGGATGAGTCTCTGGCCTACAACCGGTTCGTCCTCCAGATGACCCCCGCCGAGATCATGCGGTTGGGTCGCTCAGCCTGGAAATCCACGCGCGAAATCTCGGTCGCCCTCCAACGCATTCGTCGCAAACTGCGCAACGATGACACCTTGCGTGGTTGGTTCAGGTTGTGATATTACGCCCTTTCCAACGTTTATTGTGTTAGCACGAAAGAGCAGGGTCAGGCTCCATGACGGAAGTATGTAGCGCCCCCCCACCATTGAGCGACGAAGCTCTTTCGTTGGCTCTAGATGGTTTGGCGGATGAAGCAACGCTGAAGCATCTCGCAGCATGTCATGGTTGCAGTACTCGGCTAGCTGATATGAAATATCTTGAGGACGCGCTCATGACGAGACTAGAGCGTTTTGACTGTCCTCCCGCACAGCGGTTGGTCGATTACCAGTTTGGGATACTCGACGCGACCACAGCAGCAGAGGTGCGTTTGCATCTCGCACGCTGTCCGCGCTGCCAGGATGAACTGGCTCTTCTTGATCCATTCCTGACCGACGTAACGGATACCGCTCAACTGGCAGAAGTCGAACGGTCAGATGCGCCCAATGTGATCCGCCCACCACGCCAATACTGGCAAGTCACCGAAGTCACAATGACTGGTACCCTGCGCATGGCGCGCGGACTGGACACCGAAACCGAGCGGACTGGGCACGCTCGCAGTGCAACCGTCTACCTGGAAGCCGAACTGCGCAAGCAAGGCGCACGACTGAAAGGTCAGGTAATCGACACTACGGTTGACTGGGCTGGTGCGTTGGCGGAATTGTGGCAGGCGGGGATGATGCGGCGAGTGCATGTTCTGGACGATATGTGTGAATTCAACTTTGATTTGGCCGACGAGTCACCCGTCAGTCTCTTTATAACTGCTCTCAGTGGTGTGACCGTAGCCATCGAGAAATTGAGCCTAATTCAATAGCCGTAAGCCGTTCACACGGCCCACTAACTACATCCATATCGATGAAGAAGGGGCAGAATGAACGAGGAAAAACCGGTGCTGGAGCCGGAACATCTTGCCGACTGGTTGGCCGAGCGTTTCAAGGCCGAAGCTGATCGCCACTGGTGGATCGATCCGCGCGCGTCACTTTGTTTCGCCGCCGCCAATGTGCAATTGGGAGATGCCTTACGACAGCCTGCCATCACCGCATTGGGCGCGATGTCGCGCGGAGACGCGCTCAAACTCTTGAATCGCCGTTTCGAAGCCTGGACAACACTCGAACAGGCCGGTGAACTCTACCTCTCGGCTGGCGATGAAATCGGCTGGGCGCGCACACGCATCGGCAAACTGGCGGTTTGCGTCCAGATCAACCGTGTTGAAGAAGCTATGCGCGATGCCTATACCGCACGCGCAATCTTCACCCGACACAGCGATTGGGAACGCGCTCTGCGCCTGGACATCAACTGTGCACTCGCGGAAAGCCTGCTTGGCAATCACGATTCATCACTGGCGCTATACCAGCGCGCGCTCAAAACAGCACAGGATTTAGGCAAAGCTGGCGAAAGTTATCGCGGCCTCCTTCACATCAATGTCGGTTATGCCCAACAAGGCCTGGGAGAACTCCGTGAAGCGCTCGCGCAGTACCGGCAGGCGCATACCTACTGGGAGGCGCAGGGCAACAGCGTAGGCGTCGTCATGGCGGATTTCAACATCGCCAGCATCGCTCAGGCACAAGGCCACTACCGAGATGCCTTACGCGTGTTGTATCGCATTCACGAACCGCTGCGAAAGCACTATGAATCCGAGGCGGATAGTGCTCAGCGCACCTTGATCGAATGCTATCTCCATCTCAATCGCTTCGACGATGCACGCGATCTAGCAAACGCTATCATCCAGCGAGCGTCCGCAGAAACTGCGCCGTACTTACGTGCCATTACGCTTATCCAACTCGCCATCGCCGAGGCCGGTCTCGCCGAGTTCGATGCGGCACTGGCTGCCCTTGAACAGGCAGAGCCGTTGTTGGAAGCGTTGAATGCCACGACGTGGCACTCTATTCTGCGCTTACGGCGCGCGCAAATTTACTGGATGCAGGCCGAGCTCCCTGCTGCTCACGCCGAAATCGAGCGCGCAGTAAACGAATTTGTCGTCAGTGGGCAGCGCGTCTATCTAGCACAGGCCTACTTGCTTCGCGGCCAGATTGCCCTGGCGGAAGGGGACCTGCCAGCTGCGCGTGCATCCGGCAAATTGGCGCATAGCATTGGACGTACCCTGCGCGATCCAAACCTGACTTACCACGTTCACATGCTGTTTGGAGAAATCGGAGAGACAGAGCAGCACACGCAAACAGCACTGCGCCATTACCGCGCCGCCGCCGCGCTGGTCGAGCGTGTGCAGCGCCGCCTGATCCTGACGCTGCGACCCGGCTTCTTGGGCGATAAACAGGATGCCCTGAACGCGCTCCTGCGCATCTATCTTCAATCAGGCGCTGTGGAGGAAGCATTCATCACCCTGGAGCGAGCCAAGGCACAGGTCTGGTTCAGTTACCTGAGCCAACGTGATCAATTGCGCTGGCTCCGCGATGACCCGGAAACCCAGCCACTGATAGAAGAACTCAGCCAGCTCCGAGAGGAACACCATTGGTTTTACCGTGTCGCCTCGGATCAGGTTTTCCGCGAACAACAACACGCGGTGATCTTGCCGGAACAGGCAGCACACGAAGCGGCCATCCGCGAAGAACGGATGCGCAACCTTACGGAACAGCTCTATCTGCTCAGCGCTCAGCGCGACATCAGTCCTGCGCCGGCGCTGAATGTCGCCGATATGCGGCGCTGCCTGAATGAATCTACACGCCTGGTCGCCTACTACAATGACGGCGCGCGTTTATGGGCGTTTGTCCTCAGCCGTACAAACATCGAAGTCTGCGCCCTGCCAGAGTCTGTGCAGTTCATCGACCAGCTCCTGGAGAAAATGCAGGCAAACATTGGTCGCGCGCTTCGTGCGGGCGCAGAATCGACGGACGCTACAGTACTGCACAAGTTCTTCCGCGACATCAGCCTCAAACTGCATAAGGCACTCATTGCGCCGCTGGCTGCCAGCCTGGAAGGCTGCGCGCGGCTTGTCGTCGTACCGTATGGCTCGCTGCATTATCTCCCCTTCCACTTGCTTTACTCCGGTGACGACTACCTGATCGAGCAAATGGAAGTCGTTGTCTTGCCCACCGCAGGATTGATCATGCGCCGTGCCCCGGTCCGGCCTCCCGGCGCGTTGGCTCTGGCACACCACTGGGAAGGACGCCTGGCGTATACCCGTGAAGAATCCGAGCGAGTCGTTAAGCGATTGGGCGGCAGCCTCTATGCTGACGCAAAAGCCAATCGAGATGCGCTTCGGGCTGCACCGTGTCAGGTGCTGCATCTCGCCGCGCACGGGCAGTACCGGATCGACCAGCCGGACTTTTCCCACATTCTGCTAGAGGATGGGCCGCTCTACACCGACGATCTTGTGCAGAACGACTTGAGCTACGAACTGGTGACGCTCAGTGCCTGCGAGACAGGACGCAGCCGCATTACCGCCGGTGACGAACTGGTCGGCCTGGGGCGAGGCTTCTTATTTGCAGGTGCCGGGGCTTTAATTGGTAGTCTGTGGCGTGTCAACGATGCACTGACCCTCGATCTGATGGACACGCTTTACGATCACCTCCGTGCCGGCGCATCTAAAGCCGCCGCGATGCGCGGGGCGCAGCTTGCGCTCCTGCGCGCACGACCGGGATTGCACCCTGCCTTCTGGGGTGCCTTCGAGCTTATCGGCAACGCCGATCCGCTGACTTATATCGAGCATAAAACCGAACTTCAGGAGGAGGTCGAAGATGGCTACAGTGAGGTATTTCACGCACAATGAGGTGCTGTTCCAGTTTGACGACAGTGCAGGGCGGGACCCGGTAGAACTCGTTGACAGGACACTGGAATTAGCGAATAGTATTGACAGTGGTCTTAGGTTTAAGGCCAGCGACAATCGTGGCGACGATGTCATCCGCTTTCGTAAGCCTGACGAAGTATCGAGCGTCCGCAAGTCATACGCCACACTCAAGGACGAGTCTGGGATTGGGGCCAAGTTGACCCACTTCCTGCGCGATCTACTCCATCAGGAGGCAGAGGAGCAGCAACCTTCGCCGATTGCTTCTGTTCGTTTACACATCGAAGCACCGGCTGTGAGCAACGAGCCAACCCAGGAAGAAATCGACGAACAGCAAAAGAAAATCGTAGCTTTCCTCGCCAACATAAAAGCGTTGAAAGACAGCGATCGGATCTCCAGAGATTTGGGCTTCCAATTCGCGTCGCCAAACTGGTTGTTCGTCGGAAAACAAGGGACGATGCCGACAGGTGGGCCGGGAGGCCGTCCATCTCCAGTGCTACCGACAGCACAAGGGGTTTTTGAGCAGGCCCGTCATTTTCGGAAAGACGATTTCGATATTCTGCTCTCGATATATGATGGCGTTTTTGGGATTTTCGGTGTGGCAACGGAAGACCCCGAGCAGATCAACGTCGTCGTTCTTGATACCGCGCACCCCCGCGAGGCAGTGGAAACAGCCTACGAACATTTTGGCAAGAATAAGCTGCTCCGAGAATTGAGCAAAAAGCTGCACATCACCAATGCACACGAGCTTCAGATAGAGTTCCCGCATAGTGACCCGCGCCCCGATCCGGCACTGACCAAGAGCACGCCGCAAACGAAAGCCCAGGAGAAAGCACAAAAAGAAGCAATTGATTATTACAAACGCTATGGCGGCTATCCGATGCCCGATCACGGTCTTTTCATTGCGGGTATCATTCACGACATCGCGCCGACAGCGAACATCCACCTGGTCGAGGTTCTGAACAATGACGGCTTGGGAACATTGCGCTCGATCATGCGCGGCCTTTCCGCAATCGAAAGTGGCGAGCTGCTAGGGTCGAATGGCGCTCACCTCATCTTCGATAATCATCCACTGATCGTCAACATGAGTTTTTGTATCGATTTTGACATCGGGGAACTCACCCAACCCGTCAAAAAGCCCGCACAAGACAACGCCCCCAATGACAACACATCACCGGCCGAGAATCCGCTTTTCGAATATGAGCTGCTCATGTGGTCGCTGCAATCACTGCTGTCTCCGCTGAACCGTTTGCAGGGGCTGCCTCACGACAAGAAAGACCTGTTTGAGGCGATTAAGGGTGCTAAACGGAGACGGAACGTTGTCCTGATTGCAGCCGCAGGTAATGAAGGCGATCCGGATGAACAGGGGCAGGGCCAGGCTAACCCGGATGAGCCGTCCACACCAAAAGCCCTCTATCCAGCAGCTTACGATGGTGTTATCGGTGTGGGGGCACTTGACAAAGCTGGTCATCGCGCCTGGTATTCGAACGTAGCTGATGACCCGCCTGCCGTGGGTGTTTCAGTCTTTGGCGGTGAGGCACAACCACCCGCCGATAAAACTGAACCAGCTCGTTTACACAGCATGAGCAAAAGTCAGGATGCATTGCAGGGACTTTACATCAGCGGGTCTTATCCAGGCGAGGACGGAAAACCAGATCCGAACACCAAAAATGAGAGCGGGTTTGCCTGGTGGTCAGGTACGTCTTTCGCGACAGCCATTGTAAGCGGTCTCATGGCAAACGTCGCAAAGCGCGGCTTTTCACTCGGCGACGCATGGGTTGATGCAGGAGACTTCATCGCGTTTGCCACGCTGCTCAACGGAAAAACGTCCGAGGATGAACCGATCCTGCGCATCACTCAAGAGGGGTAACCGTATATCCAAGCCGGCAACCGACCAAGTGATTGCCGGTTTGGCATGTCTCATGTTGCCTCGAGTCTACCTATCAGTGGCGCTCACCCCATCAGCTGCCCGCCATTGACGTGAATCGTCGCGCCGGTGACATAGCTCGCGGCATCGGACGCCAGGAAGCCGACAACGGCGGCCACCTCTTCGGGACGTCCGAAGCGGCGGATCGGTGTCTGCTTGAGCCATTCCTCCTGCCGCTTTTCCAGGTGGCCGATGATCATATCGGTCAGAATGCGACCCGGCGCGACCATGTTGACTGTCACGCCCGCAGCGGCGACTTCTTTCGTCAGCGAATACGTCAGCCCGGCCAACCCGGCCTTTGCCGCCGCATAATGGGCGTTATTGGCCGAACCGGTGTAAGCAGCCTGCGAGGTCATGTTGATGATCCGTCCCCAGCCGCGCTCAACCATCCCGGGCAGGCACGCACGCGAGCAGCGAAAGGCTGCGCCCAAATGCAGCGCCAATGCCTCATCCAACAACGAGTCGGTCAACGCCATAACCGTCGAACTCGCCATATCCCCGGCATTGTTCACCAGGACATCGACACGCCCAAACCGTTCAATAACTGCTTGCACCAACTGCCCTGGCACATCTGGAGACGACAGATCGCCCTGGAAAATGGCAGCTCGCCCGCCAGAAGCGATGATCTCGTCAGCGACTGCCTGCGCTGCTTCCGCCTGCGTCCGGTAGTGGACGGCGACCGCCATCCCTCTGGCAGCCAATTCCAGACAGCACGCCCGCCCGATCCCGCGCGATCCGCCTGTCACCAATGCCACGCGCTGATTGTCTGTGTCGTTCATTGTGCCTCCGCTAGTGCGTCGAAGTCTTCGCGTAGATGCTCGTACAAATTGCGAAAAATCGGATACAGATGATCGTAATGTGTCTGGCGCTGTCTGTCAGGTTCATAGACCGTCTTGATGCGCACCATTTGCTTCAGAGCTATGACCGGATCGTCGTAAATGCCCAGGCCCAGGCCGACCAGAACCGCATCCCCAAACGGCGCGCCAACCGACGTTTCCGGCAGCAGCACTGGAATGCCTAGCACATCCGCCTTGATCTGATTCCAGAGCCGGTTGCGCGCGCCGCCGCCTACGGATCGTATCTCGCGCACCGGGACTCCGGCTTGCCGCGCCACCTCAACGTTATGGCGCAGCGCAAACGCTGTTCCCTCCAGGATTGCGCGGATGACAGCACTGCGCGACGTTGCCAGCGACAGGCCGAACAACACGCCACGCGCATTCGTATGCCAGATCGGCGAGCGCTCGCCCATCATGTAGGGCAAAAACAACACCCCTTCACTGCCCGCCGCGACACCTTCCGCCTCACGCACGAAGATCTCGAATACGTTCTCCTGGAGCCGTTCGCTTTCCAGAAGTTCCCAGTGTCCGAAATTGTCGCGAAACCAGTTGACACTTGCGCCTGAAGACACCATCGCGCCCAGAAGCAGATGCAGCCCCGGCAGCGCGTGTGGCATCGCGATGAACGCCGGCTCAATCACACCGCGCGCGTTTGGCACGAGCAGCACCGTCGATGTGCCCGTCATCTCGGCGGCAGTGCCTTCCTCAGCCACGCCCGCCTCGACCGCCGCCGCCGCGCCATCCACCGTACCGGCCATGACGGGTGTCCCTGGCCGCAACCCGGTCAATTCGGCAGCAGCGCGCGTGACCTCGCCCTGAATTTGGTGTCCTGGGAGCACTCGTGGCAATTGAGAGGGATCGACGCCGCAGGCCGCACACAGTGCCGCTGACCACGCACCGGTCGCATAATCCCGAAGCTGAAGCAGCGCCGCATGAGCATGATCGAGCGTAAACTCACCAGTCAGATGATAGTTGATATAACCCGGTATTTGCAGAAACCAACGTGTTTGGGCGTGCAATTCTGGTTCGTGCTGCCAGAACCAGCGCATTTTGGCGGCGACATAGAAGGCATCGGGCCGATTGCCTGTGATGCGCGTGATATTTTCTGCGCCGAGCATAGCGCTCATTTGCTCGACTTCTGCGTCAGCCCGCCGATCCATCCAGATCAGCGCCGGGCGCAGCGCAGTGCCGTTCGCATCGGTCACGAGCAAGGTCGGGGCTTGTGAACTGACGGCAACACCGACGATGCGCTCGGCAGCTTGTGAAACAGCAGCAAGCGCGCCGCGTATCGCCGTACACGTTGCTTGCCACCAATCTTCAGGATTCTGCTCGACCCATCCGGGGTGAAGATGCTGTGTCGGATACTCAATAGCGTTGACGGCTTCCAGGTGTCCTTCCGGCGTAAAAAGCGCGGCTTTGACGCCCGTCGTCCCAACGTCGATCCCAAGAAACAACTGCGACATAAAAAGCCAGACTATCGATGAAGTACTCTGTGGCAACAACAGGTGTGGAATTGTAGCGCTACTGGCATCTATGTCACAAACGAGCGTCCGGCAGCGTGCTGCTGCCAGCTCCCCGCGTCGAGGATCTGGGCGATGGCGTCCATCACTTGATAGATTTCGTCGTCGCTGTTGTAGAAATGCGGCGCGATGCGAATCCCGGCATTCTGGCGATAGTCGATGACGATGTTACGCGCCAGCAGTTCACGCGAAACTTCATAGGCGTGCGGTGGATTGATGGTGACGGTTCCGCCCCGCCGTGCTGCTTCGCGGGGTGATGCCACCGCATAGCCCGCGCGATCAGCCAGCGTGATAATCAGCGATGTCTGGCGGATCGATTTCGCTCGAATCGGCTCAACTCCGACCTGACTGATGATGTCTACGCCCGGCTGGATTGCATACAGCGATGCAATGCCTGGCGTGCCTGTCATCAGCCGGTAGATGTCGTCGCGCAGCGCTGGTTGCTCAAGTTCGAACGCAAACGGCTTATCATGCGCAAACCAGCCAGTGACTTTCGGTTCAAGGGTCTGCAGCAGGTCGGGGCGCACGTACATAAAAACGCCGCCCGGCCCGCCGCACAGCCACTTCAACACGCCGCCGATGTAGAAATCGACGCCGCTCGCGCTTACATCAACCGGAATCACACCGACGCTGTGATAGCCATTCAGGACGACCTGCGCGCCGACAGCGTGGGCCTTGTTCACGATTTCATCGGCAGGCATGACGTAGGCGCTCTTGAACAATACGTGGCTGAGACTGACCAACCGTGTGCGTTCGTCAATCGCATCCAGCAGCTCATCCGTGTCGATGCTGATGCTGTCGTGCGTCTTGACGACATGCAGGCGGGCGTGCTCCGGCAGCCAACGACGCAGCACGTAGACATCCGATGGGAAATCCAGATCGCAGATCACGACTTTGTCCCGTACTGGATCGCTGAAGTCCAGACCGCTGAACAAAATGCTGTTGGCAATGCTCGCGTTCTGATGCACGAGCACGCTCCCTGGCGGAGCGCCTAGCAGTGGTGCTATCTTATCGCCCACCTGGCCGCTGAGATCCCACCAGCCATCGCCCCACGCGCGCACCCCCAGCGTCGCCCAGGCATCGGCATACGCACGCAGGTTGTCATAAACGCCGCGCGGCATCGCCCCTAACGAATTGCTGATCAAATAGGTGCAGCGATCAAGAATCGGAAATTCCCGCCGCCAGTGCAGCAGCGTATCTGGTGGCGGGGTGTCATGATCAACGAGCATGATAAACCGTCATTCGAGGTGAACAGGCCAGATTGTCAAACGTCGCCGAACAGTATTCACGTTCTAGCAAGAAAGGCGCATCTCATGCGCGCTCGCCCAACTTCCGCTCCGTACCGCTGAGCAAGCGGTCAATATTTTCTCTGAACCGGATAAATATTAGCCCTGCAATCACGACAAAATACAGCGTGTAAATCGGCGCGACCACTCCTTGTGCAATCAAGACCAGCGTCCAGAGCGTCACCAGACTGAACATCACCAACACGCCCAACGAGACAAAGCGTGTCGCGACGACAATGGCGAGCGCCACCAGGAAGCCAACCAGCGCCTGCACCGGCGCGATGATGAGCAGTGTGCCCCAAGCAGTTGATGCACCTTTTCCGCCGCGCAGCGTGCCAGTGATCAAAGCAACGATGGCAGACCAGTTATGGCCAATCACAGATGCTATCGCGGCCAAAGTCGACGCCAGGGCAGGGTTGCTCGGCAGAATGTGAACCGAAAGCAGGATAGCAACGATCCCTTTCAAGCTATCCACAATCCAGACCAGGATACCCCAGGCCAGACCCAAAGACCGTGAAATGTTCGTCGCGCCCATATTGCCGCTACCCACTTCAAAGATATTGACGTTTCGCAAACGTCCAACAACGTAGGCTGTGGGTATTGCGCCCAGGAAGTAACTTAGAACGATTACCGCTACTACAAGGCCTAACTGGCTATTCATCTCGCCTCACTTGCTTCACAATTGTGCAAAGCTCAAACTTCTCAGCACATCATCTAATGATGCCAATTCTAAATGTGCGCAAGTCTAATAACACATAAGATATTGGCAAGTGACGAACTTCAAACACTTGCGCACATCCGTCGACATTACAGACTGGAGAACGCACACCCATATGCTAAAATGCGCCTCATGAGGCGTAGATGGTTTCCCATTCTGATTTTACTCAGTCTGCTGCCCTTTACAAACATAAGGGCGCAAGACGCTGTTGGTGATCTGCTCGGTCGAATCAATGCACTGCGAGCTACGGTCGGTCGTGCGCCTTACTCGCTCAACAGCGCTCTGAGTGCAGCAGCGCAGGATCAGGCGCAATGGATGGCATCGACAGGAACAGTCAGCCACACACGCCCCGATGGCAGTGGCCCGCGTACCCGCGCACTCAACGCCGGCTATCCTTCCAGCGACGTCAGCGAGAATATTTATGGCGGCACACTCGCCACGGCCGGTAACGCCTGGACTTTCTGGGTCAATTCTGACATCCACTATCGTGGCCTGGTCAACGACCGCTACCGCGATGTCGGCATCGGCGTCGGACAATCAACTTGGGGAAACACCTTCGTGCTCGTGTTCGGCAATCCGGGAGGAGGAACAGCGCCGATAGCCATCGCCGCAAGCGGCAGCGGTGGAAATGGACAATCGGGAGGGCCGCCCCCTCAACCAGCCTATGTTGTCGGCATTGACGAATCGGGCAACATTCTCCATGAAGTACAACCAGGGGATACCCTGGGCGATATCTTGCTCATCTACGGTTACACCTGGGACATGCTGCCGTACATCGAGTCCATTAACGGCATCACCGATGTGCGCGACC
>JAHDWN010000014.1:0-87450 GCA_023382675.1 Anaerolineae bacterium
TGGGTGCGCAGGGCCTGGCTCACGGTGCGAAATACAGGTACTCTGTACTTTTTGTACTCGGTTCAACAGGCAAGCCACGTCTAATGGCTAACGCCTCCAAAGCCGCCCGCCAGCCCCAGAAGCCAAGTGCCAATACCCAGTCCCCAAAAGCTCGCAACACGCTACAATGCTGCCCAAAACCGAGGCAAACACCATGGCTGAAGTCGATACCATCCATCCTGATCACTTGCCGCTGACGGTCGACTCGCTGGCGGAGCAGTTCGCGGCCTGCGGGCTCGCCGCCGGGCATACGGTGCTCGTCCACACGCGGATGAGTGCGCTCGGCTGGGTTACAGGTGGGCCGGTCGCCGTCATTCAGGCATTGCTGCGCGTGTTGACGCCGACCGGCACATTGATGATGCCCGCCTTCTCACCCGACACAACCGATCCGGCCAACTGGAGGAATCCGCCTGTGCCGGAGCACTGGTGGCCGGTCATCCGCGAACACATGCCCGCCTATGATCCGCGGACGACGCCGACGCGCGGCGTTGGACAGGTAGCCGAACTGTTCCGGACGTGGCCGGGTGTCATGCGCAGCGCCCATCCCGAGGCATCGTTTGCGGCCATCGGTCCCAACGCGGCGTATCTGCTGGCGAATCACACGTCGCTGGAACCGTTGTTCGCCGATGATTCGCCTGTTGGCAAGCTGTATGCGCTGGATGGCTACGTCTTCCTGCTCGGCCCAACTCACCTTAACAACACGTCGCTGCATCTGGCCGAATACCGCGCGAACATCCCCAAGCGCTATTTTCGCGAAAGCGTCGCCATGTTCGTCGATGGGGTGCGCCAGCGGATCAGCTACGACCTGCGCGATCTGAACGACGCGGACTTTGCCGCGCTCGGCGATGAATACGAGGCAGCGCATGGCATCCCGCGCGGGCGCGTAGGGCAGGCTGAGGTGCGCTTTATGAAGCAGCGTCCGCTGGTCGATTACGCGGTCACGTGGCTGGAGCAGCATCGCGCCGAGGATGGATAAGCACTGGTACTCAGTTCTGAGTTAGCGTACAACCTGACAAGGCACAGTGTTTGTCTGCCCAAGAAGCTAAGGACTATTGACTAACGGCTAAAGGCTGAAACGCAGAATCAGCGGCGTCTGCCCGAACAGACTGATCTCGATCTGATCGGCGGGGGCGGCAGGCAGCAGATCGGGCAAGGTGGTCAGCAGGACGAGCGCGCGGCCGGGCGTGACGACGCGCTGCATCTCGGCGAAGGCAGCCCGATAGAGCGCGCGCAGATCATCGCTGGCGGCGATCTGGCGGCCCCAGGGCAGATTGGACACGACCGCCGCCACCGAGGCGCTCGCCAGGGGCAGCCGCGCGGCATCCCACAGAGCAAAGCGCGCGGGCACACCGGCCAGCCGAGCATTCGCCTGCGCAGCCGCCAGGACAGCGCGCGTCAAATCCCCACCGATGGCCGCGCAGCCTGCGCTGGCCGCCTCAATCGGGATCGTGCCGGCGCCGCAGAACGGATCGAGCAGCGTCACGCCCGGCGCACAGCCCGCCAGCCGGAGCATGGCCGCGGCGACCGTCGGCTTGAGCGAGCCGGGCAGGTGAATCTGCTTGTAGGCGCGGCGGTGCAGCGGCTGACGGAGCAGGCGCGCGCCAATCACTGCCTCGGCGTGGTCAATGAAGACGCGTAGATTGAGATCAGCCTCGTCGTCGTCGGCATATGTCCAGGTGGGCTGCGCTCGCAATACGCCATCAGCGACAGCCGTCTTGATCTCCTGCGCTGAGTAGTTGCGCTTGCCGACGAAGTTGGCTGTGACCGAGAAGCGCACCGGCTCAACCAGCGGGCGAACGTGGCGAATTGTTGCCAGCGCAGCACCCAGCGGCAGACGCGCGCTCCACATTCTGATCTGCGCCAGCGCGTCGCGCGTGTGCGGCAGGTCGTGCCAGTCGGCGATGTGCAGGAACACGTCGTCCACCGTGCGTAACTCTGCAACGGTTGCCAGCGCATCGGCGTCCACCTGCGCGGCAACTCGCCGGTAGGCGATCTGGCGCGTGCGCAGGCCAAGCTCGGTCATTTCCGCGGCGCTGATGCTTTCCAGGCCGCGTGTGGTGATGGCGAAGAGATCGATCATGCGCCGGATTGTAGCACTGCGCGGCGCGAGCGGTAGAATCGGCGTCGTTGCGCTCGCAGCGCTGTTGGCGCACGTGAACGACGAAGGCATTCCCATGATCGAGCTGCCCATTACCAATGATTATCTCGCCTGGGCGCGCGGCGTTCAGGACATGATCGACGCGCACCCTGATCTCTACAACCTGTTCAGCAGCGCCAGCGCCATGCCGCGTGATCTGCTGCTGGCGGATCTCGAAGCGATGACGCCGCACGACTGGCTCGCGTCGGTCTCGCCCTGGGGGCATCACACCGTCGCTGAGCGGATCGCGGCCTGGTGCGGTGTTCCCTCGGAGTGGGTGCTCGTCACCAGCGGTGCGTCGAATGGTCTGGTTGTGGTCGCGCGGGCGCTGGTCGGGCAGGGCGACCGCGTCGTGGTCGAAGCGCCCGCCTACCAGCCATTTTTGCGTGTGCTGGAAGATTGCGGCGCGCAGATTGTCCGTGTGCCCCGGCTGGCGGCGTATGACTTCGCGCTCGATCTGGCGGCGCTGAACGAGGCGCTCAAGAGCGGCGCGCGGCTGATCCTGCTCTCGAATCTGCACAATCCAAGCGCGGCGTCGCTGAGCAGTGACGATCTGGCGGTGGTGCTGGCGCTGGCGGAACGCGCGGGCGCGCTGGTCGTGGTCGACGAGGTCTACCAGCACTTTGTCGCGTGTGATTCAGCGGCTGTTCAGGCGGATCACGCCATCGCGATCAGCAGCCTGTCGAAGACTTACGGCATGGGTGGGCTGCGTTGCGGTTGGATCATCGCCGCGCCGCCGCTGATCGAATGGCTGCGACCGGCGCACACGCTCTACGAGAACACAACCTCGGCGGCGGCGCAGACGGTCTCTGCGCGCGTCTGGTCACACATCGGCGACTACCGCGCGCTGGCAGTCGAGCGGGCGGCGGCCAATCGCGCGCTCGTTCAGGATTTTGCCGCGCCGCTGCTCGCCGACGGGTTGCTCGTGGGCGCTGTCCCGGCGCAGGGCTGTGTTTATTTTCCACAGCTGGCAGGGATTGATGACACCGATGCCTTCTCACGGCGCACAGTGCGCGATCAGCATGTGGTCGTCGTGCCGGGCGAGTTCTTCGAGGTGCCGGGGCACATCCGCATCGGCTATGGCGGTGACAGCGCGCGGCTGGCTGCCGGGCTGGAGCGGCTGGCGGCAGCGATCCGGGCGGGTTAATACAGGCTGTCCATCTGCGAGTATTGGATCGCGGTGATGGCGATGGCGAGCGCGTCGGCGGCGTCGTCCGGTTTGGGCACGGTGTCCAGGCCGAGCAGCATTCGCACCATCTCCTGCATCTGCGGCTTCTTCGCGCCGCCGTAGCCGGTGACCGTTTGCTTGATGATGCTCGGCTGGTATTCAGCAATCGGCAGGTTCGCCAGCGACAGCGACAGCAGGATCACGCCGCGCCCCTGGGCGACGGTGATGGCTGTGGTGATGTTCTTGCCGAAGTAAAGCTGCTCGACGGCGGCCTGATCGGGCTTGTAGATCTCGATCAGCGCCGTCAGTTCGTCGTAGATCGTGCGCAGGCGTTCCGGCATCGGCTGACCGGCAGGCGTGGTGATGACGCCATACTTGACGGTCTGGAGCGCGCCGTCATGGAGCTGCCGCACCAGGCCGTAACCGACCGTGGCTGTGCCGGGGTCAATGCCGAGGGCTAGCATGGGACACTCGGTTCTGGGTACTGAGTTCTGTGTTCTGGGTTCAAATTTGGGTGCTCAGTGCTCGGTGCTCAGTTCAGGGTTCACGGTGCGACAAAACGAGTACTCGGTGCTCGGTACTCTGTACTCGCTTCAACGGACAAGCCACATTTTTTGCGTGCCCGAAAAGCTAAGCGCTAAAGGCTATCGGCTAGAGGCCAAAAGCTCAAAAGCCAAAAGCTGACAGCCGACCGCCGCTAGCCAACCGCCACCTACGCTGTCTCGAAGGCGTTGAGCGCCTCGTCGGTCATCATCAGGTTGCTGGAGACGCTCTGCACGTCGTCAAGTTCTTCCAGCTCGCTCATGATGCGCAGGTTCTGGATCGCCTTTTCGAGCGCGACTTCGGTCTCGTTCTTCGAAATCCACTTGAGTTCGGACTCGTCGATCTCGTAACCGGCCTCCGCCAGCGCCTCTTCGACCGCCGCGAACTGCTCGCGCGGGGTGTAGACGACCACGACGCCGTCTTCGTTGACGACATCGTCCGCGCCGGCTTCGGCGGCGACCATGAACACCTCGTCAAAATCGACCGCGTCGCCCTTGAGGATGATCGCGCCTTTGTGCTCGAACTGCCAGAGCACCGACCCGACCGAGGCCATGTTGCCGCCGAACTTGTTGAAGACACGCTTCATCTCGCCGAGGGTGCGGTTCTTGTTGTCGGTCAGCACGTCGATGACAATGCCGACGCCTTCCGCGCCGTAAGCCTCGAATGTGATCTCCTCCATGTCCGCGCCTTCGAGCTTGCCCGTGCCTTTGAGAATGGCGCGCTCGATGTTCTCTTTCGGCATGTTCGCCGCGCGCGCTTTCTGAATGGCGAGGCGCAGCTTGGCATTGGCGTTCTCGTCGCCGCCGCCTTCGCGCGCTGCCTGAACGATCTCACGCCCCAGGCGGGTAAAGATTTTCCCTCGCTTGGCGTCTTCTGCGCCTTTCTTACGCTTAATGGTCGACCATTTGCTATGTCCGGACATATCTTCGGTGTCCCCCCCAAAAGTGATTTCAAAGTTGTGATGATTATACCTGAGAGGCGCGCGAGCGTCGAGACAGGGGCACAGATCGCGCGGGCAAACGGGGGAGGGGGAACCACAGTGGCACACAGGCCACAGAGGTACACTGTTTCCTGTCGAATTCGCTGATGCGCTAATCTGCTATTTCGCTATTTCGCTAATTTGCTCTCCACGCCAGGGCAAACGCATCAAAATCCTCGATGGGTTCTTAATGGTTCATAGTGTATCGCAAAGGGTGATTTCTTCGTAGGGGCGCATCATGATGCGCCCCTACAGACACCCAGAGACCCTTTATAACCCGTGGTTCCTGATTCATGCGATTGCCCTGTCTCCACGCTTGAGATGCGCCGTTGCCTCAGTTGGTGCGTGTTATAATGCACGTCGCTCGTCAGTAAGGTGTTTTCGCATAGTCAGTATGAGCACGACCACCCGCGAACATCCACGTCTCCGCCAGCGCAGCCAGCAGAACGTCGCCTGGGGCATCCTCTGGATCGCGCTCGGACTGTTCTTTCTCACGGTTGCGCTGGCCAGCATGGGCATCTATTACTTCCTGTTTCGCTCGACAGTGCCGCTGCAATCACAACTCCAGGTCTCGCGCGGGACGCTCGGCGTCACCGGCACGGATCTGATCGAGCAGGTGGTGCGCGGCGACCGCCAGCCATATCTGCTCTTTGGCGACGTTATCACCGTCAACCCTGACTCGCAGGGGCTGCTCTTGATCGACGACGTGCGCCTGGAAGACGCGCCCTATGTCGCCGCGCTCACCTTGAGCAATGATTCATCGGTCACGCTCAACGAGGCCGCGCGCCCGCGCTACGATTGGAGCAGCCAGCCCTATACGCTCGATCTCGGCAACGTTGCCGGCGAAGTCAGTGTGCTGATCTCCGAGCAGAGCGAGCGCGAGGTACGCATCGCGCTCACGACGCGGAGCGGCGACTCGGTCATCCTGACCAGTCCAGGTGAGTATCTGGTGACAGCACGCGGCGAACAACTGGCGGTCTCCAACATCAGCGGCACGGCGCTGCTGGTCACGGACGACCGAAACAGCAACCGCGCGGTGCCCGCCGGTCAGCGCGGCCTGCTGACGACCACGAACAACGAGATCAGCCTGGAAGGTGGCTACGTCAATCTACTAGGGGAGCGCGGCTTCCGCGAAACCAACATCGTCGCGGACGCAGCCAGCTCAGCGGCTGGCGCAGGGCCGAACGCCACCCCCTGGATTTGCAGCAGCCCGCCGCATGACCCGCCGCGCGGCTCCTATGGCATCGTCAACTTCGACGGGCGTACCACGCTTCACATCATCCGTGATGGCGGCGCACAAACGCACGGCGAAACGCGCTGCACCAAGTATTTCGGCGCAGGCACGACCGGCATCGACATTTCAGATCACAGCTACCTGGCGCTGAGGGTGACGTTCTACGTGGCCGGGCAGTCGCTGGCCGTATGCGGCGTGGCCGGGACGGAATGCCCGCTGATGGTCAACATGCAGTACATCCCCCAGAATACGCCGGGTGCCGAAAGCGCCGCGTCACTCACAGTCAATCCCGCGACACCGGAACAGCCGTTTGGCCCGATCCCGGTCGAAGACATCCCGGTGCGCAATTGGCATCACGGTTTCTACACCGTGCCTGCGGGCTCAATCCCGTCGCCGCTGCGCTGCGATACCTGCCCGCAGGAGCATTCGTTCATCCGCCAAGGCCGTTGGTTCACCTATGACACGGGCAATCTGCTGGCGCTGTTCCCTCAGGAGCAAAAGCCCGGCTCAATCCTCAGCTTCAGCTTTTACGCATCCGGTCACGAATACGACGTCTACGTCAGCGAAGTCGCGCTGCTGGTGGACACGCTTTCGGCAGACTCCGAACAACCGGCAGGGTAGCAGCGAAAGGGCGCAGATTTGGCGAAGGTAAGCGTACAAGACATCCTTGCCGGGCATACGCCGCCTGTGCAGGCATTGGCCGAGCACCTGCGCGCGCTGATCCTGGATGCCGAGCCGCGTCTGATCGAAAAGGCGTATGCGGGCTGGCATGGTATCGGCTACACCCACCCGCAGGCTGGGTACGTCTGCGCGATCTTTCCCCACGAAAACAGCGTCAAGCTCGGCTTCGAGCACGGCGCAAGCCTGCACGATCCGGATGGCCGCCTGCGCCAGGGGGCGAGCAAGGGCAAGCAGGTGCGCTACTACGAAATCCACAGCCTTGATGACATCTACCCGGATGCCATCCTCGACTTTTTGGTACAGGCCATCCGCCTCAAGTCATAAAGGCACGCAGCAGATGACTTCTGCGTCAGAAGCCGAGATTGCTCTCGCGCAGTGATGTCCAACCGCCGCGCGCGATGATCAGATGATCGAGGAACTGGATGTCGAGCAGTTCCCCGGCGGCTGCCAGCGCGCGCGTGATCTCCACGTCTTCCGGCGACGGCGCGGGATCGCCGGACGGGTGGTTGTGTGCCAGGATCAGCGCCGGGCAGTTGCGGGCGATGGCTTCGCGGTAGACCTCGGCCACGCGCACGACCGACGCATTCAGCGTGCCGATGTAGATGGTCGAGATGGCGACGACGCGCCGCCCGCTGTCGAGGAGCAGGGCGCGCACGTGCTCCTGTTGTAGATGCGCCATATCCTGCACGAGGCCAATCGCATCCTCCGCCTTGTAGATGACCGGTTGGTCGTGCGGAGTGATCGTACTCAGGCGGCGGGCCAGCTCGGCCGTGGCGAGGAGTTGCGTGCGCTTGGTCTCGCCCAGGCCGTGAATATCCGTCAAGTCTGCCGGTTGAACGCTCAGCAAGCCGTGCAGGCCGCCGATGCGCGCGAGCACGCGCTCGGCCAGGTGGACGACACTTTCTTGCTGGCTGCCCGTGCGCAAGATCAGCGCCAACAGCTCGGCGTTGGTCAGTGCTTCCGCGCCCAGCCGCAGCAGCCGTTCGCGCGGGCGCTCGCTCGCGGGCAGGTCGTGTAGAGAGAGGCTGGCGCGGTCGGCGGGCATTCGCGTCATCAGTTGTCCTGGCGGTCTATTCTTACGACTTGATGCTATACTTTCATCATATCACGTACCGCCTGGAGGCGTTTGCATGTTTGGATTGGATGCGGATACCACCAATAACCTGGTTGTTGCCGGGTTGGTCTACCTGGGCATGGTCGCGGCGGCCTTCTGGCTGGCGATGATCATCTGGGCCTACCGCGATATGCGCGCCCGCTCGCGCGATGCGCTGGCACAGTGGTTGGTGGCGCTTCTGGTGGCGGTGCTCAATCTGCCTGGTCTGCTCATTTACCTGTTCCTGCGCCCGCGCGAGACGCTCTCGGAAGCTTACGAGCGCTCGCTCGAAGAAGAGGCGCTCTTACAGGAGATCGAAGACAAGCCGGTGTGTCCCGCCTGCCGCCAGAAGACCGACCCCGAATGGCAGGCGTGCCCACACTGCCACACGCGCTTGAAGAAGCCGTGCATCCGCTGCGGGCGGATGCTCGAACTGCCGTGGGATCTGTGCCCACACTGCGCGACGCCGCAGCCCGCCAGCTATGGCGAGCCTGCCTACAGCACAGCGCCCGCCGGGGACATCGGCCTGCCGAAGGTCAGCCGCCGCGAACGGCGGGCCGCGCGTGCCAGCGCTCCCTCTACCGGCAGCAGCGGTTCCATCGAGTTCGTGGACGAGGAATGAAACGATCAGCGTCTGATGCCCGGCCAATGCGCCGGAAGCGAGGAGCCGCCTCATGTATGTGACTCTCGTTCAGATCAACAACATCCGCTCGATCCGCAGCCTGGAATGGAAGATCAAGCCACAGGAAGCGCCCGGCTGGCACGTCATCCTGGGCGAGAACGGCTCCGGCAAATCGACGCTGCTGCGCGCGATTGCGCTGGCGCTGGTTGGCGAGCGCGATGCCGTGAAACTGCGCCAGGACTGGAGCCGTTGGCTGACGTATGGCGAAAACAAGGGCAGCACGTGCCTGAACGCGATCCCCGATCCGGCCTATGACGAGGCCAAGGGCGGCAGACGCGCCAAGGGCGTGGAATTCGCCGTGTCGTTTGAGCGCGACGATGGCCTTGTCGAACTGTCGGGCGACCGCGAGGGCGGGCGTTTGCCACCCAAGGGTTGGTTTTCCGCGGGATATGGCCCGTTCCGGCGCTTCGGCGGGATGGCCATGCAGCAGCAAGAACTGATGGAGAGCCGCAGTGTGGGCCGCCTGTCCGCGCATCTGTCGATCTTTGGCGAAGATTATTCGCTGACGGAAGCGCTCGAATGGCTCAGGCAGTTGAACTACCAGCGCCTTGAGAAGCGCAAGGAAGGCCACCTGCTCGATTCGTTGATCCGCTTTGTCAATCAGCCGGGCTTTTTGCCGCAGGATACGCAGCTCAAGGAAATTTCCTCCGACGGTGTCACGTTCCAGGATGCCAACGGCGCGCTTGTGCCCGTCGAGTCGCTCAGTGATGGCTATCGCTCGATCCTGAGCATGACCTTCGAGCTGATCCGCCAGCTCTCGTTTGTTTATCCGCTGGATGAGATTTTCTCGAAAGATGAGTCCAAGATCGTCGCACCCGGCGTCGTCCTGATCGACGAGGTGGACGCGCATCTTCATCCGACGTGGCAGCGCGAGATCGGCTTCCGCATGTGCGAGTTTCTGCCCAACATGCAGTTCATCATCGCCACCCACAGCCCGCTCGTCTGCCAGGCCGCCATCAAGGGCAGCATCTGGAAGCTGCCGCGTCCGGGCAGTGATCAGGTCTTCCACCGCGTCGAAGAACCCGAACTTGGTCGCTTGCTCTATGGCAACGTCCTCGACGCTTTCGGGACGGATCTGTTCGGCAGCGACGTGGCGCGCTCCGAACCGGCCAAAGAGAAGCTTCAGCGCCTGGCCGAACTCAATATGAAGGAGCTTCAGGGCAGCCTGACCGCGCAGGAAGCCTCAGAGCAGCAAACCCTGCGCGCCGTCATGCCGACCGCGGCCAGCACCAGCCGCCAGCGAAAATGAGACGCATTCCTGATCACGTGCTGCCGGACGAGGTGTTGGCGCAGCTTCTGGCGTGGCAGCACGAGATCGACGCGCTGCCGGATTTCGCCGCCAGGGTGGACGCCGCCAAAACGCGCTTTAGTTCGCGCAGCGGGCGCTCGAACAAAACGTTTCGCCAGGTGCGTGCGGCGCTCAAGGAGATGTGTGCTGGCGCGCGGCGCTGCATGTACTGCGAAGATTCGGTTGCGGACGAGGTCGAGCATATCAAACCCAAGAATTTCTATCCCGAAGCCGTGTTCACCTGGGAAAACTATCTGTATGCCTGTGGCCCGTGCAACGGTGGCAAGAGCGACCAGTACGCTGTGATCGATGCTGCGACAGGCGCGATTATGCCGCTCATGCGGGCGACGGGCGCACCGCCGCTGCCGCCGCAGGCAGGCGAGCCGGTCTTTCTCAATCCACGCACGGAAGCTGTCGAGCAGCTTTTCTTTCTGGATTTGCTCGATACATTCTTTCTGCTGCCGGACCCCGGCGCACCGCTGGCGCTGCAACAGCGCACTCAGTACACCATCGACGTGCTCAAGCTCAACCGCGAGAGTCTGCCCGAAGCGCGCCAGGAAGCCTACGACAGCTACCGCGACCGTCTGGAGGCCTATATCCGGCGGCGCGACCTGGGGGATTCGGCGGCCAAATTGCAGAAGCGCATCGACAGCCTGAAGAAGGCAGCGCACCCCACGGTCTGGCATGAGATGAAGCGCCTGCACGCGCAGGTGCCGGAACTGAACGCGCTCTTTCAGGAAGCCCCGGAAGCCCTGGGGTGGTGATCGGTCGAATCGACACAGGCGGCACATTGGCCGCCCGTTCTGTCATGGCATGTCTGCCCGTGGACTGCTGACAGCGCTATGCCGATACGGCCTCTCGGATGCGGCGCAGGCCGAGCGTGACGAGGGCGAACGCCAGCAAGACCGAGGCGATGACGCTGATGATCTCGATGTCGGGGTTGAGCAGCAGTGCCGACCCGGCGATGAGCAGCCCGGCCTGCCAGCGCGGGAGCACGCCGGTGCGGTAGAAGCCGATGCCCATGATGATGAAGCCGATTGGCAGCAGTACCAGCCCATAGACGAGCCACAGCCAGCCCTGCATCCCCTTCATCGCCGCGATGGCCGGGTAGATCTGCGCGAACTCAGCCGCGGAGAGGGTGTCAAAGGCGCTTGTCACCAGACACAGCGCGCCCTTATCCGCCGCCAGGAAGACGGCACCAACGATTGCCAGGATTCCGCCGACAAAGCCGTAGGGGCGTCCCTTTGCGCGCAGCATGGTCATCAACTCGGTGGTGATCGCGATCAGCAGCGGCACGCACAACAACATGAGTACGTGACTGAAATGGAGCGGCGCATTGCCGTGCCATTCGGCGATCCAGGCGTCGATCTCATGAACGGGTTGCAGACTGAGCAGATTCGGATGTGACGCATAGATGAAGATTGATAAAATCGGAAAGACGATCAGGGCGAGGCCGACGGCAAAGCGCCCGTTTTGCCTGGCATGTCGCCGGCTCTGGCTGTGAGTCGTGAGGCTCGTCTGTAAGGTAGTCATGTGCGGGTTTCTCCTGTTCAATTGCGATGACTTCACCATAGGCGCGAACGCCGCGGACAGCAATAAACAGGCGCGCACGTGTGTCGGATACTGAACAAAAGGTGCAAGGTGTTCAATCGTGAATGAAGATCGGCGGGTGCAGCGAACGCGCGAACTGCTGCAAAACGCATTGATGGAACTCTTGGAGACGCGCGACTACGACGCGCTCACGATCCAGGATGTTGCGGAACGCGCGAACGTAGGCCGGACGACCGTTTATTTGCATTTCGAAAGCAAAGAGGATCTTTATCGCCAGGCGCACCGGGCAGAGATTGCGCGTATCGCCGGTGCGCCACTCACGCGCGTGGAGTTGTTCGCCGACGATCCGCCCGACCGCATGGTCGCCGTCTACGCTTATCACTGGGCGACGCGAGATGTCCTGCGCATGGTCTACTTTGGCAAAGATGCGGAAGTCATCCACCGGCAGATGCGCGATCAGCACTCAGTGCAGATCGCAACCTACCTGGCGGCGACCTTCGCCGGCGTGCGTTTCATCCTGCCTGTTGATGTGCTGGCGAATTGTCTGGCGGTGTCGGAGATGGGCTTAATGATGTGGTGGATCGAGAAGCATCCGCCGTACACGCCGGAGCAAATGGCCACCCATTTTCACCGCCTGCGGCGCGGTAGCCTGCGCGAAGGGCTGGCACTCACGGACGTATCCCCCTCAAGTTGAGAATACAGCCCTCGTTGAGCGGAATCATCGCCGCGCGCCGTCACAAAATGGCCGCCCCCGGCATATACAGATATGCCGAAAGCGTTCGCGAACACAATTCTGTCTTTGGCGATTGTTGGTGTCAGACGAGGAGATTTTTGTGAGTCAGGAATACATCGAAATCCGGGGCGCGCGTGAGAACAATCTGAAGGATGTGTCGCTGCGCATTCCCAAGCGCAAAATCACAATCTTTACCGGGGTGTCCGGGTCGGGCAAGTCGTCGATTGTCTTCGACACGATTGCCAATGAGGCGCAGCGTCTCTTGAACGAGAATTTCAGCATGTTCGTGCGCGCGTTTCTGCCCCGCTACGCGCAGCCGGACGCCGATGCCATCGAAAACCTGAGTATGCCGATCATCGTCGATCAGAAACGGCTGGGCGGCGGCGCACACTCGACCGTGGGCACGATCACGGACATCTATGCTGTGCTGCGACGCTTGTTCGCGCGCGTTGGCCAGCCGCACGTCGGCTATGCCAACGTCTTTTCGTTCAACGATCCGGCAGGCATGTGCCCGGAATGCAGCGGCGTTGGTCGCAAGATCGGCGTTGATCTAGACAAGTTTCTGGACACCTCAAAGTCATTGAATGACGGCGCAATTTTGTTCGGAGCCTATGCAGTCGGTAAATGGGATTGGAATTTCCTGACCCAATCCGGGTTATTCGACAACGACAAAAAGCTTGAGGATTACACCGATGAAGAGATGGAGCGTCTCCTGTATAGCCCACCGATCAAAGTGAAAACCGAATTCGCGGGAAATTCTGTGAACCTGACCTTTGAAGGCATCATCGACAAATTCACGCGCAAATACATCACCAACGATCTCAAGACGATGTCAGAGCGCACGCAGAAGACGGTCGCACCGTTCATGACTTTTGGGCTCTGCCCGCTGTGCAAGGGCGCGCGCTTGAGCCAGGCGGCGCTCAGTTGCAAGATCGACGGCTATAACATCGCCGACCTGGCTGCGATGGAAGTCGACGAGCTGATCGAGGTCATCCGCGCGATTGATCACCCGGTCGCGCGCCCAATCGTCGCGACTCTGGCCGAGCGCTTGCAGCACCTGATCGATATTGGCCTGGAATATCTCACGCTCAGCCGCGAAACCGACACGCTCTCCGGCGGTGAATCGCAGCGCGTCAAGATCGTCAAGCATCTGAGCAGCAGCCTGATCGACGTGATGTACATCTTCGACGAGCCGAGCATCGGCCTGCATCCGCGCGACGTGCATCGCCTCAACGAACTGCTGCAAAAGCTGCGCGACAAGGGCAACACGGTGATCGTGGTCGAGCACGATCCCGACGTGATCAAATCCGCCGATCACGTGGTCGATGTCGGGCCGTTCGCCGGGGCGCGCGGCGGCAGCATCGTCTACGAAGGCAGCTATGCCGGGCTGCTGGAGGCCGATACGCTGACCGGGCAGCACATTCGGCGCACGCTGTCGATCAAAGACGCTTTTCGCCCACCGGCGGGACGGCTGCCGGTCGTCAATGCCAGGGTCAACAACCTGCAAAACGTGAGCATCGATATTCCCGTCGGCGTGCTGACCGCCGTCACCGGGGTGGCTGGCTCCGGCAAAAGCTCGCTCATCCATCAGGCTTTCCTGAAGCAGCACCCGGATGCCGTTGTCATCGATCAGACGCCGGTGGGCACGTCAACGCGCTCCAACCCGGCGACCTACACCGGCATCATGGACGACATTCGCAAAGCTTTCGCGCAGGCCAACGGCGTCAGCGCGTCACTGTTCAGCTTCAACTCCGAGGGCGCGTGCGAGAACTGCCAGGGGTTGGGCGTCATCTACACCGATCTGGCGGCGCTGGGCGAGGTGAAGTCACCGTGCGAGGTCTGTGACGGCAAACGCTTCAAGGACGAGGTGCTCGGCTACCTGTACAACGGCAAGTCGATCACCGACGTGCTCGACATGACCGTGCAGCAGGCGCTCGATTTCTTCGACCTCAAGAAAGTCGCGAGTACGCTGCAAGCCTTGAGCGATGTCGGGCTGGATTATCTGATGCTCGGCCAGCCGCTGAGCACGCTCTCCGGCGGCGAATGCCAGCGCATCAAGCTCGCCAGCGAGCTGCACAAGAAGGGCAGCGTTTACGTCCTGGACGAGCCGACGACCGGCCTGCACCGCTCGGACATCAGCAAGCTGCTGGCGATCATGAATCGCCTGGTCGATACGGGCAACACGGTGATCGTGATCGAGCACAACCTGGACATCATCAAGAACGCTGACTGGATCATCGACCTGGGGCCGGAGGGCGGTCACAAGGGTGGGCGCGTCCTGTTCGCGGGCACCCCGGCGCAGCTGCTCGGCGTGCAGGGGTCGTATACGAGCGCGTATTTGCAGAACTAGGGGAGAGGGTGCTCAGTGCTCGGTGCTCAGTTCTGAGTACTGGGTACTGAGTTCTGGGTTCAGAAGAGGGTGCTCAGTTGGGTCACGGCTCACGGTGCGAATACTGGTGATGAGGTGATGAGGAACGAGGGGATGAGGAGAGCGCCAGCCTGGTGTTCGCTGTTCACGGTACGACAAAACATGTGCCATCGCGCAGTTTGACCCGCCGACGACGCAAACGACCCAGCCCGGTTACTGCCAAAGCCAGACATCCGATCATCTGTAACTCTATGATCCATATGCCATGATCCGCCAAATCCCCATGAGTATAGACAAAGGTGCCAGATGCCTAACGATCTCACGGACATCAAATCGTATGTTGTAGGCTGCCACATGATGCGCAACGGTGCTCTGGAGCGCCTCAGGGACGCCGATCTGCAATTCGTACCTGGCGGTGACAACCTCACGCTGGGGGAGTTATTCAAGGAGTTGGGTGAGCACCAACATGCTTATGTTGAGTCGTTGATCACGCTCAAGCAGGATTGGACCTACCGCAATGATGAACCTGGGCTATCGACCAGCCTCGCGCAGTTGAACCGCTGGTTCGCGCAACTCGACCGAAAAATGGAAGATGTACTGAACCGGCTTGACGAGAGCGATCTAGAAAAGATGGTTGATCGCACCAATGGTTCGATCCGCTCCGTCCTCAGCCAACTCGACATCTATACTCAGACGATGTTGATCTTCCTGGGGAAGGTGGTTATCTACTTCAGAGCCATGCAAAAGCCGCTACCACCATCCATCGCAACGTATATTGGCTAGATTCTGTTTACGACAAGCGGATGTCGATTCCCACCCCCGAATATCTCGTCCAGCGACAGTCTGTGGGCTGAGTTCACGCTTCGACGGCGGCGCGCAGCCGCATCTCCAGTTCGGCGAGCATGATCGCGGTCGCGCCCCAGACTTTGTGCCCGGCAAAGGCATAGAACGGGATGTCGAACGTGCCTCCGGCGAATGTCCACGGTTCGCGCTGCTGCACAGCCGGATCGAGCAGGCTGGACAGATCGACATGGATGATTTCAGCCACTTCGAGCGGATTGGGCTGCAAGGGCGGCAGTGAAGGCAGGTAGCCGACGACGGAGTAGACCAGGAAGTTGGTCGGCGGCACGTAGAGCGGCGTCAGGCTGCCGAGCAGGGCGATGCTGGGATCGCACAGGCCGAGTTCTTCGCAGGTTTCGCGCAGGGCTGTGTCTGCGAGGGTCGCGTCGGCGCGATCCTGCCTGCCGCCGGGGAAGCTGATCTGCCCGCTGTGCTGGCGCAGCGACTCCGGCCTGCGCGTCAGCACGAAACGCAGGCCAGCGCCGCCGGGATAGAGCAGGATGAGCACGCCCGCGGGTTTGGCGCTGGCAGGCGGCGCGGGTACCATGCGCCGCCCTTCCGGGGCCATGTGCAGGCGCGCCGCGTCAACATCAAAATCCGGCAGCGCGAGCGCCGCGCGAACGTGTTCGAGTGTGATCGGTATCATGCCCGTATGGTATCAGAAATTGCCGTCGAAAATGCCCAGTGCTGCCGCTAGCTATTCGCTGTTGAGTTCGCCGCTTTCGCCCACGGTGTGAATCTTGAGGAAATTCGTCTGCCCCGCCACGCCAAACGGTACACCGGCGATGATGATGATGCGGTCGCCGATGCCGACCAGGTGCGCATCCACCGCGGCGCGGACGACGATCCGCAGCATGTCGTCGATGGTCGTAAACTCGCGCACCGCCACCGGGATCGCGCCCCAGACGAGCGACATGCGGGTGTAGGTGAGTTCACTCGGCGTCGCGCAAATGATCGGCGTCCGCGGGCGTTCGCGGGCGACGCGGCGGGTGGTGTAGCCGGAGAGCGTCAGCGTGATGATCGCTTTGCATTCGAGCGCGTCCGCGATCTGCGTCGTCGCGATACAGACGGCGTCGGCCGCTGTCTCGATGCCTTCACGCTCGTCGGTGAGCGGGTCGTCGATGATGGGGAAGTGAGGCGGTGTGATGTGCTGCTCGGCGATGTTGGCAATCTGCGCCATCACCTCGATCGCGCGCACGGGATACTTCCCCGACGCCGTCTCGTTGCTGAGCATGACCGCGTCTGTGCCGTCGATAATGGCGTTGTAAACGTCGCTGGCTTCGGCGCGGGTGGGGCGCGGGTTATCGACCATCGAGTTGAGCATCTGCGTCGCCGTGATGACCGGCTTGCCCGCGTGGTTGCACAGGGCGATGATGCGCTTCTGGTGGAAGGGCACTTCTTCCGCCGGGGTCTCAACGCCCAGATCGCCGCGCGCGACCATGATGCCATCTGAAGCGGCGATGATCGACTCGATGTTGTCCAGCGCCTCGCGCATCTCGATTTTGGCGATGATGGCTGCATGGCCGCCCAGGTGGCGGATGAGCCATTTCATCTCGCGGATGTCCGCCTCAGAGCGCACGAACGACATGGCGATATATTCCGTACCCTTGGAGAGCGCGAACTGCACATCGGCGCGATCTTTATCGGTGATTGCGCTTAGAGTCAGGCGGCTGTCTGGCGCGCTGATGCCCTTGCGCGAGGTCAGCTCGCCACCGACGACGACCTGGCAGATGAGCGAGCTTGCGGTCGCGGATGTGACCGTGAATTCGAGCTTGCCATCGTCCAGGAGCAGCGTCGAACCCGCCTTGATGTCACGCACGAACTCCGGATGCGGCAGCGTGACGACGTTGTTGCTGCCATCCGCCGAATCCAGCGTCAGTGTGATCGTGTCGCCTGGCTCCAGGACGAGCGGCTCTTTGGCGATCTTGCCGATGCGGATCTTAGGCCCCTGGATGTCGCAGAGCACAGCCACGACCGAGCCTTCTTCCTTGGCGATGCGGCGAATGTCGTCGATAGCTTTGCTGTGACCTTCGTGATCGCCATGCGAGAAGTTGATGCGGGCGACGTTCAGGCCACCACGCACGAACCGGCGCAGGGTAGTTTCGTCCCGCGATGACGGGCCGAGTGTGGCGACAATTTTCGTGCGCTTCTGGTCGATGCTGATGTTGCTCATGTGTCGCTCTCTTGATAGCCGTTAGCGCTTGGCCACTAGCCTTTAGCTAGATGATTGCCGCGTATCTTCCCGCATTGTAAATTATGTACTCAGTACTCAGTACCGAGTACTAAGCACCCAAAAGTACCCAGTACTCAGCACCGAGTACTGAGTACCGAGCACTGAGTACCGAGCACCATCCCCTAGAGATCCAGGTTCAGGTTCGTAAACGCCTTCAACCCGGCGTATTCGGCGGCGTCGCCCAGCATTTCTTCGATGCGCAGGAGCTGGTTGAACTTGGCGATGCGGTCGGTGCGCGCGGGTGCGCCGGTCTTGATCTGCCCGGCGTTCATGGCGACGGCCAGGTCGGCGATCGTCGTGTCCTCGGTTTCGCCGCTGCGGTGGCTGGTGACAACCGTCATGCCATGCCGCTGGCTGAGCTGCGCGGCAGCGAGCGCCTCGGTCAGCGAGCCGATCTGGTTGACCTTGAACAGCAGCGAGTTGGCCGCTTTCTCGCGGATGGCACGCTTGACGAAGTCGACGTTGGTCACGAGCAGGTCGTCGCCAACGATCTGGACTTTATCGCCGATCTTTGCCACCAGACGCGACCAGTTCTCCCAGTCGTTCTCGGCCAGGCCGTCTTCGAGCGAAATGATCGGATACTGGCGCACCCATTCCGCCCAGAAATCGACCATTTCTTCGCCGCTCAGGACGCGGCCTTCGATGTCGAGGTGATACTTGCCGTCGCGGTAGATCTCAGAGGCGGCCGGGTCGAGCGCGATGCGGATCTGGTCGCCTGGCTTGTAGCCCGCTTTGACGATGGCCTCCATGATCACGTCGAGCGCGGCCTGGTTGCTGCCCAGGCTGGGGGCGAAACCGCCCTCGTCGCCAACGCTGGTCGGGTAGCCCTTGTCGTGCAGGATCTTCTTGAGCGCCTGGTAGATTTCGACGCACCACTGGAGCGCCTCGCGGAAGCTTCCCGCCGCCACCGGCATGATCATGAATTCCTGGAAGTCGGTGCTGTTGGCCGCGTGCTTGCCGCCGTTCATGATGTTCATCATCGGCGTGGGCAGCAGGTGGGCGTGGATGCCGCCGAGGTAGGCGTAGAGCGGCATTTGCAGGCTGTTGGCCGCCGCATGAGCGACCGCCATCGAGACGCCCAGGATCGCGTTCGCGCCCAGGTTGCTCTTGGTCGGCGTGCCGTCGAGGGCAATCATCGTCTCGTCAACTTCCTTCTGGCTCAGCGCAGACATGCCGCGCAGGGTGTCGGCCAGTTGCAGGTTGACCGCCTGAACCGCCTTGAGCACACCTTTGCCGCCGTAACGGTTCTTGTCGCCATCACGCAGTTCCAGCGCTTCGTGTTCGCCGGTGGAGGCGCCACTGGGCACGATGGCGCGCCCCATAGCTCCATCTGCGAGATAAACCTCGACTTCGACGGTCGGATTACCACGGGAATCCAGGACTTCGCGCGCGTGAATATTCTCGATGAACGTCATACGTGTTTTCCCCTTGTTTGATCGGGTACACCGTTAATGCACAATAGAGGACTGTTTGGGTTTTGCACGAAACAGAACCTGGATGATTATAGCGGATGCGTGGGGAGTCTGCACTAGGGATCGACGATGTTTACGCTGTCTGCCATTCCTCCCGATGCGATGACCCCTGCTCCTCACAATCCGAACTATACTCAACGCGAACAGCATGGCTCAGACGCGATTATTGCGCGCATAAGGTTGGAGAAATATCATGGGCAGGACACATCGTGAGTCTCATCGTACAGAGCGGATTGGCTGGCTGCGCGCCGCAGTCCTGGGCGCGAATGATGGCATCGTTTCCACGGCGAGTCTGGTCGTCGGGGTGGCAGCTGCGAGCGCTGGGCGCAGCGAAGTCCTGGTCGCCGGGATCGCCGGGCTGGTGGCCGGGGCGATGTCGATGGCCGCCGGGGAGTACGTTTCGGTAAGTTCACAGGCGGATACCGAGCAGGCCGATCTCGCCCGCGAGCGCAAGGAGCTTGCAACTGATGAGGCCGCCGAAGTGAAGGAACTCACGCAGATTTATGTGGATCGCGGCCTCGAACCCAAGTTGGCGGAGGAGGTCACGCGGCAGTTGATGGCGCATGACGCCTTGGGCGCGCACGCCCGCGATGAACTCGGCATCACTGAGAACCTGGCGGCGCGCCCGGTCCAGGCCGCGCTCGCATCGGCGGCCAGCTTCGCTGTCGGGGCAGCGCTGCCGCTGCTGGTTGTGTTGATCGCGCCGGAGTCGAGCCTGGTGATCATCGTGTCGGCAGTCTCGCTGGTATTCCTGGCGGTGCTGGGTGTGCTGGCCGCGCGCGCGGGTGGCGCGCCTGTCCTGAAGCCGACTCTGCGCGTCACCTTCTGGGGGGCGCTGGCGATGTTAGCGACGGCCATCGTCGGCTCACTGTTCGGGACGGTCGTGTAGGCGGTCTGAAGGCGAGCCGGACACGCGCTCGCCTGGTTGATTCTTCGTCAGATGAGTGTCGCTGCCAACGCAATCGGCGCAGCGAGAACGGCGCACAAGACGACGCCCTTGAGATAATTGCGCACCTGCCAGCGCGCATCCATCAGGCCGAAATACCCCCACGCTTCCGGAATGATGGCAAAGCGCGGCTTCATCAAGCTGAGGAAAAGCCAGTCGATGACGACGGCATCGAACAGGTTGGCGATGTTGAGCACCAGGAACGCATGAGCATAGGCGCTCAGAAAGGACACGTCCCCGGCCTGCGCGAACGCACGCGTCGAAAAATAGGGCACGAGCAGGAACGCCAGCAGAAACGGTACCATGAACACGTACTGCTGCCGCTTCTCGTTGCTGGTCAGCGGCGGGGCCACCTGCCGGATCGGCTCTGGATAGTCGTTGAGCCAGATGCGCGGATTGACGATCAGTGACGTGAGAATGACCGCGCCGATTGCCAGCGAAAGCAGCGCGCCGCTCAGGAGAATTTCGGATAGTTGAAGCATCTTCCACCTCGTAGCTAGACTTTGATGGTCTCAATTTAGACTAGCCTAAATAAAATGTCAATCATCCTTTTGAATGACTTCCGACCCCCTTAAGACGGTGTTCGGTAGCTAAAGGACGCAAATGTCCGCCTTTTTGAGGCACTTGCGGTTGCGGGCAGGCGCAATCGGGAAAGGGCGCGATTCAGGGCAATCGCATGAATCAGGAACCACGGGTTATAAAGGGTCTCTGGGTGTCTGTAGGGGCGCATCATGATGCGCCCCTACTAAATCAGGCAGATTCTGGGGACGGACGCCAAGAATGGCGTCCCTACCACGACGTAACGCAGCCGTAGGGACGGCAAGAATGCCGTCCGCGCCGCCGCCAAGAACCCCTCTTCACGGCAAGGTGAATAAATACCGCCCTGGACGGACGTTGCCCAGCATCCGCAGTCGTCTTTTGCAAAACGGAAACTTGCATCGCCCAGGGCACTTCAGCTACAATTCTTTAGCGACGCTAAATAAACGTCGATTGAAGGATAGGAGGAGCACTAATGGCCGTACTTGGCGCTCGGATGCCGGGCGCAGGATCGATGACGGCTGCGCCGGACAAGTTCTGGCTGCGCAGCCGCAATTGGGATCTGATGTTCATCACGATGAGTGTTATCCTGGTTCCGCTGCCGTACCTGTTCTATCTGCTCGGCCTGAACCTGGGTATGCACGAGGACGTCGCTCGCAATCTCGTCAATGGCTTCGTCGCGGTCGCCATCGGCGGGCCGCACATGATGTCCACCTTCCTGCGTACCGGGCTGGACGGCGAGTTCCGCCAGCGCTACCCAATGCTGATCCGCTCGTCGATCATCATCCCGATCATCGTCGTCTCGCTGGCCTTCCTCAACCTGGGGCTGCTGCTGACAGTCTTCTTCTTCTGGGCGGCGACGCACGTGCTGCATCAGGTGACATATATTGTCGAACTCTACAACCACAAGCAGCACCGTGTCGTCAGCAAGGGGAGTGCGGTCAGCCTGCAAGCCCGCCTGATCGATTACGCGCTCATCCTCACCTGTCTGTTCCCGTTAGCGGCATACAAGATCAGCCAGGACAACTTCTGGATCGGCGTCAACGATCTCGGCCAGGTCATCCCCGGCTTCTTCAAGGCGGAGTGGTTCTTCTATTCGGTGGCCGTGGTCTTCGGTATCGCGCTCGTCGCTTTCATCGCCAAGACGATCCGCGAGATTCGCGGCGGCTATGTCAACTGGCCGAAGACGGTCTTCATCACCCTCACCGTGCTGGTGTCGTTCACCGTGCCGGCGCTGCCGAACATGGACACAGCCTTCCAGGGTATGAACACGTGGCATTCGTTCCAGTACCTGGCGATTACGTTCTACATCATCAAGATCCGCCAGCAGTACGGCGACCTCCAGGGCGCGCCGCTGGTCGAACGCTTCGCCAAGGCGACCAAGGACAGCAAGGGCTTGTTCGCGCTGAGCACGATGATGCTGATCGGCTCGGTGATCGTCTTCAGCATCGTCTACATCCTGGCCCGCGTGATCATCCCCGACATCGACCCGAACAAGAACTTCGACATCGCTTACTACACGTCGATCCTGTCGTTCCTGTGGATTCACTACTATCACGATCACTTCTTGTTCACGAACTTTGAGGCGCTGGACAAGGCTTACGGCGAGGCGTGATCAGCCGATAGCCTCTAGCCATTAACCGTAAGACGAGGGCGCATCCGTTGGGGTGCGCTCTATTTATTCACCGGCAACTTCTTGCGGCAGCGGCCATCTGCACGGACTTACCGATCTAGGTGATAGCCAATGACGATAGACTTGTTGCGATACTGAGATGTCCTGCACGAGCGCAATTGCTTGTTTATTTGAACCGCTACGCTAAGAATAGGGGTGAGACCCTCTCCGCACCTTCGGAGCCAACCATGTCGCTCCCTTATTCATCTGTCGGCGCTTCTGTCCATGAAGCGAAGTCGGTTTATGTCGTGGTCGATCCGCCGCTGTCGATTCGTTCTACTTACAGCGTCGGCGTCCGCGCCTCTGAGATGCTGCAGCTCAATGACCGCATCATCGTCGAGCCGAAGCCGGTCACGGCGGGCGGCTACGTCTGGCGCAGGCATGAAGCCGGCTGGTCGATTGAGGGCAAAGTCACGAAGCCGGAGATCTACCTGATCCCGTTGAGCGACAACCCGGGCTTGCAGCACGCCGGGCCACCGATCACGCTGCCTGACGCAGCGACCACGCTCGATCTGCCGCCGCTGTTCGTGGCGCTGCCCGTGCCACTGGCAGAGACAACCTGGCTGCACTATTTCGGCAACACGCGCTTCGCCGCGCATCTGCGTCAACAGGCGAACGAGCGCCGTCGCGCCAGCTACAATTACTGCCAGGGGCTGCACGGCGGGCTGGATTTCGGCAATACCGGGCGCAATCAGCCGCCGTCGGTCGTGCGCGCGGGCCTGCCCAACGGCATCGTCAGCGAAGTCTCGCCGAACAGCAACGCCTACCGTCCGGGCACCGTCCGCATCAGGGTCGGCATCTTCACGGTCACCTACGGGCATATCACCAACCTGCGCCATCTGACTGTCGGCCAGCAGGTGCGCCCGGATACGTTCCTCGGCGAAATCGATCTCAAAGAGCAGTTTCATCTGCATCTTGAGGTGCGCGTTCGCCTGGACAAACGCGATTACATCCTCAATCCGCTGAACGTGATGCCGCCGCCGCTGCGCGGCCCGCTGATCGACAAGTTCTCCGCCTTCGATCAGCACTTCTATCGCGATCAAACGTGGCAGCAGTGGCAGACGCCGCTGGATCAGCCGGTGCTCAAGGCCTGGGTGGGCAGCCAACCCGAACTGATCGGCCCGTTTGCGCGTTGAGACTATCCGGATGTTAAATTACCGGTGCTTTCGCGCGCGTCGGGAATTCGGTATCGTCTAACTCATGCAGGCATCAGCAGGAGCAACTGGCATGAGCGGGACTATGCGGAATGACATCGCCTTTCTTTTCGATCTGGATGGTACTCTGGTTGACAGCGTCTACCAGCACGTGCTGGCCTGGCGCGATGCGCTGGAAGAGACGGGCATCGAGCTATCTGTCTGGCGCATTCACCGGCGTATCGGTATGAGCGGTGGTTTGTTCATGAACGCGCTGCTGCGCGAGACGAGCACCCCGGTCACGCCGGAGCAGGCGGCGCGGCTGCCGCAGCTTCACGCGGCGGCGTATGCGCGCCGCGCGTCGCAGGTGCGGGCGCTGCCGGGCGCGAAGGCGCTGCTGGCACGCCTGACGGAGGTCGGCGTTCCCTGGGCGATTGCCACCAGCGGGCGCATGGAGTCCGCCGGGCGCGTGCTCGCGCTGCTCGACGTGCCGAAAGACGTGCCCATCGTCACGCGCGATCTCGTGCCCTACGCCAAGCCCGATCCCGATCTGTTCCTGGCGGCGGCGGAGCGGCTGGGCATCTCCATCGATCTCTCGGTCGTCGTTGGCGACAGTGTCTGGGATCTGCTGGCGGCGCGGCGGGCGCGGGCGCTCGGCGTCGGTCTGCTCTCTGGCGGCTACGGCCAGGAGGAACTCGAACGCGCGGGCGCGTATCGCGTCTATGCAGACCCCGACGATCTGCTGCGCCATCTGGACGAGGTTGGCGTGCGCTCGGAGGGGTGAGCAGGATACCGCATCCCCACCCCTGAACCTGACGGTTCTTCCCCTCCCCATCGCAATGGGGATGGGAATGAGGGGAGGAGATACACTTGTCATAGTAACGGAAGTTGCACTCAAGAGGAGACTCGCTGATGGCACGCGACATGACGCCGGAGGAATATCGCGCCTTCATGATGCAGGGCACACGCACAGGCAAGGTGGCGACCGTGCGCGCCGATGGCCGCCCGCATGTCGCGCCGATCTGGTTCGTGCTCGACGGCGACGATCTGATTTTCACGACCTGGCACACGACGGTCAAAGCGGCCAATCTGCGCCGCAGCCGTTACGTCGCCATCAGTGTTGACGATCAAGCGCCGCCGTTCTCGTTCGCCGTGGTCGAGGGCGAGGCCGAGATTGTCGATGCTGCGCCGGACGAGCTGCTCAAATGGGCGACGGCCATTGGCGGGCGCTACATGGGCGTGGATAAGGCAGAAGCCTTCGGCAAGCGCAATGCCGTCCCTGGCGAACTATTGATCCGCGTGCGCCCGACCAAGATCATCACGCGCCTGAACATGACGGAGTGATGTGCGGGCGTCGACGCTTGCTGGAGATGACGCGGTGTGATCAGATCGGCGTTTGTCGGCTATCATAGACGGATGTTTCGTTCGCAGGCGGCATGGGAGTTCTCAGGCGTGGACGAGGTTGACAAGCGTCATCGCTTGGATGACGAGGTTTTTTCCTTTCAAGTGACCAAAGATCAACGGGTGCGCCTGTTCTGGCACGAGCGGCATGTCAAGACACTGGCGGGCGCAGAAGCACGCAGGCTGCTGGACAAGCTCGATGGGTTGGACGGACACGATCTGCAATTGGTGTTGGCAAAAGCAACCGGGAACTTCAAGCGTGGGAATGAACGCCCTGTCCGCCGCCGCTGACGCCTGCCCACGGCTCTCGCTGATGGTCGTCGTTTCCCGGTCGGAGGGGTGATCTGTGTCCAGGCGGCTATTGCTCAATCTCATGTTGGTGATCTTTGGGCTGGCGCTCGCGGTGATCGCGCTCGAACTCGGTGTGCGCGCCTGGTTCGACGCGCGTGGCAGCGAGCAGGATCGCATCCGGTACATTTACGACCGCGGGACCATCGACGCCAAGACCGCGCAGTTAGTCGGCGTGCCCTATCTCAACTACGTGCCGAACCCCGCGCTGGATGACGTAAACGAGCGCGGCTATCGCGGTGAAGCCGTCGCTGTCCCCAAGCCGGACGGGGTGTACCGGATCGTCGCGCTCGGCGGATCGACGACTTACGGCCACGGCCTGACCGAGGCCGAGAGCTGGCCGCGCCAGCTTGAACGCAGCTTGCGCGAGGATTACGGTGATGCGCAGGTCGAGGTCGTCAACCTGGGGGCGCCCGGTTACTTCAGCCTGGACTCGGCCGTCAACCTGGCGACGCGCGGGCTGGCACATGAGCCGGACGCGATCATCGTCTACCACGGTATCAATGACGCCATTGTGCGCATGTTCCAGGATCCGACCTGCTACGCCAGCGACTCGCCGCTGGTCGGCATGGGGCTGGATCGCGGCATCTGGCAGTACACGGGCGAGGATATGCCGCCGAGCGCGCTTTACCGGCTGCTGGCGCTGCGCCTTGGCTGGATGGACGATCCGACCATCTTCACTGACCGCTTACAGCACACCGGCTTCTGCCCGCCGGAACCGGGCACGAATCCGCTTGACCTGCTCGATGCCAACCCGCCAGTCTATTTCGAGCGCAATCTGCGCAGCATCGCCGGGTTGGGGCAGGCGGCGGGTGCGCGCGTCGTGCTCTCGACCTTCGCCTGGGACACGGCCGCTGCCGAGGCCGCGCTCGCCGCTGATCCTTCGCTCTTGCAGGCCGAAGCGATGCTGCGCGCCATCGCCGAGCAGAACGCGCTCATCCCGCAGATTGCCGAGGACACGGGCGCGTTGGTGGTCGATCTGGCGGCGGAGATGGGGCAGGGCGCGTACTACCAGGGTGATCAGGTGCATCAGACCGCCGCGGGCGCGCGCCGCCAGGCCGAAATCTACGCGGCGGCGCTGGCGAGCATGATCGGCACTGACGACGGTTCGTAAAACGTGTCGTTTTGTCGATCTGTCCGTCGGGCCTGCGTCTCCTTCATAAGCGCAGACGGCGCTGGCTTGAACTCAGGAGGCACATAATGCAGTATATGTTCTTGATCTACGGCGACGAGACGGCGGAAGCCCGGCAGACTGCGGAGACGCGGCAGGCGGTGCTCAACGAGTACTTTGCCTTTGCGCGGGAGGCGCGCCAGCGCGGCATCATGCTGGCAGGTGACGAGCTTCAGCCGACAGCGCAAGCGCGCACCGTGCGCCGGCGCGGCGGCAAGATCGTGGTCACGACCGGGCCGTTCGCGGAGACGAAAGAGCAGTTGGGCGGCTACTTCGTCATCGAATGTAAAGACCTGGACGAGGCGCTGGCGCTGGCGCGCAAGATCCCGGCGGTACGCACGGGTGCGGTCGAGGTGCGGCCGATTGCCCAGTACGACCTCAGGTAGCGGTGGACGGAATTTCGAGCAAATGTTCGGAGGTTGTCGATCTGGCACGGGCTTATGCGTCTACTCCATAGAGCGGCGAAATCGTTCGCCCGGAAATGCGCAGAAGGAGACGCACTCATGCAGTACATGTTCTTGATCTACACCGATCCGCAGTTGATCGCCGGCGTGCAGCAGGCGGATGCGGATGCGACGATGGCGGCCTATTTCGCCTTCGACAGCGAGGTGCGCCAGAAGGGCGTGCACGTCTCCGGCGAGGGCTTGCAACCACCGATGACGGCGACGACCGTGCGCCAGTCTGGCGGCAAGCTGGTGACGACCGACGGCCCGTTCGCCGAGACGAAGGAATTCCTCGGCGGCTACTACATCCTGGAATGCAAAGACCTGGATGAAGCGGTCGAATGGGCGGGCAAGATCCCCGGTGTAAAATACGGCTCGATTGAGATCCGTCCGGTGATGATCTATCCGACTGAGTGACGATGCAGGGGCTTGCGCAAGCCATTGAGAAGATCTTCTACGACGAATCAGGGCGGATTCTCGCCGCCCTGATCGCCGATCTGCGCGACATCGAGCTGGCGCAGGACGTGCTGCAAGATGCGTTCGCCGTCGCCCTCGAACGCTGGCTCGACGGCATCCCACACAATCCGTCCGGCTGGCTCTACGTGACCGCGCGGCGCAAGGCGCTCGACCGGCTGCGGCGCGAGCGCAAGCATACCCACGACCCGGCCATCCTCGACGCTCTGGCTGCCGCCGAAACCGCCGACAGCAACCTGATCGACACCATCCCCGACGAGCGGCTCAAGCTGATGTTCACCTGCTGCCACCCGGCGCTGGCAGGCGAAGTGCAGATTGCGCTGACGCTGAACACCATCGGCGGCCTGTCCGTGCCGGAGGTTGCGCGCGCCTTCCTGGTCGAGCCGACGACGATGGCGCAGCGGCTCGTGCGCGCCAAGCGCAAGATCCGCGACGCGGGCATCCCGTATGACGTGCCGCCGCTCAAACAGCTGCCCGAACGGTTGGAGACGCTCCAGGCCGTCATCTACCTGATCTTCAACGAGGGTTACGGCGCAGCCCAGGGCGACGCGCTTATCCGCAATGAGTTGTGCGTCGAAGCGATCCGCCTGGGGCGCATCCTGGCGGAACTGTTGCCGGAGTCGGAGTCGCTCGGCTTGCTGGCCTTGATGCTGCTGCATCATGCGCGGCGGCGGGCGCGCGTCAGCGAGGGGCAGTTGGTGCTGCTGGAAGCGCAGGATCGGGCGCTCTGGGATAGGGCGGAGATCGCCGAGGGGATCGCGCTGCTGGATCGGGCGTTGTCACAGCGGCGCGCGGGCGCGTATCAGATCCAGGCGGCGATTGCGGCGCTCCATGCCCAGGCCGACTCGTCGGAGACGACCGATTGGGCGCAGATCGCGGCGTTGTATGGCGCACTTTATCGCCGCGTGCCCTCGCCAGTGGTCGCACTCAACAAGGCGGTCGCGCTGGCGGAAGCCTTTGGCTGCGAGGCTGGTCTGCACAGGCTGGAGGCGCTCGGTGAAGACGCCTTCATGCAGCGCTACTATCTCTTTCACGCCGCCCGCGCCGATCTTCTGCGCCGATCCGCGCGCTATGGCGATGCTCTCACGGCCTACCGCAGCGCCCTCGAATTGTGCCAGAACGCGGTCGAATGCGCCTTTCTGGAGCGCCGCATCGCAGAAGTTGTGGCGCTGGTCGAGTCTTAGCCAGTCTCCGCGCCGTCTGGACAGGATAGATTTCCCCCTCAGACGTGAGTTTCAACACTAAGGCCCCATCATCATTCGTATTACGATTTATATTAGCCATGATCCACGGCCTTTTATTGAGTGCGCTACGCGCTCTGGCGGTTGGCTGTTCCACGATCACCGCCCGAATGTGACCGTCCATCCAGACATGAGGCGTTCAGTATGCAGGGGACCCGGCAATGGAAGAAAATCAGAATTCTTACGTGATCGAAACCTTTGGGCTTGGGAAGAGCTATCAGGGGGAGAGCGCTTTGAAGGCGCTCAATCTCAAAGTCCCCAAGCATTCGATATTCGGCTTTCTCGGCCCAAACGGCGCGGGCAAGACGACTACAATCAAGCTGCTCCTTGGCCTTGCCGCCCCGACGACCGGGACGGCCACCGTTTTTGGCCATGATATCCAGCGCGAAAGCGTCGAGATTCGCCGCCGGGTTGGCTATCTGGCGCAAGATCCGCGTTACTACGAGCACATGAGCGCGCGCGAAGTTCTGCGTTTTACAGCCCGTTTCTTCTATACGGGGCCGGCGGCGGAGATCGAGCAGCGCATCGACGAAACCCTGACACTCGTCGGCCTGGAGACCAAGGCTGACCGGCCAACCAAAGGCTTTTCTGGCGGCGAACGCCAGCGGCTTGGTATTGCCCAGGCCCAGGTCAATTATCCCGATCTGTTGATCCTCGACGAGCCAGCGGCCTCACTCGACCCGCAGGGGCGCTACGATGTGCTGGAAGTGATGGAACGGCTGCGCAAGCACACGACCATCTTCTATTCGACACACATCTTGAGCGACGTCCAGCGAGTCAGTGATACAGTCGCCATCCTCAATCACGGCGAGCTGGTGGCGCAAGCGCCGATTGAAGCGCTATTGGCTGGGGCAGATCATGGTGTGGTCTACACGCTCTCGCTCAAGGGCGATACCACGGCTGCACAGGCGACAATGCGCAGTCAGCCATGGGTTGCCTCGCTGACTGAGACACGCACGAACGGCATCACCCGCTGGGACGTTGGCGTGACAGATGAGACGGCAGCCGAGTCCGAATTGCTGCGCCTTGTCCTGAGCGACCGCGCCATCAACGTGACCGATTTTGGCCGCAAACAACACAACCTCGAAGAAGTCTTCCTGAGCATGGTAGGAGATAACCAGCATGGCGACTAATCGCGCGACGCTGAACCCGGTGACTACCCACGGCTGGCGCATGGGCTTCGCCAATATGTTTCGCAAAGAAAACGGCGAGCGGTGGACAACACGCGTCTGGCTGCGACAGGCGATCATCTGGCTGCTGATCATCAATGGTTTGCTGGCGGCGGTCCTCTGGTCTGCGCCCCGGACGCCGGCGAACATGTCTGATTCGGAACGTGAAGCGCTGACAGCCCTGAGCCAAACGCGCTACCAGACAGGGCTTGAAGTATTCTTCATGGTTGGTGGCATGGCTGCCGCAACCGGGATCACGATCATGGCCCAGGAATCGATCCTGGACGAGAAACGGTCAGGTACGCTCGCCTGGGTACTCTCCAAGCCCGTTTCACGAACGTCAGTCTTTCTGGCGAAGCTGTTGGCGCAAACTGTCTCAATGCTGATCATCATAGTCGGGCTGCAGGCGGTGATCGCTTACGTGCAGCTATCGGCGTCGAAGGGCGCACCGCTGCCCGCACTCGGGTTTATGCTGGCGGCAGCGATGTTGGCGCTCTATGTGCTGTTCTACCTGTCGCTCACACTCATGCTCAGTGTAATCTTCGACAATCGTGGCGCGGTCCTCGGCATTCCGCTGTTGATCGCCTTCGGTTACCAGTTCATCGTGGGCATTCTGCAGGGCTTTTCGGATGTGCTGCCGTACAGCCTGGTCATAGCGCTCACGCCACCTAACCCGTCCCTGGCGATGGCCTTCGCGACCGAACAGCCAGTCCCATCGCTCCTGCCGATCGTGAGCACAGTCGTCTGTATCATCGTCTTTAACGCGGTGGCGATCTGGCGCTTTAGAAAGATAGAATTCTAAATCTCGACCGAGCGGCTGCCAACAATACGGGCGGCCAGCCTGTGTGCAGACCTGCCCGAAAAACATGATCAACCTCACGTGTGCGCGCGCAGGCTGAAATGCGCTGTATCTCTGCCAGAATACAACCGAAAGTGCCTTTCTGGAGCGCCGCATCGCACAGGTGACGGCGTTACTGGCAGAATGAGCGCAAAAGAGAAGCGCACCTCTGATGAGTGTGCGCTCCTACCTGATGTTGATGTCACGCCCGCGCCGGTGCGCGCACATGACGACTGCGAACTAGACGCCTTCCAGGAGGTTGCCCGCCGCCAGGATCAGCCAGGCGATCAGCAGAATCCAGAACGGATACGATCCCAGAAGCGGGACAGTGGGCGCGAGGAAGCCGATCAAGGCCAGAATCGCGACGACCAGCGAAATAATGAACGTGATTACTTTCGGCGCACTTAACTGCATCATAGCCCCCTTTGCAAGTCAGAACGTAATTTAGCAGGCAGATGTGTAAGATACTTTCCACATCGGAGGGGATTATAGGTATCTGTCAATTGTTCGGCAATATTGTGATATTTTTCGTGAGTCAGTTTCGGCGGCAAGGGTGGGCCGGCTGCTCAGGGCGGCAGACAAGCCAATCGCCTTCAACCGCGTCGTTTGCGCGTGACGCTCTGCGGATCGGCGTGAAACTCGACCTCGATCCGGCTGAAATTGCCGTCGGTGAGCACTTCTAAGCGACCTTTGTCGTAGTACCAGACGGGCGCACCCTGGCGGTCAAGACGCACCTCGACCGGCTCGGTGTTGATGCCGACGATCTCGATCAACATGCGGCGATAGGTCTGGAAGAAGTTGGTGCCCGCCACGCGAAAACGCACGGCAAAGCGCATGTCCGTGTCCCACTCGCAGGTGAAATACAGCCAGCGGTATTCGCCGTGGCGATAGGCCGTGCCCTCGCCATGATCTTCATAGAGCGCCGTCTCGCCATCCCCCGGATAGATGCGCACCGTGATCTGCTCCGGCGTGTAGGACTTGACGTGCTGCATCGGCTCCCAGAGCGGCAGCGCTGTGCCACTGCGCACGAACAGCGGCAGCCGTTCCAGCGACGCGGGCACGGTGATCGTCTGCCGTCCTTCGTGCAGTTCGTGCGTCCAGAAATCGTACCAATATCCGGCGGGCAGATGCAGGCGGCGTTCGTGGGTATCCGGCGTGATGACCGGCGCTGCCAGCAGATGCTCGCCGATCATGTAGGCGTCGTCGATCTTGCTCAACTGCGCGTTCGCCGGGTCGGCCATCCAGAGCGGGCGGATGATCGGCACGCCATACTCGCGCGCCTGAGCAGCGCAGGCGTAGAGATAGGGCAGCAGCCGGTAGCGCAGCTCCAGCGTCAGCCGGTTGATCAGCGCATACGGCTGGCCGTGCATCCAGGGACGCCCGGCGCTCAAACCGGGCAGCAGGGCGACGGCTTGCAGCCAGCGGGTGAAGCGCTCGCCGTCGTCTGCGCCGATGGTCTTCGCCGTGACGCCGACGAGCGGGATGCCGGAGAGCGCGCCGTTGAGCGCGGCGCGGATGCTTGAGCGCACGATCTCCCAACCGGCGTCCTCAGTTTCATACCAACCGAAGCCAAAGGCGCTGCTGCCCATCCAGCCGGAGGTGATGACGTTGTGATGGCGCAGCACCGGGCTGTGCTGTTCGAGCGCGGATCGTGTCGCCGCCGCCATTTGCGCACCGTAGAGGTTATGCGCCTGCACGTGCGAAACCGGGGTGTCGTCGCCGTGCTGGGCGGCATCCGGCAGGCTGTTTGGACCGGCAGTACGCAGGATCGTCGGCTCGGCATATTCCTGGATGAAGCCGTCGATGCCCAGGCGCACGAGCGCCGCCATCTGTTCCACCCACCACTGGCGCACGTCGGCGCGGATGAAGTCTGGGAAGGCGCAGACACCGGGCAGGGCGGCGCCATGCACAACCGTGCCGTCCGGGTATTTGACGTAGGCACTGCGGGTTGTGCCGTTCAGGTAGGTCGGGTAGGTCTCATCTCTGCGGATCGCCGGGTGCAGGTCGGTCATAACGGCGAAACCGCCTTCATGCAGCCTGTCGATCACGTCTCTGGCGGCGGGATAACGCTCGGCATCCACGGTAAACGGGCGGCCTGCGTCCATGAGACTGACGCCGAAATGGATCACGTCGCAGGGGACGAGGCTGCGGCGGTAATCGGCGGCAATCTGCTCGATTTCCAGCGCGTCCGGCAGCACACCCGTTTCGCGATGCTGATACCCTAATGCCCACACGGGGGGCAGGGTCAACGGATCGAACAGGGTGGTGACGCGCGCGACGGCGGCGGCGGCATCTGCTGCCATGCAGATGATGTAGTCGAGCCGGTCGTCTTCGCTTTCGATCACGAGTTCGCTGGAGCGGCCTGCGCCGCAATCGACCGTGCCGCGCGCCGGGTTTAGCCAGACCAGCGCACCGGCTGACGTGGGCGTGACATTCACGATGACCGGCGCAGTGTAGCGCGCTTTGCCTTCGCCCGTGGCATTCCAGAGCGGCGCGCGCTGCCCACGCAAGTCCGGCGCAGCGTCGCGGATGCCCAGCCCGCAGATCCGGTCATCGCGGCGCAGTTCCAGCGAGAGGCGCGCCCGCGCCCCTGGCTGCCAGGCTGGCCCGCCCAGTTCGGCATAGGTAAGCCCGCGGTTCGCCAGCTCCAGACGCAGCTTGAAGGCGCGTTTATCGACGCGGCAGACGGCGGTCTCGGTCAGCAGCGACACCACCTCCGCGCCGTCGTCCAATTCGCACTTGACGGGCGTCGCCACCTCGGCGCGCAGGGGCGGGAAGACAGCGGGCGGCTCTTGTCCGTCATGTCGGTCTTGGGTGATGGTCACGCGCAGGCAGTCCGGTGTGAGCCACGTCAGCGTGACGACCGCGTGCTCGCAGATCAGCCGCGCGCCGCAGACATCACCTTCGACGTGGCGAACTTCGCCCGGCGTCTGCCAGTCCGGTGCTGATGTAGTGACGGCATAGCGTTTTTCGTAAGCGCGGATTTCATGCTCGCAGCGCTCAACCGCCTCAGAGACGGCGGGTGATTGAGGGACGGCAGTCGGCGGGCGGCGGAAAAGACGCTGGATCATGGCTGGAACGTCTGCTGCACCCACTGCATCGGGTCAACGGGCACACCATTCACCCACAGCTCCCAATGCAGATGCGGGCCGGTCACGCGGCCACTGCTGCCGATGGTGCCGATCACCTGTCCGGCGCTGACGTAATCGCCCACCTGAACGTAGCTCTCGGTCTGATGCCAGTAGCCAGTGTGAACGCCCCAGCCATGATCGATGATCGTCGCCAGCCCGCGCACGTCGAGCGGCCCGGAGAAGACGACCTGGCCGCTGCCCGCCGCGTAGATCGCGGTGCCCGGCGCACCGGCGAAATCCGTGCCTGTGTGCAGGCTCTGCAAGACGCCGCCGTTGTACGAGCGCAGTGATCCGAACGGCGAGGTGATGGCGGCAGCAGCCGGCAGCGTCATCGGCCCGTCGTACATGCGCACCGGGGTGTAGGTCGCCATGATCTGGCGCACGAGTTCGGCTTCGGCGGCATTGACATCGTTCTGGATCAGCGCCAACCGGTCGTTAGGGATGGTGATGCCTTCGGTGTGATACTGGCCGTCAACGACCTGCGCATTGATGGTCAGGCTCGTTGGGCCTGTGCCATCATCGACCGCGATCTCCAGCGGGTAGACGCCTGCCGCCGTATTGATCGGGATGCCGAAGAGGAGGACGTGAACCAGGCGCGCATCGTCGGTCGAACCGACGAGCGGCAGCCCGGCAAAGGTGCCGGTGACGGTCGCGGCAGCGCGCGTTGCCAACACGGCCATGCCCGTGCGCCCGGCGACGAAGACCTGCGGCTGGATGCGGATGTCGGCCACGTTCGCCGGGAGATCGACGGTCAGCCGGGGCGGCTCGACGCCCGGAATCAAAAGCTGCTGGCCGGGATAGATCAGGCTGGGGTCGCCGATGCTGTTGGCGCTGGTAATCTGGTTGACGGTGACGCCGTACTGCGTGGCGATCTTGAACATCGTCTCGCCGGGTAGGACGATGTGCCAGACGCGGTCGGGCATGTCTGTCAGCGCCGCTGTATCGGCGGGCGGCGGGGCGGCTGCCGGGGCTGGCTCGGCGGGCGCGGGCGGCGCGGCCTCGACCGGTGCGCCCGGCTCGGCGGGCACGAGCAGCCGCTGCCCGACCTGAATGTTGGTCACGTCGAGGATGCCGTTCAGGCGCGCCAGATCATCGACCGAGATGCCGTAGCGCAGGCCGATGCGGAACAGATTCTCGCCGCGCTGGACGACGTGGATCGTCAGGCCGGGCTGCGTCGTCTGATCCTGCGCCGTGGCGACCGGCAGGCCGATCGGCAACGCACACAGCAGACACAAAAGCGCGAACGCCACCCAGCGGCGCGCGTGATTAAGTTGCGGTTTCGTCGAAACGGAGGACATCGCCCACCTGTACCCGATCCAGGATGCTGACGTTGGCCTCAAGATAATACCGCGCCGGGGCCTGCGGTGCATAGGCCGGACGCCACGGCTTCGCGAGTTGTTTATCGACCACGCGCCCGCTCGAATCGAGCCAGACGACGCCAATGGACATCAACATGAAGAACATGTGGATCGTCGTGTTGACACGGCTTTCCTGCCCAGTGACGAAGAGCAGGCCTTCGTTTTCGGGCAGGTTGGACGTGAGCATCAAGCCTTTGAAGTGACACCAGATGCTGGCGCAGAGTTTGACTCGCGCCAGCACAATGTCATCGTTCGCGGCGTTGCGAAGGATGCGCCATGAACTCATGGAATGATGAGCACCTGCCCGACGAAGATTCGGTTCGGGTTAGTGAGGTTATTCGCCTGAATCAGGGCGGTCAGCGAAACGCCATGCCGCAGCGCAATCCGGTAGAGCGTGTCGCCCGGCTGCACCCGGTAGGTTTGCGGCTGCGGCTGCGGTTGCGGCTGGGGCTGTGGCGCACCCGGCGCGGGCACAGTCAGCACCTGCCCGACAAAGATCAGGTTCTGGTTGGTGATGCGGTTCAACTGAAGCAGCGCCGGGATGGTCGTGCGGAATTGCACGGCGATGCGGTAGAGCGTGTCGCCGGGGCGCACAACGTAGGTCGTCGTGCCGGTCTGCGGCGGCGGGACACCCGGCCCGGCGCTTGTCGGCGCCGGCGTCGCCGTCACGACGATCACTGCCGGGGTGTATGTCGGTGTCACCGTCGCTGGGGCGGGAATACGCACCGGGATGATCAAACCCTGGCCGACGAAGATGAGCGCATTTTCGTTCAGGCCGTTGGCCGCAATGATCGCCTGGATCGTGCTGCCATAGAGCGCCGCCAGCCGCGCCACCGTATCGCCCGGACGGACGGTGTGGATGATGGTGCCGGGGAAGACTTCATTCGGCGCAGGCGTATTTGTTGGCGGCACGGTCGTCGGTGCGGCGGTCGGTGGAACGATAGTGATCGGCGGCGCACTCGTCGGCGGGACTTGGGTTGGCGGAACGGCGGTGGGCGGCACAGCCGTCGGTGGCACGGTGGTGGGTGGTACAGCGGTTGCCGGTTCGCTGGTCGGTGGCACGCCAGTCGCTGGCGCTACCGTTGCTGGTGCTACCGTCGCTGGCGCTGTCGTGGGCGGCACCGGCGTCGCTGATGCCGGGACGGGCGTGTTCGTCGGTGGCTTTGGTGTGTTCGACGGTTGGACGGGCGTATTGGTCGGTGGCACCGGCGTGTTCGTTGGTGATGTGTCGCCGGTCGCCGTCAGCGCGGCGTCGTCCAGGTAGATGTTGTTGTTGCGCACCGGGAAGCTGACAATCGAGCGCACCCAGACCGAGACGGCAGAGCCGCTGGCGGTCGCGGTGACGACGTACTGGTTAAAAGCGTCGTAGAGCGGCACGGCCGATGACCAGATGATGCTCGCGCTCTGACCGTCAGTGCCGCCTGCCGGGTCGATGCCGACCTGGAGCAGCACGCCGCCATCTTCCTCGCTGACATCCGGGTCATCGAACGAAGATGACCAGACGTAGGCGAAGACGCTGAAGCGCAGTTCCGTGCCGGGCGTGACGCCGGTGACGCGCTGGAAGACGCCGCCGGTGTGGGTGCCAAAGAAGGTGAAATACTGCTGGGCGTCGGTGCCACTGCGGATGCGCGGCACGCCCAGGCCGTTCGAGACATCGGACGAGGGATAATACTCCGGCTCAAGATTTTGCGACGACGTATCGCCGCTGCCCTGTGGCACGTGCCAGGGTGTCCAGCCCTGGGCGACCTGCACGAGGGCGTTGCCGCCGACATTGACAAACGGCGGCTCGAACCCGGGATTTTGCAAGAGATTTGTTTGTGCCTGCGCGGTCATCGCTCCGAAGGCGATCAGCACAGCGGCCAGAATCATCAATAAACGGATCGTGCGGATTGGCTTCGTCATGGACGACTCCCGTGGTAAATGCAGAAGCATCGGCGCGTAGATTATGGCGCAATAGGCTCTAAAAGTTTGTCAAACTATACGCTGAATTGCGTAATACGGCAACGACAATGGCTGAATCCTCATCGACCTGTGCCCCTTATCAGAGCAGTGAACGTTCGGCCAGCACGTTCTTGATGCTGTCACGGAGTTTCTCCGGCGTGAACGGTTTGGTAATGTAATCGTCCACGTGTGCCAGCCGCAGCGCGATCAGCTTGTCCGTCTGATGCGCGCGTGCGCTGACGACGATCACCGGGATGTGCTGCGTTTCTTCGTTGGCCTTCAACTGCTGGTAGACCTCCCAGCCGTCGATGTCGGGCATCATCAGATCGAGCAGAATCATGTCTGGACGGAAGCTTTTCACGAGGGCGAGTCCCTCGCGGCCGTTCTGTGCACCTTTGACCTCGTGCCCCATCTTGCTGACGATGATTTCGACGAGATTGACCATCGCCCCATCATCTTCGATACAGAGAATTCGCGCCATTTGCCCTTCCTTTCGTTGAACGGCGGTTGGCTTTTAGCTTTTAGCCGTTAGCTTTTTGGCAGACAAATCATGTGTCTAGTCCGGCGTACTCTGAACCTGGAACCGAGTACTGAGAACCAAGCACTGAGTACCAAGTACCGAGCACCGAGGACTGAGCACCAAACACCCCCATGCCCCCAATTGATTGAGCGTCATAATACACATTAGATAATAGCCCCGGTTAGTCTGTCTGCGGAATAAAGACCGCAGCAGATTGGCAGGCATTTTGACGCTCATGCCGTCATACTGGGATAAAGGTCAGGGGAAATGGGTGACGTTTGCGGGCGACGCGGCGCGAAGGAACGCCTATAGTCAAAGAGGGGGAATCTGGCAGCATGATTCTGGAGGTCACTATGAGCACCCTCAGCCCACAGACCGAGGCCGAACTGCGCGAGGTGTTCAAGCGGTTCAACAAGTTCGTCTTGATCCTCTGGCGGCTGGGCATTGGCCCGCTGATGGGCGTCTACCCGGATGTCACCGGGCGTTTCATGGTCATTGTCCATACGGGGCGCAAGACGGGCAAACAACGCCGCACGCCGGTCAACTATGCCGAGGTGGATGGCGAAATCTACTGCACCGCCGGGTTTGGCAGCGGCTCACATTGGTATCAGAACATCCTGGCCGATCCGAACGTGGAGATCTGGTGTGGCGATGATCGCTGGGCGGCAGTCGCCGAAGATGTGAGCGAGCACCCGGAGCGCCTGCGCCTGATGCGCGAGGTCCTGAAGGGCAGCGGCATGGTCGCGCCGCTGGTCGGTGTCGATCCGCGCAGCCTCAGCGATGACGAGCTGGCGCAGGCTACCGCCAAGTACCGGCTGCTGCACATGCGGCGCGTCGAGGCGCGGACGGGCGCGGGTGGCCCTGGCGATCTGGTGTGGGTGTGGCCGGTGCTGGCGACGTTGATTCTGCCGCTGGCGCTGCGGGGCCTCTGCAGTAGGCGGAAATGAAAAGAGGGCGCTCTCTGCGCCCCCTCCGCTGAGTGATGACCCTACCGCATTACTATGCTTCCGGAGGGTGCTCCGGCGCGGTGGGGCCTAGGCATTCGCCTCGTCGTCACGCTCGCTGCCTGCGATGCGCTCGACTATACGAGCGACGAGGTTACGTTTGTGAACGACTGCCGATGCCTCGCTGGCCGTGTCTGCCGACGGCGCGTAGTCAGCCAACTGGTGCAGCCAGTATGCCTGCTTCGTCGCGCGTTCGGTCTGCTCATGAACCATCTTCAGCGTGAGTTCGGGGGAGTAGAAGTTCAACATTGCGATTACCTGTTCTGCATCTGCATCCTGTTCGTCGTTAGTTATACGTTACTCCGGATGGAAAAGTTCCATATCATCCGAAAGTTGTATTTCGGCGTCATCAAAGGTTGTATTTTGGCGGTTGGCATTGGCTTTCGGCGGTCAGCTTTCGGCTTTTGAGCCATTAGCCTTTGGCCGATAGCCATTCGCTTTTAGCTTTTATGGCAGATAACCACTGTGTCGTGTCTGTTGAACCCAGTACCAAGTACCGAGCACCGAGCACCGAACGCCCGCCGGACGTTGAAACGCCCGGCTAGACGAAATCAAGCGCACTGAAGGCGCTGGGAAAAAAGGCGATCAATCCCGGCTGTCGGCATCTCGTCTGAACCTCGTCCCACATAACCTCTTTACCGCACCGAGCACCAACTTCCCCCTTCTTCCCGTGGCGCTCAACTTTGATGTTACAATGGGGACGTTAGAACATTTTTGCAGTATGGGAGTGGCATGGATGTCGGATCAGCCGCTGCGCGCGGTCAGCGGAAACCAGTTGCCTGACGAGCGCGACAATATTGCCCTGCGCCCGCGTTTCCTCAAGGACATCATCGGCCAGGACAGCGTCAAGCGCAATCTGGAGATTATCATCGAGGCGGCACGTGGCCGCGGCGAACCGATTGATCACACGCTGTTTTACGGCCCGCCTGGCTTGGGCAAAACTTCCTTTGCGCACATCATCGCCAACGAGATGAAGGTCAACATCCGCATCACGTCCGGCCCAGCCATCGAGCGTGCAGGCGACCTGGCCGCGATCCTGACCAGCATCAAGCAGCACGACATCCTGTTCATCGACGAGATCCACCGGCTCGGCAGGGCAGTCGAAGAAGTGCTCTATCCGGCGATGGAAGATTTCGCGCTCGACATCGTCATCGGCAAGGGGCCGGGCGCGAAGTCGATGCGTTTGCGGTTGCCGCGCTTCACCGTCGTCGGCGCGACGACGCGGCTGTCGCTGCTGGCTGGGCCGCTGCGGGATCGCTTCGGCGTCCACTTCCGCATGGACTTCTACGATCAGGCGGCGCTGGAGCACATCATCACCCGCGCGGCGGAAATGCTCGGCGTCGAGGCGCGCCCGGAAGGCATCGCCGAGATCGCGCGCCGTGCTCGTGGAACGCCGCGTATCGGCCTGCGCCTGCTGCGCCGTGTGCGCGATTACGCCCAGGCACGCGCCGATGGCATTATCACCGGGCGGGTGGCGGGCGAGGCGCTTAACCTGATGGAGATCGATCACCTGGGGCTGGACGAGACTGACCTGCGCGTGCTGCGGACGATCATTGAGAAATACGGCGGCGGGCCGGTCGGCGTCGAGACGATTGCGGCGGCAGTCGCCGAGGACTCCTCGACCGTGCAGGATGTCTTCGAGCCGTATCTCCTGCAGTTGGGCTTCATCAAGCGGACGCCGCGCGGGCGCATGGCGACAGCCATCGCCTACGAGCATCTCGGCATCCCGTACAATCCGCTGCCGGATCAGCCGCGCCTGTTCGAGGAGTAGGGCACATGTGAGCCAACGCCCGACCGTCGAACGGTCGGCCTGGCGAGGTTGGAAGCCATCTGGAAGATGGCTGTTTTGCGAAATTCGTATCCAGTGATGTGTAAGCGCAGCCCCATTCCATGGGGCTTACTCAAGAATCCAGCGCGAGGCTTCGAGCCTCGTGCAGTGAGGGAATCACCTTTGAGGTTCAAATTGGGCGGCGGAATACCCCAACGAGCGTTACAATTGCCCGCTTATACTCCCACACTCCTGAATGTTAGGATCATCAAGACATGTCGTCGCCTGCGCCTGCCCGAACCCTCTCTGATAATCTGCTGCTGGGCGCGACCCGGCTCGCCTCGCTGACCTGGCCGGCCGCTGGTCGCATCTTCCCGGAGCGCGCAGAATATGACGACAATCAATCGCTGTGGGTGAGCCAGACGGCGGACTACCGCCCCGGCGCGCCGCTGCGTGAGAATATCACTGCCGATCTGGCGATCATCGGCGGTGGCTTCGCCGGCGTCTCGACGGCCTACCACTTCAGCCGCCGCTATCCTGAGAAGCGCGTCGTGCTGCTGGAGGCGAAGTCGCTCGCCAACGGCGCGAGCGGGCGCAACGGCGGGCTGATGCTGAACTGGCTCGCCAGCATGCCCGATCACAGCCCGGAGATGACGCGCCGCGTCTACGACATGACCAGCGCGGGCATCCGCATGATCCAGGCGATCATCGAGCGGCACAATCTGCCTGTGAGCCATCGCAGCGACGGCACGCTGACGGTCTACACCGACGCGCGGCGCGCCGAAGCCGCCCACGCCGAGGCGGAATATCACCAGCAGCTTGGCATCCCATCGCAGTACCTCGATTCGGCGGCGCTCAAGCAGCATCTCGATCTCCAGGGCGTCAGCGGTGGGCTGCTCGACCCGGACACGGGGCAGATCAACGGCGCGCAGTTGGTGCGCAGCCTGCGACCGGTGCTGATCGAGCAGGGCGTCGCTATCTACGAGGGGACGCCGGTGCTGAGCATCCGCGAAGGCGCGACGATTACGCTGGCGACGCCGCACGGCGAAGTGCGGGCGCAAGCCATCGCCCTGGCGACCAACGGCTACACGATGAAGCTGGGCTATTTCCGCGACGCCATCTTCCCGCTGCATTCACACATCTTCGCCACGACCGCGCTCACGCCGGAGCAGCAGGCGGCGCTCGGCTGGCGGCGCTATGCGGGCTACAGCGACGATCTGGATCGCATCGCCTATTCGAGCCTGACCAACGAAGGCCACATCGTCTTCGGCGGCGGCAGCAACGCGGCCTACGATTACTGCTTCCGCAATCGCACGGTCTTCCCCGGCGCGCCGGAGTCGACGGCGGGCATGATGCGCCAGATCAAAGACACGATGGCGGGCTATCTGCCGGGCAGCGAGGACATCTCGATTGCTTATCGCTGGACGGGGACGCTCGGCTTCACGCTCAATCGCAATCCGCTGATGGGCGTGCGCGGTGCGCATCAGAACGTCTACTATGCGATTGGCTTCTGTGGGCATGGCGTGACGCTGGCGAACGTCGCCGGGCAGGTGCTGACCGATCTCTATTCGCGTGACGATGCGCATTGGCGCGGCCTGCCGATCTACCAGACAGGTTACGTGCCGATCCCGCCGGAGCCGTTCCGCTGGATCGGCTACCAGATGTACACGCGCCTGACCGGGCGCTCGCCGAGGCTGTGAGAAGTGCATTGGCAAATTAGCATATTAGCACATTAGCCAAAAGCCAATCGCCCATCGATTTTCGATGAATTTCCTCAGCGCTCGTTATGTTTGTACGTCACGTAGAACGGTATAATCACGAGTGGAGGGTCCACACATGAACCCCATAATCATTCCGCTCAACTATATCGAGCGCAAACCGGAGTCCGATAAATACCGCATTGTCGGCAAAGGCGTAACGGTCGAATTCCTGGCGCAGTTCATCAACGACCCCGAATGGACGATGGAGCGTATCTGCGAGAATTACGGCCTGACGCCTGCCGAGGTACACAGCGCGTGGGCTTTCTACTACGATCATCGAAGTGAGATCGATGCACATATTGCCACAGCGAGTGCGCATGATGCGGCGAACGACGAGGAAAGTCTGCGCCAGCGCCAGGCGCTCGAGGCGCGCCGCGATGCTGGTATAGACGATAGCGGCTGACGAGGTGAATCATGTCACAATCTGCTCCATCACGTCCCGTGATGTTCACGCTACTCGGCTTGCCCTGGACACGCACGGCACAGACGATCCCCTTTGTCCTGACGCGGCTGGCGCTCGGCCTGATCGCGGCGTGGCTGCTGCTGCCGTTAGAGACGCCGGTCGTGCGCGTGATCTGGGGGCTGGTCTACGGCCTGCTGATCATCGGCGTGCAGGTCATCCACACGGTCGGGCACATCCTGAGCAGCAAGCGTGTTTCGCCGCCGATGCGCGAGGTGCGCTCGCTCATGATCGGCTTCGCGACACTCTATCCGCGCGAGGCTGCGCCCCTGCCGGGGAGTGTTCACCTGACGCGCTCGCTCGGCGGCCCGATCATCAATGTGCTGGTGGGCATCGCCGCGCTGATTCTGTCGGCGATCCTCGGCGGGCACGTGCTCGGCTTCTTCGGCGCGGCCAACATCCTGCTCGCGCTTGCGGCGCTGCTGCCGCTGCCGATGATCGACGGCGGCGTCATCTGGCGCGAGTTGGGCAACTACCTGGGGGATTAACGCGACGACAAGATTTGCCTGGTCGGTCGCTCTGGGCAAGCCACCGGCTTGCCCCTACGTTCATTCTGGTGTACCTGGACCAAAGCCGACTACGAATTTTGCAACTCCTGCGCGCGGGCTGCGTATACATGCATGACTATGACAGGCACACAGGGGTGAATAAAATGACTGTCAATACCATGAATGATCGCGCGGACTTTGGGGCGCGCTTTATCGCCATCGCCATCGACGGTTTCGTGCTTGGCTTGATCGCTGCGCTGCTCTTCGGCGCGGGGCGCGAGGCGGGTGGGATCGTCGGCTTTATTGTCGGGCTGGTCTACAACTGGTACTTCTGGACGCGCCAGGACGGCCAGACGCCGGGCAAGCGCATCATGAACTTGCGCGTCGTCAAGACGGATGGCTCGGCCATCAGCGACACCGACGCCATGGTGCGCTACATCGGCTACTACCTCAACACCGCGCTGCTGATGATCGGCTGGCTGTGGGCGCTGTTCGATGAGCGCGGCCAGGGCTTGCACGACAAGATCGCGAGCACGATGGTTGTGCGCGCGTAACCTACGCGCGGACGATGAGGCTGCGCAGAGCGCTCCGTAGGGGGCGCTCTTTTTGATTCCGGCGCGGATTGGTGAAAAATGCGAGCGCTGTCGGGTGAGGTTTAACACTGGTCGTGGAATGGACGGTCGATGACGATGTGCGGTAATGGCTCGGCAGCAGAAAGGCAGCACCATGCCCGAATCAGGTGTCACTATCGAACCCCTTCCGTTGATGCGCCAACTCGAGACGGATATCGGTTGGCTCGCGAAAATGACCGACCCGATCATCGGCTTGCTCGAAATCGACGTGACCGAGGCGCGCCGCCGCATTCAGGCGCAGGCGGAGACCACCGGCGAGCGCTTGTCGTTCACGGCTTACGTTGTCCACTGCGTCGCTCAGGCGGTTGATGCGCACAAGCAGGTTCACGCCATCCGCGATTGGCGGGGACGCTCGCACATTTTTGATGAAGTCGATGTCATCACCATGGTCGAAATTGAGGCGGACGGCAAAAAGACGCCGGTTGGGCGCATTATTCGCGCGGCCAATCACAAAAGTCTGCGCCAGCTTCATGATGAAATTCGCGGCGTTCAGAAGGTGCAAGCAGCGGGCGGCGAAGCGCAGTACGTGCGTGTCCTGGCGCGCATCCCACGGTTCATCCGCCGCCCAATCATGTATGTGCTGGTGAAGACGCCGCGCTGGGCGAAACGGGCGCGCGGCACGGTTGTCGTGACGGCAGTCGGCATGTTTGGCAAGGGCAGCGGGTGGGGCGTCGCGCTGCCCTCACATTCGCTGGTGGTGATGGTCGGCGGCATCGCTGAGAAGCCGTGGGTCGTCAACGGCGAGATCACGATTCGCGAAATCCTGAACTTGACCCTGTCGTTCGATCACGCGGTCGTCGATGGCGCGCCCGCCGCGCGGTTCGCCGCCTTCGTCAGCGAGCTGATCGAGAGCGGCGTTGATCTGCCGGAAAGCGCGGACGAGCCGCTTGCCGTGCCTACGGGCGGTTGAGCACGCAACTAACGAGCGCAGGACTGTCTGCATATCCCTCGGATAGTCTAAGCTTGAATGCGCGCTGCGCCACAAGGTTTCTCGACCCAACATCATCTTATAATCGAGTCATGGCAGCCGACTTCACAGAAATCGAGGCACATGAAAGCCGGAACACGTTCTACATCTGAAGGCCGCGGCCCGCGACTGCGATCTACGCTGCTGCTCGCCCCCGTACTTTCGCTTGGCGGTGGTTTGCTGCTCGGCCTGCGCAGGCTAATTGCCGCAGGCGATTCTGCGCAGGTCGGCCTGGACCTCGTCCTGGGTACGCTCCTGGTGCTGGTCCTGGTGCTGGTGGTTGGCGCTATCCACGTGTTCAAAGACTGGGACATCCACTGGCGCACCATTTTGGCGACGATGTATCTCACCTCGGCGCTCGGCATGCTGGTTTACGCGGTCATTGATGCAGATACACTGCGCTGGTTGGTGTCGGGCATCGGTGATGTCGCGTTGGCCGATACGCGGCGCCGGATCGTGATCGGCGGGCTGGATGGCTTTGTCTACGGCAGTGCGATTGGCCTGATCATCACGCTCCTTGATCCACGGGCGACGCGCTTTACGAGCACAGGCATTCTCCGTTATATTGCCATCTACGCGCTCCACGCCGGCGGGATTGCCCTGATCACCGCCATCGAGCTGTCAGGCAGCGTGCTCAGCCGCTTCACTGTCTTCATGTTCGCCGGTCTCATCTTGACGCTCAAGGCAGTCATTCATTGGTGGGATAACCGCCACCCGGAACAGCAGCCGACCACGGATGAGAGAGCGATGGTCTGACGAAACGCTCAATACGAACCGGCAAAACTCGCGCTAGAATGAAAATTGAGCTGCCAGTATAGGGCGAGGACACACGTATGGATTTTCAGAATCTCGGTCGCATTCTGCTGCTGGTCGGCGGCGTGATCGTCGTCATCGGCGGCCTGTTCCTGCTGATCGGGCGCGTGCCTTTTCTCAACCGTCTGGGCAATCTGCCGGGCGACATCCGCATCGAGACCGGCAGCTTCACCTGCATGATGCCGATCGTGAGCATGATCCTGATCAGCGTTGTGCTGACGATTGTCGTCAACATCATCCTGCGCATCATCAACCGGCCGTGATCTGCGCGCGGGCTTTTGTGCAAATGCGAGTGCCGGGCGCATCATGATGCGCCCCTACGCCTAATCTTGGATACGCTAGGCAGCTTGCGGCTGTTGGGCTGGGGCGCTCGGCTTTATACTGATGGCGACGTGAGACAAGCTGAGAACCCGACCTTATGCACCTTTCCGATTTCGATTACGACCTGCCCGAACACTACATCGCCCAAACGCCGGTGGAGCCGCGCGATGCGTCGCGCCTGATGCTGCTCGACCGCGAGACGGGTGCGCTTGAACACCGGACATTCCACGACATCGCCGACCTGCTGACGCCCGACGATCTGCTCGTCTTCAACGATACGCGCGTCATCCCGGCGCGGCTGCACGCCCACAAGGCGGAGACAGGTGGGGCGGTCGAAATCCTGTTGCTGCGCCAGATCAACGACACCGACTGGCAGGCGCTGGTCGGCGGGCGCAACGTCGTTCCAGGCGTAATGCTGGCTGTCGATGGCAGCGACATTCAGGCCGAGGTGATCGAGGTGCTGGACGAGTCAGAGCGGGTCGTGCGCTTCAGCCAGCCGATCAATGAGCATCTGGTCACGATCGGCGAGACGCCGCTGCCGCCCTACATTCACACCCATCTTGACGACCCGGAGCGCTACCAGACCGTCTATTCACGGGATGAGGGCAGCGCCGCCGCGCCAACCGCCGGGCTGCACTTCACGCCGGATCTCCTGATCCAACTGCGACGGCAGGGCGTCAAGTTCGCCTACTGCACGCTGCATATCGGGCTGGGGACGTTCAAGCCGGTCAACGTCGAACAGATCGCCGACTACCAGATTCACGCCGAGTATGCGGTGCTCAAGGCGGAAGATGCCAAGCTGATCAACGACACCAAGCTCGGCGGCGGGCGGGTGATTGCCGTGGGTACGACGGTAGCGCGCACGCTGGAGACGGCGGCGGTGCTGAGCGCGGGCGGCGATCCGGCGCGGGCGATGGAACTCGGCGACCTGTGCCCGTGGCGGCCTGTGATCGCCTTCGAGGGCGATACACGGCTCTACATCTATCCCGGCTATCACTGGCGGGTGGTGGACGCGCTGATCACGAACTTCCACCTGCCCAAGTCGTCACTGCTGATGATGGTCAGCAGTTTTGCCGGGCGCGAGCACGTGCTGAATGCCTACGAGCTCGCCAGGCGCGAGGGCTACCGCTTCTTCTCGTTCGGCGATGCGATGTTCATCCGGTGATCGTGCGATCAGACGTATATTTCGCAATTGACGCCTGACCGTCGCCTCGCCTATAATTCAACGGCTATTTATTGATACACATTGTGATGCAGTTTGACGCATCCAATCTCCCCGCCGTGCGGCTCTTTCCGCAGGATCTGTGATGTGCAGCGCGCCCGGCGGCGGTAAGTGAGTATTGGAGTTACCCCTCATGTACGCAGTCGTCCGAACGGGCAACAAGCAGTACCGTGTCGAAGAAGGCGCGGTGATTGACGTTGAGAAGCTCCCGCAAGCAGCCGGCGATCAGTTCGATTTGACCGACGTTCTCATGGTCGGCGATGGCGATAAGACCGTTATCGGCCAGCCGACCGTCGATGGCGCGAAGGTCACGGTCACAGTGGTGGAGCAGTGGCGCAGCAAGCGCATCATCGTCTTCCGTTATCGCCAGCGCACCAAGTACCGCAGCAAGCGCGGTCATCGCCAGCACTACACCCGTCTGCACGTCGATGCAATCAAGGCTTAGTCGAGGAGAGCAACCGAGATGGCACACAAAAAAGGCGGCGGCTCGAGCCGCAACGGTCGTGATAGCAACTCGCAGCGGTTGGGTGTCAAGCGCTATGGCGGGCAGTTTGTCATTCCCGGCAACATCATCATCCGCCAGCGGGGGACGAAGTTCCACCCCGGCGAAAACGTGATGATGGGCAAGGATCACACGATTTACGCGGTGGCCGAAGGCTACGTCGTCTTCGAACAGCCGCACCACGGCAAGCGTCACATCAGCGTCTATCCTGAGCTGACGACCGTGACCCCGGCAGCGCCCAAGGCTGCGCCGGTCGCGATTGCCGACGTGGTCAAAGCCAGGACGCCGAAGGCGAAACCGGCTGCCGAAGAGAAAGCGCCCAAGGCGGAAGCGCCTGTCGCTGAGAAAAAAGCAGCCAAGGTTGAAGCGGAAGCGCCCGTCGCTGAGAAGAAGGCAGCCAAGGGCAAGGCCGAAGTGCCTGTGATTGAGGAAAAGGCCGAGCCAGAAGAGAAACCCGCGCCCAAGCCGCGCGCCAAGAAGGCCAAGGCCGAGGGGCAGGACGATCTCAAGCGCATCGAGGGCATCGGGCCGAAGGTCGAGAAGACGCTGAATGCCGCCGGTATCACCACGTTTGCGCAGGTGGCTGAGATGAGCGCCGACGATCTGTATCGCATCGTCAAAGTCGAGGGCAAAGTCAACATCGTTGGCGATGCGGCGACCTGGCCGAAGCAGGCGAAACTGCTGGCCGCGGGCGACGAAGACGGCTTGAAGGCCTACCAGGATCGCCTGGTGGGTGGCCGCGAGCCTTCTGAATAGAACATGAGACTGCCGCGCTGGGCGAAGATGGGCAGCGCGGCATTGTTAGTAAGATCATGCGTCCTGCGCCGTCGGATAGATCGGCGCAGTTTCTAGTCAGCGCGCTGTGACCTATTGCAGCACAGCGCCGAGAGAGGAACACATGAAAGAGAAGATTCACCCGACCTGGTATCCGAATGCGGTCGTAACGTGCGCTTGCGGCAATACCTGGGTGACTGGGGCGACCCAGCCGGAGATCAAGACCGACATTTGCTCGAAGTGCCACCCGTTCTACACCGGCGAGCAGCGTATCGTCGATACGGAAGGGCAGGTTGACCGCTTCATCAAGCGTTTGCAGGTGCGTGATAACAAGCGGCAGGAAGCCGAAGAGCGCGCAGCCTCGAAGACACCGCTGACGCTGCCGATTGCCGAACTGTCGCTGAACTCGCGCTACATCAAGGCGCTCAGCGAGGCGGGCATCGCGACGGCGGGCGACTTCTTGGGCCGCCTGGAAAGCGATGGCGAGGACAAGCTGGCAGAAGCGCCGGGCATCAACCCCAAGCTGATCCACGACGTGAAGAAGCAGCTTGCCGAGCGCGGTTACTCCGTGTCGAACGCGGAAGCCGAAGCCTAACCGCTCGCGACCTGAACAGACAGCTTTCGGCGGTCAGTGCCACCGATCAGTTCTCTCCGAGCTGATCGCTGAGAACTGATCGCCGAGAGCTTTTTTATTGCTTGTTTCAGCCGTTGGTTGTTGGCTCAGGGGGACTCGTATGATCCATCATGCCGGACGCATCGAAATGGTGTGCGGGAGCATGTTTTGCGGCAAGACGGAAGAGCTGATCCGCCGGGTGCGCCGCGCCGTGATCGCGCGGCAGAAGGTGCAGGTGTTCAAGCACAGCCTGGACGCGCGCTACACCGAGCAGGCGGTCGCCAGCCACAGCGGGCAGAACTTCGATGCGCAGCCGGTGCAGACCGCCGCTCAAATCGCGGACAACGTCCTGCCGGATACGACGGTGGTCGCGATTGACGAGGTGCAGTTCTTCGACGACGGCATCGTCGCGGTCGCCGAGGGGCTGGCCGAGCGCGGCATCCGCGTGATCGTGGCCGGGCTGGACATGGATTTTCGCGGCGAACCATTTGGGCCGATGCCGGAACTCCTGTGCCGCGCCGAGGAAGTCACGAAGCTGCACGCGATCTGCATGGTCTGCGGTGAATCCGCCAGCCGGACGCAGCGGATCGTCAACGGGCAGCCCGCGCGCTATGACGATCCGATCATCATGATCGGTGCGCAGGAACACTACGAGGCGCGCTGCCGGGAGCATCATCTGGTGCCGAGATAGGGCGGAATGGTGCGCAGTGCTCGGTGCTCAGTTCTGGGTTCGCGGTACACGGTTCACAGTTCAAGGTGCGAGAAGGGGCGAGGTAGACATGGATGTCGCTGCATTCGCATGTATGCCGGGCCAAACATGACCTTTGCGCTATAAAAACGGCGCGAACGTGACTTTTGCCCTTACAATGGCAGAGTCCTGGGTGGTGCATGACAACGAGCGGTTGTGCCTTGCCCATGACTTCCGTCAAAGATGGAGGGCGCAAACATGCGGCATCATTTCCTTCCGTTTCCTCGTTTTGTTCCCCTGTTGTTCGTGTTGATTATGTTATCGAGTATCAGTTTTCCCGGCCTCGTGAGTGCGCAGCAGGCGATTGTTGCTGTGCAACCGATCAGTGGGCCGCCGGGCACGACGGTCAATGTCGTCGACCAGGGTGGCAACCGCGCGCGGACGTGCTTCGCGCAGATTGGTTCTGGCGCGCCGGTCAGCATTGGCACGATGGGCGGTTCAATCAGCTACGTCGTGCCGTCGAATCTAGCCCAGGGCACGGTGATCAACTTCTTCTGTACTGCAGCCGGCGCTGCGCCGTCGAACCGGGCGCCGTTCACCGTGACGGCGCCGGTGGTGGTCGATAGCGATGGTGACGGCCTGCCCGATGCGAACGATTCGTGTCCGCAACAGGCTGGTCCACGTGACAATGGCGGCTGCCCGCAGCAGACTGTCGACAGCGATGGCGACGGTATCCCGGACAATGCCGATGCCTGCCCGAACCAGCCGGGACCTGCCGCTAGCGGCGGCTGCGCGCCATCCCCCTCGCCGCAGCCGCAGGTTGTGCTACCCCAACTACCAACGAGCGGGCCGTGCGTGATCGCCACGCTGGACACGGACAACGTCAACGTGCGCGAGATGCCAACCACCGAGGCGGCGATCGTCGGCGCACTCGACCCGGCGCAAATCTACGCCGTGATCGGCCAGAATGCCGATGGCTCTTGGTTCCAGGTCAATGTCGGTTGGGTGGCGGGGTTTGTCACGCGGCGTGGTGGCGATTGCAGCAATCTGCCCCAGGCGGATGCCGCGCCCGCGCCTGACGTGCCGCAGGAATTGGCGCCGCCGCCCAGCGATCCGCAAGGGATCGGGCTGCTGGTTCCAGCCGTGCAAAAAGTGAGCGAAGCAGCCGCGCGCATGGGCAACTGCCCGGATTTAGTGCCTCAACTCGACGGACTGCCGACGTTCCTGGCGCTCTCGATTATCGGGGAGCCGGACCCGTGTGCTGCGGCACAGGCAGAAATAGACGACTTATTCTTCAATCCCGCAACGCAGGGCGGCCAGTTGGATCTCCCGGAGTGCCAGCCCAACACGGAACCCATGGTCAGCGAATTTGTTGGCTTGCTCAACGGGGTTGGCGAACCGACGCGGAGTTTCCTGGTAGCCATGATCGACGATCCGGGCACTTACTGCCTGTTTCTTTACGATCTCTACGCCAGCTACATCACGCCGACGACTGTGCCAGACGTGAGCCACATCGTGCCGATTACGTTCATCACGTGCGACGTCTCCATCGCCTTGCGCCCCGTGCTGGAACAGCGCATTCAAGGCCTGGGCATCTCGCACGAAGCGCTGCGCTTCTACGGCACGGACGGCGCATGTGATTTCTACAATTATCTGCGACCACTTGGATCAACGCCGGCGGGTAACGTTCAGTTGTACTCGACGCTGGCCAGTGATTGTGCGCTTGGGGCAGGTGAGGCGGCGAAGCGCTCGTTCTCGGACGCCATACGCGGCGCCTTCGACGCGGCGGCGGCAGCCAACCAGGGCTGCGCAGGCAACGCCACGCTGGAGAATTTCCCGCTGCCGGATGATTTGCAGCCCGCCTTGCCTCAGATCGCGATGGGCGACGGCGATTGTACAGGCAATTTCCGTATGCTGGCGACCCATAACGATGCGCTGGGACTGGAAAGCCTCTACCGCATTTTGAAGTCGCTCGACCCGTGTGCCGCGGCAGCCGAATACACCTGGACGGGCAACGTACCGCTGAACGTCGTGCCGCCGCCGGAGTGCATCCAGGGCGGCATAATGACCCTCGGCGCGGCGCAGTTCAATCAGACGGTGCTCAACACCGGATCGTCGTGGTTCCAGAAGATCCGCGCGCTCGACCGGCCCCTGGACGAGCTGTGTTCGGCAGTGGCAGGCCAATCCGGCGGTGGCTTTGCCGCCGTACCCACGGCGACGATGGGCGCGTTTGCCGCCAACCCGACGGCGACTCTGCCGGTGCTGGTTGCGAATCCGACGGCGACGCTGCCCGCGTTCGTGGGCAATCCCACGGCGACACCGGCGGGAGGGGTGGTGCCTCTGCCGACCGCGACGCCGGGAGAAATCGTCGGCTTACCGACGGCGACGCCTGAGGTGGGCGTGGTTCAAGCGACCGCAACACCTGGAGACGGTGTGGGCATCCCGACCACGACGCCGCTTCCGGAAGGCGCAGCGCCGCCTGGTGAGGGCGAACCGCCGGGCGGTAGTCCATCAACTGAGACGAGCGGCCAGGGCGGCGGCTGCTTCGGCTGTCTGCCAGATGATCCCGTCTTCCCAAGCGGGCAGGCGCAGGCGCTCGTCGTCGGGACGGATGCCAACGGGCTGCCGGCGATCTTCGGCGCGGACGGCGCGGCGCAGGTCGATCCTGAAACGGGACAGCTTCCCTTCGTGCAGATCCCGTTGGCGGGGTTGCCGCAGCCGCTGCCGGATTACCCGGTGGTGCTCTCCCCGGACGGCGTGCAGATGGGCTTTTTCGTCAGCAGTGCAGATGCTGCGGCCAACCCCGTCGAGGCCACGCAGGTCAACGTGATGGGGCCGGATGGCCTGCTGCCGGGCACGGATCTGCCGGGCGAAGTCTCCCTCATGCTCATCAAGTTCAAGCAGATGTACATCTCAAGCTATCAAACCTCGGGAGGGACGACTTCGCTCGTGCGCTTCCCGGCCAGCCTGACGCCAGCGCCGTATGCGCCGGTGTGGTCTGCTGATGGAAGCACGCTGTTCATGTCGCTGACCGATACGGCGGGTGTCACCTCGATTTATGGGCTGCTGATCGAAGGCGCAGGCGACACGCTGCTGCCGCTGGCGATTGTGCAGAATGCGTTCGCGCCCGCGGCTGCGCCGAATGGCCGTTACATCGCTTTCGAGCGCAACGATCCGAATGGTCGTAACATCTACGCCATGGCGCTCAACAGCCTGCTGGAGAACCCGATCACGCAGCAGCAGCCGGGCGCGGAGTGCTACGGGCCGAGGTTCGGCGCGAACTCGCTCAAGATTTTCTTCACCTGCGCGGCCGATGGCGAACGGCAGATGTACGTTTATGGCCTGGGCGGCGTGACGGCGATCCAGACGGGGGTGGCGAACGCGCAGAACCCGACGCCGAGCGATACCGACGGGTTCATCTACTTCGACGATGGGCGGTCTCTCTTCTTGAGCGCTGAGGACGGCAGCGGTGTATCGCCGGTTGCCGACGAGGGTCACAAGAACTGGATCGATCTGCTGAGCTTCGAGTTGTGAGGCAGGTGACCGTCGGGTATTGGCTTCTGGGTTCAGAGTGAGAGAAGGGTGGACTCTGTCCGATCGCTGAGTCCACCCTTCTTTGGAAGCCTGGCGGAGTACATCGCTATCGACGAGGCTGCGCCGGAATCCGCCTGGGGGATGCTGGCGGCGCTGCATTTCGTGGGCACATAAACTGCTGCGGTTCTAGCACTAACGGGTCGTGAGCAGCTCTGTGCGCGCCTGCGACCAATCAATCGCCTCATCCGCGCTCTTCAGGAAGGCGATGGCTTCATCGACGGTGTCGAAGCTTTGCGTTCTGAGATGCATCAGCTCGCGCGCAACCCCCATCGCGAGTTTAACAATCACGTTTTGCCCTCCAACCGTCAAAACCCAGCCGGCGCGTTCATGGATGGGGGTCGACCGCGCGGTACTGATGGTTGCTGGCAAGGATGGAGAAGTTGTCGCCGCTGTCGAGTCGACGATGATATGCACCCACTGCGCGTCGCACGAATCGATCATGGCAACCGAGCGATTTCCGCTGGTTATCATGTCTTCTTTGGTGGCTTCACCAAAAAAGCGCGTCATGATGACGGCATTCGGTACCAACCACTCCGTTTGAAAAGGCATTGCGACTCCTACATTTCTTGAAGAACATACTTCAATAGCATAACGCTGACGGCAAGGAGCGTTCATGAAGTTCTTCTGAATTCGGGCGCTTCGCCTGTTATGAATCGACACCCCAAGGACGAGTCAGCGTGGGCCAGACGTGAGCAACTCTGCGCGCGCCTGAGACCAATCAATCGTCTCGTCCACGCTTTTCAGGAAGGCGATGGCTTCTTCGAGCGTGTCGAAGTTTTGCGTTCTGACCTGGAGAAGCTGACGGGAAACACTGGATGCGAACTTGATGATCGGGTTTTGCTCGCCAATCGTCACGAGCCAGCCGGCCCGTTCGTGCTTGGGGGAGGATTTCGCCGCCCTGATGGTCGCGGGCAGCGGTGGGGAAGCCGTTACCGCCGTCGTATCGACAATGATGTGGATCAGGGGCGTATCACAGGTCTCGATCAGGTCGATGATATTGTGGCCATTCTGGATGATCTCATCTTCCGTCGGCGCGCCTGAGAAGCGAGAAAAAACCACGGCCTTGGGCACGTACCAGTTGCTTTGAATGGGCATTACGCTGACTCCTGCATTTCTTCAACAGTATACTCCACACAGCCAACCGGTGACTGCAAGGCATACGTGAAGGTCTTCTGAATTCGGGCGCTTCGCCTGTTCTGAACCGACACCCCAAGGACGAGTCAGCGTGGGCCGGACGTGAGCAATTCTGCGCGCGCCTGCGACCAATCAATCGTCTCGTCCATGGTCTTCAGGAAGGCGATGGCGTCTTCGAGCGTGTCGAAGTTTTGCGTTCTGACTTGCAGAAGCTGGCGCGCAACACTCATCGCGAATTTGACCACCGTGTTCTGACCACCGATCGTCAGCAGCCAGCCGGCGCGTTCGTGGCGGGGGGACGCTTTTGCTGTTCTAATCGTCACGGGAAGGGGCGGGACAGCCGTCACTTCCGTTGAATCGATGATGATGTGGACAAAGCGCGTATCGCACGAATTGATCATGGCAATTGTGTCATGAGAATTGCCGATCATCTCTTCTTCGGTGGATTCACCCCAATAGCGGGTAAGAATGACGGCATTTGGTACTAACCAGTCGCTTCGAATAGGCATTGCGCTGACTCCTAGATCCAATAAACCACAGAGTGCAACATTAGGATACCGTCGATTGCATAGGAACACCGTTAAGATTTACTGTAATATTTCGCAATGCAGGCGCGCTGCGGTGGCGATCTCGCCCCCTGCGATTCAGTAAAAATTGATTAGAATGAAGCGTCTGCTGAATGCTGATCTCCCATTGTCGAGAGGCGGTGGGAGGGTGTTGTGAGCGAGCGATGGATTACAGGAGCAGGGAGCGATGGCAAAGAAGGCGACGAAAAGCGCGAAAGCGACCCGGCCCAGCGGGTTCGCGGCACGTTATGGGCACTTATTGACGATGGATCGCATCATCATCGGCGGGAGCGTGCTGCTGGCGCTGATCCTGATCGGTGTGTTCGCGCTCAGTGCCAGCCAGAACAGCCCGGTCGAGATCGAGGGCATTGTGCGCTCGGTCGGCCTGGCACGCGATCATCAGGAGAATGTCAGCTACCCGAACACGGGGCTGCCACCGGTGGGCGGGACGCATAACCCGACGTGGATGAACTGCGGCATTTACGATACGCCGGTGCGCACGGAACTGGCGGTGCATTCGCTGGAGCACGGCAGCGTCTGGGTGACGTACCAGCCGGAGTTGCCCGCGGATCAGGTGCAGCAGCTGCGCGATCTGGTGCGCGGCAAAGACCACGTCCTGCTGAGTCCGTTCCCCGGCCTGAAAAGCCCGGTGGTGGCGACGGCCTGGGGGCTGCAGCTCGAACTGCCGGACACCAGCGACTCGCGGCTGGCGGCCTTCATCCGCAACTACGAGAATGGGCCGCAGACACCGGAACCGGGCGCGGCCTGCTCCGGTGGGGTCGGGCAGCCGATTGCGTAGAGGGCGGGTAGCCGCCGATAGCCATTGGCTGGATAGTGTGGGGCGCATCACGCTGCGCCCTCGCTGCGCCCTCGCTGCTGTCCTTGTGCCCAATGCCGTTATTTTGCGGGCGTCATCGGTTCAGAGACGGTCGCCGCGACAATCGGCGTGTAGAGTTCCGGGCGGCGGTTGAAATAGAAGTGCCACGTGTTGCGCACTTCTTGGATCACGTCCAGATCCATATCACGCACGATCAGCTCTTCGTCGTGGGCGCTGCCGACAGCGCCGATGAACTGGCCGCGCGGGTCGCAGAAGTAGCTTTCGCCGTAGAAGTCGTCGTCGCCATATTCCTCGATGCCGACGCGGTTGATCGTGCCGACGAAATAGGTGTTGAAGATGGCGTGTGAGGTCTGCTCGATGCGCCACAGGTGCTGGCTCAGTCCGCGCGAGGTGGCCGACGGGATAAAGACCATCTCTGCGCCGTTCAGCCCCAGGATGCGCGCGCCCTCCGGGAAGTGGCGGTCGTGGCAGATGTAGACGCCGACCTTGCCGACGGACGTTTCAAAGACAGGGTAGCCGAGGTTGCCGGGGCGGAAATAGTATTTTTCCCAGAAGCCGGGCACCTGCGGGATGTGCGTCTTGCGGTATTTGCCCTTGTACGTGCCGTCGGAATCGATCACAGCGGCGGTGTTGTAATAGACGCCGACGCCATCCTGCTCGAACGTCGGCACGACCAGCACCAGCTTGAGTTCCTGCGCCAGCTTCTGCATCTTTTCGGTCGTCGGCCCGTTCGGGATCGGCTCGGTGTAGCTGAAGAACTCCGGCTTCTGTACCTGACAGAAATAGGGGCCATAAAAAAGCTCCTGAAAGCACATGACCTGCGCGCCCTGGTCGGCGGCCTTGCGCGCATATTCGACGTGCTTCTCGATCATCGACTCTTTGTCACCCGTCCAGGTGGCCTGGAGCAGTGCTCCACGGACGATGCGTGTCATGATTAATAATCTCCTTTATGGCCTGAAGTAGTTCGGATGGCTAATTTTAGCAAGCGGCGAGTCGATGACAAATCAGATGGGGTTCGATAGGCTGGGTGCGAAATCGTGTGATTCGTGACATTAAGAGGGAGTCTTCGGGTTGCCCAGATTTGATCGATGGCAATGGAAAGGAAAGCGTCCATGTCCGTTGATGCGGCATTCACACAGTTTCCGATCTTAATGACGAACCGGTTGCGCTTGCGCCAGATTCAGCCGGGTGATGCTGAGGCGCTGTTTGCGGTCAAGTCGAATCCGGTGGTAACGCATCCCTACGGGCGAACGCCGCACGCGTCGCTGGATGACACCCGCGCCTGGATGCAGCGCATACACGGAAACTATGAGAGGCGCGAAGGGCTGGTCTGGGCGATCACGTTTCCGGGCAAAGATGTGGTGATCGGGTCAGTTCTGCTCTGGAACTTCGACGCGGAGTATCAATGTGGGGAGATCGGTTACGAGCTCGATCCGGCGTTCTGGCGTCAGGGCATCATGGCCGAGGCAGTGCCGGTTATCCTGCGCTATGGCTTCACTGCGCTGGATTTGCATCGGATTGAAGCGGTCACCAGCGCTGAAAATGTGCCCTCCGGCAGCCTGCTGCGCAAGCTCGGCTTCGACCTGGAGGGCACGCTGCGCCAACGCCAGTTCTTTGAGGGGCGCTACGAAGATCAGCTGTATTTCGGCTTGCTTAAAGACAAATGGCTGAAGTCAGCCGCTTCGGGTATCCCCTAGCTGATGCTGTCCTGAAGAGCTTCGGGCTGTCTGGATGTTGCAGGTGACGCAAGACATGGTTTTCGGTGGCGTTCTGGCTTAGAATGGCAGTCCCCCTGTCTGGGAAAGCAAGGAGAGAAAGCCCATGAGCGCCCGCCACATCTATCTCGATCATTCCGCCACCACGCCGGTCGATCCGCGTGTGGTCGAGGCGATGCTGCCCTATTTCAGCGACATCTACGGCAATTCGCACTCCGCGCACAGCTTCGGGCAGCGGGCGGAGATGGCGGTCGAAGACGCGCGCGAGACGATGGCGCGGGTGCTCAACTGCAAGCCGTCAGAGATCATCTTCACCAGCGGCGGCTCGGAGAGCGATAACCTGGCGCTGCGCGGCGCGGGCTGGACACGCAAACGGGCTGACGGGCGCGATCATCTGATCACGTCGCCGGTCGAGCACAGCGCGGTCATCCGCACGGTGGCGCAGATGGCCGAAGTGATGGGCTTCAGCGAGACGATCCTGCCGATTGGCAGCGATGGCATGGTTGACCCGGAAGACTTCGCGGGCGCGGTTACGCCGCAAACGTCGCTGGCGAGCCTGATGTACGCCAACAACGAAGTCGGCACGATCAACCCGATCCCGCACCTGGCGGCGCTGGCGCACGAGCACGGCGTGTTGTTTCATACGGATGCGGTGCAGGCGGGCGGGCAGATGCCGCTCGACGTGCAGGCGCTCGGTGTTGACATGCTGAGTCTGTCGGCGCACAAATTCTACGGGCCGAAGGGCGTCGGCGCGCTCTACGTGCGCGAGGGCATCGACCTGCTGCCGAGCCAGTCGGGCGGCATCCACGAGGATGGGCGGCGCGCGGGGACGCTGAACACGCCGGGCATCGTCGGCATGGCGAAGGCGCTCGAACTGGCGTATGCGGAGCATGATGCGCGCGTCGCGCATTACCAGACCTTGCGCGATGCCTTGATTGACGGCGTGCTGGCGCGTGTGCCCGGCGCGCATCTGACGGGGCATCGCACGCAGCGGCTGCCTGGGCACGCGAGCTTCATCCTCGATGGCGTCGAAGCCAACATGCTGCTGGTGCATCTCGATCTCAAGGGCATTGCGGGGAGCAGCGGCAGCGCCTGTAAGACGGGCAATCCGGAGCCATCTGGCTTGCTGGTGGCGATGGGGTACACGCCGGAGCAGGCGCTCACCGGGCTGCGGTTGACCGTCGGGATGCAGACGACCGAGGCGGACATTGACTATACCATCGACGTGATCGCGGAGAGCGTCGAGAAAGTGCGGGCGCTGGCATGAACGAACTACTCGAAGATGCTCTCAAACGGACGACCCTATACACTGACGGCGGCCTGTACGCCTTCGCACAACTGCCCGCTGAGGCGGTGACGGACGCCACCCACATCCTCGCCGAACTGCCCGATCCGTTCAGCGCGCTGCTGATCGACAAGGACGAGATCACGCTGGTGCTGCCGACTCATGCCTGGGACACCGTGGCGGCGCGTGTGCCTGGGGCGGTGCGCGAGCGCGACGACTACCGGCTGATCACGTTCGACGCGGTGCTGCCGCCGACACTGATCGGCTACATGGCCCATATCAGCGCGGCGCTGGCGGCGGCGGGCGTGCCGATCTTCCCGTTCGCTGCTTTCAGCCGGGATCATCTGCTCGTCCCGGCCAGCCACTTCGATCAGGCGTGGGCGACGCTGATCCACGACGTCGGACTGCGGGAAGCGGAATAGAAGGGTACTCAGTACTTGGTACTCGGTACTCGGTACTGGGTTCAGTTAGGGTGCTCGGTGCTCAGTGCTCGGTTAGGTTTATCGTTCACGGTGCGGGAAGCAGTGATGCGTGATGAGTAATGGGTAATTAGGGTGCTCGCTGCGCGGCGAATATGGGCGTGACCGAAGGCGATGCCACCGAGCTAATTGTTTCCAGCCCGCTTCAGGGGGCTTGATGTCCCTTAGCCGACTGGCTTCAGCCGTCGGCGATACTCGATGCTCAGAATCGTGAATAGCGAATGGCCAACGGCTCATAAGCCGACCGCCGAAGGCCAATACCCAATAGCCAAAGGCTAAAGACTGAATCAATGGACATTCCGATCTTTCCCAGCACTGAAGCGCCGAAGCCGCGCGAGGAAGTGCGCATCGAAGCGCTGGACATCGCACTCTATCGCGACCGGATGCGCGTGCTCGTCCACATCCACGTGACGCCGTTCATGGAGCGGCCGAATCTGCTGATCATGGTGCGCGACGCCAACGACCGGCTCGTGGGCGAGCTGAACGTGATCGAGACAATGCATAACGACATGGAGTTCACGCTGCATCTGCGCGGCGTGACCGACCCGACCGGCTGGTACACCGCCGAGGTCGATCTGTTCTACGAGACGCGCCATCCCCCGCTGGATACACGCGTGGAAGCCTTCGAGATCCCGGCATCCGCGCCGGACGAGGATGAGCTATGAGCAGCGCGATCTGGCTGCGACCGGCGCTGGCGGCGCAGATCCTCGATCATGCGCGGGCAGATGCGCCGCGCGAAGCCTGCGGCCTGTTGATCGGGCGCGGCAGGGCGGTCGAGCTGGTCGTGCCCGCGCGCAATGCTGCCGACGACGCGACGCGCTTCTTCCGGCTGGATGAGCGCGATCTGGTGCGTGGCGTGTTCGACGCCGAGCGACGCGGGCTGGAATTGATCGGCTTCTATCATTCGCACCCGGACGGCGTGGCGATGCCCTCGCCGACCGACATCGCGCAGAGCTATTACCCCGACGCCATCCACGTGATCGCCGGGCTGCGTTCCGCTGCGCCGCTGGCGGCGTGGCGGCTGCGCTACGGCGAGGCCGAGCGGATCACGCTTCACGTGGCCGATCAGCCGCCGGTCGCGCCGGATGCCGTGGGCGGGCGCAGCGTGCGCCTGGCGGTCGTAATCGCGGCGCTGCTGGCGCTGGCGCTGACGATTGCGGCGTCGCTGGCGCTGCTGCCACCTGCGCCGAAAATCCCCGTGCCATAAAGCGGAGGAATTCGCCGCTATCTGCCACCCATGAGTAGAATTCAAGCGCGCACGGGAACGCGCGACGCACGAATGCCCAACGACTCGATCAACGCGACGGTGTTGGCGACGCCATCTTCGGCGCGGATGTTTGCGCCCAGCGCCTCGGCGTTCTGGCGGATGGCGGGTTTCGTCGTCACTTCGCGGATGGCCGCGGCCAGTTTTTCTGCCGTCAGCTGCTTTTGCGGGATGGGCTGGCTGCCGACACCGAGTTCGTAGACGCGCTGCCCCCAGAACGGCTGATCGCCCATGAACGAGCAGGTGACCGTTGGCCGACCGGCGCGTAAACCGGCTGCCGTCGTGCCCGCGCCGCCGTGGTGGACGACCGCCGCCACGCGCGGGAAGAGCCAGTCATGCGGCGCCTGATCGATCTGGAAGATCGTCTCCGGCAGAGCGCCCGCCTGGAGGCCGCCCCAGCCGGTGGCGATGATGCCGCGCACATTCGCCTGCCGCAGCGCGTCGATGACGATATTCGCCAGCCGCTGCGGGTTGCGCCCGGCCATGCTGCCGAAGCCGACGTAGACCGGCGGCTCTCCGGCGTCAAGAAACGCCTGCAACTCGGCTGGCGGCTGCCAGTCGTTCGCCTGATCCAGAAACCAGAAGCCGTTGACGTAGGCAAAGTCCGGCCAGTCGTGCGGGCGCGGGATCATATGCTGGCTGTAGGCGTGCAGCACCGGGACAGGTCGCCCGGCTACCTCCGCGAGCACATCCTGCGAACGCGGCAGCTTGCCGAGGCCGAGTGTCTCTGCGCGGAACGTGTTGATCATGCCGCGGTACGAGCTGTAGCCCATGTTCACCAGTTTGTAGCCCAACTTGTTGTAGCCGCCGCCCAGCTTCAACGCCGGGATGCCGATCGGCGGCATGTCCGCCGTGGGCACAATCATCGGCACCGACGCCGTCAAGATGGCAGGCACGCCGAGTTTTTCCGCGATATGGGGCACGCCAAAGGCTTTGGGATGATAGATGATCAGATCCGGTTCCGCAGTTTGGGCGGCGGCCCAGGTTTCTTTCAGGATCTGCCGGTAGATGCGGTTGCTTTCTTTGGCCAGCTTGATCATCGTCTTGACCGAACCGAAGACACCGGCAGCCTCTTCCATCGCTGCGCGGCCCTCGGCTGTATCCATGAGATCCAGGAGTTCGTTGTTCAGATAGCCATAGCGCAGGCCGTGCCCGGTGATGAAAGACTCAAAGCTGGCGGCGGTGCAGACGGTGACGGTATGCCCCGCCGCCAGCAAGCCTTTGCCCAGTGCGACATACGGCTGGACATCGCCCCGTGAGCCAAGGGTGACGATCAGGATGTTCATGGGTTGACCTCGTTATGCCTGTTCTGACTCTTCGTGCTGTTCGACCTGCTGGCGGGTCACGTCGAAAATCTGGCGGATAATCGCCTTGCCGATCTCACTGTCAACGCCGTCCGGCGTCAGCGCGCGATCCATGATCGTGGCAATGCCCTCGATCAGGTCATCGAGCGGCGGGATTTCGTGCGCGGGGACGACCTCATCCATGCCGATCATGCCAAACGCCAGCATGTTCATGATGTGGGCGATGACTTTGGCGTCGATGTCCTGGCGCAGCGCCCCGGCGTCCTGCATCCGTTTGACGAATTCGTAGCGCGGCGACCGGTTTTCGCCGATCTGGACGCTGCGAAAGAAGTTGTCCGGCTTGCGCAGGTAATTGCCGAAGACACGGCCATCCTGCCGGAACGTCGCCGACAAGAACGGGCTGCTGGCAAGGGAATAGAGCATGTTCTTGTACATGCCGCCGATCCTGCCGCCGTCCGGGTCGGCCTCGATGCGCTGCAGCCAGTCTTCGGCGAAACGCTGCATCTCGCGCAGGATCAGATGCTCCAGGAGATCTTCCTTGTTGGCGAAGTGCAGGTAGATCGCACCCTGGCTGACGCCAGCGTCGCGCGCGATGTCGCTGACCGCCGTCTTGTCATAGCCATAGTGGCTGAACAGGTTGGCGGCAGCGTCGAGGATGCGTTGTTCGCGTTCCGTGTTGCCCGATTTTGCCATCGTCGCCCTTGATCTTGATACTTTGACGATTTTTGCACATTTCGTCAAATCGTACTGCTGAAAGCCTGGGAAGTCAATAATGAGGGCGTTCCGAGGGCTGGATCGGCAGAGCCGGGAAGTCAGCCTGGCCGCGCTGATCGTGCTGATGCCGCTGGCGCTGGGCGTGCTGCACGTCGCCGCGCTCAGTGGACGGTGAGCCTCACTCCGGTGATGCATCACGCCTAGCTCGGCGCTGACCTCTATCGTCCGGCGAAGCAGGCTGCGTTAAACTCGAAGCAAGAATATTGTTCATCGAGTAAGCGAGTTTAAACATGTCCAAATCTACCGGCACCAAGGGGAAGGTCGTCAAGAAGCCGACAGACGAGAAGCTCAACCAGAAATTCTACGAAGCAGAACTGCGGCGGCTGCAATTCGAGCTGGTCAAGCTGCAATACTGGATCAAGGATCAGGGCCTGCGTGTGATCGTGCTCTTTGAAGGGCGCGATGCGGCGGGCAAGGGTGGGGTGATCAAGCGCATTATCGAGCCGCTGGATGCGCGCGGCTACCGGGTGGTCGCGCTGCCGAAGCCCTCCGATGTCGAACGCACGCAGTGGTATTTTCAGCGTTATGTCGCGCATTTCCCGTCGGCGGGCGAAATAGTGCTGTTCGACCGCAGTTGGTACAACCGGGCCGGGGTCGAGCGCGTGATGGGCTACTGCACCGACGAGGAATACTGGGAGTTCCTGTGCTCCTGCCCGGATTTCGAGCGGATGCTGGTACGCTCTGGCATCATCCTGCTCAAATATTACCTGTCGGTCAGCGACGAGGAACAGGAAAAGCGCTTTCAATCGCGGGCAAAAGACCCCACCCGGCGCTGGAAACTCAGCCCGGTGGATCTGGAGACACGGCTGCGCTGGGTCGAATACTCCAAAGTCAAAGACATCATGCTGGAACACACCGACATCCCGGAAGCGCACTGGTATCAGATCAAATCTGACGACAAGCGCCGCGCCCGCTTGATCTGCATCCGGCATCTGCTGGAGCACATCCCCTACGAGGATGTCATTCCCGGCGCGCTCGAACTGCCGCCGCGCCCGCCACGAGACAAGCACTACGTGCGCCCGCCGCTGGATCGGCACATCATCCTGGTCGATCCATACGATGGCCATCATTAATTCGTGCAATCTCAGAGTAGATAACTTTAATGTGCTGTTGGCGAATTAATCTTTCTCTCTTTTAACCCTCACCCCGTCGCTTTGCGCCGCCCCTCTCCCTGAGGGCCGAGGGGTTAATAGCGCGCTTACTCCCCTTCTCCATGAGGGAGAAGGGGCCGGGGGATGAGGGCAAGAAGTCATTTCATGAGTTCGCCAACAGCATCCTTAATGTGCTTTCATCCCCACCCCTAAACCTGCGGTTCGTCCCCTCCCCATCGCGATAGGGAGGAGAATGAGGGGAGGGGACACATTCAAACACAGTGCTTTATCCTGCATCAGGAATTCGCCTGCATCAATCATCGCGCTAAGGAAATCCACGTGAGGACATTCATTTTCCCGTTCGTGAACACGCTGATCTTCGGCGCGCTCTTCTTCGTGGTCGGCTATTACCTCAACGATGTACTCAAGTGGCTGCTGATTGGCGCGGGCATTGGCCTGGGCATCGGGCTGCTGGTCGAGTGGGTGACGAAAGCCCTGGGCGGCTGGGTCTACCGGCGGCGTGTGCTGCTGGCCGCGCTGCTGGAGATCGTCCTCATCATCGCCTTCATCGGCCCGCTGGCGATGGTGCTGGCGATGACGGGCGGGCGCGCGGAGGCGATCTGCTGCATCGAGGCGAGCGGCCTGGGCGACGCGGTCGAGGCGGTGCGCATCCCGGTCGCTGATGGCGAGACGCTGGCCGGTTGGTATGCGCCGCCTGCGCCGGAGAAACAGGGCGCGGTGATCCTGGTGCTGCATGGCTCACAGGCGAACCGGCTGGGGTCGCTGCCGCACGCGCAGGCGCTGCACGAGGCAGGCTACGGTGTGCTCGTCTACGATCAGCGGGCGCTGGGCGAGAGCACGGGCAGCCGCACGTCGTTCGGCTGGTATGACGCGCGCGACATCAGCCCGATCATCGACTACCTGGCGGCGCGACCGGAAGTGGATGGCAAGCGCATCGGGGGAGTCGGCCTGTCATTGGGCGCGTACATTCTGCTGGCGGCGGGGCCGGACGAGCCGCGCCTGCGCGCGATCTGGGCGGATGGGTTGGGGCCGAATCACATCGACGATTTTCCCCCAATGCGCGATGCGGGCGAGGAGTTCATCAAGTTCATCAACCGGCAGATGATCTGGGCGGCGGCGGTGTATCTCGGCATCGACGACCCGGCGCGTTTCACGGACGCGATCCCCGCGTTCGCCCCACGTTCGCTGACACTGATCGCGGGCGGCCTGGACCCGTTCGAGACGCGCGCCAACGATCATCTCCAGCAGTTCCTGGGCGCGAACGGCCGCTACTGGCTGATCGAGAACGCGCCGCACGTCGGCGGCCTGTGGACGCTGCCGGAGGCATATCGCGCGCGCATGATCGCGTTCTTCGATGGGGCGCTGGGGGGATAGCTGAGGGTAATTGGCGGCTGGGTATTGACTTTCGGCGGATAGATACCCTGGCGGTGCTGCTTGTGGGGCTGATGTGCTAAAGCGCGTGCAAGGAGATGTCTGGCAAGCCTCAACGACGTCGGCCAGCCAGGGGGCCTGCTCCAGACACCACCTGGACGCAGCACTCGCCCGTTCCTCCGGATCGCTCCCCCAGCGCTCCCAGAGGCGGTCAAACTCTTGAGCTGATGATGCGTTTGTACTTGTTGGTTTCTGGATGAAATCATCCATACCCATGACTCACGCCCTTACAGTTGGGCGCAAGCGGGCATGGGTGTTATGTTAATGTGGGGTAAAAACTACTTGCCTTCGCTGGAATTGTGGTACAATTCCAATGAACAAAGGGGTTCTATTATGCCCCAACATAACTGCCCGCTCACGCGGGTCTATGTAGCAAACACCCGTGGTCGCCAAACTCAGCGGGTGTTTTGCATTTCTCCTAGAGAAGAGTATAGCAGATATCAGGCGCGGAGGGGATCGGACACACGCGTGTACCACATCGCGTTCATCCCGAAGTACCTGCGATTTGGGAGATTGGGGCAAAAAATCACCCATCGCCGACGCAAGATGACAATGCGGCGTCATGACACGAACCGGCGCACGCTATAAGTTGGTCGGGCTATTTCTTCCATTGGTCGGAGAATCTATACTGCGTGAGGTTTGAAACAATTCCAACGAACACGGCGTGTTGGCATTCCCGATGTAACTTGTCCGCGCGAGCAGATTTGTACGTGACGAACACCCCTAGTTTCCAGACTACGGGTGTTCGTCTTTATTCAGGTCTCTGTGATACCTAACAACCTCGTTAGCTACTTTGATGTGCACCCATATCGTTGTCCTCTACACGTTGGATAATCATATCCACATTGTTTTCCGACAGCTCTGTGACACTATCAAAGTGTGCGTGTGCGCCTGAGACCGTATCTGGCCTTGCCAGTTTTTCTATCTGTTTAAGTAAATTCTCCAAGCCTGCTTGGTTGCCCTGCAAAATAACCGTCCTGGTAGTTTCGTCAAAGAAGAGTTCAAGGCGATAAGATGGTTGATTTGGGTCAAGATCCTCTCGTACCTTTGCAAAGAATTCCTCCGGGTTTCCTGTACCTTTCTCACGCATTTTGCGGCGAAAATCATCAAGTTCGCTCATCTTTATCACCTCCATAGCTAGACTATGAAATACAGATGCAAGTTCCCGGCAATGTTGAACCGGTCTCTGGTTTTGCCAGGAATAGATATGAATGATCCAGCTTCCAGGTTGAAATGTGGTCTTGCTGCATTCACATCGCTCTCTCGCTGTCTATAACGATGGTGTAAGCCATCATCTATCGAAAAGCCATCACTATATAGTATATCAGGTTGACTTGGCTCAGCGACCCATGGGGGATCACCCATCCATAGATCAACAATACTTACGGCATCTGCAAGTGATGTGGTTGTACCGTCCATAATTGTGCGGCCAAGTAAGATAATATTGTTAGTTCCGACTATGAATGCTCCACGGGGGGTCTTTTTTGTTGGCTTTGTTGTGCAATTTGTAAAATCGTGACAAAATCGCGAGCCAACTCAAGCAACCAACTTGGTAAGCCAAGCTCAGGTAAGACCAACCCGATGCCAGGAAGATCATTTAAGACGCCTTGCGCTACGTAAGCGATAAATGGTAAAAATCCGCCTGTATTGCATACAAGTTGTCCGAGAGCCTGACCAGTCACTTGTGGATTCTGGACGAGTAGTTGAGGCAGAATGGCAGCATCATTGAGTTTGCTTAGCGCTTCAATCGCTTTCAACTCTTCCCAAGATCTCTGGATTAAGACATCAAACCAGGTTTGGTAAGTAGATGGGGCGCTTCCGCCAAACCGATGCGCTAGCGCAACTGCTGAATAATAGCAGTTTGCGTCAATTGGATTCCACCATTGTGTCGGTTGAGCGCATAGACCACTTGGATCCCCCGCATTCGGCACATTCCCCTCAACCCAGCTATACCCGTTCAAGCTCATCGGGCGCTGCGCCACGCCCTCGAACGGATCGAGCGCAGTGAAGATGCCCAGCCCCGGGTTGTAATCGCGCGCGCGTAGGTGCACCAGGCCGGTCTCGTTCGTGGGTTCGCCTGTGAAGCCGTACATCGTCTGCGGTGTGCCGACTTCATCGTAGGGTGTACCGTAGTCCGCATAGCTGCCACTCCACGGCACAGCACCCGTATTGTCCGCCACACCGCGCACGCTGCCCAGGCCATCCTGTACCATCCACTCCCAGTTGTCCGAAGCATCGCGCTGTGCGTGAATGCCGCGCGGGCCATGGATGTAGCGGTCGGTGTCCGCGCCGGTCGTCGTGGCAAGAACGACGGACAGGCCCGGCTGCAGATCGAGCAGATACCGCGTGACCGTGCTTCGGTCACAATGTGGTGGCCGACATTGTCGTAGGCAAACTGAGTCTACTGGCTGCTCCAATCGGTCAGCGAGACGAGCCGCCCGCGCTACGGGCACATTTGCTCACCGGCTGTCGAGGCTAACGCCTTCCGTGGATAGATCCTTAGGCTAGGCCCGGCTTTCTTCGGTTACACTGAATAAATGTGTTTATCCGCCGCCTGGGTTGAGCGGCGCTGCCGAAGCAATCATCGGGAGTCATCCGTATCATGTTATTTCCGCTACCGCTTGTGTTCATCATCGGTCTGCTGGTTGGCGCTGTGATCAACTGGCTGGCCGATTATCTGCCGCACTACCAGATGCCGAAGACGCCGCGCTACCCGGACGGGGAAACGCGCCCGCCAGTCGCCTGGATGGGACTGACGGCGTTCTTGCTGGGCAAACGGGCATCATCAGGCGGCGCGAAGCTGAGCTGGCGCTACCCGCTGATCGAGATCGTGACGGCGGTGGCGCTGGTGCTGACGGTGGTGGTGGCCTCCGGGCGCACGGAGATGTCGCAACTGCGGCTGGTGTTCCTGATGATCTACATCGCGCTCTTCGTGCTGATCACGCTGATCGACGTCGAGCACAAGCTGATCCTGTTTTCGGTCATCATCCCGTCGCTGGTCATTGGGTTGATCGACGCGATTGTCGATCCGTATGGCCCGCCGCTGGAGAACGCGCTGATCGGCGCGGCGGTCGGCTTTGGCGTCTTCTTCCTGATGTACCTGGGCGGCTTTCTGTTCACCTACGTGCTGTCGAAATCGCGCGGGCAGGAGATCAACGAGGTCGCTTTTGGCTATGGCGACGTGATGCTGATCACGCTCTCCGGCCTGCTCCTGGGCTGGCAGAATCTGCTGATCGCCATGTTCATCACCGTCTTCCTCGGCGCGGCGGGGGCGCTGCTCTACATCATCTTCCGCAGGCTGGCGGGGTCGCGCTACAGCATGTTCACCGCGCTGCCGTATGGGCCGTACATCGTGATCGCGACGACCATGATGCTGCTGTTTGCGAGCGAGGTCGGCGGCTTTGTCGTGGGCGCACGCTAGCTGGCGCTTCAGGCTGCGCTCGGCAAGCGGTCGCGAGGCGGCTAATGGATTGTCCAGTTAGGGTTGAACGGATCAAATCGATTGCCAGTGCTGGCACACCGTTAGCCGACGGGTCAACCTGCGCGGGGGCAGCTTTGCTGCCTTCAGTCGGCGTAGGCCGACCCCCTAAGCACGGCCAGGACTAATCAAGCATTCTCAAGATGCTTTGTTATGTTGTTCCCTAGAGCATGTCTGGATAGCACCTTTAGCGTGCTGGATGCCCCCTAGCCGACCGATTGATCGGTCGGCGGCGAAAGCAAACCAGATCAACTGTTACCCAAGCCACAGATCGCATCAATTTTGACGAAACGATCCATAAATCACATCAACACGATGCAGCCGCGCTGCTCAAGTTGTCCCAGCCAGGGAGGCAGGGCGCGCAGCTTGTTCCAGCGCAGATCGAGCTTCGTGAGCCGGGGCAGTTCGGCAATCGACGCAGGCAGCGACAGCAGGCGGTTGCTGCGCAGGTCGAGGTGCGTCAGCTGCTGGAGACGCGGGAGCGATGCGGGCAAGGCCACCAGCCGGTTATTACGCAGATCCAGGTGCGTGAGGCGGCTCAGGTTGCCGAGCGTTTCCGGCAGCGTCGTCAGGCGGTTGTTCATCAGGTGCAGTTCGCGCAGGTCGGTCAGGTGGCCGATGGCGTCCGGCAGCGCTGCGAGCCGGTTGTTGTAGAGGCGCAGTTCGCGCAGGCTGGTCAGCCTGCCGAGCGCGTCGGGCAGCGCCGTCAGGCGGTTGTCGGTCAGGTTGAGATAGCGCAGGCGCGTCAGGCTGCCGATCCATTCCGGCACGTCGGTCAGTTGGTTGTCGCTCAGGTAGAGAAAATGCGTCAGGTTGCGCAGCCGTCCGAGCGCCTCCGGCAGGGCGATCAGCGCATTGTGCCCGGCGTCGAGCGTGTGCAGTGCGGTCAGGTCGCCGAGCGCCTCCGGCAGCGTCGTCAGGTCGCTGTTGTGGATGTACAACTCTCGGAGCGTCGTCAACGCGCCGATGGCATCCGGCAGCGTGGACAGCGGATTGCCGCCCATGTAGAGCGCCTCGATCGCCGGAAGCTGCCAGAATGATGTGGGCATGCCGGACAAACGGTTGTTCATGACTTGGAGCCGACTGAGGCGGGGCAGGCTGCCGAGCGCATCCGGCAGCGACGCCAGTTGGTTGTCGTCGGCGTGCAGCGCTTCGAGGCGGGTCAGGCTGCCCAGGGCTTCCGGGAGTGCCGTCAACTGGTTGCGGTCGAGATAGAGACGTTCGAGGTACACGAGATCGCCGAGCCAGTCCGGCAGGGCGGTCAGATGATTGCCGGTCAGATCCAACTGGCGCAGGTGGGTGAGCTGGCGGATCGACTCCGGCAGGTGCGTCAGGTCGCTGTCACGCAGGGCGAGCGCCAGCACCGTCTCATCTTCGACATAGCAGCCGGCGGGATGCTCGGCGTTGTCGATCTGATCCAGGCGCAAACGCGGCAGGGCGTGGATGTCGATCACGATGCGGGGCGCTCGATAACGCCGCCGCCGAGGACGACCTCGCCAGCATAGACGACCGCGCCCTGGCCGGGCGTGATGTCGCGCAAAGGTGCGTCGAAGATGACGCGGATGCGGTCGGCGGCGAGCGGCTCGACGCGGGCGGGCGCGGGCTTCGCCTTGTAGCGGATCTTGACCTCGGCGCGGAAGGGGGCGTCCGGCGCGCGCCCGCTGCACCAGTTGACGCGGGCGGCGGTCAGTTCGCGGCTGCCGAGTTCATCCGCTGTGCCGACGATCAGGGCGTTGCGGTACGGGTTCATGCCGATAACGTAGAGCGGCTCGGCGGCGAAGACGCCCAGGCCCTTGCGCTGGCCGATGGTGTAATTCGCCAGCCCGGTGTGCTCGCCGATGACCGAACCATCGCGGCGGACAATCGGGCCGGCGACCATGATCTCCGGCGCGTGTTCGCGCAGGAAGCGGCGGTAATCACCATCACCGAGGAAGCACAGATCCTGGCTGTCGCCCTTGCTGGCGGTCGGCAGGCCGTGGCGCGCGGCGATGGCGCGGACTTCGGGCTTGGTGTAGACGCCTACCGGGAACAGCACCTGCGCTAGCTGTTCCTGCCCCATGACGCTCAGGACGTAGCTCTGATCCTTGGCCTCGTCCAGCCCCTTCATGAGCACGAATTCGTCGCCGCGCTGTTCGATGCGGGCGTAATGGCCGGTCGCGAGATAGTCCGCATCGAGCGCGCGCGCGTGGTTGAGCAGCCAGTCGAAGCGGATGTGGCGGTTGCACTCCATGCACGGGTTGGGTGTCGCGCCCGCGCGGTGCTGGTCGATGAAGTATTCGACGATTTTGCCGCGGAAGACATCCTTGGTATCGAGCACGTAGAAGGGAATGCCAAGCTGGTTGGCGATGCGGCGCGCATCCGCCATTTGATCCGGCGTGCAGCAGCGGTTGAAGACTCGCCCGCCGACGGTCTCCTCCGACCACAGGCGCATCATGATGCCGATCACTTCGTGGCCCTGCTCGACGAGCAGTGCCGCGGCCACGGAGCTATCGACGCCGCCGCTCATGGCGACGACAATGCGTTTGCGAATGGTATCGGTCATGTTTGTTAGTGCCGGCTTTTCTATGACACCCATCAGCGAAAGTATGGTACATCATGGCCGTGCAGTTCGGTATGGTCGGTGATCGCTGTCTGTCCAGGAGCCGATGATTGCGGAACCTGTGGAAGCCGGCATCAGGAATTATGCAATCTCAATGAATCTGCGGATCGTCTCCGGCGGATACTTATATGCATAAATATGAGATTGTGCCTTGACCCTTCATCACTTATTCCTGGATACTTCGGGGCTTCTTGGTCGTGGAGCAAGGAATTCATCACATGTCAGTCGACTTTATTGCGCCATCCAGATGATCACTTGCGCTTGCACACGCGTCCGTCACAGGCGGTCCTGGCGGCGCACAGCGCCGGTGCAAGCGAGTTGAATCTTTCAAGTCTGGTAGCGGGCGCGCGGTACGAAGGCGTGGAGTCTTCCGGTCAGCGACCGATGGTTGCATTCCGGAATAGCAGTGGAGGTGTGAGGCGATTATGGGACAGGTAAATGCATTGATCATCGACGACAATGCGAAGAATGTGGCGGTGCTGGCACGGCTGCTGGCCGTCGAAGGTGTCAGCAGCGACAAAGTGATGAATCCGAGCCAGTTAGAAGCGGTGCTTGAGCGCATGGATCAGGTGGACATTATCTTCCTCGATCTGGAACTGCCGGGGACAAATGGATATCAGATCCTCGCCTGGTTGAAATCCGATCCGCGCTTTCAAGCGGTGCCGGTCGTTGCCTACACGGTGCACGTGGACGAGATCAGCGTCGCGCAGCAGCGGGGGTTCGACAGCTTCCTGGGCAAGCCGATCCGCTATGATCGCTTTCCGTCACAGCTGCGGCGCATCCTGCGCGGGGAGCAGGTCTGGGAGACGGCGTAGTCGTAAACCAATTCCTGGCCGGTATAGCTGAGAGGGCGACCCGCACGGGCCGCCTTCTCTCGTTCTGCATTCGGCGGACGGCCCTCAGAAAACCTGGGTGTGTGAATTTCGTCTGCCCATGGATGAGTCAGGCTTGTGATTCGTCCTGTTTATACGGGTGGCGGGCGCTGCGGTGTTTCGGGATTCACACGAAATTCAGACTCATTTTTGATCAGTGGCGGCTGTATTGGGTTATGTTCACCATAGGCGTGAGATCGATCACGTCTTCAGTCACGGGCGGCCAGACGATCTGGGTAACGACATTCAGTCAGAGCATCACCCGTGGTGCTGAAGCAGCAATTGTATCGCCGACATACCCGGACGGGCACAGGCAGCGGCCTGGCCTGCCCGATGTGAGAGACCAGCTCCATGACCCGCATACACATCATCGAAGACGACGACCTCATGCGCGATACGCTTCTGGCCACGCTCAAGACAGAGGGCTACCAGGTGAGCGAGTCCGCCAATGGCAAGCTGGGCCTGAGTGCCGTCCGGCAGCAGCTTCCCGACCTGGTGGTCTGCGACATCGTCATGCCTGAGTTATCCGGTTTCGACGTGCTGCGCGAACTGCGCATGGACCCGGCGACGGTGGATATTCCGTTCATCTTTCTGACCGGGCGGGCTGAACGCGAGGATCGGCGTACCGGCATGAACCTTGGCGCAAACGATTATCTCACCAAGCCGTTCTCCGAGAGTGAACTGCTGGCGGCCATCCAATCGCGTCTGGGGCAGCGGGCGCGTGAACAGGCGAAACAAGAAACGACGATCACGAAACTGCGCAAGAACATCGTCTATGCGCTGCCGCACGAACTGCGCACGCCGCTAACGGCGATCATGGGCTATTCCAGGCTCATGCGCGATAACACGGCAAAGCTCACGGACGACGATGTCATGGCCATGTCTGCCGACATCTATAAAGCCGGCGAACGCTTGCACGAACTGGTCGAAAACTATCTTGTCTATGCGCAGCTCGAGTTGATCGCCGCGGACGAGGAAGACTTGACGAAGCTGCGGAACAATGTGCTGCGAGACGCGGAGGAAGTGATCGGCACAGTGGCGCGGGAACGGGCACAGCATCATGGACGTGCCGCCGACCTCGCGCTTGACCTGACCAGCAGTGCTGTCAGGATGTCGGAACAGAATCTGACCAAGATCGCGGAAGAGTTGATCGACAATGCCTTCAAGTTCTCCGAGCCGGGCACGCGCGTGCTTGTCAAGACGTCGCGGAAGGACAAGAGTTATAACGTCTTTATTCGCGACCATGGACGCGGGATGACGAGCGAGCAAATCAGCACGATCGGCGCGTACATGCAGTTCGATCGCGCGCTGCACGAGCAGCAGGGCGTCGGACTGGGCTTTTTCGTCTCCAAGCGGATCATCGAACTGCACGGTGGCGATTTCGAAGTGCGCAGCCAGCCGGGCAACGGCACGGGCATCTTCTTCAGCATCCCGGATTGATCGGATAGCCATTAGCCGATAGTCGACTGGCTGTTGGCGATTGGGTATTGGGAAACGTGCTAGTTTGCTAATCCACTAATCTGCCCCCGACACAACACGGCTGCCGCGGTTTCGCGCTACAATCAAAGCTATGGCAACGACATACATCTTTACCGAGACGATCTACGAGCCAGCGCCGAGCCTGTATGAACTGCTGGTGGCGAATCTATCGAACCGCGCCAACAGTGTGTTTGGCCGTGTCTGGGACGTGGTTCAGGTGGACGCGATCACGATGCCGGACGGCGCACGCGCGATGCAGGTGATCGGCTATACGAACAAGCTCTACGGTACGACCTTCGGCGATACCGCCCGTTATGTGCTGTTCCAGGTGACGCTGGCGGATATAGGCGCGCAGGAAACTCAGGTGCGCTTCATCGTCAGTCATCCCGTCGGCGACTTCCACCCGGATCATCCACAAACGCTGGCAAATGCGCGCATGTACAACCGTTGTGTCAAGATCGGCGGGATGCTGCGCGAATTCTGCCTGAAACCACCATCGCCAGGGATCGACGAGCAGATCGCAGGCTACCTCAAGCGCGTGATGTCGGGCGACAAGAACAAACGCAAGCGCGAGTGAGACTACCCGACGCGATAGACGAAGCCTTCACCGCCCGCATAGATACCCCCATCGAGATTGATGCACAGGTCATGCGCGTAGATGTAAGGTCGTCCCGTGTTATCGGGGACGCCGCCTGCCATCTTGGGGATCGGGGTATGCCCGTGGAGGATCTGCTGGCCGCCGTAGATCTTCAGCAGGCGGGCAGCGAGTTCGTCATTGGCCAAGAATGCGCGATGCTCGCCGAACTGATCGACCAGGTCGGCGAGGTGGTCGACATCATTGCTGGTAATGAGCTGGGCAATGGCATGGTTGACGGTGGCGACTGTACCGCCATAGCCGGTGTAGAAGCTGGCATCGGCATGGATGAACAGGTAGTCACTCAGGCGCACCATCACCGGGCGTTCGAGCAGCCAGTGGAAATGGTCGTCGGCCATGTGCGCCAGGTCGGCTTTGACGCCGCCCGCACTGCGCCACCAGTCGTAGAACACCCCCCGGCCAAAACCATAGGCCAGCGCCAACAGCATGTCGTGATTGCCGAGCAGGCCGACGACGTAACCCCCGGCGCGTGCGGCCTGGGTTTGCAGCCGCATGACCAGATCGATGACGGCGATGCCATCTGGCCCACGGTCAACGTAGTCGCCGAGGAAAACCAGGATCGCGTCGGCGCCCGTCCAATTGTAGGCGTCATCGATCAGCCCGGCGTCGCGCAGGAGCGCGGCACAGTGATCGAAGTGGCCGTGGATGTCGCCGATGGCAAAGATAGGAGACGTGGGTGACATCAGAAGACGATCACCCCTCTGGCCACCTCACCTGTGAGCATGTTCGCATACGCCTCGTTGATCTGATCCAGGCGGTAGGTCTGCGAGACGAGCTTGTCGAGCTTGAGACGCCCGGCGACGTAGAGATCGATCAGGCGCGGGAAGTCACGTGCGGGGTGGACAGTGCCGTAGTAGCTGCCTTTGATGACGAGTTCTTTGCGGGTGATGACCGCGCCGGGCAGATTCGTGCCGCTGCCCATCGGCGACAGGCCGACCAGCACCAACGATCCGCCGGGGCGGGCGGCTTCCAGCGCCAGCTCCTGCACCGAGGTCAGGCCGACCGCCTCGAAGACGTGGTCAGCGCCGCGCCCGCCGGTGAGCGCGCGGATCTCATCGATGATGCCGTCGCTCATGAGCAGCGTGTGGGTGGCGTCAAAATCGCGCGCCATCTGGAGCTTGGGCGCGTTGGTATCGACGGCGATGATGGTGGATGCGCCGCAGAGTGCCGCGCCCATCAGGATGTTCAGGCCGACGCCGCCGCAGCCAAAGACAACGACGCTCTCGCCGGGGCGGACACCCGCCGTGAACAGCGCCGCGCCGACGCCGGTCGCAACCGCGCAGCCGACGAGCGAGGCGACCGTGAGCGGCACGTCCTTGCGGATGGGGACGCAGCTCTGCTCCGGGACGACGGCGTACTCGGCGAAGGTCGCCAGCCCGCAGTAGTGATAGACCGGCTGGCTGCCGTGGTGCAGGCGCGGCGTGCCGTCGAGCATGACGCCTTCCCAGATCGGGCCGGTGAAGGTCTCGCACAGGTTAGGCTTGCCCTGCTGGCAGTAGAAGCAGTGGCCACAGTCCGGCGTCCAACTGAGGACGATGTGATCGCCGGGTTTGACGCGCGTGACGCCTGCGCCAACCGCCTCGACAACGCCTGCGCCTTCGTGCCCGGCGACACACGGCATCGGGTGTTTGGTTGTGCCGGTGACGAGATGCCAATCGCTGTGGCAGACACCGCTGGCGGCGATGCGCACGAGGACTTCGCCCGCGCGCGGTGCGTCCAGCGCAAGCGTTTCGATGATGAAGGGCTGCTGTGGGCCTGTCAGGAGCGCGGCCTGAATGTTCATGAGGTTGTCCGGGGTTATGAGCATGGATATGCGCTAATTAGACCGCTTCCAGAGCGAATTTGCCAACACGCTGGAGACAATTTACGCATGTTTACGGAGTCTTGATACTGCGCAGACGCCGCGACGCTCACACCGCGAACGTCAGGCTTTCGCCGTCGGCGGGAATGCTCAGTTGATCGCTGTCGATGCCCGCTGCATCTGCCTCGGCGCGCAGGGCAGCGCGCGAGATGGTAGCGTGGTCGAGCGCTTCCATGTGCGTGGCGACGACGCCGGCCCAGGGCGCGAGGCGGCAGGTGTCGATGGTCTGCGCCGCGTCCATGACGATCAGGTGGCGCTCGCCGCTCTTGACCGGCCACTTCGCGCCGCACGAATGGGTGACGATCACGGCGGGCTGGTAATCCGTGATGGCGGCACGCACCTCGTCGCAGAGAACGGTGTCGCCCGCCCAGTAGAGCGTCGGCTCGCCGTGTGCCTGAAAGACAAAGCCGGAGACGTGCCCCATATACGACTCGACCTCGCCCGTGCCGTGATGGCCGCCGATGCGCGTAATGCTCACTCCGCCGTGCTCGATGGTGTCCGCCAGCGGGGTGACGTTCTGGAAGCCCTTCGCGCGGATGGTCGTCTCGTCGCCGGGCTGGCAGAGCAGCGGCAGGTCTTTGGGCAGCAGCGATTGCGCGATGCCGTCGAAGTGATCGGTGTGCAGGTGCGAGACGATCACGGTCTGGACGCCGTCGAGAATCTGCGCCGGGAGCAGCGTCAGGCCGGCGAGCGGATTGGGCGAGATGCCCGCGTAGCTGGGCAGGGTGTGTTTGTCCGCCAGATACGGGTCGATCAGGATATGCTGCCCGGCGTACTCGAGGCGCAGGGTGGCGTTGCGGATGAGTTGTAAAATCACGGCAGTTCCCGTCTCGAACAAATCGCTTCGGTTGCAGTAAGATTACCGCAGTCACAGCGCCTGAGCTTGAGGTTTAAGCACTATGCCCAATACGTATCACGAGCAGAACCGCCGCTCCTGGGATGCGGCGACGCAGCAGCATCATACGCACAGGCTCGATCTGATCGAGCAGTACAAGCACGGCCACAACAACCTGCACTCGGAAGACATGACGCTGATCGGCGACGTGCGCGGCCAGCGGCTCGTCCATCTGCAATGCAACGACGGGCAGGACTCGGTCAGCATTGCGCTGCATCTGGGCGCAAAGGTGACGGGCGTGGACATCAGCGAGTACGCGATCACATTCGCGCGCAAGCTGGCAGAGGCAGCGGGGGCGGACGCAACGTTCGTGCGCAGCGATATTTTCGATTGGTGCGCGGCGCAGCAGGGCGGGTACGACGTCGTCTACACGTCGTATGGCGTGCTGACGTGGATTTCAGACATCCGGCAGTGGGCGCGCGGCATCGCGCAGGCGCTCGCGCCGGGCGGTCGGCTGGTGCTGGTCGAGTTCCACCCAGTCATGGGCATGTACGAGATCGATTGGACAATCGACTGGCCGTACATGGGCGGCAAGGCGGTCGAGACCGGCGGCGTTGGCGATTACGTCGGCGACGATTTCGATGAGACATACAAGAACACGCACATCGCGTACGAGTTCCCGTGGGGCATCGGCGAGATCGTGACGGCGCTGCTGGACGCCGGCCTGACGCTGGCGCATCTGCAAGAGTACCCGCATCTGAACGGCTGGCAGCGCTTTCCGGACATGATCCCCGGCGCGGGGCGGCGCTGGCTTGTGCCGGAAGGCAGGCCGCAGATCCCGTGCATGTTCAGCATCGTGGCGGCCAAGCCGGGCGGGTGATTCAGCGATCTGGGTCGGATCGCGTCAGCACGACGACCGGGATTTCGCGATCCGTCTTCGCCTGATAGTTATCGTAGTCCGGCCAGATCGACGCCATTAACGGCCACAAGCGCGCCTTTTCTTCCGGGGTTGCGGTACGCGCTTGCGCCTCAAATTTGTCTGCGGCAACCTGCACATCCACGGTGGGATTTTCAACGAGGTTGAGATACCAGGAAGGATGATGCGGGTTTCCGCCGCGCGACGCGACAATCACGTAGTTATCACCGTCCTGTCCGTAGATCAAGGCCGTGCGCCGGAGCAGGCCCGACTTGCGACCGCGCGTGGTCAGCAGCAATGTTGGCACGCCGCGCCACAGATGACCGTTCTTGCCATTCGTCACCTCGTAATTGTGGATGTGTTGGGCGACCCAGCCCATTGGACTATCATGGATTTCTTCCCTATTTCCCACTGTCTTCCTCCTCAAAATGAGGTTGCAAGCAACATTGACTCTTGCTGCTCGGAGCGGCTATTCGGGTTCATTCTGGAGCGCCATGGCACACAACTTCGCCCGAATCTAGCACTTCACCGGCGATGTTTATGTACTCAAACGTCAGCCTGTCCGAATGTGCTTCCATCCGAAGCGCTCCGAATGCCCGTGGTGGTGTGTCAAAACCCACTGCGACCCGTTCATCTTCACGCGCAAACTCTCGTATGCCGTGACCGCCGGTCCCGACCACGAATTGGACAATGCCCTGTTCGCTCGGGTTGCCATCGGCATCGAGCTGCACCCAGCGCTGATAATTATGGTCATCTCCCGTTAGAACGACATCCACACCAGTTCGAACCAGGAGTCTCCAGATGGCGTTCATAGCGGTCGTGTCACCCTGGGGGCCAATGCTGAAGCGCGGGTGTTGCCAGAATGCCAGGCTACAGAATCCTCTCCGGGCGATCATGTCTTGCTGCAGCCAGCCGTATTGCGCAGTCCCGGGGCGCCGCTGATTGAACTGGCTGGTCGAGTTCAGGCTGATGAAGTGCCAGCCGCCCGCATCGAAGCTGTAATAGTTCGGCACATTGTCCCAGTATTCGTAATACGCGGGAGTGATTCCGGGTTCGTACTCGTGATTGCCAATGGTTGGGTTCGTGATGCTGCGGAATGCGGAGAAATACGTGCCGCCGAAACCGTACCAATTGTAGAATTCGGTAAAGGTACCTTTTTCATACACATCGCCCAGATACAAGAACATATCCGGGTCCCATGATGCGATCAGATCGGTGACTTCCGGCGTTTCCCCGCTGGCGCCATCGCCCACAGCGGCCACGATCATCGGCCTTTCGGGAGGGATCTCAGGCGCGTAGGGCGTAAACTGTCTGGTGTTGATCGGCGGCGTGGTCACGCCGTTACGGAAGCTCAGCGTAATTGATGGATGCAGGTCTGTCAGGAAATCGTCGCGCATGTAGGCCTGGACAGACAATGAATGCGTGCGATCTGGAAAATGATCACTAGGCAAATCAAACATATAAGGAGCGGAATAGTCGGTGATCAGATATTCATCGTCCAAGTAGAAGATCAGCTTCTGCACACGGGGAGAGTCTCCCACGACGTTGACTGTGGCTCCGACGGACACGACGCCCTGCACCGAAGTATTATCGGGCGGCCTGACAAGACATACAGATACCGTGTAGCTTTCTTGTTCGAAGGTGCCGCACTCACCCTGAGCGACCGTTGTCTGGTAGGTCAGCAAAATGCTACCGAGTACTAGCTTGGAAATTGTTTCTAACGGGAAGCGGCGACTCCAGACCCTGAGTGCCAGGCGCCTAACGACATGGTCAATCATGACGCTCCCCTTTTCAAGACCGTCGATTTCGCTCAACTATCTCGGGCTGTAGTGGGTAAGGACAGCAAATATCATGCCTATTCCGCCAGCGTATGCGTGTGTTATAGGTCAGGATAGCAGATGCAGGTTCATAATCACTCGTGCCAGCCTTTGCGGCTACGCAAAGGCTGTTCAGCATTCACTCGCCATATTGCCTGGTATCTCTTACAAAAAGCACACTGAAAGTGTGCTCGGATATATATAGTCGGTTCCTACCACTCCGAGAGCGTCAATTCGGTGCCCCATCTATGTTCTTCGAACGGCTGTGCCGCTCGTCAACAGCTTACCATGAGAATTTGAAGAGATGCCCCTCTTGTGCGGAAGACTAATCTTTTTATTAAGTTGACCCCATGCAAAAGCTATCGGTCGGGCATTCGAGAGCGACGGACACACACGTTGCGCAAGTGTATGGCAGTGATTTCTGGGATTTTTTGTCGTGCAGGGCGCTGAGAGTTGTTTGTGAATAAGTCAAGCGCAGACGCGGGTGTCGCGCGCAATATCCGCATATAATGAGTGAGCGTTTTTTTATGGCACTCGCACAGAGGGATGTGGATATGCGGAGCTTGTGGCGGCTTTTGATGGGCGCAATGGTCGGGCTGATGCTGGGTGCGGCAACGGCAGCCGGTGCGCAGGATGTGAATGGTACGCTGACGGTTGGCGCGCCGGTCTCGGTGCAGATCGAGCAGTCGGGGCAGAGCTTCCGTTTCGCTTACGAGGCGGGCGCGGCGCAGGTGATCTCGCTGCAAGCGCTGGGCATCGACATCGCGCCGGTGCTGGCGGTGCTGCGCGATGGGCAGACGGTGGCGGCGGATTTGAACGCGGCTGCATCATCGACCCTTAATCTGGATGTGTTCGTCGAGCCGGGGTCATACATCGTGCAGGTGAGCGCGGCGGCAGGCGGCACGGGCACGGTCGTGCTGCTCTTGCAGCGCGAGTCACCGGCGCAGATCACGGCGCTGGCGGCTGGCGAGTCGTTGAACGGGCAGGTCGGGCCGGAAGCGCCGGTCGCGATCTATGGCTTCAGCGCGCAGGTCGAGCCGCAATATCTCTACGTCGAGAGCGGGCTGGCGGATCGCGGGCCGACTGTGCGGCTGACGAACGACGCCAGCGGGCAGGTGAGCGCCTCGTTGGGCGCGGACGTGCCAGGCGGGCGCTTCCGCATCCCCGCCGGGACGGCCAGCTACACGCTTGAGCTGGCCTACAGCGGCGCGGTTGAAGCGGTGCCATTCACCGTCTGTTTGACCAGCGTGAGTGCGGCAAGCTGCGAGGCGTTCACCGGGTTGGTCGCGCCGGTCGTAACCGAGGAGCCGGTGGCGATCTGCACCGTGACGCCGGTCGGGGGCGCGGTCAACGTGCGCCAATCGGCCAGCGTCAACGCGGTCATCCTGGGCGCGCTGCCCGCGGGCGTCGCCGCGCCGGTGATCGGCATCTCGCCGGATGGCACGTTCTATTTCATCGAGGTCAGTGGTGTGCAGGGCTGGGTGTCGTTCTCCGTCGTCGCCAGCAGCGGTAACTGTGACGTGCCGTTCGTCAACCCGCCGCCGGTCACGCCGCAGCCGAGCGCGCCGACCGCGACGGCGCTGCCGTTCCCCACGGCAACCCCGCTGCCACAGCCGACGGCCCCAGCGCCGGTTGTGACGCCGGAGCCAAGCGGCCCGTGCCTGATCACGATCACAGCGCCGACCAATGTCTACACGACAACGACGGCGACCATTGAGAACTTGCAGGATCAGGCGCAGGCGGGCTACCAGATGATCCCGACCGGGCGGCTGGCGGACAACTCGTGGTGGAAGACGAATTACGGCAACGCCTGGATTCAGACGAGCACGTTCGGAGCGACGGCGACGGTGAGCGGCGATTGCAGCGGCCTGCCCATCGTCAGTCCGTAGGCGTGATTGCGTGCCGGGCGTGCAGGCCTGTGCGCCCGGCCTTGCATAATTTGCGAAATGGCAGGCGGCTTTTGCGCTTCGGCCCCTTGCTGTCGTTCATTATTCATTCGCCATCGCCCGTCTCCCGCAGGCATATGTTCGCAAAGACCATGCCTCGGCTTCCCCACACCCGTATATAATAACGTTGTGGGTTTCATCCGTGTTCAGGCATATGATCCATGACCGCTGATTCACTTCACCTACTTAGTCCGGATTTGATATACGCTTAGCCGGCTCCTTTTTTTGATCCAGATCCTTCTTTTTGGCGCTTCTGCCATTTACTTACATCATCAATCTGACAACTATGGCTTTGCCCCCTTACTGTTCTTCGTCGCCGGACTCATGGGGGTGCTCAACATCATCGAATTGCTGGCCTTCAACATCGAGATCTTGCCCGGCATCGACATTCGCCTCGGCGGCCACGTTTATATCCCGATCATTTTGTTGATTGTGCTCACGGTGTTTATCACCAGCGGAACCCGCACAGCACGGATTACGATTGCAGGCTTGATCGGCATCGATGTGCTGATTGTCAGTGTTTTGCTTTTCTTATCACTAGCAGCCGCAGATGCTCTGCAGCTTGCTGGGGAGTTCTTTACTTGCTGGGCGCGACCTCGATGCGGTCAAAGACATCCTCAAACACAGTTATCCTGCAGTTACCCACGCCTCGGTGCGCGAATCCACACTTGAAGACGGTAGCCGCCTCTATCAATTCTTGCCCGTGGCCGAGAGAACAGGCTGACGCATGTTCGCGACAGGCATGACTGTTGACAACCTGCGGAACTGCCTGGCGGCCACATCGCCGGTCGACTTGCTGGCGATGCGCCCGCTCAGGGCAAGTCCCCAGCCCGGCCTGTGTCCTGGCGATGTCCCGCGCGAGACGCTGAAAGAGGAGTCTCCGAGATCGTGGACTACACCGGGCGCTGTGCGGCTGCCGCGGGGCGGCTGAGCCATCTGGCTCCCATCACGCTGACGACCGTTTCCTGTCTGGAGATCGGGTTATGAACGAACTATTGCAAACCCAAGCACTACTGGCCGTCGGGCTGCGCGACGATCCGATGCTGTGTCTGGCGAATACGGTGTCTTCAGCACTTACTCTACTGGAAAATCCCAAACATAGATAACGGATTTGCAGTTTCTTTCACAGTCATATTCTGGCTGAGAGATGAACACAAGCTTTGTATCGTCAGGACTCCACGATACCAAACTAACTCTATTCACATCTACTTTGCTGGTCATTTCAATATCGTAGCTGTTGGCATCTAGCACATAAACAGTGCCGTCGAATGACACGGCTGCGATGAAACGTTCACGACTGCTCCACAGGGTCCACCAAAACCAGTCGCCATCATGTTCGAGAATTCTTCGAGAGCGTCCCGTTTCGACATTCATGATATGTATGCTTGGTGGATTGCCAACGCCGACTAATACATTAGTCTCTGCTTGATTGAGTTCGATGCGTCCCCACTGTTCATAAGACCGTTGTTGGACAACGCTGCCATCACTGCTATCGGTAATACGAATCTCTAAACATTTATTTGGGTAACAACTAACGATTATGCCGGGTAAGGTTGCTGTAATGATGAAGCTATCGTCATCGCTCCATTCGCCAGATTCAATTGCAAAACCATGTTGCCAGTCTGCCAGCGCTTCGCCGGTTTCCACATCCCAAATATGTGCGATGAAACGGCAACGAACTTCACAATCCCTCTCGGCATTTTCCCATGTCAGTAAACGTGTTCCATCATGGCTCCACACCACGCCTTCCAACATCAAGTCATGTTCGAATGTAGCGAGCAGATCGCCCGTTGCACTATCCCAGATAGAGATATTACCGTCCGTGGCCCATGTCGCGACCCTTGAACCGTCTGTGGTCCACCTTATATTGTCGATGCGGTCATCATGCTCAAGGCGCAGTTGTTCATCGCCGGAATTCGCATCATATACAATGAGAATACCGTCGCAATTTGATTCACAACTGCTAAACGCGTTGAAAGCTGCCCAAATGGATTGGTAATCATTCGTCCAGAAGATTCTTGACATAACGCGGTCACCACTGTTCGGCGTAATCTCCAACAGTTCTTCGCCGCTGTCAATATCCCAGGTATGAATTTTCCCATCGGCGCCAGTCGCCATGACCTTCGTTCCATCTTCGTCAAAGTGGGCAAGGTACACGGTATCACCGTAATTGATACGCGATATTTCACTGCCATCCTCGAGATTAATAAACGCTATGTCTTGGTCTACAATCACTAAAGCTACACTTTCATCCGGATTGTAACTTACCTGACCAATACTTGCTTCAAACTCAACTTTGTAGATTAAGTCACCAGATGCGGAATTCCACACATAGAGCGTATTGTCGCCAGATGTTTGGATGCGATCGCCTTCACCTAGCCATGAAAAGCGAATTGCCCCTTCATGTTCCAACTCAATGGGATCACGATTCTCCTGTGCCACAGCGGGAAATGTAATCAAGGAGATCAGTAGTAAAGAGAGAAAAAAACGTCTCATCAGATTCTTCCTGTCAACGTTCTTAAATAAGCTTGACGGTATTATAACTTGGTTCTCCTTCACACAAAACTTACTACAAAAGAAACTCTCATGCCTGAGCAAACAACCCCTAAATCACCTTATCTGCGATCTCAGTGCGGCCTGCATCTCGGCGGACGGCGGCTCGTCACTATTTCACCCCAATCATGTATTGACGGCCTGCATCTTCGCTCGTGGATGGTCAACCGAATAGAATGCGCTTACTCGTCGAACTGGTAGGTGGCTTCGGCGTAGTAGCGGACGGCGCGGCTGGCGAGGCGGTGGCGAATCCAGTCTTGCAGGCGGGTGTTCTTGTCGTCGAGCGTGAGGCTGGAATCGCGCAGGGCGTCGAGCGGGTAGTTGACGCGGATGGCGCGCCCCTGGACGATGTGGCGGCTGATGCCCGGCGGCAGGAAGTCGCGCGTATCGGCGGCATGGAAGATAGTTTGCGGCGTGATCGACGGGAAGCGCACGAGCGCGATGGCGTCCGGATAGAGCGACCAGAGCGCCTCGGCGTCGTGGATGGCGGTGCGATGCAGGTTGGCGCTGCGCTGGTAGAGGCCGACGAAGGCACGTACAGCGGCGAACGACTCCGGATCGCCGGTCGCGCCGGGGCTGAGCGCGAGCAGCCGCCCATCGCGCAGGGCGACCGAGGCGAGCGCACCGGCGGCGCTGCCGTTGGCGTCCGCCAGGCGGGCCTCGTCGAGGGCAGCCGCGCCGTCGAGCAGCGCGTTGATGTGCCAGCCGCCGACGACGTGATGCCAGGTATCGAGCGCGACGTGATCGCCCGGATAGGTGACGACCTGGACGAGGATGTGCGGGTAGCCCAGGTGGCTGAAGGCATGAAAGCGATTCGCGCCGTCAAGGATGACAAAGTGATCGCCATGGGGCGCGACGACCGGCGGGTTGATCATGTGCGTTTCTTCGCGCAGGCGCTCGGCGAGCGGGACGGCGCGCTGGCTGTCGTGGAGTTCGTGCGGGCCGAGGCTGTCGGTGCGGACGATGCGCAGGTCGGGCTGCGGCGCTTCGAGGTGCTGGTTGGACATTGCGTGTGCCTGGTGCGTGTGGATCGGGCTTCTATAGCTGATTATAGCGGATAGCTTTTGGCCTTTAGCCGTTAGCCTTTGGCCGGAAGGGGATTGGCTTTTGGCTGTCGGCTGTCGGCTTGTCGCTAATGCGCTAATCTACTAATCCGCTAATTTGCTGGCTATCGTGCTTCCCACAACTGCCGCGTGATCTGCGCGTGGCCGAGGTGCAGGCCAACGTGTTCGAGCGCGTGCAGCAATGCCCAGGCAACAGTGACCGGCATGTTGCGGTTTGGCATGGTGCGAACGAGCGCCATGTCTGCCACGGTGGCGCGTTCCAGCGCGTCGCGCGCATAATCTTCTACGGCGGCGAAATGCGCCTTGAGTTCATTTGCGCTCAGGCCATGTGCGCGGAATTCGGCGGCGCGGTCGCGAAACTGTACGTCGTCGAGCGCTACGCCGATCAAGAAACGGGTTGCGCCCGCTGTGTGGACGACGAGGACGCAGAGCGAGTTCATGTCCGTGCCGGGAACCCAGTCGAGCGCCTCGGCGGGCAGCCCGTCGAAAGCCGCGATGAAATCCTTGTGCAAGCCTTGCAGCCGTTCCAGATAATCGGCGAAGATGGGTTCCATCATATCCTCTTTGCGTGGTTGGTTTTCATGTGCCGCCGGTCAAGTTTAGCACCCGGTCGCCAATGCGCCAGAGGGTCGCGTTAGAATAGCCGCTGAATCAGCCAACGATGCACAGCACGAAAGGAAAGCAGCATGGGAGCGCAGGAGCAGGGGGCTCAGCACACCGAGGGACGCTGGCTGACGGTCAGCCGCTCGTTATGTTTCGTCCGCAATGGTGATGACGTGCTGCTGATGAAACGTGCGCCGCACAAGCGCATCTTCCCCAACCAGTACAACGGCGTCGGCGGGCACGTCGAACGCGACGAAGACGCACTGACGAGCGCACGGCGCGAGATCCTGGAGGAGACCGGGCTGCACGCGCATGACCTGCGCCTGTGCGCGGTCTACAACATCGACACAGGCATGGCGAGCGGCATCAGCCTGTTCGTGTTCCTGGCGCAGAGTGACACGCGCGCGACCGTCGACAGCGATGAGGGCACGCTCGAATGGGTGCCGCTGGCGGAGATCGGGGCGCGCGATCTGGTCGAGGACGTGGCGATCATCCTACCGCGCATCCTGGCGCTGCGCCCCGGAGATCCGCCGCTGTTCGTCCACGTCAGCTACGACGCGGATGATCAGATCGTGCTGCGGTTTGCCGGGGAGGCGGGTTAGCAGGTTAGCAGATTGGCGAATTAGGATCACAATATCAGCGCGAAGGCTGCTGTGTCGCAAGTGGAGCACAACTGACGATTCGCTGCTAAGATACAGGTATAGCTTTTCGGAGATTGGTTTATGGCTGCCGACAAGAAGCACGCGCCCTCGCTGAATGATCTGCGTGCCCGTCGTGACGAGATCCTGGCGCTGGCCGCGCGTTATCGGGCGTACAACGTGCGCGTCTTCGGCAGCGTCGCGCGTGGCGATGCCACCGAAGACAGCGACATCGACTTCCTCGTCAGCTTTCAAGACGGCGCCAGCCTCTACGATCTCTCCGGTCTTTGGCAAGCTTTGCAGGATTTGCTCGGCCATCAGGTAGATATCGCGGATGCCGCCTCACCTAAACGGCGCTTCCTGGCGCGGGCCTTGAAGGATGTTGTGCCGTTATGACTGTCGCCGACTGAGGACGAAGATAGCGATTCTTAGCTCCCATCTCGGAAAGCAGACGCACCGCTAACCGGGCACTGCGAACCTATTCACGGTAAGAGCAGCCGGATGAGGCTGTCGGTCAGCCAATCGACATACTGCTGTTTCGACCAGCCGCGATCGACCGTGAGCAGGCGGAAGACTTCCGGGCTGGTCAGCGTCCACAACGTGTCGACGGCTTTGGATGAATCGATGCCCTCACGCAGCGGGCCACTGGCGGCGAGATGCCGGGCGAGGGGCATCATGTTTCTCCGGCGCTGGTGGAGCGCAGTGCGGATGAGCTCGGCGATTTCCGGCTCGGTCTTGGCCGCGCCGCGCATAATCTCGAACACGGGCGCAGCGCGCTCGACGATATCCGTGATGTTGGCCGCGAACAGGGCAAGCTGCTTTCGCGGGTCATCCTCGTGCAAGACCGCCTGCGGCTCAGGCCGATCCAACAGGTGGACACGCTCGTCATCACCCCCAACAGAAGTGTCCAACAAATGCCACAGGATCTTGCGCTTGCTGCCGAAATTGCTGTAGACGCTCTCCGGGGCGACGCCGGCGGCCTGGGCGATGGCGTCGATGGTTGCCCCAGCATAGCCACGCTCGGTGAAGAGCTGCATCGCAGCCTCGGCAATCTGGCGGCGCGTCTGGCGGGCCTGTTCCCGGCGGCGAGTGGAGTTGTAGGTACGTTTGGGCATAGCGCTTGACTCGGCTCCAATTCGGCGTATACTGACTAAATCGATACAGTAAAACTGTATTGAATACAGCAGTACTGCACAATTTAGCGCGGAACTGCCGGAACGACCACTATTCTCGCAAGTTAAGACAGGGAATTGGAGTGTGAG
>JAHDWN010000014.1:87460-150842 GCA_023382675.1 Anaerolineae bacterium
CGCCGAACAAAATCAAGACGTGCTGCACCGTGTGATTGACGAGGGATTCAACAGAGGCAACTATGACGCGCTTGACGCGCTGTTCGCACCCGATTTCAAAGAGCATCAATTCGGTATGAAACCCGGCCTGGACGGATTGAAGCAGGACATTCAATTCCTGCGCGCCGCTTTCCCGGATCTGCACCTGACGATTGACGATATGGTCGCGGATGAAGACACAGTGTGGATCCGCATGACATCTCACGGCACGAATCTTGGCCGTTTCATGGGCCCACCGACTGGCAAGCCGGTGTCAGTCACTGTCATGGACGTTTGCCGGTTTGAGAATGGTCGCATCGTCGAGCACTGGGGCGTGCCAGACCGTTTTGCGCTGATGGCGCAGCTTGGCCTGCTGCCGAGGGCGAACAGCTAGGCGGCAAGCCTTTGTTGCTCAGGCGCGGGCGTAGCATGATGGTGCGCCCGCGCGCACCCGTTACGACCATTCCAGATTGGCTCTTCGGCATTTTCGGCGCTATTCGCTATGATTGCGCTCTGAATTCTTTGTGGGAGAGCTGACATGGAATATCGCCTCTTGGGACGGACGGGCGTCCGCGTATCGCCGTTGTGTATGGGCACGATGACCTTTGGCGACGCGGCGGACGAGGCCGAATCGGCACGCATCTTCAATCGCTGCCGCGAGGTCGGCATCAACTTCTTCGACTGCGCTAATGGCTACGCGGGCGGTCGCTCGGAGGAAATCCTGGGCCGGTTGATCGCTGACTGCCGCGACGATCTGGTGATCACGTCGAAGTTCGGCTTTCCGCAGGGCAATGATGTTAACGCTCAGGGCGCATCCCGCCGCCACATCCAGATCCAGATCGAGCGCAGCCTCAAGCGCCTGAACACGGATCGCATCGACGTGTATTTCGTCCATCGCTTCGACCCGGACACGCCGATTGAAGACACGATCCGCGTGCTCGATGATCTGGTGCGCCAGGGCAAGATCCTCTACCCGGCGTTGAGCAATTGGGCCGCCTGGCAGATCGCGATGGCGCTCGGCGTCTCGGCCTGCGCCGGGCTGGCGCGCGTCGAGGTCTTGCAGCCGATGTACAGCCTGGTCAAGCGGCAGGCCGAGGTCGAGATTTTGCCCCTGGCACAGGCGCAGCAGATCGGCGTCATTTCGTACAGTCCACTCGGCGGCGGCCTGCTCACGGGCAAGTACACGACGCAAAGCAAGGCGGAGCAGGGGCGTATCGTCCAGAACAGGATGTATGCCGCGCGCTATGGGGATGCGCTCAACTTCGAGGTCGCCGAGAAGTTCGCCGCCCATGCCCAGGAACGCGGCTATCACCCGGCGACGCTGGCGGTGGCCTGGGTCATGGCGCATCCGGCAGTCACCGCGCCCATCATCGGCGCGCGCAGTGTTGAGCAGTTGGAGTCGTCGCTGGCCGCGCTCGACGTGGACATGACGCCCGCGTGGCGCGCGGAGATCTCGGCCCTGTCCTACGAGCCGCCGCCCGCGCACGACCGCTCGGAGGAAACGCGGCGGGCGTAGGATCGCGGGGCAGTAGGCGCGTATAATAGGAGGGAAGTCTAGGAGATCTGGCTGATGAGCACGGCTGTATCACTTGAAGAAGCGCTGGAACTGGCGCTCAAACTCGCGCCCAAAGAGCGGCTGCAACTGATTGAGCGCGTCGCGTCCTCTATTGAACGTGATATCGACGCTGCGCCGTCCGCTGCGGGGCAGACGGAAGAACATTGGGGACGTAACTTGCTGCGCCTGCTGGATAAGCTTGGCCCGGTTGAGATGTTGTACCCGGAGATTGAAGATCCGGTGGAGTGGGTCAAGCATCTTCGTGCTGAAGAGCGCCGCCGTCGTCTGGGGGATTGGGGGGACGACATTCATTCGGATGAAACAGAATGACCGTTGGAATTGTAGATACGACTGTGATTCTGCATCTCTTCCGCAACTATGGTGACGCGCGGGCATGGGTGGACTCTCAACCTGCCCGTCTATCCATCGTTTCGATCTCCTGGATGGAGGTTATGGAGGGTGCGAACAGCAAAGCAACTCAAGCCCAGTGCAAGACTATTCTGGAGCGGTTTGAGGTTGTCTATCCCACGTCCTCTGACCAGCAGTGGGCTATGCAGCAGCTCGAGCGATTCCAGTTCAGCCATCATATCGGCAAGGATGACTGTCTGATCGCTTCCGTCGCCTATCGTTTGCAACGGCCGCTGTACACGCACAATCTGAAAGACATGACGCCGCTGATCGGCAGCCTCGCTGTCAAGCCGTATGCCTGAACAAATCAGAGATGAATATCGCCTGCGCTACCCCGCCGTCTTGATCGTACACAGCGCCTGGCGGATTTCGCCCAGGTGATAGGCCGTGTGCGCCAGGATGCCGAAGGCGTCGAACAAGGCGTCTTCGTGTTCCCATGTCCTCGTTTTGATGATCGACACGACGCGCCGGTAGCTGGCATCGAGGCGCGCTTTACTGGCAGCCCACTCGTCCGCGGTGACGGCGCTGACCGTGCGCCAGATTTCGCCCCAGTCGACTTTGCCCGCGTCTTTGCCTTCCATGTGGTCTGCCACCAGGTCCAGGTAGAAGCGCGTGTGTTCGACCTGGGCAGCGAGGGTGGCACAGGTCGCTGAGACTGGGCGCGACGCTTCCTCCGCCGTGATTGTAGCGAGCGTTTCAAAGAGCGACGTGCCCTTATCCAGATAAAGGCCGTGGACGCTCTCGAAGGTTTCGACGAGGGTCAAGCGGAGTTCTTTGGCGAATCGTTCGACTGCGATTTGATCTGGCATATAATCTCCAGGAATGGACTATCCGGGTGTTAGCAACGTTTCACATCTGTATGTCGGTGCGCGCGTGATGCGTGACGCCGCCGCTCAAGATTGGCTCGTTTGATCGGAGTCTGCCATGCGCATGAGCAACCTGTTCAGCCAGACGCTGCGGCAAGCGCCCGCCGAAGCTGACGTGACCAGCTACCAACTGCTGGTGCGCGCGGGCTTCATCCGCCAGTTGTCGTCCGGCATCTTCTCGTACCTGACGCTCGGCGTGCGCGCGATGCGCAAGATCGAGGCGATCATCCGTGAGGAGATGGACGCCATCGGCGGGCAGGAGATCACGATGCCGGTCGTGCATCCGGCGGAGCTGTGGAAAGAGACCGGGCGCTGGTATCAGGTCGGTTCGGAGATGGCGCGCTTCAAGGATCGTGCCGAGCGCGATATGGTGCTCGGCATGACGCACGAGGAAGTCGTCGCCGATCTCGTCCGGCGCGAGATCAACTCGTACCGCCAGCTGCCGCGATTGGTCTACCAGATTCAGACCAAGTTCCGCGACGAGCCGCGCTCGCGCGCCGGGCTGATCCGCGTGCGCGAATTCACGATGAAGGACAGCTACAGCCTCGATGCCGATTGGGATGGGCTGGACGCGCAGTATCGCCGCCACTACCAGGCGTATTTCAACATCTATCACCGCTGCGGGCTGCCCGTGCTGGCGGTCGGCTCGGATACGGGCATGATGGGCGGCAGCCTGGCGCACGAGTTTATGTACCTGACGCCGATCGGCGAGGACACGCTGTTCGTCTGCGATGCCTGTGACTACGCGGCCAACCGCGAGGTGGCGCGCTTCCGCAAGCCGGATGGCGACGACGAAGTACTGCTGCCGCTGGAGAAGGTCGCCACGCCGGACGCGACGACCATCGAGGCGCTGGCCGCGTATCTCAAGATCCCCAGGGCGAAAACGGCCAAGGCCTTCTTCCAGATGGCGACAGTGCCGGACGGTGACGAGTACGCCGAGCGCTTTGTGATGGCGATCATCCGCGGCGACATGGACATCAACGAGACGAAGCTCACGAATGCGCTCAAGGCCAAAGCGCTGCGTCCGGCGACCGAGGACGAGATCCGGGCGGCAGGGGCGGTGCCGGGCTATGGTTCGCCGATTGGTATCAGCGGCGTGCTCGTCGTCGTCGACGACTCGGTCGCGACATCGCCGAATCTGGTCGCCGGGGCGAACGACGCCGGCTACCATTACCTGCACAGCAATCACGGGCGCGATTATACGGCGCAGATCGTCACCGACATTGCGGCGGCGCGCGATGGCGATGCCTGCCCGGCGTGCGGCGAACCGCTGCGGAGTGTGCGCGGCGTCGAGGTCGGCAACATCTTCAAGCTGGGCACGCGCTACAGCGCAGCGCTCGGCGCAACCTTCCTGGACGAGAATGGCGAAGCGCAGCCGGTGATCATGGGTTCGTATGGCATCGGCGTCGGGCGGCTGCTGGCCTGCGTGGCCGAGGCGCACAACGACGCGCGCGGGCTGATCTGGCCGGTGACGATTGCGCCATTTCACGTTCATCTGGTGCTGGCGGGCGGTGATAATGCCCAGGTGCGCGCCGCCGCCGAACGGCTCTACGTCGATTTGAGCCGTGCGGGCATCGAAGTGCTCTACGACGACCGCGACGAGCGGCCGGGCGTTAAGTTCAACGACGCCGATCTGATCGGGCTGCCGCTGCGGATTGTGGCCGGGGCGAAGGCGCTGGCCCAGGGCGGTGTCGAGATCAAGCGGCGGGCGGCGGAGCAGGGCGCGGTCGTAGCGGTCGATGCGGCCGTCGCGCACGTGCAGGCGGAACTCCGGGCGCTGCGTGCTGAGATCGATGCGACCGTCGTCGAAGTCCCGTTTCGAGAATAGGATTAGCTCATGGCGCAACCATCGTCCCCACAGCCAGATAACGTTCAAGTTCGCTACGTGCCCGCCAGCGGGCCGCGGAAGCGCCACCCGCTGCGGCGTCCCGGCTGCGTGGCCGCGCTGGTGCTCTGGTTCGCGCTGCTGATCGTGATCCCGGTGGCACTCTTCATGCTGCTGACGCAGGGGCAGATCGTGATCCCGCTTGGCGATGCGCCGGAACAGGAAGTGCGCATCTGGCTGTTGAGCGAGGCGCAGGTGCGCGGTTTCGGCATCTCGAATGCGTGGCAGGCGGCGCGCAGCGAGACGGCGGTCTGCGTCGAGCACGACGTGCGCTTCCTGCTGTGGATGGGCGAGCAAGCGCCATCCCGCTACTGCGAATGTTATACGCGTGTGGATGCGACCGCCGATTGGTCATTCCTGAGCGGCGGGGAAGGCGCGTGCGACGCAGGCTAATGGTTAAGCACGGGCAAATCGTTCAGGCAATGCCGCCGCGATCCTGACGTATTATTACAACATAGTGCTTTGCTGCACCATGTACTTCTGCGTGTCCGCTTTGTCGCGCTCAGTGAGGTGGGATGCGCTGGAGGTCGGTGGTGATGCTTTGAAAGAAGTAGTCCTGATGCCTATCAGATTTGAATGGAACGAAGCCAACCGCAACATCCTGGTCACGAAGAGCGAAGGCAAGATTAGCTGGGATGATTATCACCAGATGATCGACGAACTGCATAAAATCGCGGAGACGACCACCGAACGTTTCGACGTGGTCAATTTTCCCGAAGGGCCAATGCCATCTGGCAACCCGATGACGCACTTTAGCAGGTTGAAGAGACTGGTGGACAGCACGCCGCAGCTTGGACTGTATGTGACGGTGAATCCACAGCAGACGGGCGCGCTCGTCAAGGCTGTCACCACGGTCATGCGTGCCACCGGCTTTCAGATGACGAAGAGCAGCTTCGCCTCATCTATGGAGGCTGCCATCGCGCTGATCCTGGCTGATCGCGGCGAAAACGCGGACAAGCCTGCGACCGGAGAATAGCCCTCGCTTGCGGCGTGTGGATGTGGCGGGGAAGGCGCGTGCGCGGCTTTATCAGCGGGAGAGTGAGTTAGGCCGGATCACTGATCATGTCCAACGCCTTCGTCGCCAGCCGCCGCAGAATATCACGCAGTTCCTGCGGCTGGCGGACGACGACCGGAAAGTCCAGATCCATCAGTACGTGAGCGACCCATTGAAGCTGCGATGCGCTGCGCCGGAAGATGACGCCTTCGTCCGCTGATTCCAACGCGCCCAGAACGGGCGGGATCACCTCTGATGCATGTTCCAGCGTTGTCTTGAGCAGCACTTCGACCTGGTGCGTTTCCGGCACGAAGCCGATAGAACGCAGCACGTGGTCAAGCGGGTCGAAATCGTCCGGGTGCTCGAAGGTCTCATCGCGGAGTTCGAGCGCCGTAACGCGATCCAGCCGGAAAGTGCGCAAACCCTGGCGCAGATGGCAATAGCCCGCCGTATACCAATAGCCCTCGTTGAAGACGATGCCATAGGGATCAAAGTCACGTTCAGACACGTCGCCGTTCCACGCGCGGTAGCTCATGTGAACACGCTGCCGCCTTTGCGCCGCGCCGCTGAGCGTGACCACAAATTCACTCTGCTGCAACGCTGGCGGTGTGAAATGCGACCCGATGTTGAACGTGATCGCCTCCTGCAAACCGCGCACTTGCGCGAGCGGCTTCTCCGGCAGGGCGCGCTCGGTTTTGGCAAGCGCGCCCTCGACCGCGGTCACATCCACTGGAAAGCGAAACTCGCGGATGGCGAGCAGCCCCAACGTGATGGCGACCGCTTCAGCGTCAGTAAACATGAGGGGCGGCAGGCGATTACCGCGCTGCAGTTGATACGCGCCATACGGCCCGCGCTCGGCCTCGACCGGGATGCCCATGTCTTGCAGCGAGACGATGTAGCGCCGAACGGTGCGCACGTCGATTTCAAGGCGGCGGGCAATTTCCGGGCCGCTCATTTGCTTGTAGGACTGCAAAAGCTCGAGCACAGTCAGCAGGCGGGTCGTCGGTGAATACATGCGTCACTTCCTCCGGTGTGATCAGGGCGAATTCTGTCCTGATCCCGACCTATGATCAAGAGTGGGCGAAGGCTAATCCTCTCGCTCGACCACAGTCGAGCGACCAGCAGCCATTAGATTCATGAACGACACGGACAGACACAGGAGTCGTCGTCATGCACAATATCGCAGTGCAGCGCCTCTATAATCAGCGCCTTGACGGGCGGAAATTCGAGTCGCCAGAGGCAGCGGTTGCAGCCCTGGGGGCCGTTCAGGCGCAGGAATACCCTGGTGCGAAGTGGGCGCTCGGTCTGCGTGTCGCCGGGGTGACGGATGCGGACATTGCCCAGGCATTCAATGAAGGACGCATCCTGCGCACACACAGCCTGCGCCCGACGTGGCATTTCGTCGCGCCGGACGATCTACGCTGGATCATGAAGCTGACCGCGCCACGCGTTCAGAAGCTAAATGCGTATTATTTTCGCCAGCTTGGGTTGGACGCCGCGCTGCTGGCACGCTGCAACGACGTGATCGTGCGAGCGCTCGAAGGCGGACACTACCTCACGCGGAAGGAACTCGGTGCGCGGCTGGCGGATGCCGGGATTGCGGCGAGCGGCTTGCGGCTCAACAGCATCATGATGAACGCGGAGTTGGAACTGGTGGTGTGCAGCGGGCCACTGCGGGGCAAGCAGCACACGTATGCGCTGGTGGGTGAGCGCGTCCCGGCGGGGCTTGACCTGGAGGGCGACGAAGCGCTGGCCGAGCTTGCGCGCCGCTACTACACCGGGCATGGCCCGGCCACGCTGCGCGACTTTTCGTGGTGGAGTGGCCTGACGCTGGCGGATGCGCAGGCTGGTGCCGCTATGATGAGCGCGAATCTGGCTCAAGAGGAGATCGGCGGGCAGACCTACTGGTTTTCGGCGCATGGCACACCAACGCCTGACTCCATGCCCGCCGCCCACTTGCTGCCGTTGTTCGATGAATACTTCGTCGGCTACGCGGCGTTTGGCAAGGCCATCAGCGCCGGGCAGGACGTGGAGCAAGGGTATAGCCTGGATGCGCCCATCGTACTCGCCGGAGAGATCGTGGGGCGTTGGCGGCGGACGATCAAAAAGCGCGAGGTTGTCGTACACCTCAGTTTACAGCGCCCGGTCAGCGCTGACGGACGCGCCGCCATTGAAGCGGCTGCCGAGCGCTACGGGGCGTTCCTCGAATTGCCCGTGGCACTCGGCAAACCGGCGCCGGCGCGTCCTGACTCAGGCTAGCTCTCACTTCGCCGGCGGAATGTTCTGGTTGAGCCGGAAGAGATTGGTTGGGTCATACTGAGCCTTGATCGACGTGAGCCGATCCCAGGTCGCTCCCGGATAGGCTGCACGAACCATCGCTTCATCAACATCGCCGAGAAAATTGACGTAAGCCCGCGCATCGCCCTGATTTAGGGCCGTCGCGAAGTTCTTGGCCCACGCTTCGTGCGCCGCTGCCTCGTCGGGATTCTGGTACAGCGCGGCGACGTTGGCCATGATGCGCCGGCCGCGATGAGCAAACGCGGTCGCGTCGGCGGGCACGCGTGCCATCGCCCCGCCGAGCACGCGGAGTTGTGCCGCTGCCATCTGCGCATTCGACGCCCGGATATGCTCGAAGATCACGTCCGCTGTGTGCTGATCGACCTTGTCGATGAACATGGTGCGCGAAGCAGCGACCGGGTGATAGCCCTCCGGCTCCGGCGGGTAGATCTCAGGATACGACATAGGCCGCACCATGTCCGCGATCGGCGCGGCCAGTGCCCGGAACGGTGCAATGGCGCGTTGACCTGCCTCCACCTCACCAGCGTAGACCATCAATGCCATAACGATCAGCTTGCCGTAATACTCGCTGGGAATGAACGGCATCGGCGGCGCGGTCATGACGGTGACGATGGTGGAAAGTTCTTCCGGTGCAGCCTCGGCCTGGGTGATAAATGTGCGCAGAAGGTCGGGCGTAGCGGGAAGGATGAGCATTCCACCCACGACCTGATCGACCGGGTGCAGCCGGAACTGGAAGCGCGTCACCACGCCGAAGTTGCCACCGCCGCCGCGGATCGCCCAGAAGAGATCCGGGTGTGTATCGGCATCGACACGCAGAATCTGCCCGTCCGCGGTGACAATCTCGGCGGCCAGCAGATCATCGATGGTCAGGCCGTACTTGCGCACGAGGAGGCCGACGCCGCCGCCCAGTGTGATGCCTGCGATGCCGACCGAGCCGGTATCACCGAAGCCGGTCGCCAGGCCATGTGCTCCTGCCGCAGTCGTGTACTCGCCGGCAGTCAAACCAGCCTCTGCCCATGCGCTGCGCTGCTCGACGTCGATTTCCAGCCCTTTCATCGCCGAGAGATCAAGCACAATGCCGCCTTCGGTCGTGCTGTGCCCGGCGACGCTGTGCCCGCCGCTGCGGATGGCTAACTCCGCTCCGGTCTCGCGGGCAAACGACACAATCTTCGACACGTCGGTCGCGTCCGCGGCCCGAACAATCCAGGCCGGGCGGCGGTCGATGCCACCGTAAAAGACGGTGCGCGCTTCGTCGTAACCGTCGTCGCCAGGGGTGATCACCGTGCCCTTGACCGCAGCACGGAGCTGTGTGATCGACACTCCGTTCTGTCCATTCATACGGCCAGTAATCTTGCTTGTAGCCGTTCTAGTTTCGTCTGACATTGCCGCTGTCTCCTTCAGATTGTCGAGTATCGCTCGCAATACGCCAAATGCTGAATACGCACAGGTTCTCGGATGGTTGAGTTTCACGGGTTGCCGCTGAATGAACCTCCAGTCTTCAACACAAACCGCTCACGCAGGCGCTTCGCTCAGATTTGCGCAGACCTTTCTAGTCATGCGCGCGGCTTGCGTGACACGCCCTTTACCTTATGACAGTTCAAGGAAGATTCGCACTGCCCTTTCGTACAGTTCGGGCACTGACGACTGGCAGCGCTGTAGACAACGCGCCGGACACGCCCGTTGCCCCGGCGAACATTTGGCGTTGGGCGCGTCTTTGTGGTTCAATACCGGGGGTATTCGCCCGCGACCGCAAAGGCTGACTCTTGGCTCAATCATTCGCGTTCTTTGACATCGACGGCACGCTGATCACGGCCAACGTCTGGCGCTATTTTCTCGACGGCCCGGAACTGGCGCACAAGAAGCGCAGTGTCTACCTGTCCGCCATGCCGATGTATGCCGCGCGCAAGCTGGGGCTGGTCGGCGAACCGCGCCTGCGTGAGCGCTGGGTCGAGATGATGGCGCGGCTGCTGGCAGGCTGGCAGCGGGCGCAGATCGACACGCTGATGGATCGGATCGTGTTGGAGCAGATGCGCGACTCGTTCCGCGAGGATGTGGCGGCGCGGGCGCGCGAGCACATCCAGCGCGGCGACCGGGTGGTGCTCGTCTCTGGCATGTTCGCCGGCTTCGCCGAGCGCTTCGCGAAGCTCCTTGGCGCGGAGATGGGCGTGGGCACGCGGCTGGCCTTCGATGGCGACATCTGCACCGGGCGTATCGACGGGCACGGCTGTGCGGGCCAGGAGAAGCCGCGTTTCATGCGCGACTACGCCGGTGCCGAGGCGGTGGCGGTGGCCTATGCCTACGCGGACAGCTTCTCCGACGTGCCGATGCTCTCGACGGTGGCACACCCGGTGGTGACGTACCCGGACGCCAGGCTGATGGCGGTGGCGCAGGCGCACGGCTGGGAGGTGATCGGCACGGCGCACGATTGAACGATGAAGCAGGCAGCGGCGCGTGTGTTCTGTGATGCGCGGCTTTAAGCGTGAGTAAGTCATGGATTTATCCCAGTTGATCAACTCCAGCAATATCTCTGGCATTCTCGTCGTCTGCGGCGTGATGTGCGTCGTTGGCGTCGTGTTGTTCATTGCGCTGAATTTCCTGGGCACGATCTTCGGCTTGCTCGGCGGCTTCCTCGAACTCGGCATCGACCTTATCACCGGCGGCCCGGTCACGTGGTGCGGTTGCCTGGTCGTGCTCGCGGTACTCTTCATCTGTGGGGCGACAGTGCTGCTGCTCGGCTCGGCATTTTCGAGCTGCGGCACGCCCAACGCCACCAATCTGTGTACACTGCTGGGGCGGTGAGTGGGGAGTCGGTACTCGGCAGTTGGCTGTTGGCAGAATAGTGACGGTTGGTTGGCAGGCGTTTTTACGGAGCTAAAAGTCATTCATACTTATGATGAGGGTGGCGTATGACCGATCTCAGCCTGGGTATACAACGGGCATTGGCCGCCAATCCGCTGCGGGAGCCAGTGCTGCGCGTGGTGATCGAGTCGTTGCAGCTTCCCCGTGGCAGCCACGGCCTCGACGCCGGGTGCGGGATCGGGTTGCAGTCGCTGATGCTGGCGGATGCAGTCAGCGCGGAGGGGCATATCACCGGCCTGGACATTGCGCCCGAGGTGCTGTCGTTTGCGACCGACAATGCCCGGCGCGCGGGCTATGCCGAGCGGATCACATTCTGCGAGGGCGATGTCAAAGACATGCCGTTCGAGGCTGACAGTTTCGACTGGGCGTGGAGCGCGGACTGCATCGGCTATCCAGCGGGCGAGCTGACCCCGCTGTTGACGGAGCTGGCTCGCGTCGTCCGGCCTGGCGGTTGTGTCATCCTGGTGGGCTGGTCGTCGCAGCAGCTCCTGCCGGGGTATCCCTTGCTGGAGGCGCGCTTGAATGCGACCTGCTCCGGGTACATTCCGTTCTTGCGCGGGAAAGACCCGGCGCTGAATTTCTTGTCTGCGCTGCGCCGGTTCCGGGAAGCCGGGCTGCGGGACGTGAAGGCGCGCACGTTCGTGGGCGACGTGCAAGCGCCGCTCAGCGGCGGGGAGCGGGCTGCGCTCGCATCGCTGTTCGAGATGCTGTGGGGACAACCCCAAGCGGAGGTGTCGGCAGAGGATTGGCAGGCGTATCAGCGGTTGTGCGTGCCGGGATCGGCAGATTTCATCCTGGAGGACGACGGATACTATGCCTTCTTCACCTATTCGCTGTTTCGGGGCAGGGTGCCGCCGCGCTAAGACCGGCACATAGGGGATGGCTCGCTTTGAGCCGTGCCTGATCTGGAGGAGTAACCGGATGCTTCGCGTCGTGATCTTCTACGTTCTGGCCTTTGTGTTTACCTTTGTCCTGGGTTGGGCGCAGTTTGCTATTTCCTTCGCGTTCAGCCTGCCGCAGTGGGGGCCGGGGCTGGCGGCGCTGGTCATGGTGCGGGTGCTCTTTCGCCAGGACAGTCAGCCGCTGTCGATCTTTGACCGGCAGATCCCCGTGCTCCGCCACCTGCTGGCGCTGCTGATCCCGGCAGGCGGCGCGCTGATCATCTATCTGATCAATAGCGCGCGGCTGGGATCGGTGGACAACAGCGGGATGCCATCCCTCGCCTGGCTGCTGGTCTTGATGCCGCTCGGCGCGTTCGGCGAGGAACTGGGCTGGCGCGGCTACCTGCATAAGCACCTCAATACCCATGCCAATGGCTTGCTGTCTTCGCTGGTGGTCGGTGTGCTCTGGGCCTTATGGCACATGGGCTACTACCAGAACGGCCCTGTCTACATGATCTTCTTCGCGCTCCTGATGGTGTCGTACAGCATCGTCATCTATGCGCTGGTGGTCGATACCGGTTTCAATGTGCTCCTGGCGACTGTCTTCCACGTGATGATCAACCTCACGACGCTGCCGTCGTTCGCCATCTTCAACCGGGTGGACTTCATCGTCGTCAGCAGCCTGGTCTGGGCGGTGATTGCCGCCGCCGTCGTGCTGATGCGGCGGTCGCTGTTCCTGGGGCAGCGGGTGGGCTAGGTTAATCCGGCACGGTAGCCCAACATTTGCGCTACAATGGTGGCAGCGGAGCACTGGAGAGTATCCATGTTAAATGCACCTGCGCGCACTGTCTTCGATGCGATCACCGACTTCCTAACATCTGATCCAACGCCGGAGGCTATCATCGCCTATCATCTGCCGGATGATTTGCAGGCACGGGTAGACGAACTGGTTGAGCGCAATGGCGAAGGGCAGTTGACCTTCGATGAGCAGCAGGAACTCTACGATTTCATGCGCGCTGACGAAATGATGGCCCTGCTCAAGGCGAAGACCAAACTTAAACTGCGGAACAGCACTCGGTGAGCATTACCGCTGAGCAGCGACAACTCATTCGTGAATCGGCAGGTTATTGCTGCGAGTATTGCCGTGTCACTCAAGGGGATCGTTTCTCCAGGTTTCAGATCGACCACATTGTTCCGATCAAGCATGGTGGCAGTGACGACATCGAGAACCTGTGTCTTGCTTGTTTGAAGTGCAATAGCTTCAAAGGGCCGAATGTCGCCGCACTTGATCCAGTAACCGGCGAAGCGACGAAGCTCTATAACCCACGTCAGCAGCAGTGGGATGACCATTTCCAGGTCAATCCGGACGCCACGCTCACCGGGACAAGCCCGGAGGGGCGGGCGACGATTATTGTCTTGCGTATCAACGATGTGAGTCGTGTTAAACAGCGTCGTGTTGCGATGGTGCTCGGCGAGTATCCCTGCGAGAAAGCTTGACAGAGGTCTGGTCTGGGCGGTGATTGCCGCCGCCGTCGTGCTGATGCGGCGGGAAATGTTTGTGGGGCAGCGGGCGGGCTAGGGGGTTTTGACGCGCATGAAAGGGTTGGCCAGAATAGCCCATGTGCAGCTATCCTGGCCGAAATGGCGCCGGTACCCATCAACGGGTGGCGTCTTCAAATCTGGATCTCAGTTTGATGTCCAGTGATCGTTTAGACCAAAGCCTGGCGCGGCCTCATGCCAGTGGTACATGCCCGTCGGGTCGTTGTAGTTTTCCTGGATGATTTCGTACTGGCCCCAAAGTGAGCCACCCGGCCCCACCCAGACGATCTTGACGAAGTACGTGTAGTGCTGCTCGTTGCCGTCGCCGTCTATGTACTCACCCGTGACGTGATTCGTCTCCCAACCCAGGCTGATGTCATCGGTTCCGCGGTCGAGTTCGTTATCGCCGTCGCAATCTGTGTTCGAGAGCCAGTCATCTGACCATTTCATCGACAGGCGATCGTCGACAAAGTCGCCCGTTTGTCCAAAATAGGTGCCGTCCAGGTTGCGGTCAACGCTGTCGTAGGTGCCGTTGAACTGGTGGGCCTGATAGTTGTAACCGTATTGATCGAAACCGACAGTCAGAGGATTTCCGGCGGAGTCGGTGATGGTGCCGCTCTGAATCGTCGCGCACTGTGGGCCGGCCGCAACACTCGCCAGCGGAATGGAAACCGTCAAAAGGAGTACTACGACAAGAAGGATTATTCGATGCATTGTCCGACCTTTCTGAATCATTTATGTAACAGCTATTATGTAACAGCCTTAATTAGTATATGAATATGTTGCCGCGGAGGTACGTGATGATCGTCATTATTTTGTACGATCATTTGTAATTGATTCTGTATACGAATAGCTATGTATTCTGTCGATCCCATGGTGGAGACGGAGTCATGCTTTCGGTGGACGAAACGGCGAACCTACTCGCGGTAAGATGCTCTTCAGTGTCCTATTTTCCATTGACGCTCTACGCTTTGCCTACGCGAATTAGGCGATGACATCACAAAATCGTAACGTGGTGTTCAATGGAAGTAGACATTAAATTCTTCACAAGCGAGGCTGCCATGGTTAAAAAAATCACTCTCGGTTTGGCGCTGATCCTCATCCTCAGCCTGGGCATTCCGACGCTGGTCACGCACGCGCAGTGCCAGATCCCGGCAGGCTGGCAGGCCTACGTGATCCAGCGCGGCGATACGCTGTCGCGGATCGGGCGTAACTACGGCGTCAGCTACGTGACGCTGATGCAGGCCAACTGCCTGACCTCGACCGTCATCTATCCCGGCTGGATCATCTACGTCCCGGCGTCCGCGCCGCCACCGCAACCCCAGCCAGGGCCTGGCCCGGTCGGGCGCACGGTGACGATCTACGCCACCTACCAGGAGTTCCAGGGTGGCTTCATGGTCTGGAGTTCGGATAGCAGCTCAATCTCGGCATTTCTCGCCAACAGCGCGCAACTGCGCAGCTTCGCCGCCAGCACCTACGGCTATTGGCCTGATCCACGCATCACCGAGCCGATCCCGTATCCCTATTACCAGCCGATCCTGGGCTTCGGCAAGGTGTGGAACTCCGGCGTGGGCATCCGCGCTGCGCTGGGGTGGGCGGTCACGCCGGAGCGCGGCTTCATGATGACGGTCAATTACGCGACCAACAACCGCGTCAGCAGCTTCAGCCTGCCGACAGGCGGCTACCTGGTCAACAATTTCAATGGGACGTGGCAGTATTCCGGCTACGTGCCGCCGGTCGTGACCGTCGTGCCGCCGCCACCAGTTTACCCGACGCCGACGCCATACATCCTGCCGAATCCGCCTTCCATCGGCTTCACCTTCCAACCGTTCGATGGCGGCTTCATGGCCTGGCGCGGCGATTCGAGCGACATCTATGCCTACATCTACGCAACCCAGGAGCTGTTCGTCTTCCAGGGCGCGGTCTATGGGCGGCTGGGGATCAACTATAGCCTGGTCCCACCGGCAGGGCGGTTCCGCCCGGACAACGGCTTTGGCCGCGTGTGGAGCAACTACGGCAACATTCGCGCTGCGCTCGGCTGGGCGACCGAAAGTGAGCGCGGCTATCTGAGTGTCGTCAATCAGTTCTCCGATGGCATGACCTACAGCTTCACGCTGCCGGATGGGCGCGGGACGGTCACGCGCATCAACGACCGCATCTGGTCGATCCTCCCAGCCTAACGAGGCGTGTGATCGAATCATCCACGCGGTGACAATCCAGGGGGCGACTCGGCGAGTCGCCCCTACACCAGCATGAGCATGAATGACATCGAGGCTGCCAGACAAGAAAGCGGGGGTGTGTGCCCCGCTTTTTTGTGATCTTTCGGCAATCTTAATTGATATAGCAGCTCAAAACTTGCAAAAATAAAGATAGGGTTATTGAGTGGCGGAATTTTATCATGAACGCAATTATTCGTTTGTGTATCGCGCTGGCGCTGATCCTGGTGCTGGCGCTGCCCGCTGCGGCGCAGATGCCGACGCCGGGCACGGACGTGGTCGATGCCTTCGCGCGGCTGGCGGCGCTTCAGAGTTATTCCGCCAACGTGCAGACGGACATCCACCAGAGTCTTCACGTCGCACAGGGCCTTACCATTGAAAACGCACTCACACAGCAGGGCAGTGTTCACGTGCAGACCACCAACGGCCTGCCCGAAGGCTACGCGACGCTCGTTCACAGCTTCGGCGCGCGGGCCGGCGGCAGCGCAACGAATCTGGACATGACGATGCAGATGGTCTTCCTGGGCGATGATACTTTTGTCAGGTTCTCGGACGTAGCGCCGGGGGGCGGTCGCAGCCTGCCCGCTGATTGGGTCGATTGGCAGACCGCCGCGCCGTTGTTCCCCGGTGCCGGGCTGGTCGATGCGGCAGGGATGCGCGATCTGCTGACGCACCCGATGATTTACCCGGTGCAGAGCGACACGATGCTCTGGGCCGAGGAACGAGGGGCGCAGATGCTCGACGACGAGATGATGCGCGTCTACTTCGTGCGGCTCGACCCGGTGGCGGTGTTTGATCAGGGCGGCGCAGAAGTGCTGACACGACTGCTGCGCGATCAGGGCGTCGGCGCGGATCGTGACGGCGTGCGCGACCTGATGGAACATGCCATGCAGATCGACCTGGAAGTCTGGGTCAGCGTGAGCGACGGCATGATCCGCCGTCTGGTCGATACGACGCGGATCAATGCCGATGTCAGCCAGGCGGCGGGTGTGCCGCTGGTGCTGGAGCAGACGACGGTGACAGCCTGTGATCTGGGCAGCTTCAACGAGCGCGTGCTGGTCAGTGTGCCGCAGCTCGCATCGCCGGAAGTGCTGGTCGTGTCTGTGGGCGGGTGAGCGATTCAATCTGAAGGCGAGAAACGACCTTGTGGATGCCGCCGACGGGTCAACCCGTCGGCTAGCCGAAATCAAGCGCACTGAAGGCGCTGGTCTTTCAAAAGCACCTTCAGTGTGCTTGATTATCTCTAGCCAACCAGTTGACTGGTTGGCGGATGTCATCCCGAATCTGGCGTCCCCTAGACCGTCAGCTTGTTGGTCATGTTCATCCACCATTTCATGAATTTGTGGCCGAAATCGACCGGCTGGTCGTACATCAGCGGGCAGCCTGCCGGGATGACGGCGATGCCGTGGTCTTTGCAGTACTGCACCGCACTGTCCGACGTGCTGCGGACGCCATGCATGAGTGAGCAGTGCATCCAGACGCGCTTGATCCCGGCTACGTCACAATCGCGCACGATCCGATCCGTCACTTCGGGCGTAGTGACGATCATGACGGCGTCGGGCTTTTCCGGCGTCGATCTGACATCCGGATAGCACGGGTCGCCCTCGACGGTTTCCGCGTTCGGGTTGATGGCGTAGACGGTGTGGCCGGTCGCCTTGAGCTTCCTGTAGATCAGGTTGGCCGTCCCGTCCGGGGAGCGCGATACGCCTGCGACGGCGATGCGCTGCTGCGCCAGAAAGTCGTCCACCATTTCTTGCATTGTCGCCATGATCCATTCTCCTTTTGATGTGAGTGGTTCTGTGTTCACAATCAGAAGTACTCGGTACTCAGTACTTGTGTTGAGTTCGGCGCGCGGCGCATTCCCAGAGGTGCGCCTACTTGTGTACGTGCGCACGGGTGTTTGAATCTTTTACGCAGCAGTTGCGCGCAGAGTTGCAGCGATTTGACGGTAGACAGAAAGATCGCGGCGCGGATGCTCGTCTGATCACAGTGCCGACTGTCGAGAGGAAACCACCGTGACCAGCCCATCCACCACCGCAGGTCAATTGCCCATGGAAGCGACGCCCGGCTACGCGCATCGCTGGCGCGCCATGATCTCCATTTCTATCGCCTTGATCGTCATCTCGCTCGACAACACGATCCTGAATGTAGCGCTGCCGTCGATCTCGCGCCAGTTGGGGGCAACCGCGAGCGAACTGCAATGGGTGGTCGATGCTTACGTGCTGGTGTTTGCGTCGCTGCTGCTGGCGATGGGATCGCTGGGTGACAAGCTGGGGCGCAGACGGGCGCTGCAAGCCGGACTGATCTTGTTTGGCGTCGGCTCGCTCTGGTGCGCGCTCGCACCCTCGACGACGGCGCTGATCGCGGCTCGCGCCTTCACCGGCATCGGCGGTGCGCTGATCATGCCGGCAACGCTCTCGATCATCAGCGCGACCTTCCCGCCGCACGAGCGTCCGCGCGCCATCGCCATCTGGGCGGCCACGTTCGGCCTGGGCGTCGGCATCGGCCCGATCACCGGCGGGGTGCTGCTGCGCTTCTTCAACTGGAATTCGGTCTTCTTCGTCAACCTGCCGATTGTGGTGCTGGCGCTGGTGGGCGGCTATCTCTACATCCACGAGTCGCGCGACGAGCACGCGCCGCCGATTGACGTGGCCGGGGTGGTGCTGTCAATCGTCGGCCTGTTCGCGCTGCTGTTCGCGATCATCGAGGCGGGGGAGTTGGGCTGGGGCGCGCAGCCGGTCTGGCTGGCGTTCGGCGCGGCCGTCGTGCTGCTGGCTGCGTTTGGCTGGTGGGAGAGCCGGGCAGCGCACCCGATGCTGCCGCTGAGCTTTTTCCGCAACCCGTCGTTCACGGTGGCGAATCTGGCGCTGGTGCTGGTGACGTTCTGCCTGTTCGGGTGGACGTTCTTCCTGACGCAGTATTTCCAGTCGGTGCTCGGCTTCACGCCCTTCGCAGCCGGGCTGGCCGCGCTGCCGATCGCGCTGGTGCTGACGTTCGTGGCGGCCCGTTCGGCGGCGGTGGCGCAGCGCATCGGCACGAATAAGACGGTCGCGCTCGGCGCCGGGCTGGCAGCCATCGCCATGATCTACTGGCGGCTGATCATGACGGCGGAGACACCGTATCTGGTCTTCATGATCGGCCAGCTCGTCTTCGGCACAGGGCTAGGGTTGATCTTCAGCCCGGCGACCAACTCGGTCATGCAGGCGGTGCCGGTACGCAAGGCGGGCATCGGCTCGGCCATGAACGATATGACGCGGCAGTTGGGCGGTGCGCTCGGCATCGCCGTGCTCGGCAGCGTCGCCAACGCCATGTACCGCGCGGAGATCGAGCCGCTGCTGGCGAGCGCCGGGCAAATCCCAGACGCGGTGCGCGAGGCGGCGCTCCATGGCATTCAGGGCGCGCACGTGATCGCAGGGCAGCTCACGGGCGGGCTGGGCGAGACGCTGGTCGCGACCTCGAATCACGCTTTCCTGGCGGGCATCTATTCGGCGCAGATCGTGGCGATTGTGGTGCTGATCGGCGTGTCCGTGCTGGCGCTGCGCTTCCTGCCCGCCGAGGCGCGGCGCGGGGAGTGAACTGCGCGGGCCGAGGCGTAGTCACCTTGCTCTCAGCACACTATGTGTCAGCGTGGGCATAAGGTGAGCCCGAAAACCATTCGCCATGCCGACATGGAATCATAAGATCACGCACGCCGTTTGCTACCCAATAACCAAGAAGTAGACGGGCGAAGTTCTAGCTCTTCATTGCGCCCATTGCAAACTTCTGCAGAATGCGTGCGCTTGGGTGATTCGCCAAAGACACCAGTTTGTTTGCCAAGGCGACAGGCATGAGCGCATTGTCATACATGTCGCACCTAAGTTTTTCAATGTTGGTCAAGATGACTCGTAGGTTCGGGAAGTCGGATTCTGCTGGGTTTGCGACCACGTTCCGCGTCGGAATTGAGGCGACGTACATGGAGCCATTTGACGTCTTGAAAATCATCTTGTTGCTGTAATATGTCGTCCGTCCATAAGGATTTGACGGGTCGGCCTTCCCTGGAATGACGTAGCGATAGATATAGTCGTTATCGAGGAACAGCACACTCCCGGCATCGAAGATGTCGCGAATTTCATCTGCGTGCTCGACAAACGGCCCTGATTTCTCTAGACCCGCGAGATGAAGATCGTGTTTGTCAAACAGATAATTGACCAGCGCGCGCATGGGCTTGTACATGTTAGCGGTCTGCCCAAAAAACGCCAACGGACCGTCCTTGATGAAGAGTATTTGCTTGAGGAGATTTGGCTTCGTAGCGAGTATCAAATGGATCAGGTGAACAAGCACTAGTTGCTCGACCGTGGTTGTTACGTAGCCAAGAATGCCGCCAGCCCCGAGCTCATCATCAACAACCTCATGAAGGCGAAACACGTCGGTCAGACAGATGTCACCACCACATTCGGGACACGAGAACTTGTGGTCTGTCGACATGGCTGATCGAACCAGAGGTATGCTAGAGCGCTCACACACGGGGCAGGTCGCGAGCATCCACTGCGGTAGGGGGTTGTCGTATTCACGGAAGATAAACCAACGGAGGGTGTCCATCAATGAGCCATTGTCGAGGCTTGCTGAGAAGAACTCGTACATGGCTCGTCGAACCGAGTACGTCAGGCTTTGGTCGCCCTGGAGGGTGACATTGCGCACTGGCAACGTGAACTTCAACCGTTGAATGTTGTTGAGTTTGGCCATGTCCGCGGGGTCGATGAATGGCTGCTCGCCGAGGTTATCCAGATCTTCAATGCTGAAGATCAAGGCACCGATCTGAAAGAAGCAGACCGTAGCTGAAGGAAATTCGACTCGGACTGGCACTTCGTTGTATCCACCATCAACCGCGATAATGAATTGGATGGGATTGTGCTCAACTGGTGTGAAGAACAGTTGATGACGACCTGAGAATGTGACATCAGTAGCTCGCGGCGGCAAGTTGCATCGTGTCAGGAACTCTTGAACCGACGGATCCTGAATCACATATCCGTGTGATGATTTGCTTGCGTATTCGTTAGGTCTTCGTCCGTACCTGCTAACGTATGGCATTGGGATTACTCATCAAGGTTCGTGGGAAATCGATCAATCTGCACGGGTACCACGAATGGGTTGGAGTAGGCCTTCATTCGCACGAAGCCCTTATCACTGCTTGCGCTGAATCGAACTAGACTGTCCGTGAAGTCCCCAAAATCGTAGTATTTCTTGATTTCTCTGGTCTCGTCTTCGTTGTTCAAGTGGGCGATAAACCAGTTTTGCGTGTTCTTGAGAATGTTGGAACTAATGGAACTGACTTCTTGCGTAGCATAGACCAAACCCAGGTTGAGTTTCGCGCCTTCCTTCGCAATTCGGTTGTAGATTTGGCTTAAGTCCTTATCATCCTTCTTAGGGAACAAATTATGCGCTTCCTCGAAGTAGAACTGGATGAAGTTGTTTGGCTTCGCCTTGATAAACCGATCCATCGCGTCTGCGAAAATCTGGCGACAGATGCGCTCCGAGTAAAGGCTCTGGATATTCGGATCGCCCTGGGACAGGTCAACAATAATGATCTTGCCATTCCGCAGATCTTCAATGATCTCCACTTCAAATGGTTTTCCAGTGGTATCTGTATGCAACCCAGCTACATCACGAAGTTTGAGATAGCCTGAAACGGTCGCACTGCCTCCGGGTCTCGACTTCCGTGTCAGAAAAACAAGAAGCGCCTTCAGGTCTTCGTCAGCCCATTCATGACCCTTCTCAGCTCGATACTTGCTGAAGTAAGGATGATCCGCGTAGTTCTCCCAAATGGCGGTGAACCAATTGGCTGCTTCTTCCAGTGTAAGTCCTTGACTCGGATCGTCGCTATTTGCTAAGTCGTTTAGTTCTTTTGCTCCAGAGAATTTCACTTTGAAACCTTTTGGGATCGTGAACCCTGCTTTATATAAGCAGCACGCGTAGGCGGCGCATTTTCGTGCGTATCGCGTCTTCGCCGAATAGTCGTTTGGATCTGTCGGTTCGTTAAAATCCACAGATAGGAAGCTACCAACATAATCCGCGGTTTCAGTCGAAAGACGGCTTCTAATGAGTTCAAAGCCTGATACCATGTCCCGATAAAAGTTGACTTTCATGACCTTGAAATCGGGTTTTTCGAGAACGCTATAGCGGATAACCTTGTCTTTATAGAGTTCAAAGATTGCCGTTCCCGCATCCTGAAGATTGGAATTGGCGTATTCGCCATTGATGTCAAAGATGATTTGGCCAACGGGATATTTGGGCACGTTGTCATCCGTAAACGCTTCTAGATTTGAGGCGATCCCGTCAAAGAGTGGGGCATCAAGAACACCTGGAGCCTTGTCACTCATGGTTACGGATGCCTGGATAATCTTCTTGACAGTGTTTGACTTGCCGGTTCGGGTCATGCCGAACAAAGCACTCCTCTTCCCAAGAAAGTCCTGCGGCGTCACGTACACTTCAACAAGCGGTTCGTCTACTTGAAATCTACGAGTTGAGCTATATCTCACTTGACCAATTCGAATATCAGTTGGTTTCCCAACAACCTGATCTTCACGGAAATTCACGATAGCGGTCAGCACGCTGGCATCCGGCTTGATCACGCTGTAGTTATGTGAACTATAGAAGTTTTCCAGATCTGCGCCAAAACGAAGGTGTCGTTCTTGGTCTCGATAGAACGTGCCAAGGACTCTACACTCAAGCCCTGAAAAGCTGAATTCATATCTTGTGAAGCTATCGAGCTGAGTTTCGTTGCCGCTTGTACGTAGATTGTCCTTGTAATACTCGATCATCGACGCTATCACGTCATTGTCAGTTGGTAATTTCGTGGGACGCAGAACGCGCAGAAGGATCGCTTCGGAAACGGCCTCCTCGTTCTCGTAATACGCAATTAGGAACGAGCCCTGCGGAATACCTTTTGCCTTCTGCTTCCACGCGTCTGCCACCAGCAAATGTGCTCTGTCATAGTCCAGGTAGAAGGGCCGCCCGACAAAACGTCCCGTTTCCCACTCTCCGCTCGCACTGTTTCGCTTGAAGAGATCCGTTGATGCAATCTTGTGGAGGACATCTGCAAAATTCAAAGCCATCAGCTTACTCGCTTCTCTTATTCTTGGGCTTTCGCCAGCATTGGATCCTCTAGCCTGATCCTTGCCTGTTCAGAATATCTTTGTAGCTTCTCAATTGACACCCATTTGCGGTTCAAAAGCTCAGCGACGTACCCCGTGGTATTACTTCCCGAAAATGGGTCAAGCACTATGTCGCCAGGATCCGTAAGGAACTGTATGAAGAATGATGCCAAGCCAGGTGGCATTCGTGCAGGATGCGGCGCTATGCCCTTTTCGCGGCACATTCGTGTGAAGTAGTCATTTGAGTTGGTATTAGCGATCCGAAAAGCATTGGGTAGCCGAGTATCATCAGTTCCCGCAATTGGCTCCATTTCAAACACGTTGTGAGGAATGCTGCCCCCGTGATCAGTCAAGAATCCATCTGCGCTAATGATGTGTTCAGATGGTCTTCTACCTGAGTTATAAGATCTGCGTCTCAGGAGCGACTTCATACTCTTGCTATATGGACGTAGGACTTTTGTGTTATCTGCTTTTGGGTTGTCACTCTTTGCAATCCACCACACATTTGTATAACTATCGGTTGCGCGAATACGTTGGATAGTTACCCATTGCGCTGGAGAGGGAATGCGTGCTGGGTTATAGCAGATGAACTGTTGGCACAGACGAAGATCGGCGTTTGGAGCGTTGACAAATCCGATCAAGGATTCCAGATGAAGTAGAGACTGTACTGGTCGGCCAGGAATCCAGGAGTTGCCAAGCTCAATGACGATAGAACCATCTGGTGTCAGCAATTCTGCAAAGATGTCAGCAAGGCTAACAAACCAATCCCTGTAGAGTTCGCCAGTTAGATTTCCATAGCTCTTCTTATTGTTCAGCGGGAAGGGAGGAGAAGTAAGAATTAGTTGAACTTTTCCCGAAAGCCGGCGACCAAGCTTTCCGTTGAGAAGCCGGATCGAATCGCCGATATGGTACTCTCCGAGCGAAGAAGCGTGATCAGGTTTCGGCATTTAATGCACCATTAGTAGAAAAGAAAAACTGACCATAGTCCAAGTCTAATATAGAGTACCTTACCGCGCCCTAAAGAAAGTTATGGGAACACATGTACAGCGAACATCACCCAAATTCTCTTAGCAGTTTGCGCACGCGTGAGGCGATGGACTTCTTGGGGCTGTACTGGTAGCGCCTGAGGATGGCGCGGAATTCCTGCCGCAGGTCGTCATCTTGCCGAGCGAATTTCGCCAGCGCTTCCAGCGTGAGATTGACCACGATCCAATCGTCGTACAGATCCAGGTTGAGCTTCAAGAGTTCGATTGCGCGGGCCTGCTGCTCGGTCGTGAGCGGAATCTCGCTCAAGATCTGCGCCAGATGCCACTGCACAGACGCCTGCTCGATTTCTGCCACGTCGGTCAACAAGCGCTCGACGTAGGGGACGAACCGGTCAGGCTGCTGGCGGGCGACCTTCTCCAGGCCGTCACTTGCGCGCATTCTGACGATCTTATCCTCGACAAACAGGCACTCAAACAACTCGTCAAGCCGGTATCCATCCGCGAGTACCCAGAGGACGACTTCCTCCGTCCGTCCGAGCGAACGGCGATCACCGCCCGTCAGCGCTTGTTGAATCAGGCTCATCTGGCGTATCCCGTCGATCAGAGGATGCGTCGATCGTGCCCTTGCCTAAACACTTTCTGGCGATGGCTCGCCTGCATACGCGAGGACGATCTTTGCGCGAGGGATGCCTGCTTCAAGCAGAGACTCGTAGAGGGGTTCACTGTTGCGATCTTCGACAATGATGACGTGATCGCCGACGATGCGCACAAGCAAGTCAACAAACGTGAATTCTTTGCCATCGAGTTGGCCGACGCAGACGCTGGTGAAAACGTTCTGATCGGGATCACTGGTCAGGTAGCTGTAGCCGTTGAGTCCCTCACCTGTATAGGTATCCAGAACAGACTTGACGATTTGTTTCAGGGTTGCGGTATTGGGCATAGCGTTATCCAGAATACCCCAAGGAGAGAAGTCATAGCTTGTTCGCCGCCGGCGGGTCAACCTGCGCGGGGGCAGCATTGCTGCCTTAAGTCGGCGTAGGCCGACCCCCTAAGCACGGCTAGCGAAATCAAGCGCACTGAAGGCGCTATACACATCTGGAGCTTTCTCGAGCATTTTCAGTATGCTTGACTACCTTTAGCCGACCAGTTGACTGGTCGGCGATCGTTAAGCCGATTTACCTCCAGGACAGAAACCGCACTCTACCCTAGCAGATCCGGGATCTCCTCCGGGTTGGCGGCGATGCGCACACCCGCCTTGCGCAGGGCGTCGATCTTCTCGGCGGCGGTGCCTTCGCCACCCTCGACAATCGCGCCCGCGTGACCCATGCGCTTACCGGGCGGGGCAGTCGCACCGGCGATGAAGCCGGCGACAGGCTTGGTCATGTGCGTCTTGATGTACTCCGCAGCATCGATCTCCGCGCGTCCGCCGATTTCACCGATGAGGACGACCTTGTCGGTGGTCGGGTCCTGCTCGAACATCTCCAGCACATCGACAAAATTGGTGCCGATGATCGGGTCGCCGCCGATGCCGACGCAGGTGCTCTGGCCCAGGCCGCGCTGCGTCAGGGCGAAGACGACCTCGTAGGTGAGCGTGCCGCTCTTGCTGACGACGCCGACGCTGCCGGGCGTCGCAATGTAGCCGGGCATGATGCCGATCTTGGCCTGGCCGGGGGTGAGCAAGCCGGGGCAGTTGGGGCCGACGAGACGGCTCTTGCTCCGGCGCAGATAGCTGTAGACCTTCATCATGTCGGCGACCGGGATGCCCTCGGTGATGCAGACGATCAGCGGGATTCCGGCGTCGATGGCCTCGTAGAGCGCGTCAGCGGCGAACTGCGGGTTAACGTAGATGATCGTCGCGTTGGCGTCAGTCGCATCGACCGCGCCCTTGACGGTGTCGAAGACCGGCTTGCCGTGCACCCATTCGCCACCTTTGCCGGGCGTAACGCCGCCGACGACGTTGGTGCCGTACTCGATCATCTTTTCAGCGTGGAAGCTGCCCTCGCGTCCGGTGATGCCCTGGACGATCAGGCGCGTGTTCTTATCGGCGAGAATTGCCATCGTTACATTGCTCCTTTGGCGGCACTGACCGCGAGCTGCGCAGCTTCGGTCAGGGTTTCGGCATAATGCAGGTTGGGCAGGTGGGCGTTCTGGATGATCTCGCGCGCCTGCTCGGCGTTGGTGCCGTTGAGGCGGACGACCATCGGCAGGTTGATGCCGACCTGCTCACGCGCCTGGAGGATGCCGCGCGCCACTTCATCGCCGCGCGTGATGCCGCCGAAAATGTTGACCAGGATCGACTTGACGTTGGGGTCGCTGAGGATGATGCGCAGCGCCGCCGCGACTTTCTCCGCCTGCGCGCCGCCGCCGATGTCGAGGAAGTTGGCCGGGCCGATTTCCTCGCCGCCGAAGAGCTTGGTCATGTCCATCGTCGTCATCGCCAACCCCGCGCCATTGACCATGCAGCCGATCTGCCCGTCGAGCTTGACGTAGCTGATGTCCGCCGCGCGCGCCTGCGTCTCAGCTTCCGGCTCCGCGTCGGTGTCGCGCATCTCGGCCAGATCCGGATGGCGGAAGAGGGCGTTATCGTCAATCGTCATCTTGCCGTCAAGCGCCAGGAGCTGATGATCGGCGGTGATGACGAGCGGGTTGATCTCCGCCAGCACCGCGTCGCTGTCCAGATAGCAGGCATAGAGCGACTGGGCAATCTTGACGAAGGCGCGCCAGTGTTCGCGCGGCAGGTTGATGCCGCTGGCGAGGTTGCGTGCCTGATAGTCGCGCAGGCCGAGAAAGGGGTCGATCTGTTCGCGGATGATCGCCTTGGGATTGGTGCGCGCGACCTCCTCGATTTCGACGCCGCCCTCGGACGACGCCATCATGACCGGCTTACCCGCGGCGCGGTCATTGACGATGCCCAGGTAGATTTCTTTGACGAACTTTGAAGCGGGATCGACCAGCACTTTGCGCACGGTCAGCCCTTTGATCTGCATACCGAGGATGGTCTCGGCAAGCTGCTGCGCTTCCTCGGCGCTCTGGGCGAGCTTGATGCCGCCGGCCTTGCCGCGCCCGCCGACGAGCACCTGCGATTTGACGACCACCGGGCCACCAAGCTCGCGGGCGATTTCGTAGACTTCCTGCGGCGACGTGGCGACGCGGCCCAGGGGAATTGGGACGCCGAATTTGCCGAACCGCTGCTTCGACTGGTATTCGTGCAGATTCACTGATGTGCCTCCAAACGTGATTCGCTGCGACAATCTTGTTCAGAGTATAGCGAACGAAGCGGGATTGAGGTATGCAGAATGTGGATTCTGCGGTCTTCTCACCCGCGAAAGCAGCAGACGCCGGGATGAAGTCCGCATCAATCCAGGGCTGCCAGGCGTCAGCGCCACCGCTATCATTTTCGCTATGCGCTTCGGAGCGTGGCACATGTGCAAACAGGATGCAGTATGAAAGCTATTTTCTTCAATGTCCCGGCAGAAGGGCACATCAACCCGACGCTGCCGGTCATCCGTGAAATGATTGCGCGCGGCGAGCACGTGATCTGCGTCAACACGGAAGACCAGCGTGCGGCACATGAGGCGGTTGGCGCGCAGTTCATCGCCTATCCAGCCGTTAGCGATCAAGAGCTGCGGCTGGAGCGGATCGGCAGCGAAAACATCGCGCGGATGGCCCTCAATCTCACCCAGGCCAGCGAGCGGGTGCTGCCCTGGATATTCGACCTGCTCGACCGCGAACAGCCGGACTACATCATTCACGACTCGCTGGTTGTGTGGGCGAAACAGGCGGCGGAGCAGCGCGGCATCCGTGCAGCAACCAGTATGACCATGTTTGTCATGTCTCGCGACGCGTGGCCGCCGGTGACGCCCGGCCTCGTCCTCAAACTCATCGCACAGATCCTGCCTGCGCTGCCCGGCTACTGGTGCACAGCGCGGCGGATGCGTCGCACGCTGGGCGTGCGCCCGACCGGTCTGCTGAACACGCTTTCGGGCATCGGGAACTATCACGTCCTCTATACGTCGCGGGCGTTCCAACCGGGGGGCGACAAGTTCGGCGAAGAGTACGTCTTCGTGGGGCCGACGATTGATGGTCGCCAGACGACGGGTGAGCTGCCGTTCGAACTGCTGCCGCGCCAACCCGTCATTTACATCTCATTGGGTACGATCAGAAACGAGAACCTCAGCTTCTACCACACCTGCTTCGCCGCCTTTCGCGATCATCCGGCGCAGTTCATCCTGTCCATCGGCAAACGCACCGATCGCGCACAGTTGGGGACGATCCCGGCGAATTTCATCGTGCGCGATTTCGTCCCCCAGCTTGAAGTGCTCCAGCGCACCGATTTGTTCATCACCCACGGCGGCATGAACAGCGTGCATGAGAGCCTCTGGCAGGGTGTGCCCATGATCGTCATCCCGCAGCAGGCGGAACAGGCGGTTGTCGCCCGCCAGGTCGTAAAGCACGGCGCGGGCATCGCTCTCGGCGATAAGCCGCCGGTTGGGCAGGTCAGCGCGGCGGAACTGGGCGCGGCGGTCGAGAGACTCCTGGGCGATCTTGACGCCTATCGCGCGGCAACACAGCCGCTACGCGCGTCGTTTGTCGAGGCGGGCGGCTACCGGCGCGCTGCCGAGGCATTCATGCGCTATGGGCGGCGGTCATGATTGTCTGCCGCTAGCCGCCGGCGGGCGCGGTTTGCGTAGGGCGCGTCACCGTGCGTCAAGTGTGATGCTGCCGCGATTTAGGAGCAAGATCGGACGCGCGGGGTGACGATGGTCACTTTTTGACCGGGGGAGGCGCGAGCATACTGGTAGATAGCCGCCTTACGATCTGCATTGCTGGATGCAGGGTTGGCGGGCGTTGACGGACTTTTCACTTCCTATGATGACTCATCATCAACTAACGCAGGCATCACAGACGTAAGCCCTCGCTCATCGTCGTCAGGTTCTTGTGATGTATTTCACAACTCACGTCGACCTTTTTGCGTAATTAGTCATAAGTCATGCCCACCGCGCGTGGGCAAGCCGTGCCGAGCCAGCGACAAGGGGACATGGGAACGCCGGTAAGAAGCGCCGCAAGCGCGACAGCATCCGGCACGCAGCGCCCGGCACACAGCCAACGACAAGCCTATCCCGCCTCAGACGAGGCTCAAGCGAAAGATGGCTTCATGACCACACGATCAACCTTTCAATCTGCACAGCCGCTGCCGGGCGACGTGCGGACGCCCACGGGCGGCTTGCTGCGCCGTCTCGGTGTCGCTGTACTCACGGTCGTTGGCATCATCGTCGCGTTGATCCTGGCGCTGCCGGTGCCGCTGCTGTTCATCGCTACGTCTGTGCCGACGCTGGTCGCCATCGCGCTGGCGGCGGTGGACATCGGCATCGTCATCGCCGTGCTGCGCCTGGGACGGACGCCGGTCGCCGTTGTCGGGGCCTTCGCCGGAATCGTGATCGTCTCCGTCATCGCGATCTGGCTGTCGCAAGTTCTGGCGTCCACACCGCCGATCGCCCGCGCGGATGGCACTCCAGTCCCCGGCAGCATCGCCGAACTGAGAACCGTCAATCTCAATGGCTCGGAGCAGTGGATCACCATCCGCGGTTACAACACCGACAATCCAGTGCTGCTGTTCCTGGCCGGGGGGCCGGGCGGCAGCGAACTGGTCATGACCCGGCGCTACCTGGGCGACCTGGAGAAACATTTCGTCGTCGTTAACTGGGATCAGCCGGGCACGGGCAAGTCGTATAACGCGGTGGACATCGACAGCCTGACGCCGCAGCGCTACGTCGATGACGCCTACGCACTGACGGAGTACCTGACCGACCGCTTCGATCAGAGCCGGATCTTCCTGCTGGGCGAGTCGTGGGGCAGCATCCTTGGCGTCTGGCTGGTGCAGCAGCACCCGGAGTTGTATTACGCCTTCATCAGCTCCGGCCAGATGGTCACGACGACCGAGAACGACGTGCTCGGCTACGAGTTCGACCTCGACTACCTGGAGCAGCGCGGCGAGAGCGACGCGGCAGAGCGTTTGCGCACGATCGGGCCGCCACCCTACAGCGGCGGCGGCATGATGTGGCGCTACATGGACGTGTTCGGCGTGCAGAACGTTTACAGGGACGCGAACGCGCACGGTGAAGGCGTCAGCCACAATCTGATGTTCGACTCGCTGCTCGCGCCCGAATATGGCCTGGTCGATAAGGTCAACTGGCTGCGCGGCCTGGTCGATGTCTTCGTCCATGTCTATCCACAGCTTGCCGATCTCGATTTCAGGACGCAGGCGGCGGAACTGAGCGTGCCGGTCTACTTCATCAAAGGGCGCTGGGATGTCAACGCGATCAATTCGCTGACGGAAGAATACTTTGCCAGCCTCGACGCGCCGCACAAGGAGCTGATCTGGTTTGAAGACTCCGCGCATACCCCATTGTGGGACGAGCCGCAGCACTTCGTCGAAGTCATGGTCAATACTGTGATGCGGCAGATCCAGCCCGAATGCTGTCGCGGTCGCCGACCCTAGCTTAGCCAGCGTTAATGATATAACCCACAGAAATGAGTTGAAACTATGTCCCAAGCTCTCCCCATGACTTCTACGAGTCCCAAGACGGCTCGGCCTGGCAGTGATACCGCTGCTTCATCCTGGGCGACGCTCTACATACTCGGTGCGCTGGGCGCGTTGTTCTCCTTCGTGCTGATCCCGGTGCAGTTGATCGTCTTCTCGACGACGCCAGAGCCGACGACGGCGCTCGGCTGGTTCACGCTGTTTCAGGACAACAAACTGCAAGGCTTGCTGTCCTTTGAAATCCTGTTTGCCATCAATTCGGCCTTCAGCGTTGCGACGGCGCTCGCGCTCTACGTCGCCCTCCGGCACGTCAGCCCATCGTGGATGGCGATCTTCCTGGCGTTCAGCCTGGTCGGCGCGGTCTGCATCGTCATCGCCCGCCCGGCCATCGACATGCTCTATCTGAGCGACCAGTACGCGGCGGCGACCGATGATGCGCAGCGAGCGCTGTTCCTGGCGGCAGGCGAGACGTTGGTCGCGCTCCGTCACGGCATGGCCTTCCACGTGAGCTACAACCTGGCGAACATCGGGCTATTGATCGCCCCGCTGGTAATGCTGCGCACCAACATCTTCAACAAAGTCACTGCCTATGCAGGCATTCTGTCGGGTGTGATCGCGTTTGGCCTGTACGTGCCGGACATCGGCATTTACATCTCGGTCATTTCGGTGCTGTTCTACGCGGTCTGGCTGATTCTGATCGCTCTCAAGCTGTGGCAGCTTGGGCGCGCGTCATAACCGGGAAATGATGCCATAGCGCACCTGCGGATGCCGGGCTGTTATCCAAAGTGTGGGTGACTGCCTGGCAGGTGTTCGATTTCGGCGCGTTATGGTTGTCAGGAGAATGGATTGTGGACCCATTGGCACATGCCTCAATCGGGTTGATGGCAAAGGGCGTTGCTCCGAAGGCACCCCTCTGGGCGCTGGTGGCAGCGACCCAGTTACCAGACTTGCTGTCGTTCGGATTCTTTGCCGTCGGTCTGGAACATGGCGCCGAGACCCGGCTCGACTTTGAACACGGCCTCCAGTATGTGAGCCAGCCGTCGATTCCGTGGTCGCACGGGTTCTTCATGTGCGTCGTCTGGTCGCTGCTGGTTATGGCAATCGCTTTCTACTTGTCTCGGAATCGCCGGACGAGCATCGTCATCGGACTCATGGTCATGAGCCATTGGCTGCTGGATTTCATCGTCTATCTCTATGTCCCAGTCCTGTTTGATAACTCGATCTGGACAGGACTTGGCCTCATCACGTCAGTGCCTGGCCTGGTGATCGGCATCGCCCTGGAGATCGCCCTGATCGTTGGCGGCATCGCTGTCTATTGGGGCAGGCGAAAGGCGAGCGCCGTCCATGCGTACTAGGACCGCTCTTTACAGGCGTTTGTCTACAAATTGAGGGGATAGACGAAGTTGCGTCGAAAGGAAACACGCATGTCAGCGAATGTTGGCGAAGGAATAATCAATCAGTCAGGCAGAGAACAGCGCCGCCGGATAATCCGGTATGTCGCGGCGGCGCTGGCTGCCGTCACGGCAGTCATCTACGTGATGATCGGCTTGCATCTGGTGTCTGTGCTCGATGGCAACGCCGACCAGACCTGGGCGCTCGCCCCGGCAGCCGCCTATGCGCTGGGTGCAGTCCTGCTCGTCATCTATGACCGCCGCCTGCTCTGGATTCTGGGGGCGGCGCTCCAGGTGTTTGTCATCTTCACCTACTTCAACCTGGCCTTGCAGCGGACACCCGCTTACGAAGTCTGGGGCATCGTGCTCCGCGTCGTCCAGTTGCTGATCTTGATCGCGCTGATTTATCTCGAAGTTCGCCTGCCGCTGAAGCAAACGGACAGCAGCAGTTCTGGCGCGCGCGAACCGCTCCAGAGCCACCGTTAGAGACAGAGAGGAATGTCATGACTACCACTAAACCCTTGCCTACCGTTGAACATTACGACGAAGAGCTAAACATTGGGCGGCGCGTGGGCGAGATGTTTGTCATCGTCGGGCTGCTGGCGCTCGCCGGTTTCTTCGTCCTGCACCAGACACGCGAGACAGGCTTTTTCACCGACAAATTCGGTGCGCCGGAGATGTTCTTGCTCTACGCACCGCTCTTGTTCTCACTGCTCGACGCCGGTGTGCAGATCGTGACTGGTGATCGCCATCTGGCGCGCCCGTTTGAAGCGATCAGCGGCCTGCTCATGGGGTTGGCGGCGCTTTGGTTCCTGATCAACTTCCCGTTCGAATTCGCGCATCTACCGGATGTGCTGCCGGAGGGTCTGCGTTTCCTGCTGGCCTGGATCACGAATGACCTCGCCAAGATACCGCTGGTCATTCAGCTCATCGTTGGCCCGATCACCGCGCTGGTGGCGCTGTGGCGGTTCTTCGTAGGCCGCCGTTAGGGCAGCCTCAGAGTCAATGATTTCAGGTGTCTTTCATCCCCACCCCTGAACCTGCGGTTCGTCCCCTTCCTCATCGCGATTGGGAGGGGATTTAGGGGAGGGGACGCAATCAACCGTGCTGCCCTGGATTTGCACCAGGCTGGCGGTTCATTTCACTGTGTAAGTGTCATTAGACACTAAGGGGGAAATAAGATGTCCGCACTGACGCTTGTCACCTATGCCACCCGTTACGGATCAACCCACGAGGTTGCCGAGGCGATCGCAGCGACGCTGCAAAAGAGCGACGTTGTGGTCGAGATTCAGCCGATGCAGGAAGTGCGTTCGCTGGAAGGCTATCACGCGGTTGTGATGGGCGCGCCGATCTTCATCGGCAAATGGCACAAGGAGGCGCACCGCTTCCTGGCACGCCACCAGGAGTCTCTCACGCAGCGACCGCTGGCGCTGTTCGCGCTCGGCCCCACCAGCCGCGACGCGCAGGAAATGGAAGGCTCGCGCGCCCAACTCGACCGTGATCTGGAGAAGTATCCCTGGCTGAAACCGGCGACGCAGGCGATGTTCGTCGGCAAATACGACCCGGCAGCGCTGCGCTTCCCGGACAATCTGCTGGCGATTCTGCCGGCAAGCCCGCTCCACAACATGCCTGCCAGAGACGAACGCGATTGGGAGGCGATCCGCGCCTGGGCGCTGAGCATCGCCGACATGATGAAGGAGACCATCGCCTAGCGGGGGAGCATCTATGTATTTCGGACACATTGCAGCGGGGCTGGCGGCGAAGTCCGTGGCCCCGAAAGCCTCTCTGGGAACGCTGCTCATCACGGCCACGGCGCTGGACACCCTGAGCGGCGTCTTCCTGGTTACAGGTGTGGAGAGTCTCGGCGTCGACGCGCGCCTGGGGTGGTCGCATGGGTTGTTCATGTCAGTTGTGTGGTCGATTGCGGCCTATGCGCTTGCCCTGCTCGTCACCCGTGACCGTCGCACAAGCCTCGTCATCGGGCTCCTGATCTTCAGCCATTGGCTGCTAGATTTCATCAGTCACCCAATGCTATCGACCACGCCGGATCTGCCGCTGCTCTTCGAAGGATCGCCGAAGGTGGGCCTAGGCTTGTACAGCACCATCCCCGGCGCTCTGATCGGCGACTTCGGGCTGCTGGCGGCCGGGATCACGGTCTACTTGACCCGGACGTGGGCAAAGGATAGCACGGGGAGATGGGCGTTCTGGGCAATGATCGCTTTTCTCGTGCCGCTGGCATTCGCCACGTCTTTGCCGGGGCTGCTTGTCGTCCTGCCGATGTTAGCTGTCAATCTGTTGCTGCCGTTCGGCACCTGGGTCGATCGTCATCGCGATTTGCTGCCGCAATCAAGAAGGGTGATGCAGACATGACGACGCACACGACTCATGCGGCCGGCATGAGTACCGATAAACGCAATCTCTACACGATTGGCGGCGCGGCGGCCCTGTTCTGTGCGCTGATGTACGTGATTGCCCTCGCAGTCTACGTCCCGGCCAACAGCGCGGGGCCAGCGCCCGCCAGCGTGCTCGAATGGTTCACGGTGTTTCAGGATAACGCGCTCACCGGCCTGTTCTTCCTGGGGTTTGCCGACATCGTGATCATGATCGCCTGGGTGCCGATGATCCTCGCGCTCTACGGCGCGCTCAGACGGCGCGACTCCGCGTGGGCGGCGGTCGCTGTGCCGCTCGTCATGGTGGGCGTTGCGGTCTACCTCACCACCAACACGGCGTTCTCAATGCTCACGCTCAGCAACCAGTACGCGGCGGCGACGAACGACGCGGAGAAGGCCAGCATTCTGGCGGCAGGGCAGACGCTGATCGCGATCAGCCAGGGCACGGGCGGCCAGTATCTGGGGATGCCACTGGCCTGGCTCGGCGGCTTGATCGTCTCGCTGGTCATGCTGCGCAGCGACGATTTCAGCCGATTGACGGCCTGGGTCGGTATCCTGGGCCTGGGACTCTTGCTGGCAAGTGTGCCCTTCGCCGGGTACACAACCGCCGGTGAACCGACCGTCATCGTGAGCGCCATCGTCGCGGTGACGTATGTCGGCGGCGGCCTACTGTCGCTGGCGTGGTATATCCTGATCGGCTTGCGGTTGCTCAAACTACGGACTCACGCAGGTTAGTTATCCAAGGAGATAACCATGCAAAATCGCCCTGATGCTTACACGTCCAGCCGCCTGCCGGTCGCACGCGATCTGACGATGGCCTACGTATTGTCGCTGATCGTCGCGCTGCTCGTGGCCGTGGCTTCGGTCGGCGGGATCGTCTACCAGACGACGCTCTACCCGGCGGAACAGCTCGTCGATCAGGTCGGCAACGACGCGCTCAACCTCGTGATCGGGCTGCCATTCCTGCTCGGTTCAATGTGGTTCGCCCGGCGCGGCAGTCTGCTTGGCCTGCTCTTCTGGCCTGCGGCGCTGCTCTACCTCCTCTACGTCTACGTGATCTATCTCACGGGCGTGCCGTTCAACGCGCTGTTCCTGGTCTACGCCATTCTCGTCACGTTGTGCGCGTACGCGATCATCGGCCTGGTCGCCAGCATTGATGGCGCGGCGGTGCGCCGGCGCTTCGAGGGCGTCGTGCCCGCGCGCTGGATCGGCGGCTTGCTGGTTGTGTTCGCGGTGCTCTTCGGCGCGTATCAGGTGTCCGAGATCATCAGCGCTATTTTCAACAGCACGACGGTCGATCAACTGCTGCTCGCAACCGGCATCGGCGATCTTACGGTTGAATGCCCGGCGCTGCTGGTTGCCGGGATCTTGCTCTGGCAGCGCAAGCCGCTTGGCTACGTCGCGGGCGCAGGGCTGCTGCTGCAGATTGGCCTGCTGTTCGTCGGGCTGCCCATCGCCGGAATCCTCGGCGGGCCTTTGACGGGCACGGCTGCTAATACGAGCCTCGTCGCTTTTGGCGCTATCGGGCTGCTGCCGCTGGCGCTGCTTATCCCTTACGTGCGCGGCGCACGGTCAGGCGGCGTCACGCGGCGCCCGGATCAGCGTGCCTTCGCCCAGTGAGATGAGGGGCAAGCAAGTGACGCATATTCAACGAGAAGACTCGACCTGGACCCCGCTCTACCGCATCGGCGGCGCGGCTGCCGTGATCGCAGCGTTGTTATTCAGGCGCAACCTCGGCGCAGAAGTCACGCTCCTCAGCGGGCGGATGCCGCCTGTCGCCGTGAGCGACTGGCTGGCGCTGCTGGCGAATGACAGGCTGCTGGGGTTGGCTTTTCTTAACGTCTTCGACATCGTCAACTATGCCCTGGTGGGTCTGATCTTCATCGGCCTGTATGCCGCCCTCAGGCGCAGCTATCCAGGCACTGCGGGGCTGGCGGCCTGTTTCGGCCTGATCGGGGGCGGGGTCTATTTCGCTTCGAACCAGGCCTTCGCCATGCTGTCGCTGAGCAACCAGTACGCGGCGGCGAGCGAGGCGCAGCGCGCTACGCTGGTGGCAGCCGGGGAAGCGCTGTTGGCGATCGACCAGGGCACCGGCATGTATGCGAGCCTGTTTCTGGTGACGCTGGCGGGTCTGATCTTTTCCGTCCTTATGCTGCGCAGCCGCGTTTTCAACCGGCTGACGGCTTACATCGGCATTCTGGCGCACGTCCTGCTCATGGGCTACTTCGTTTTGCTGCCAATCGCGCCGTCGCTGGTGTTCCTGCCTCACGTTCTCGCCGCCGTGCCGCTGGTGATCTGGCAGCTTCTGAGCGGGTGGCGGTTAATCCAACTGGCGCGGGATGTGCCGAAAGGAGCCGCCGATGCGCGTTGATCACCTACCTGCCGGTCAAGCCAGGGCAGGTACACGCGCGCCGTGTGCCACCCGGATCGCCGTCTCGGTCGTCGGGACTTACGCAGGGCTGCTCGGCGCTGCGCATGGCTTTTTCGAGATCCGCCAGGGCGCCCTTGTCCCGGCTAATATCGCAATCAATGCTATTGGCGCGCCATGCCAGCCGCAGACGGCCGCGCACGCCTGCTGGCCCGCGCTGACGCTGATCCCGAATCTACGGACGAGCGGCAGCCTTGCCATCCTCATTTCGCTGGCTGTGCTGGCCTGGTCGGCGTTCTTCATCACGCGGGAGCGGCGCAGACCGATTCTGTTCATGCTGGCACTGGTGCTGCTCGTGGTTGGCGGCGGTTTCCTGCCGCCGATCTACGCCATGATGGCCGCCACTGCCGCCACGCAGATCGATACGGCGGGCCGGTGGTGGCGCGCGCGCCTGTCTGATCGGGCGCTGATCCGGCTGGCCACGCTGTGGCCGCGGGTATTCGTCGCCTATTTCGCCTGGATCGCGATCCAGACATTCTTCAGCGGCGCGCTCAACACTTTCCTGCTCGGCATCGGGCCGCTGATCGTCCCGGTCGAGCTTGGCGTCCTGGCGCTGTCGATTATCAGCGCTTTTGCCTATGACATTCATCAGACAACCGTCACTTAGCATCATACAGGAGCAATAATCACAATGTCCAACACCATCCTTGTCACTTATGCCACCCGGACAGGTTCCACAAAAGGTGTGGCCGAGGCAATTGGCAAAACGCTGTCCGAAAGCGGCACGCTGGTCGATGTGCTGCCGATGCAAGACGTCAAAGACATCGCGCCCTACGACGCGGTAGTTGTGGGCAGCGCCATCCGCGCCGCTGCCTGGCTGCCGGAAGCAATGGAGTTTGTACGCACGCACCGCGCGGCGCTGGCAAGGAGGCCGGTTGCCATCTTCGCGGTGTGCATGACGCTCGCCATGAAGAAGGGCGACTACCGCAATCAGGTATCGCAGTGGCTGGCGCCGGTGCGCGCGCTGGTGAACCCGGTGAGTGAGGGCTTGTTCGCGGGGATTCTGGACATCAGCCAGGTGCCGACGTTTAGTGACCGGCTCAAGTTTCGCATGAGCGTCATGGCGGGCGTCTGGTCGGAGGGCGATCACCGCGACTGGGAGGCGATTCGCGCCTGGGCAGCGGAACTGCCTGCGAAGTTACAGCGCTCGAACGCGCCGGATGAGTCACCATTCACACTTCGGTGAGAGGCATATATGAATCGCACAACACATATCATCTTCGCGACGATAGGGATCGTGCTCGCCATCAGCGGCATGAGCCATGGTTTCTTCGAGACGCAGCAGGGGAATACGCCGACCAATGGTCTGATCATTAACGCCATCGGCGACGCGCAAAAGATGTGGGAGTACGGCGGTGAAACGGCCTTTACGCTCATCCCCAACTTCCTGGTGACGGGCATCGCAGCAATTGCCGTCGGGATTGCCATTATCATCTGGTCGCTGGGTTTTTTGCGGACGAAGCACGGCCCGACGGGCTTTCTGCTGCTCTTCATCCTGCTGTTCCTGGTGGGCGGCGGCATCGGCCAGGTGCCGCTCTTCCTGGTGGCCTGGGCTTTCGGCACGCGGGTTAACAAGCCGCTGACGTGGTGGCGCAGAGCGCTGCCGGAAGCCGTTCGCGAGCCGCTCTCCAAAATCTGGCCGGTCACTCTGGCTGTAGGCGCGCTGTTGTTTCTGTTGGCGCTCGCCATCGCCATTTTCGGCGATTTCCTCGGCATTGGCGATCCAGAGCAGTTGATCGGCATTGTCTTCGCCTCGCTCGGCGTTGGCCTGGCGTTCTTTGTTCTGAGCTACGTGTCCGGGTTTGCGCACGACATCGAGGAGCAGGCGGACTCGCGTCTGCGCCCGGCGATGAGCTGATGACCGCCCCAGGCCATCGCCGCAAAGTGATCTATACTCGGCGTCCTGCTCAGTGACGGAGGAATGTATGACCGGTCAAACGCATCGCTTTCAGGTTGGGGACTTCACCTGCATCGCCATCTGCGACGAAGGCGTGCCGGATACCATCCAGGGCCTCTATGCCAACGTGTCCGCTGATGACCTGGCGAGCGCCGCTCGCTCGCTGGGCTATGACATCGATTCATTTCCGATGTCGTGCACGCCGCTGTTTGTCGATACCGGCACGCAGCGGGTGCTGATCGACGCCGGGCGGCCCCAGCTTGAGGCGGGCGGTGATGGCTATCTCCTGCGCGGGCTGGACGCGGCAGGCATCGCGCTCGACTCAATTGACGTGGTGATGCTCACGCACGGCCACGGCGATCACATCGGCGGGCTGACGGATGCCAACGGGCGGCACTATTACGCCAATGCGCGCTACCTGATGTGGAAAGCGGAGTGGGACTACTGGACGGATGAGGCGACACTGGCGCAGTTGGACACCAAACGGGCGGCGGTGCGGCGAGCATCGTTCGGCGCTATGGCGGATCGTGTCGAGCTGCTGACGACGGAAGGGGAGATCGCGCCGGGCATCCGCTGTGTGCCGATGCTTGGGCACACGCCGGGGCACTGCGGCGTGCTCATCGAGTCGCGCGGCGAGCGGCTGCTCGACATCGTCGACGCCATCCACACGCCGATGCAGATGCAGCATCCTGACTGGCACTGCCGGTTCGACGTTGCGCCAGCCGTGGCCGTAGAGACGCGCCGCGCTGTGTTCGCGCAGGCGGCGGCGGACAATCTGTTGACGCTCGGCTTCCACCTGCCGTTCCCCAGCCTGGGCCACGTTGTTGCGGACGGCGCTGCCTGGCGCTGGCAACCGTTGGCGTGAGAGGGCACCCGCCGTGACGACCAGACGTTCAGGGCGCGTCTTTGCTTGATCGACTCAATAGGCGCATCTACAAAAGACCAGACGTTAGCCCATCGAGAACGCGCGCGCCGGATTCGTGACCGTAATCTGGCGAATGACTTCGTCAGCGACCCCGCGTGCTTTGAGCGCGGGGATAAACTGCTCGAAAAGAACCATATATCCGCGGATGCCATCCGGCTCTGGCTGCCCACCGGGCTGCGACGGATCATAGAAGCCGGCATCGTGCGAGAGCAGCAGATGATCCGCGTAGCCTGCCTCGATGAACGCCACGACCGACTCGAGCAGTGCGGCTTGGGGATGCCAGTTCTCTGCGCCAATCGCGTCGAATTCGACCCATGCGCCGCGTTGTGCCGCTTCGATATGGAGCGCGGTATCCGGCTCGGTGTGTGCGTGAACCCAGATGAAACGCTGGAGGTTGTGACCTGCGCGTTCCAGGATCTCCAGCTCGCGGCGGGCCGCTGCTCCGCCGATGGTATGGCTGGCAACCACCGCGCCTGTCTGCCTGCTTGCCAGAGCCGCAGCCCGTAGGTTGCGTACTTCGATGTCTGTTGGGCCGTTGTCACTCAGCGCAATCTTAATGAACCCGGCGCGGCTGTCGGTGTCCTCGATACCCATTTTCAGCTCTCGAACCCACAATTCCGCCAGGGCTTCGACACTCAAATCCAGAATCGACGTCGGAATAAACCCCTCTTTGTATGTGCCCGTCGGCGCGATGATGCGAATCGGTGTACTGTCCGCCAGGCGGCGCAGCACCGCAATGTTTCGTCCCACACCTATCGGCGCACAGTCGACGAATGCCGTCACCCCCGCCGCTTCGATCGCCGCCAGGTACGGCTTCATCACGGCGACAACGTGATCCGGGTCTGCCTGTGCATAGCCGGGAGCAAAAGGCCCCCGTAAATCCACGAACAGGTGCTCGTGCGGCAGCATCATTCCGAGCGATTCCGCTTCTTCGTCACCTGTGACCGTCTGGATGATTCCCGGTTTCATGGCTTTCTCCTCTTGCGAAAACCAGGTGGCAGGCTCAACCGCTCATTCCCCTGCCTCGCGCGTCGTCGTATCGATGCCGGGACGGAGTTCTTTCTCGAACATGTCATAGCGAATCTTGACGGCCATGCCTGAGCGCTCGTAGAGGCGAGTCGCGCCGGTCAGACTGTCGGCATCGACGCCGAGGCCGACGCGCGTTTTGCCGATGCTGTGCAGGGCGACGAAGGCATGGCTCAGCAGCGCCATCGCCAGCCCGCGCCGCCGGTAAGTCCGGCGGACGGCGAGCGTGGACACCCAGCCATAGCCCGTGTCGTCATTGAAGTTGTCCATGCACAGGCAGACTCCGGCGACGGCAGCGCCATCCATCGCAGCGAGCCAGAGTCCGGGTTTGAAGCGCTCCTGCCAGCGGCGCTGCCAGCGCTCGAAATGCTCGTCGAACGGGCCTTCGATGTAGCCGAAATGATCGCGCCAGGCATCGCGGATGCAGTCGAGGATGGGCCGCCAATCGTCATCGCGCTCGATTTCGCGCAGGCTGAAGCCGTCTGGCAGCGGCAGGGCAGCGGGCACGCCATCGAACACGATCTGCATCCGGAACATGTGGCGGGCAGGCGCGAAGCCCGCTGCTTTGAGGGCGGTTTTGTACCAGCTATCTTCGGCATAGGTATAGGCGTGCAGCGCCATGCGCACGTCCGGCGGGACGACGGCACTGTTTTCATGGGCGCGCGTCTCCGCCCAGGCGAACAGATAGGGGGCTGTCGTGTGATCGTGTGCCCATTCGTCGGGATCGACGTAAATGTCGATCACGGGCACCTCTTTTTGACCGGCGTCGTAGAAAATGCCGTAGCCGACCAGCCGCCCGTCCGGGTTATAGACGACGCGCGAATCACGTGTCAGGTCGAAATCTGGCGCCGTCCATTCGGCGATGATGTCTTCGAGTGTGTCGTCGATTTCGCGCACAACCTGGAGCGAGAGCTTGTTCATGATGGCGAGCGCCGCCGGCGCATCTTCAATCTGCGCCGGACGAACGCTGTAACCGGGGGGGAGGTTCATGCTTGGTTGTCCAGTGTCTGCGTTACAAGATTTCAATTTTTTGGTCGGCAATATCCACCTCGCGGCAGTTTTGCTCGATCCAGTCGATCACCTTGTCGATCACGCTGTTAGCGTGCGCCGACGAGTTGCTGACGGTCGCGATGGCAATCACAGCCAGCTCGTGCGTGTCCTGCTCATCCACCTCGGCGGCGGTGACGTTGAACTGGTTGCGCACGCGCATCAGCACCGATTTGACGATGCTGCGCTTGAGCTTGAGCGAATCGACCCCGGCGAGGTCGAGTTCGAGGGTACAAAGTCCGATAACTGCGTGGCTCATGGGGCAATTGAGTAGCGGCGATCTACCAAGTGTAACAGACGATGCGGTCAGTATAAGGCATTCGTCGCGAATCGGCCAGAAGATCAGCTACCCACGTCGAAAGACCTATTCGTCCCTCATCCGAAAGGAGGATGAGGATGACAGGCAAATGCGCGAAGATGACGGACGGTAATGCGCCAGGTGATTGACAGAAATTTTGTAGCACTCTTAGCCTGGAAGTGCATTACATATTGTACGGGCAGTGCTGTGCTGCTGCATTGTGCTGTATCTGCCCGGCCGATGCTGTCGCCTTCATACGCCGCGTGTGAAGGGGCATGGTTTGAGCATACTCTACACAACTGAGAAGGGGTTCCGAATGCGTTTGCAGCGAGTGATAACTGTGTCTGTTTTGTTTGTGCTTGTTTTGTTTGCGCTGGCACTGCCGGCCCTGGCGCAGGATCTGCCGCCGCTGCCTGGCGAAGAGGTCATCGGCGATTTGAGCGCGCCGCGCGGCCTGGCCTTCGACGCCGATGGCAATCTGATTGTTGCGGTCGCCGGCAGCGGTGGCGAGCAGGAGATGGTAGCTCCTGGCCCTGAGGGCGAAACGAATTACCGCGTCGGCCTGACCGGATCGGTGCTGTCCATGGCCGCAGATGGAACCGTCAACACGCTGCTCCAGGGTATCGCCAGCTATGCCTCGCCGATGGAGACGACTGGCGTCTATCGTGCCATCCCGCACGACGGATCGCTGTGGCTGCTCTATACCACCGGCGGGCCGTTCAACCCATTCACCAACACAATCGTTGAACTTGACATGGCGACCGGTTTCCCGATCCGCACGTTCAGCCCGTGGCAGTTCGAGGTTGCGAACAACCCGGACGGCAACGAGATCGACAGCAACGTGACCGACCTGGCCTGGACGGCGGACGGCACGATGCTGATCAGCGACGCGGGCGCGAACTCGCTCTTTAGCTGGACGGAAGCGGACGGCCTGGCGCTGGTGGCAACCTGGCCGGATAACTCCGTGCCGACCTCGGTCGAAATTGCAGACAACGGCGACATCTACGTCGGATTCCTGGGTGCGGGTCTTGCGCCGGGTGCGGGCAAGGTCGAGCGCTGGTCGAATGGCGAGCTGGCCGAGACGTTCGGCGGCCTGAACGCGGTCTCGGACATCCTGGTTGATGGCGACACGGTTTACGCGGTTGAACTCGTGCGCTTCGGCGAGCAGGGGCCTGGGCCGGGCGGCGTGATCATGCTGACGGCGGACGGCCCGACGCCAGTCGTCGATGGTCTGCTGGCTCCGTTCGGCATCGCCAAGGGGCCGGATGGCGCGCTCTACGTCAGCTACGGCACGATTGCCTTCGGGCCAGGGATGCCCGCCGGTGTCGTCAAGATCGACATGGATATGTAGTCGGGCGGTTGGCTTTCGGCTCTGGAACAGGGCAGGGAGCGCCGCCAGGACAGCCAGACACACACAACCTTGTGGGGGGCGGACATGCCCCCCACAGCCTGAATCGATGTGAAGACGTGCTCCTTGACCAGTTCGTGAGAAACCTCGTTGGAGAGGGCGGGCAAGGCGGGCGAGGCAGCGCCTCGCCCCTACTGAAGACCTTGTAGGATTTTGTGATGAAACGCCACACGCTGCTTGTACTCATGCTGCTGGCGCTGATGTCGGCGGCCTGCACCTACAATCTGGCGCAGTTTTTGCCCCGGTCTGCCGCCGTGTCGCATGTCGAGCCGGTGGGGGATGCCGCGCGCGGCGACGCGATCTTTCATCAGGGCGTCAATGGCTCACCGCCATGCTCGTCCTGCCATCTGACGGCAGCCGGCGCATACGGCTTCTCGCTCGGGCCGAACCTGGCCGGGATTGGCGAGCGGGCGGCGACGCGCGTCGCTGGCCTGGACGCCGACGCCTACATCCGCCAGAGTGTACTCGACCCACGCGCTTACCTCGTGCCGGGCTTCCGCGACATCATGTACCCCGATTTCGCCGCGCATTTTGACGACCAGGACATCACCGATCTGATCGCGTATCTGCTCAGCCTGTAGCCGTTTCAAGCCTGCGCTGACCGGAGTCGTGGTATGATCGAAAAGCACTTCGATCTCCCACCGCGAGGCGGGTGTTACATGTCTGAATATGATGTTTTTGTTTCTTACTCCCGCAAAGACAGCGAATTTGTCCGCCAACTGGTTGATGCTCTGAGTGAGCAGCAACGCGCCGTCTGGATCGATTGGCGTGGTATCGATTATTCCACCAAGTGGTGGGAAGAAATCTGCTACGGCATCGACCGCGCCGACAACATACTCGTCGTTATCAGCCCGGATTCGCTCAATTCTGTCTACTGCCACCGCGAAATCGAGCACGCGCGCAAGCGTGGCAAACGGATCATCTGTCTGATCTACCGCCAGATTGACGAAGGCACGCTGATCGGCGGCTGGTATACCGACGAGACCATGCACCCCATCGAGATGATGGCGCGCGAAAACTGGGAACACCTCAAGACGATCCAGTTCATCTCGTATCCCAAGCTGGGCGACCTCGCGCCGACGATCCAGACGCTGCTCGCCAATATCGACACCGACCCGGAGTGCAAGCGCGCGCACACGCTGCTTTTGCAGCAGACGCAGTCGTGGATCGACGCCGGTCGCAGCCCTGGCTACCTGCTAAAAGATGAGGCCTTGCAAACGGCGGAAACGCGCCTGAACGACTGCCGTGAGCACGTCGTCTTCAGCGCCGAGCAGGAAGCATTCGTCAGTGCCAGCCGCCGCGCCGAAGATGAAGAAGCCCGCCGCATCGCCGAACAGGAAGCCCGCACGCGCGCGCTCGAAGAACAGAGCCGCCGGGCTGCCGAAGCGAGCCAGCGAGCTGCGCAAGAAAATGCGCGGCTGGGGCGGACGACGCGCCGCTACCGCATCACGGCGGTGCTGCTGGCGCTGATCGGGGTGATCGCCATCGCGCTGACGGTGATCGCTGCCCAGCAGTTGGCGAACGCGGTCGCCGAGGTAGCGGATGCGGAACAGTACGCATCGTCGCTCAACCTGGCGTCGAACGTCGCTGAAATCCTGAGTGACGAACGCGGCAATCAGGAGACGGCGGCCTTGCTGGCGCTGCATTCACTCGATCAGATCTACACCCCGAACGCAGATAGGGCGCTCAACCAGGCCGTCGATCAACTGCGCACAGTGCGGACGCTGGATAACCACGGCGTCACGATGCGCGACATCGTCTACAGCCCGGATGGACTGCATCTGGCGACTGCTGGTGATGACGGCAACGTGTATGTCTGGGATGTGGCGACCGGTGACCTGGAACTCGCTCTGAGTGGACACCAGCCGAGTGTGCGGAGCGTCGCCTACAGCCCGGACGGGCGTTATCTGGTCAGCGCCGGTGACGATGGCGTGGCCCGCGTCTGGGATGCCGAAAGTGGCGCAGCGCAGTTCCAGACGCGGCGGCGCAGCGACAGCCTGTATGACGCCATCTACAGCCCGAATGGCCGCTATATCATGACACTCGATAATGAGGGGGTGGTGCGCACCTGGTCTGCGGCGACCGGTCTGGTGCAAGGCGGTGTGTCCGTGCGCCCCCACGATACGGCGATTGCCTACAGCCCGGATCATAACTTCATCGCTACCGGAGATATTGAGGGAGTAGTGTATATCTGGAGCGCCTTTGATGGCTCCTACGTGGCGTCCATACGCGCGCATGACAGTACGATCCTGAGCATTACCTTCAGCCCGGACAGCGCCTACGTGCTGAGTGCCGGTGAAGATTTGACGGCGCGCCTGTGGCAGCTCGAATTTCCTGGCCGCTCCCTGGGCAAGATTCAGCCCGGATCTGCGCCGGCGGTTCCAGCCAGACAGGAGTCACAGGTCGTTTTGCACCTCGTGCATGAGTTTCGGCATCAGGCGCGCGTGCACCGCGCCATCTTCGATCCCAATCAAGAGCTGATCATCACCGCCAGCGGCGATGCCACCGTCCGAGTCTGGGATGCGAACGACTTCTCACTGCTGCATAACTTCGTTGAGCACCGGGGGCAGGCACTTGCGGTCGCCTACAGCCCGATTGAAAGTCAGATTACATCCGCGAGCGCCGATGGCAGCCTGCGCGTCTGGTCACCGTACCGCTACCCAGATGCACCTTTATGGGCGTCCGTCGGCGATCAGCACGTCTTTGCGCTCGCGCTTGATCCGGACGGAATGCGGGCAGCCGCCACGAGCGAGGATGGTTCCGTGACCCTATGGAACATCGAAGATGGCGTGATCGTGAATCGCATAGCCAGTCGCTACCATGTTGTTTCGCCGGATGTCGCCTACGATCCATCCGGAAGCCGCGTAGTGACGACGACCGACAGCTACGCACGGGTGTGGAGCCTGGATGGTGACGAACTGTTCACGCTCGAGGAACAGGCCGAACGCTCGAACTGGATCTACAGTGCGGTGTTCAGCCCGGATGGCCGTTACATTGCCACGGCCAGCGAGCAGGGCTGGGTGCGCCTCTGGGATGCGCAGACGGGCGAGTCAGTGCGCCATGTCTTTGAAGCAGCAGACGAGGAACGGAGTGTCGCCTTCAGCCCCGATGGCAGTCGTCTGGCGGCGGCGGGCGACGATGGCCTGGCACGAGTCTGGGATGTGGGCACCGACACGCTGCTGCTGACGTTGGCAGGCCATCACAACGGCATCCTGAGCGTCGCTTTCAGCCCGGACGGGCGCTCTCTGGTGACGGCCAGCCAGGACATGACCGCACGCATCTGGGATGCTGAGACGGGTGTTGAGCTGCAGGTGCTCGCAGGCCACCGGTCGTTGGTCAAGAGCGCGGTCTTCAGTCCCGATGGTCGCTTGGTCGCGACTGTCGGTTATGATGCCACGGCGCGGATCTGGGATGCCGAGACGGGTGCATGGCTGCGGACAATCGCCTGGAGCGGCGACAACATGACCGACGTGGCCTTCACACCCGATGGGCAGTATCTGCTGACGACCGATTGGGGCGGCAACGTGCGCCAATGGGATGTTGATGTGAGCGCGCTGATGGAGTACGCCTGCACGCGTATCTTTGCCGATCTGCCGGCGTCTGACCGGCTGCTTTACGCGGTCGGCGACGCGCCCTCGCCGTGCCCGCAGTTTGCGCCCGATGCGTGAGGCAACGATCTGTCTGCAATCACGCCCCTTCAGCGCTGGAGGACGGCTGCGCCGCTGCCTTAATCGCGCGCGCGAGGCCGCGCCGATTGCGCCAGTATTCGTAGCCAAGCCAGACGCAAACGAGGAGCGAAATGAGGCCGAAGCCCAGGAGCGCTCTCGACCGCTGTTCGATGTCTTCGACGAAGATGAACAAGAAGGCGGTCATGATGCCCAGGAAAATGACCAGACCTTTGATGGTGTTGGCGACGAACTCGCGATACGTTGGCTGCCAATGGCCAGTGATGACCGTCTCACTCGTCACCGGATCGGTGGATAGCATTCCGATAGCCTGCACTATCGTCTCATCCCCGGATAATTTGTGTTCTTGACCGTGGATCTCGAAGTCATAACCGCCGTCATGACGTGGTGTGACGCTGACGCGCTTGCACCACGTCTGCACGATACTCCTGGCGGGTTGGTGCAGCGCTTGCAGGCGCTGCGCTACGATGTCAACGGGGGTTTGGGCACGAAATTCAATCATCCTTGTGTCCAAAGATTAGTATGTCAAACGATCATTTAGATCAATGATATGCCATTCCCCTTGCGTCAGCCATACCTTCGCGCATATGTGAACGTTTTTGACTCCGCGCCCCGTCACCGCGTAAAATCGTCTGGGTCTATCCTTATTCAAGGGGGACAAATGTCCGCAAACGTGAATGTTTCGAAGCATCCATTGGTGCAGCACAAGCTGGCGGTGCTGCGTGACGCTGCCACCGAGCATCGCGCGTTCCGCGAGCTGATGCGCGAGCTGGCGATGCTGCTCTGCTACGAGGCTACGCTCGATCTGCCGCTGTCGCCACGCACGGTTCAAACGCCGATGGGGGCCGCGCAGGGATACAAGTCCGACGAGATGATCGGGCTGGTGCCGATCTTGCGCGCCGGGCTGGGCATGGTTGAAGGCGTTCTCGAACTGCTGCCGAGTGTGCAGGTCTGGCACATCGGTCTCTATCGCGATGAAGAGACGCTCCGGCCTGTCACCTACTACAACCGGCTGCCGGAAACGCCGACTGTTCAGCTCTGCCTGATCCTCGATCCGATGCTGGCGACCGGGGGCACGGCGGTCCACGCGGTCAATCTCCTCAAAGCGTGGGGCGTGAAGCGCATCAAATACGTCGGCATCATCGCCGCGCCGGAGGGCATCAGCAACCTCTCCAGTGCGCACCCGGACGTGCCGATCCACGTGGCGGCGGTCGATGAGAAGCTGAACGAGATCGGCTTCATCGTGCCCGGCCTGGGCGACGCGGGCGACCGCCAGTTCGGGACGTAGATGAAGGTCACGCCATCCTTGCGCCCTTCGCTTCTGAGCGCGGCTTCTAAGTGATTCCATGATCGAGCTGGCCGCCTTCATCACCATTTTCACGCTGGCGCTCGGCGTCACGCTGCTGCTGATGCCGATCTGCGACCGGCTGGGCCAGCGCTGGGGCATGGTGGCGAAGGCGGGTGGGCGGCGCACGACCGAGGCCGATTACCGCAGGGTGAGCAAACTCGGCGGCGTCGGGCTGGCGCTCGGCTTTCTGATTGCCGCCGGGGCGGCGCAGGTCTTGCCCGTCCCGCGTTTCGATCCGTATGAGATCATCCGCTTCACCGGGCTGATCCTGGGCACGCTGCTGCTGATGTTCGCCGGGATGATCGACGACCGCTACGAACTCAAGGCACTGCCGCAGTTCATCATCCAATCGCTGGCGGCGGGCGTCGCCATCAGCTTTCAGATCTTCATCGAGTACTTCAACAATCCGCTGACCGGCCAGCAGACCGATCCGTTCCCGTTCATCGTCACGGTGGCGCTGAGCTACTTCTGGCTGCTGCTGATGATGAACACCGTCAACTTCCTCGACGGGCTGGACGGGCTGGCGGGCGGTGTCGCCATCATCGCCGGGGCGGTGCTGCTCATCAACGGCGTCTTCCGCCTGGGGCAGATCAGCGTCAGCCTGCTGCACGTCGCGCTGATCGGTTCGGCGCTCGGCTTCACGCTCTACAACTTCTACCCGGCACGTATCTTCATGGGCAGCGGGGCGGTCACGCTTGGCTTCATCCTCGGCGCGTTGAGCATCATCGGCGGCGCGAAGATGGCGACGATCCTGTTCGTCGTCGGCCTGCCGCTGCTGGATACGGTCTGGCAGGCGCTGACGCGGCTGCTGCATGGCCGCAGCCCGTTCGAGGGCGACCGCGGGCATCTGCACTTCCGCCTGCTCGACATGGGCTTCAGCCAGCGCCAGATCGTGATCGGCTACTACCTGTTCTGCGCGTTGTTCGGCGTGCTGACGCTGGTCGTGGAGAGCCGCTTCTTCAAGCTGCTGGCGCTCGGCGCGATGGCCGTGCTGATCGCGCTCGGCTTCGCGCTGGTGACGCGCTGGCGGGCGCGGCGCAAGCGCAGCGCCGAGGCGTGAGGGGGATCGCTGGGGAAATAACCATGGTCAAAGTCTTCATAAGCAGCACAAAGCAGGACCTCGAGGATTATCGACAGGCAGCCATAGACGTTTGCAACGAGTTGGATTTTTCTCCAAATGCTATGGAGTTCTTCGGTGCAATGGGTGTTGGGGCAACCGAAGGTAGCAAACGGGAGGTGGGTAACTCGGACTTGTACGTGGGGATAATTGGTCATCGATACGGCTATATCGAGCCGGGATATGACCGATCGGTTACGGAAATTGAGTTTGATTATGCTGGTGAGTGCAAAATTGAACGCATTTGCTTTATTGTGGACCCAAGATTTCCGTGGCCGCCAGACCAGATAGATGACGAAAATAAGGCTGCCCTGGACTCATTCAAAGAGCGTATTACGGCTAGCCTTATCCGTGCCGAATTCACCACAGTGGATAATTTCAAGAGTCAACTAACGATTGCCCTCGTCAAATGGAAGGAGCGACATCCTGAGATATTTTCTCCGCCTGTTGCTCAAGCAACCGCACCTCCGCCTAAGTCTTCGGAGGAAGGGAATCTGGTCCAGGAAGGGGACAGTTCACACGCAGAATCCTTGCGGGTTGAAGTCACTGTTGATGATGTTGTGCAGCAGCTACTCAAACTCGATGACGGATTACTATCGTTTCGGGATTGGTGGGAATTGCCGGAGCTTTCGGTTGAAACCGTCAGGTTTGAAAGTGACGACAATAGAAAGGATTTCATTAGCCTTGTCAACAAATTGGAGGATTGGCAGGGAGTACGTGGTGTTCGACTTAAAGGCAAAGCCGGTGTCGGAAAAACACGCCTTGCGCTAGAAGCGATATGGGCAAGCAAGCTGGAGACGACAACGATATACGTAGTGGCACCCCATTGTTTACCAGGAGATTTCTTCACAGCGCTTTCAGCGGTCAATGTTGGTGACATACCCATCACGCTTGTGATCGATAACTCGACCTATGAGCAGACACAAGCAATTTGGCGTCGAGCCAAATTGTGCGGCGAGAGAATTCAGTTGATTTGTATCGAAACCGCCACCGTTCCAACTGCGAACACCTCTTGTGAGTTTGTGTTAACAGAATTGAAGTCCGACCAAGCAAGCAGGATAGTGGACAGCCTTTACAAGAAGCACGACGTGATAACGTTCAACGATGATAAGCGGTCCTATGCAGCAGAATTCGTAGGGGGAAATCTCAGACTTCTGGTTGCATTTGTTGAAGGTTTTCTGATACATCCGGAGATCAAAGGCGTCGCTGAACTTGTACAACAAGAGGAACTCAATCATCTTCTTACAGCCAATTTGCCCGAGGACGCAGTCGCAATGCGCGTGCTCCAGGCGATTTCCCTCGTTGGCGCTGTAAGTGTCGCTGAGCCATCGGCGTTCGTAGGCAGAACTATCGCCGAATTTATTGGGTTGCAGTGGGCGGAATTCAAGCACGTAGCGCAATATCTCTTGGAAAAAGGGCTGTTAACTAACTACTCTGAGAGACTTTGGCCGCCTGCAGGTGGACATGTGCGTAGTTTGTCTTCTCAACTGTTATCAACTAGATTGGCGACCAATGTGTGGCTGACACTCGGTGACGAACTAACCGAGTTGCTTCTAAACCAAGACGAATTGCGCGTTCCACTACTAAGATCCCTTTCCAACTTGGGAAGTCGGAAGATTGCAGAGCCGATTGTTAAGCGCTACTTGTTTGAACATGACACTGTCAACGACCTTGTCGCCGATCCCGCCTTGTTCGCCCTATTTGGTGAGGCCGACCCAATAACTACGATTAGCTACATCGAGAGGCTACTAGATCCTGTTACGCCTGAGGAACTGGCCGATTGGCAGAATTATCAGCCCGTTGTATCCATGCTAACTGAGGCATTGCGCCTCAGGGAAACCTGCCTGCCTGCGATTCGCCTCTTGGCACGCTTCGCGGCAGTTGAGGGAGAAAGTAATAATGCTGATAGCGCAAAGAGGGTTTGGCGCAGTATCTTCTTCGTGAGGTTCGGCGGCAATCCAGCAACTGGTGAGGAGCGTCACCGGATAATCGACCGTTTATTACACGATCCTTATGCGCAGACCCGCATACTGGCCGTAGAGGCAATTCGCACAACTCTCACGAACTTGGAAGGAGATTTCATCAGGCATGGTATTGGCGGCTACCTCTCATCGCCAAGTTGGTTTCCTGAGACGTGGGCAGAGTTCTGGGACATCAGGCGAAGAATCCTTGTCCTGTTGGGCAGGGCTATTGCCGACAACGATCGGAATGTTGCGAATCTGGCATTAGAAGTGCTGTTTTCGACTGCTCAACAGCAGATGCCTGTTCTATTTGACGAAGTAATCTCCCACCTTGAGGCGCAGGCGGCAGACCACCAATTGCGTGTCGCTAATGTGCTGAAAGGAGTTTTGAATCAACCGTCAGCTAGGTTGACACAAGAGCAAATTGCTCATGTCAGCACTTTGATCGGTACGGTAATCACTGATAGTTATCACGATCGACTGCTGGTATACGTCGTCGATGGAAACTCTGGTGCCGAAGATAGATTTGCGAACCCAAAAGCCTTTGAAGTTGAAACAGAAACACAAGTTTGGTGGCTTGTTAAGGAAGCACTTCAGTCTCCCGAATTATTAGAAACCGAGCTTGAGTGGCTAATCAGTAAGTCCGTCGACTATCCCTCGTGGATAAATCAATTCATGTTCAAGCTGGGGCAGTTCGATGTCAAGCGCGCCTGGTTTGAAAAACTCCAAGTTGCTTCTCAGAATAACAAGAACTGGGTTGTTCTTGAGCACTATTTGCGTGGGCGCATCCAGTCTGATGATATGGACTGGGTACAGCAAAGGGTTTTAGAGCTTGGTCAGGGAAGTCAAGAGTTAGCACCTGCCATATTGGAAATTATCCTGATAACTGATCCAACACAACAAGGCGTTTCACTTGTGTTGAGTTTTTTGGCCAAGGGATGGATAAATGCAGAGCACATCGCCTGGAGACGATATTGGGCAAAACAACTATCCGCAGACAGTCTGTACGCAGTCCTGGAAGAAATCAACAAGAATCCCTCTGAGAAAAGTAACTTTGCGTCCATAATGCTGTTAGGCGCGCATCTTGAAGCTACTCCTTCAAGTGCGCCAGTCTTTGCCGATTTGGCCATAGAATTGCTCAAGGATTTCAAGGGGAGTCCACAGAGAGATTTCACTGAATGGCGTTATTGGCGGATACTTGCAGTCACATACTGTGCGGATCTTCCTCTTCAAGTGGCAGATGCTATTTTGACGGTGTTTGCGCGGGTCCACATCTATTTTCATGAAGAAGAAGAAGAGTGGAAGTTGTTAGGGGTCGTTGTTAAGGCTTCACCCAGGTTGGTATGGGAGCGAATAACCGAGCGCATGTTGGCAGACAGTAACTCGCCGAATTACATAGGCCGCTGGGATGCGCCAAACTTTAGGTGGATCAATTTCACCGACATCGTGGGCGTGGACGAATTAGTAGGTTGGGCAGGAAATTCACCTGAACGTGCTGAATTGTTGGCCGAGATGATTGATCTCAGAGGAGAGTCCCTTAATCCTGTTGCACGAGAACTCCTGATACGTTTCCCGGATGATGAGGATGTTCGCGTAGCCTTGAATCGAAACCACGTGTATCCAGTCAATGAGCCACGTGTATTTACCTACTTTGATAGAGGCGAACTGGAAACACGACAGATTGAGAAGTATAGGGAACTACGCATACGAGTCACAGGCTGGAGGACAAGCGAACATCAACCGGAAGTAATTAGATGGATAGACCGTCTAGTTGACGTTTTGGACAAAGATTATTACAGGACGCAGCTTTGACATTGCCCTCGATGGCTTTTGGTTGCGCGAGGGTTCTCCGCTGCCGACAAATCTATCCGAGACTGTTGGGAGTTGGTGCAGCGGTTTGTCTTACCCTTCGTGGGCGTGGCAGCCCGTCGCTCGCCACGCCCAACGATACGCGATCACGCTCCGGCCTTAGCCTTCGAAGTCGGGTAGGTTCTCCAGCGTTTCCGATGAGACGGCGAGGCGAACTTCATCATCACTCAGGCGCGTGATCCAGGTCATGGGCACGAGCTTTTCGTGCTTGAACAACAGTCCCTGTGAAATAGCGAAGTGCGTCACCCTATCGGTGTTCGGCGCGGTGAAGACACGGGCCACGTCGCCGACATGTTCGTCATCGCGCGCATAGACCGGCGCACCTTCCTCGACCGCGACCGTGCCCGTGGGCGTGTTCTGCACGGTCTTGCGCACGTACTGCGCATCCGGCCCCATCGGCGCATACCAGCCCGGTGTCCCCAGCGGCGGGTAGTAATAGACCGGGTAGTTCGGCAGCGGCACCGGGTCGGTGATGACATCGCCGTCATATGGGCGGACGTAGTAGTCTTCTTCGAACACCGGGAAATCGTCCGGTTCGCCCGCATCGCCCTGCAGCACGACTTCATGCTGAGTGCTCGAGGCAATGGCCTTCACCGGCACAACGCGATCCTCGGTGAACAGGAAGCCCTTTTCGACCACCAGGTCGGTGATTTCGTTGCTGTTGGGGTCGATAACGAAGCGGCGGATGTGGCCCACCGTCTTACCATCAGCCGTTTTGACCGGCGTACCCTGCTTGAATTCCATCAGTATCCTCCTCAGGTTACGTGAACCTATAGTCGGAGAATAGCGGATAGGCACAGGCACAGGAACGGACGGCGGTGGGATTTTGGCATAGTTCATCTGACCCAGACCGGCATCACCCCTGGTGCTCCAACGGCTGAGGTAGCACAGTTGTAGTGCCAAGGGGTGTGAGAACATTTCATGCAGGCTGTCCGCCGACCAGTCAACTTGCCCGGGGGTAGCCAGGCTGCCTTCGTCGGTGCATTGCGCCGACCCCTGAGCACGGCTAGATCCCATCAAGCATGCGGAAGACGCTCGAAGCCGTCATTCCCATAGCGCCTTGAGTGCGCTTGATTTCCCTTAGCCGACCGGCTTCAGCCGTCGGCGAACGCCAGCACAATTCTCATCCATTTGCACAGTCCTCACCCCTCGTGCGCGTGGCGGTGGTGAATGTCGGGCAGGTGCGGGTGCTCGTGCTCAAGCGGCTGATGGGTGTGAGCGTGCGCGTGCGCCAGACTGCGATCCGTCATGCCGGAGTGATCGTGGTCGTGATGGCCGTCGTCGTGGCGGTGACGGTGATCGTGGGTGACGGCGGCGTGCGTGTGCTGGTGGCCGTGCTGCTCGGCGACCAGGAGCAGGGCGGCGATCACCATCAGCGGCAGGGCGATGGCGAACAGCGTTGACGGCGCTTCCTGAAAGAGGATGAACGACAGGGCGACCCCGGCCAGCGGTGCCGTCCCGAACAGGGCGCTGGTGCGTGCCGCGCCCAGGCCGCGCATCGCCCGAATGAAGAGGACGATGCTGAGGCCGTAGCTCAGGCTGCCGAGCACGAGCGCACCGAGCGCGACCGCTGGCTGCGGCAGGCGGTTGCCGAGCAGCAGAGCGATCAGCAGCGAGAATGAGCCTGCGCCGAAGCCTTTGATCAGGACGATGGTCAGCGGGTCTTTGGCCGAGATGTTGCGCGTCAGATTGTTGTCGATGCCCCAGAGAGCACACGCGCCGAGGATGCCGAGCGCGCCGAGCGAGACGCCCCACTGCGCGCCGCCGTTCCACGAGAGCAGGATGCTGGCGAGCGTGACCAGCGCCATCGCCAGCAGCGCGCGGCGGCTGACGGCCTCGCTGAAGACCAGGGCGGCGATCATGGCCGTGGCGACGCCTTCGAAGTTGAGCAGCAGCGAGGCGGTCGAGGCGGGCGTGTTCTGCAAACTGAAGAGCAGCAGAATCGGCGCGGCGACACCGCCCGCGATGACCGCGCCAGCCAGCCATGGCAGATCCGCGCGCACGATCCGGGCTTCAGCGGCAGCCTCGCGCGTCCGGGTGAGTTGCGTGTAAAGCAGAATGCCTGCGCCGCTGCCGAGGTAGAGCAGGGCGGCGAGCGCGGTCGGCTCAACCTCGCCGAGCAGCAGCTTGGCGATGGGGGCACTCGCGCCAAAGAGCAGCGCCGCGAGCAGCGCTTGTAACATGGGATAGAGTGTCGTGCGGCGCATCATCTGCCTCCTGGTATGAGCTGTGACCGTCGATCAGCGCGGATTTGAATCCTCGCCTTCATCTTCTTCCGCGTCTTCGTCTTCGGCGTCCTCATCCTCTTCGTCGGCGTCCCCATCGAGCGTGTTGTCTTCTGCATCTTCGTCCAGAAATGAACGCGCGCCGCCCGGGGGCATATACGACGGACGCGCAGTCTGCGCCGGTCTGCCTGCGCCCATCACGCGCGGCGCTGGCGCCTCGTCTTCGTCCTCGTCGTCGTCGAACCTGGCAGCGTGCGACGGCGTGCGCCCAGCGGCAGCGGGTGTGCCTGCGCCCATGACGCGCGGCCGGGTCGATTGGTCGTCATCCTCGTCGTCTGCCCGGCGCTCGATCGGCGGCGCAGGCGCGCGCGTTGGCTGCCCAGGGCCGCCCGGCGTGAATGGCTGCGGGCGTGGCGGCGTGGTTGCCGGTCGCGCATCGCCGGGTGGCGCAAACGGTGAGCGCGGCATCGCTGGCGGTGAACCTGCGCCGGCACCAGCGGGCGACGCAGCCGCCGGGGTGCTCGGTGCGGGCAGGCCGGGTGCTCCCGGGCCGAGTACCCGTTCGTCGTCGCGGCGAACGCCGATCGGCTCCTGCGCCGGGCGCAGGTCTTTGCCGGGCGCGCCAGGGGTGGGCAGCGGCAGGCGGTAGATGCTCGGCGGGCCGCTTGGCTCGGCGCGCTTCTGGCGCTCAAGCTGGCGTTTGCGCGCCGTGGCTGCGCGTTCGGCCTGTTCGCGTTTGTACACCTGGACTTCGGCGCGCGTCATGGCGACGAGCTTGCCGTTCTGGTAGGTGGCGCTGTCGCCGCTGATGCGCTCGATGATCGACTCGATCAGCCCCAGTCCGGCGGTCATGATCAGGTTGACGCCGATGAGGACGGCAAAGACGGTCGAGACGACGCTGACCGCCTCCATCAGCGGCGTGAGGATGGTGTCACGGATGACATCGACGCCGACGCCGAGCGCGAACAGGATGCCGAAGACGACCGCCAGCACGATCAGGACGATGCGCGCGCCGCGCAAATCCGCCCAGGCGGGCATCATCGTGTTGCCGATGGCGAACAGGATGTAGACCCAGAGGAAGAAGTCCGGCGCGGTCAGCAGCTGCTCCAGCGCGCCGCCGAGATCGCGCAGGCCGTTGGCGCGCACGTTGGCGGCGAAGGCATCGACATTGAGGATGCCGTGCGCGACCAGCCAGATGATCAGCGTGCCGATGACGAAGGGCGCGATGCTGATGAGCGCAATGCGGAACGCGCCCGCCGCCTTCGAGAGCTTGACGAAGTTGAGCCTCAACTCGGCGATCTGCTGCGCCTCCGGCCAGGTGAAGGCGCGTTCGGCGCGCACGTCGAGAAAGCCCGCCGCCAGCCAGTAGATGAACTCGTAGACGAGGACGCCCGGCAGGAAGAAGACGTAGAACAGGATGGTGGTCGTGCGCAGATTCTTCGTCAGCAACCAGCCGACCTTGAAGATGTGCTGGTAGAGCCAGCGGCGCATCTGCCCCAGGGCGTAGAGCAGCAGCCCGGCGACAACAAACGGCCCGACAAGGTCGAGCAGCGTGGGGGCGGTCGCGGGCTGCATCAGTCGCCGCGTCCCCGGGATCGTGCCGGGCTGTTCACGTCAGACGCCTTTCGCCTGGGCGGCGAGCTCGACCAGCTTGGTGAAGTCGTCCACCTTCAGCGACGCGCCGCCGACGAGCGCACCGTCGATGTCGGGGGCGCTCATGTAGGCGACCATGTTGTCCGGCTTGACGCTGCCGCCATACTGGATGCGCAGTCCGTCAGCAACGGCCTCGCCATAGAGTTCGCGCACGGTCGCGCGGATGTGGGCGATGACCTCGACCGCATCATCGACACTGGCATTCAGGCCGGTGCCAATCGCCCAGATTGGCTCGTAGGCGACGACGACCTGCGCCATCTGTTCGGCGCTGATGTTCGCCAGCGCAGCGCGCACCTGCCCCTCGACAAACGGCAGCGCTGCGCCCGCCTGGCGCTTCTCCAGGCTCTCGCCGACGGCAATGATCGGCTTGAGGCCGGCGTTGAGCGCGGCGAGGGCTTTCTTGTTGACCAACTCGTCGCTGTCGCCGAGATATTGGCGGCATTCCGAGTGACCGACGATGACATACTCGACCAGCCCGACGAGCATCCCCGGCGCGATCTGCGAGGTGAACGCGCCTTTCTCCTCATGTGAGACGGTCTGCGCGCCGACCTTGACCGGCGTCCCGCGCAGGGCATCCGCCGTGGCGGCCAGGGCGATGAAGGTGGGGCAGACGATGCGCTCGACGCCTGCGAAGGGTTCCAGGCGCGGCGCGAGTTCGCGGACGAAATCGACCGACTCGGCCAGCGTTTTGTGCATCTTCCAGTTACCGGCGATGATTGGGGTTCGCATAGTCACTCCGATTGTACGTAGCTCGTGCGCCGATTCTACCGCAGGCAATGAGCGACGGCGAACGTACCTGCAACCCCGATCACGGCCCGGGCGGACGTACACCCTGCGGCGACCCGCCCTGCGGTGGCGGGAAGGGTGGCGTGTCTCCCGATCGCGGTGTTGGTGGCGGCGGTTGGATAGGCGGGCGCGTTGGGGGTGGCGGATTCGTCGGCTGTGGTGGGTTGGTCGGTCGTGGCGTTGCCGTCGGTGGGATGTCGGTGGCGGTGGGCGGCAGGCTGACGGCGCTGGCGGTTTCCCCCAGCAGCAGCCGAGCGCGCTCCTTGACCCAGTTCGGCGCGGACGCACCATCGCGCGCCGCCGTCCACTGGAGGCGGGCGCTGTCGATATTGCCGTTGGCGGCCTGCACCTCGCCGAGCACAAGCTGCGCTTCTGCTAGCCCTGGCGCGCGATTGAGCGCGGTTTCGACCAGCCGGGCAGCCAGCAGCGGACGATTGACCGTCAGCAGCGCGCGGGCGGAGATCGCCTGCGCGATCGGCGACGTGGTGCGCAGCGTGGCGTCGCTCAGGTCACGCAGATCGCGCAGGTTAGCCAGCTCGAAGAGTTCGACGCCGCGCTGGGTGAGGGCGGCTTCGTAAAGCGAACGCCCGCCGTATTCGCGCATCAGGTCGAAATTCGGCGCATCCTGCAAGCGCGAGATGCTGTCACGCAGGAGCAGCAGGGCAGCCCCATCACGGTTGGCAGCATGCAGCGCGGCGGCGGCGGAGAGCATGTAGGTCACGGCGTCGTTTGTCCGGGTTGCGCCGTTGGTGAGCGGCTGTTCGGTCTCGGCGTAGCGTTCTTCGACCGCCAGCGCGCGGACGAGGCTCAAATAGGCGGCGGGATTGTCTGGTTCACTGCGAACAAGCGCCTGCGCATCGGCCACGCTCAACACCGGGACGACGAGCAGGCTCAGGCCGTCGGCGGTGGTGTACATCTCGAAGCCGGACGCGGGCTGCGTCGGCAGCGTGGCGAGCGTCGGCGTGACCGTGTCGCTGCGGTTGTTACGGACGACGCGGTTGATGATGAACAGCGCCAGCAGCACGACGACCAGCGCGCCGATGATCATCAGGCTGTTGCCGATCAGACTCCGCTTCGCCTTTGGTGGCACTGTGGCGGCTGGGAGTTTGGCATCGACCACCGTGGGCTGCCCGGCATCGGCCACCACCGGCGCAGAGATGGCGGCAGCGGGCGCGGTGGCTGGCGGTGTGAGCGGGTGGATACGGCGCGTCTTGTGTGCGACGAGCACCGACTCGGCCAGCGGCTGCGCATCCGGCAGCGCGGGCATGGCCGCGGGGGCGAGCGCCTGATTGAGCGCGGCCAGCAGCGCGCCCGCCGATTTGTAACGCTCGGCGCGATCTTTGGCGGTGGCGCGCAGGATGACGGCCTCGACCGGCGGCGGGATGTTCGGGTTGAGTTCGCGCGGCGGCCGCAGCGGCTCGGTGATGTGCTGGTTGATGATCGAGTAGGGTGTGCCGCTGCGATAGGGCACGCTGCCGGTCAGCAGCTCGTAGAGGACGATGCCGAGCGAGTAGATGTCCGCGCGGTGATCGATGTCTTCGTCGCCGCGGCCCTGTTCCGGTGACATGTAGTAGGGTGTGCCGATGAGCATGTCGGCGCTGAGCGTCGTCGCGCCGCCGGTGGCGATGCGCGCCAGCCCGAAATCGGCCAGGTAGGGTGTGGCTGCCAGATCGAGCATGATGTTGCTCGGCTTGATGTCGCGGTGGAGCACGCCTTTGCCATGGGCGTAGTCGAGGGCGCTGGCGACGTGCGTCATCACGTGCATGGCGTCCTGGATCGGGATCGGGCCTTCGTCGAGCGCGGCTTTGAGCGTGCTGCCTTCGATGAACTTCATGACGATGTACGGCTGGCCGGCGTATTCGGCGAAGTCGTAGACCGGGACGATGTTCGGGTGTTCGAGCCTGGCGACGATCTGCGCCTCGCGTTCGAAGCGGGTGACGAAATTGGTGTCGTCGAGGAAGTGCCGGTGGATCATCTTGATGGCGACCAGACGGTCGAGCCTGGGGTGATAGGCCTTGTAGACCGTCGCCATGCCGCCCTGGCCGAGATGCTCCAGGATGCGGTACTGGCCGATGACGGCCGTATCGATGTGCGACATCACGATCCTTTGCTGCGTGTGTGCCTGTCTTTACGCATTATACGGGCAAGGCGTCGCAGAAACATGGGAGAAGCAAGTGATGATTGATGGGTAATGCGTGATGAGGGATTGGTGCTCGGTGCTCAGTTCGGGGTACTGGGTTCTGAGTTCTGGGTTCACGGTGTGGGGAAGGGGATGAGGAGCGAGGTGATGAGATGATGAGGCGGGGAGGGGTCGAATGCGGTTGTGGGCGGCGTTGGGGTCTGGCGCGCCAAACCCGGTTGCGGCGTCCCTGTGCGGCCTCGCGCCGGACGATGAAATTGCGCGGGGGCAGCTACGCTGCCTTCAGTCGGCTTCGCCGACCCCCTAGGCACGGCCAGGGTTGCATCAAGCCCGCTGAAGGGGCTGGCCGGACAGGCACACTGGCATTCAGCCCCCGCAGAGGGCGCATCCCCGGACGGGGGATTTCATTCCCCGGCGACGCCGGATTGCCTACGCCTGCTCGCAGGGGTGTTGCAAAGTCGGTATGTTGCAGCTTGCCCTCACCCTATCTCCCTCTCCCGATCGCCGCTGCGCGGCCAGGAGAGGGACTTGAAAGTCGTTTTCTCCCCTTCTCCCAGCGCAGCGTTCGGGAGAAGGGGCTGGGGATGAGGGCTAACGCGCAGTCCTTCAGGACTTTGCAGCAGCCCTACGGCTGCTCTATGCCAGCGCGCCGCAGCCGCGATCTGTGGTACATTCGAAGCGTACGCATAAACCGAGATCGGTTCGCTGCGGCAACTGGATTACCTGCAATAAGATCCGCGCACAGTATGCTGCGCTGCTTCATGAGTCATCGTGGGGCTGTACATGTCCCGGATCGCAAAAGCATTCCATTCTCCTTAATCTTGACTTGGACAGGAGGAATTTCCATGCGCACAACCTGGTTGAGTTTACTGACGTTGGTCTTGCTCTTATTCGCGGTGCCCACCGCCTCGATGCAGGGCGACCTGCCGCCGGTGATGCCGGTGGCGAACCCGGATACCTTTCAAAATGCCTACGTCACCTGGGATTGGCAGGCGTTCGGCGAGCAATGGTTCAGCGCGCCGCCGCCCGACCCGCTGACAATCGCACTGCCCGATGCCTACATGGGCAGTCTGCCCAGCGGCCCGTTCGATCTGGCGCAGGTGCGCTTCCTGGACGACACCAACCTGGATGCCGCGCAGCGCGATCTACTGGCGCAGAATGGCTTTGTCGTCGTGCCGGGCGGCCTGGATCAGTTCGAAGACCCGTACCGCAACGACAGCACCTGGGATGTCTTCACCGGGCACGGTTACTGGGTGACGACGGATGCCATGCTGCACGCGCTCTACGTCGCTTTCAGCAATTTGCTTAACTTCCTCGAAACCGATGAACTCTACGCGCGGGTTCAAAATGTCGCCCTGGAAAGCTATCAAGCGGCCTGGAGTCAGTATGAAGCGGCCCAGGGATCGGCGTTGGAAGCACCGGCCCGCGTCGCCGCGCTCTACTATGCCGTAGCGCTCGGCCTGCTCGACCCGGACGCCTATGCAGGCACAGTCGATCCGGCGCTGCAAGCGGATGCCGCCGGACTGATCGATGCCGCCAACAGCGCCGAGGGGCGGCTGGACGTGCCTTTCCTGACTGGTTACCAGGAGGACTTCAGCCAGTATAAGCCGCGCGGCAATTACACGACCAGCGATCTGTTGCAGCGTTACTTCCGCGGCATGATGTGGCTGGGGCGCATTACCTTCCTCGCTCGCGATGACGAATCGCTGCAAGCCAGCCTGCTTGCACTGCGCGCGATGGAGCAGTCCGGCGCGGTGGCGGATTGGGCTGCGGTTTCGGATACACTGGCGTATTTCATCGGGCCAACCGACAATCTCGGCCCGGCGGATTACCTGCCGCTGGCACAGGCGATTTACGGTGATGATCTGCCGCTCGACACCCTCGCCGACATGAGCCGCCTGGCGCAGTTCCGCGCTGAAGTCCAGGCGCTGCCCGGCCCGCGCATCAACAACGTCGTGCGTCCCATCGGCACCGAGGAGGAGCAGTTGGACGAGGCGACGCGCGGGTTCCGCCTGTTCGGGCAGCGCTTCACTTTTGACGGCTATGCCATGCAGCGCCTCATCTATCCCTACGTGGGCGAGGCGGGCGCGGAGCGGACGCTGCCATCCGGGCTGGACGTTGCCGCCGCGCTGGGGTCGGATGTCGCCTACAACCTGCTGGCAGAGCAGGGCGACACGAACTATGCCAACTACGACACCAACATGAGCGGGCTGCGCGCGGAAGTCAACCAGATCAGCGGCGCGGACTGGCTGGAGAACTTCTATGGTGGCTGGCTGATGGCGCTGCAACCGCTCTGGAATCGGACTGAGCAGCCCTACCCGCCGCTCATGAACAGCGACGCCTGGCGACTGCGCGATCTGCAAGCCGGGCTGGGCAGTTGGGCGGAACTCAAACACGCGACCGTACTCTACGTCGCGCAGCCGATGGGCGGTCTGGGCGGCGGCGGCGAATACATCGCCGATACGACCAACTACGTTGAGCCGAATCCGCTCGTCTTCAGCCGGATCGCGGTGCTGGCTGCCTCGGTTGTGCAGGGGCTGGATGCGCGCGGCTTCGCGCAGCAGGATTTCACGAGCGGTGGGCCGCCGAGTGGGTCGTCGATGATCCGGGAAGCCTTCTTCCGCCTGGCGATTTTGTCCGCACAGACGGCGGACATGGCGAACAAGCATCTGTGGGGCATCCCGCTGACCGACGACGAGCAGATCTTCCTGAAGTATCACTTCGGCGAAGCGCTGTGGTACGTCCGCTATGCGTCGGAGCTGGCGCTGGCTGAGCCGCCGAAGATGGCCGCCATCGTGACTGATGTCGCCAGCAACCCGGATGCGGGCACGGTCTTGCAGGTGGGCACCGGCTACGTCGATTACATCTACGTCATCACTGACAGCCCGCAGGGACTCCAGTTGACGCGGGGTTCGGTCTACAGCTATTACGAATTCGTCAACGCCATCGACAACCGCCTGACCGACGAGGACTGGCGCGCCATGGTGCAGGCGGGCGATGTGCCCGCACGCCCAGGCTGGATCAGCCGCTTCTTCGCCGAGTAATCCGGCAGACAGACGGGCCGGTCGGTTTGTCCGGCCCGTGTCATCACCTCCCCGCACAAAACATGACACTCCTCATATAAAGATCATAACAAAGTGTTCTGTCAGCGAATTTCGTGTATGATGATAATCGTCGATCGTGTCCACGACGGATGACGCCGACGTAAGTGCGTTTGCTGAACCCTTACATCACCCTTCACAACAATCGCCCACACCCATTGATATTCTCGCACCTGCGTGGCCGGTTGCGTTTCGAGCATCGTCCCACGACTTGATCGGCTCGCCGTTGAGGCAGGATGCAACAGTCAAGGTTTTGCCCATAGGAAAGGGAAGGCTATGTTGTACCGCTACGGCATCAGGGTCGGCACGTCGCTGCTCTTGCATGGCAAGATGGTGCTGGGTCTGAAGAAAGTGATCCAACCTGTCGGATACTGGCGCGTGCCGGAATACCGGTTCGTGCTCCAGGAAGCCAATTTCAAAACCGGGGAGCGCGTCCTTGATATTGGCAGCCCCAAGCTGCTTGCGCTCTACCTGACGAAGTTTCGCGGGGTCGAGGTCTATGCGACCGAT
>JAHDWN010000015.1 GCA_023382675.1 Anaerolineae bacterium
AATCGCCTCCGGGTAATTCGTCGTCGCCAGCATCAAGGCACCCTGCGGGTTGTTCGGCGACTCGATCCCGTCGAGGACATTCAGGATGCGCGCCTTGTCGTCACCGCGCAGGTAGGCGTCCAACTCTTCGACGATCATCAGCACCGGGTAGCGCGCAGCCGCGACCGCCTGCAATGCCCGCTGGATTTTCTCGAACGATGCGCCGTCCCGATCCGCCCCGGAGACGTAGACAACGACACAGCCCTGCTGGATGGCGAGGCGCGCCATCGCCGCGCATAACATCGTCTTGCCCGTGCCCGGCACGCCTGCCAGCAGCAGCTTGCGGAATGGTGGCAGCTTCAACTGGCGGTAGATCGGCACGCCAGTCGAGAAAAACGCCTGCATATCATCCAGGAGTTTGGTTTTGAGTTCTACTGGCAGGATCACGTCTTCCCAATCCACGGTCGGATCGAAAAACGCATCTGCGCCGCCGATGACGTACACGTCGCGCCGCCGCCGGATGCGCGGGCGCACCGCGCGCGTGCAAGCCGCCTCGAAGGCTGCCCACGTCTCAAGCTTGTCGCCGGGCACGAGCGCAATCGACACCAGATCCTGCATATCATCGTCGTAGTAGGCAGCGGCGTAGATCACGTCAAACGGGGTGTTGTCGTCGTCCGTGAAGTGAAAAAGATATGCCCCGGCGGTCGCTGTCAGCACCATCTTGTTCCCGCGCGCGCCGTAATCGCTGATCGGCGTGATCACCGGGCATTCGATCTTCTCATAGCCCGTGTAGCGCGCCTTGCCGCGCAGCTTGCGCCCAGCCTTCACCTGGCTGTGCGCGATCATGTTTCCACACTCGACGGCAGCGCGTAAGGTAACGAAATGCTGCTCTGGGAAACGTGTCTCCCAGACGTCGGCTGCCCACTGGACAAGCCGTTCATACATCATCATGCCTGACCTCAATGTCGCACTCTTTGGGGCTTCAATGCAAGCTTAACATCGGGGCACAGATCATTTTGTGCCTCTTGCACAAGGTATTATAGGGCATTTCCAGAGGAATTAAACAGGGATTAATGTACCCTATGAAGCAAAGGTGGCGATTCTTAAAACCAAGGTGGTTACGCGGTTGAAAGAAGCGCGTAGCCGATTGTGAGTTTCAGCGGCGATCAGCGTCCATTTCCTTGCACGGGCTGCTGTAACCCGTCACAATCGAGGCACGAATTACGCGGAGAGTGCCTTAATGACAACACTTTATGCGACCCACCCGCGCTACACCGAGCATAACCTGGAGTCGCACCCCGAACATGCCGGCCGCATTCGTGCCATCTGGCGCGCGCTCGATGATGCTGGCCTGAGCGCACGTATGCAGCGCATCCAGCCGGAGCCGATCAGCGATGAACAGATCCTCTACGTGCATACGCCGGACTATCTTAATCTTCTGCGCAAGTCCGCATCCTTGACTCATACCGTGCGCTTCGACCCGGATACCTATTGCAACCCAATCTCGTTCGAAATCGCCTGTCTGTCCGCCGGGGGCGTCGTCGCTGCGGTGGACGCTGTGCTCCGTGGCCAAGCTGCCAATGGCCTGGCGGCGGTTCGCCCGCCGGGGCATCATGCCGTGCCGGGGCGCGCAATGGGCTTTTGCCTGCTGGGAAACATCGCCATTGGCGCGCGGCAGGCGCAGCGCGTGCATGGCATCGAGCGCGTTCTGATCGTCGATATTGATGTGCATCATGGCAACGGCACAGAAGCCATGTTTTACGACGATCCTTCGGTCTTGTTCATCTCCACCCATCAATCGGTCTCGGCTTTCGGCACGCCGTTCTACCCCGGCACGGGCGCGATTGGCGACACAGGTGTGGATAGGGGAGTTGGGGCGACGATCAATATTCCGCTGCTGCCGGGGCATGGCGATGCCAGTTACGCGGCTCTCTTGGAGCAGGTCATCGCGCCCGCTGCCCGGCGCTTTCAGCCGCAAATGATGCTTGTGTCGGTGGGCTTCGACGCTCACTGGGTCGATCCGTTGGCAGGGATGCGCTTGAGCCTGGCGGGCTACGCACAGCTCACGCGCGGTCTGAAAGAGTTGGCACAGGCGTTATGTGGTGGACGTATCGTTTTTGTTGTTGAAGGCGGGTACAACCTGGATGCGCTCAGCCACGGCGTCGCCAATATCGCGCGCATTCTGTTGGGCGACTCCGATATTGACGATCCCATCGGCCCGCCTGATGATGGCCTCCGCGAACCGGATGTCCAGCCGCTGATCGCGCGCCTGCAATCGCTTCACAAACTCGCCTAGACGCGACAATCCACAAGGCGCAACTGTAGCGCACGTGCGGAATATCGCAGACTATTTATCAGAGGCTGATCGCCGAGAACGAACTGTCTTGGGTTCCATGCGCCGGATGATGGCCAGGATGAACCAGATCAAAAGCGTAGACACGATTGCGATCAGCCATGCGCCCAGTCCGATGGCCAAACCGACCGCCGCCGTCGCCCAGATGCTGGCAGCCGTCGTCAACCCCTGGATGCTCGAGCCTTCCTTTATGATGGTGCCGCCGCCCAGAAAGCCGATGCCGACGACGATTTGAGCAGCGATACGTGCAGGGTCATCGGGGAAAACAGCGACTGACAACACGCTGATCAGGCACGCACCCACTCCGACCAGCATGTGGGTGCGCAATCCAGCAGCATTGGCATGGCGTTCGCGGTCAATACCTATCAGTCCACTCAGTAACGCGGCCAGGAAAAGCTGAAAAATGGCAACGAACTGTGCCTCAAGCGACATCAGAACCCAACCTTGTGTCTACGATCAAGCCGATGTAATGCCCTCACGCAGCGTCTCCAGTTGCGTCAAATACTCGCGCAGTTGAGCGAGTTGTGACGAATAGCGCTGTGTAAGGACCTCCAACCGGCTGAAGACGGGCGTCAACACCTGCTGCCCATACTGCACCAGGCGATTGCGCTCGCGCTGCGTCAGGCTGTCCAGCGTTTCGTAGTAGGTCTTTTGCAGACCGTTGATACGCTCGATGATTTCCCGGTGCGTATCCGCCTGTACCTTGCGGTAATAGCGATATGCGGCCAGCCCGCCGATGGCTGCGAGCGGCGCGCCAACGATGAACGCCGGCAGTGCCAGGGCCGCCGCACCTGCGCCTACCAGCGGCCCCGGTGTGGCAATCGCGACAATACTCAAGATCAGGCCGATCAACGCTGTGACGCCCCACATGGTGAAGTTGCCCATGTTTGTCGCGAATGTCGTCCGCAGATCTTCCAGCACTTCGCCGCTCGAGTAGCTTCTCAGCTCTGTCTCTGCGATCCGGATCGCTTCTTGCAAGGCTTCGCGCTGTTCGCTGTAGACCCCGGCATCCAGCCCGGAAAGCTCCTGGTCGAGCAGATCTTTCAGTTGATTCAGCCGGTCGATCACGCCGCGCCAATACAGGCGGCTGTTGTCGATCAGCGCGTTCACGTAATCGCCGCTCGCATCGTTGATGTCGCGCAGCGCGCGCCCGATCACCACATCGCGAAATTCGGATTGCAGCATCTCCCGGTTGAGGCCGCGCCGCAGCAGCTTGAATGACAGGTTGGTATCGACGAAGTTGACACCGCGCTGCCGCAGTCCATCGAACACCTTGTCAATCTCCATGCGCGCCGTGTGCAGTTGCGCTTCCAGCCCGACCGATTGCTGCTCCAACTCGTTTTGTACGTCGCGCACTTTCGAGGTATCGCGCGACACCGAGTTCGCGTTGGTCTGTGCCGCGTCCATATAGCGCCGCACGATCCGTTCCGCCGTTTGAAGTTGTGCGAGCAGTTTCTGCTTCGCGGGCGGCGTCTCGCTGAAGACTCCGCGCAGATGCGCCTTCAGTGCGCCGATCCCGCCGGGATCACTGCTGGGGTTGCTGGCGCCGTTCTGTACCGCCGCCATTGCCTCACGCGCCGAGACCATGAAGATCAGCGGCTTAATATCCAACAACTCTTGCAACTGCCGTTCGATGAACCGCCGCACCTCATTGCGTTCGTGCGCGTGCAGCAGATCGACCTGGTTGACGACCAGGACGATCTTCTTGCCATAGTCTTTCGCCAGCTCCAGGTACAACCGCTCGGTTTCCGCCAGCGCGCGTTTCGCCGAAATGACGAAGATGATCAAGTCACTGCGATGCAAGAAATCTTTCGCCGTTTTCTCATGCTTCTGGAAAACCGAACCCGTGCCAGGGGTGTCCACCAGCGCCACGCCCGGCGCGCCTGTGTTCGGGTGCGTCCAGACGCGGGTGCTTTCGTCACGCATCTGTGGGCGTCGGTCGGCAATTTCACCATAGCGGATGACTTCGATGGCCTCTGTCGTCGGTGTCACGCCGACCGGCAGCAGATTCTCGCCCAGCAGCGCGTTGATCAGTGACGACTTGCCGGAGTTGAACTCGCCGATGATCGCGACCAGAAAGAACTGATCGCGCAGATCTTCCGCCATTTCGCGCAGACGCTGCTGGTCATGCTGCGCCGCTTCACCGATCTCGCCGATGGTCTCAGAGATTTCGGTGATCAGCCGGATTTGTGACTCGCGCAGCGCCGCGAGTGTGCCCTCAAGGGGACTGATTGCGTTCAAGTTAGCCTCTCAATCCGAGAAAACTAGGTTTACCCAGGGCTGCCAATTCGCCTTCGATCTTGACAATCTCCTGCTGCGTGTCTTGCAGGCTGCGCAGTTGTTCGCCCTGGATGCCCGTTTGCGCTTCCACGAGCCGCGTCAGTGGCGCGACCGCGTCTCGACGCAGTTGCATCCCGTAATCGATCTGCTTCTCAGTGGCTTTGCCAATGGTTTCGACATAGCGCGCCTGGAGATGATCGATGCGGTTGGCGTAGGCGCTCGCCAGTGCGCGCCCGCGCAGCGGCAGCAGTGCCAGCCCAGCGATGCCCGCGCCCAGCGTGATGAAAAACAACACCAGTTGCAGTGATTCCTGTCCGTCGCTGAACATGCTGCCCGAACGCATCAGGAACACCAGAATGACGATCACAAGGATTTCCCACGCTGCCAGATACAACAGCGTATTGCGCACCGTGCGTTCCAGACTGCGCGTCTCGACGACTTTCGCCTCTTCTTCAATCGTGTCAAGCGCCGGGCGCAGCGTTTGCAGCGCCTCGCGCTCATACTGCACCGGTGGCTTCACTTCGCCGATGACTTTGCTACGGATGGCGTCCGGCAGCCCATCGATCTCGCGCCGGCTGTATTTCACCAGATCATCGATGTCTTGAATATCTTTGCCCTCCAGCCGGGGAGCCAATTTGTCCACGACGCTCGGCAGTTCGTCAATCGGCTCGAAGGCTTTCACATCTGCAAACGCCGACTGCACGTAGTTACCGCGCATTCGCCGGGCGACGCCGCCCAGGCCGAACAGTTCCAGCAAGCCGCGCCAGAACGAACGCAGTGCATTCGAAAAACGGAACATCTCACGGATGGCTTCGCCGCCGCGGCGCCCCGTTTCCGTGAACTTGGCGTTGATCATGTCGATCATCTCGCGCACCGAGCGATCTTGATCGCGTTTTTGCGCGGCCAGCTGCTGCTCGACGTTCTCGCGAATGTTCTGATATTGGTCGAGCGCCGCCTGATTCGAACGCAGCGCCTCCAGCGCCGTCTGATTGACGTTTTGGATGATTTGCAGCGGTGTTTGCAGCTTCTGCCGCAGCCGCGCGACATCGCCGAGTTGAGTATCGACATACTTTTCGACCTGCGGCACGCCGCTCGCGTCCAATGCGGCCTGATCGACTTCGCCGTCATCCGCCATCCGTGCAGCCAGCGCCTGCCGGGCGGACATCATCCACACCTGCGGCTTGTAGCCCAGTTTCGCCTGTGTCTGCTCAATGACGTAATCGCGCACGCTCGCAGCTTCCTCCGGCGTTAAGACGTCCACCTGATTGATGACCAGGATCACGGTCTTGCCATATTCCTGGAAAATCCGGAGATAATCCAGGTTCTTGGCTGTCATCGCCTGTGTCGCCAGCATCACCAGCAGCACCACGTCGGCGCGATGCAGGAATTTGCGCGTCGTCTCTTCATGCTTCTGGAAGATCGATTCCAGGCCGGGGGTATCGACAAAGCTGATCTTGCGCAGCAGCGGCGAAGGGTGAAACACGGTGTCGTATTCGCCCGTGCGCACCCGCTCTGATTGCTCACCCCAGCGCAAGATGGCGATCCGGTCTGTCGTTGGCACTGGGCCAACGGGCAGCAGTTCTTCGCCGAGAATCGCATTGATAATGGACGACTTGCCGGAACTGAAGGGCCCGACAAATACGACCAGAAACGGATTGTCCGCATGGAAGAGTGCGTCGCGCACCTGCACAATCTGCTCTTCCGGTACATTGTCGATCTTCGGCAACACGTCGAGCAGCTTCGTGATCAGCTCGTGTTCACGCCGCCGCAGGCTTTCATAATCGGTTGCCAGTTTTGTGCCCAGGGTTTCTTCGACCAACGTAACCATCCTATCCCAATGGTGGAATGATGCGCGGGCATTCATGCTGTTATACTACATCAAACTCGTTCCGGCTATCCCATTAGGACGCGCAAAGGCGGTGTATGTTCAGCAAGAGTTTTCGTTATTATAAAGGCGAGTTGTACTGTGATTCGCTGCCCGTCCGCGACATCGTCAGGGCTGTCGGCACGCCGGTTTACATCTACAGTCTCAGACAAGCGCTCGCCAACTTACAACGCCTGCAGAATGCCTTTACCGACCTGGGCGCGCACATCCATTACAGCGCCAAAGCCAACGGCAATCTTAGCGTTCTGCGTGCACTGATCGAGGCGGGCGCGGGCATCGACTGCGTCAGTGGTGGCGAAATCTTCCGTGCCTTGCAGGCGGGTGCGCAGCCATCACAAGTTGTGCTCGCGGGCGTCGGCAAGACGCCGGACGAACTGCGGCTGGCGGTCGAACAGGGGGTTGGCTGGGTCAATGTCGAAAATGTCGCCGAGTGTGCGGTTCTTGACCAGGCAGCGGGCGCGCTTGGCCGTGTCCAGCGGGTGGCGCTGCGGCTCAATCCTGACGTCAGTGCCAGCACGCACCGTTACATCGCGACCGGCCATGGCGGTGCAAAGTTTGGCCTGGCCGAAAACGCCCTCAGACAACTGCTGGATCGGCAGGCGGATTATCCTAGTCTCCGCTTTGAAGGTATCCACATCCACATTGGCAGCCAGTTAGGGGATACCACCGCCACCGCGCAGGCCGCTAAAGCTGCACTCACCATCGCACGTGCCTATCCTGACATTCGCATGATCGACATTGGCGGTGGTTTCCCGGTTGCCTATGAACCTGGCAGGGTGTTGCCTGAACCGGAAGACTTTGCCCGGATCTTGACGCCGCTGCTTCAGAGCTTTGAGGTGATTCTCGAACCGGGGCGCAGCATCATTGCCGATGCGGGTGTGCTCGTGTCGACCGTGCTCTATCGCAAAGAGCAGGGCGGTCGCAGTTTCGTCATTCTTGATACGGGCATGACCGAATTGCTTCGCCCCGCGCTCTACGAAGCGCACCATGAGATCGTGCCCGTGATCGTGCCGCCAGATGATGCACCACGGGAGGCGGTCGAAATCGTCGGCCCGGTTTGCGAAACCACCGATGCTCTGGCGCATGGTCGATTACTCTCGCCGGTCGCGCCGGGGGACTATGTCGCTTTTTTGACGGCGGGCGCTTATGGCGCGGTCATGGCAAGCAACTACAACGCGCGTCCACGTCCGCCGGAAATCGTGGTCGCACCGGACGGTCACACCTGGCGCGTCGCTCGCCCGCGCGAGACCTGGGATGACCTGATCCGGGGTGAAACCTGACGCTATCGGACGCAAAATGGCTGCCCAGTCACCCGGTCGTTTTTTACGCCATTGGCCGGGAATATGAGGCCACTCATTCCGTGCATGTATTGCCGTAGCCTGTTATCATTATGCTTGGACAAATTCTACTTGCTCTTTGATGCTTACACCGCGATCATCAGCACGTCCCCGCACCATCACTTTGCTCGCCATCCTTTGACAGTGAGCGCGTTGCAGACATCAATCACAGCGAGACCCGTACGTCACACGTAGCGTCAATTGCTTGCCATTTAGGAGGTTTATAGAAATGGCCGACAAACCCAAAACCCTGACCACTGCTTCGGGCTTTCCCGTAAGCGACAATCAGAACTCGATTACCGCCGGACCGCGTGGCCCGGTCCTGATACAGGATTTCCACTTGATGGAAAAACTGGCCCACTTTAATCGCGAACGCATCCCTGAGCGGGTCGTTCATGCGAAAGGTGCGGGCGCGTATGGCACATTCACCGTAACAGGCGACATCACGCGGTATAGCAAGGCAGCTGTCTTCAGCGAGATCGGCAAACAGACCGACGTCTTCGCCCGTTTCTCGACCGTGGGTGGCGAAAAAGGCTCCGCTGACTCCGCTCGTGATCCGCGCGGATTCGCCATCAAGTTTTATACGGAAGAAGGCAACTGGGATCTGGTCGGCAACAACACGCCGATCTTTTTCATCCGTGACCCGTTGAAATTCCCGGATTTCATCCACACTCAGAAACGCGTCCCACAGACCAACCTCAAATCGCCAACCATGATGTGGGATTTCTGGTCGCTCTCCCCTGAATCGCTGCATCAGGTGACGATCCTGTTCAGTGACCGCGGCACGCCGGATGGCTACCGCCATATGCACGGTTACGGCAGTCACACCTACAGCCTGATCAACCGAGATAACGAGCGCGTCTGGGTCAAGTTCCACGTTAGGACGATGCAGGGTATTCAGAACTTGAGCGCTTCGGCAGCCGAGCGTCTGGCAGGTGAGAATGCCGATTACGCCACACAGGATTTGTTCTATGCCATTGAGCAAGGCGATTATCCAAAATGGCGCATGTCGATTCAGGTCATGACGGACGAGCAGGCCGAAAAATTCCCCTATAACCCGTTCGACTTGACCAAAGTCTGGCCGCACGGCGATTTCCCGCTGATTGAAGTCGGAATCATGGAACTGAACCGCAATCCGCAGAATTATTTCGCTGAGGTCGAGCAATCTGCCTTCGCACCGGCCAATATCGTGCCCGGAATCAGCTTCTCGCCGGACAAGATGTTGCAGGCGCGCATCATGGCTTACACGGACGCCCACCGTTATCGTCTGGGCGCGAACTACGAAACGCTGCCGGTGAATCGCCCGCAGGCTCCGGTGCATAATTATCAGCGCGACGGTTTCATGCGTCACGACGGCAACGGCGAATCCGCTGTCAACTACGAGCCGAACAGCTTCGGCGGCCCTGCTCAGAACCCCGCCTATGCCGAACCGCCGTTCCCAGTCGATGGCGATGGCGCGCGTTATGACCATCGTGAAGGCAATGACGATTACACACAGGCCGGCAATCTCTTCCGCCTGATGACTGCGGACGAACGTGCCCGCCTGATCGAGAATATCGTCGGCTCTATGCAGAGCGTGCCGCGACCGATTCAGGAGCGCCAGATCGCGCATTTCCTGAAGGCAGATCCGGCCTATGGTGAAGGCGTGGCGGCTGGTCTGGGCCTGGGTATGGCTTCGGCCGTCGGTACTGACTGAGCATCTCACATTGGCGGATGTTCGTACCGAGTCCTAGCGAGTGTTGACGAGACCTCAATCAGTGGCGTTGGCCGCTGGTTGAGGTTTTTGTTGTGGCATTCCTTGCGCCGCATAAACCAATTCTGAGATGTCCGGGTTGTTCACTGGATCTACGTGCAGGGCCAATATACCTTCTGACTGCATACAATCTGGCATGTGCGCTTTGCGCCTGTCGGGAATTTCACCCACTTTCAAAACCAATATGGAAGCTGAAAGCCATCTGCCGATGGTCACTGAACAATTTCGCCCTTTTCTGCAATAAAGGCCCATGGTATAAGAGATCAAGACCTGCTGTGTACGTGATGCTGCGCCAACGTTTTGAGCCAACACCCAAAGAACGGGAGTTGCTGTTTGGCGGCAAGGTGATAGGCTTGCGTAGCCAAGACCCCATCGCCAGGTGAACTCCCACCTGCTAACGCAGGTTCAAAACTCGCACACACGGCACAGCAGGTGGATTTATCAATAGCAGCGTCCCACATGGGGCGCTGTCTTTGTATGGACGGGGAGCGAATGGCCTATGAACCGCGTCCGCCTCTCACCCTGGCACATTACGCTGGCAGTCCTCCTCGTCTATCTGCTGATCGTCTTCGCGAGTGCCGGTTTCGACGCAAAAGTCTTTGCCACCATCGATCCCTGCTTCGCCGCCTGCGACAACCCCGGCGCGTGCGATCCCACACGCACCGGCAGCTACGACGGCCAGTTCGCCTACTATATTGCCCGCGCTCCCGCCGGTGCGGCCCAGTGCCTCGACGTGCCCGCCTACCGTTACCAACGCATCCTGCTGCCCTTGGTGGGCCGTGCTGTGGCTTTAGGTGTGACCGACTGGCTGCCGCTGACAATGGTCGCTGTTAATCTGGTCGTCCATGTCGTCGCGACGGCGCTCCTGACTAGCATTTTGCAGGAACAGCGCGCCAACCGCTGGTTTGCCCTCATCTACGGCCTGTTTGCTGGCCTGGCGATGGCCGTCAGGCTCAACACGCCGGAGCCGTTGAGCGTTGGTCTGGTCGTCATTGCGCTCTGGTTCTGGCGCAGCGAACGCACGCTGCCGGAGCTGCTCGCGCTGCTCGGCGCGGTGCTGGCGAAAGAGACGGCGCTCGTTTTCATCGCGGGCTGGCTGTTGATGGATGTTCTGGCGCGGCGCTGGCGTCATTCGGCGCTGCTGGTGGTGGTGGTGTGTGTGCCCTTTGCGATCTGGCAACTCGTGCTTTATGCCTGGCTCGGATCGTTCGGCATCGGCTCTGGCGGGGCGTTGAGCACGCGCTTCGAACTGCTGCCCTTCAATGGCCTGTGGCGCATCGCTGGCGATGCCGCGGGCAACCCATCCGTGCTGATCGCTTTCGGTGTGCTCATGATCCCGCTCGTGGTGCTGCCAAGCATATGGGGACTCTGGCGCGCGGGGCGTGATTTGCTGCGCGGTCAGAACCATCTCTATCTTGGCTTCGTCCTCATGAATGGCCTGATGATGTGGACGCTGCCATTCTCGACCTTCCGCGAACCACTCGGCACGATGCGCGTCATGTCTGGCCTTGTGCTCTCACTGCTGCTCTACGCAGCCATGCGCCAGCCGCGCGGCTTCCCGCTGCGCTATATGCTCGTCTGGTTCGCGTTGTTTGTCTTTGTCCTGGCCGGATGATCTTGCGCTATTGCGAGTAGTTGTCGCCGAAGATGCTGATCATCAATTCGCCGAGCATCGAGCGATTGGGCACGAGCACCGACCAGCCCTGTGACGTGGTATAGGGCATGATGTAGCGCCCATCGACGACACCGGTGTGGATATTCTCTGGCGGCACGTCTTTCACGTACAGCGCGAGCTGGATCATTTGATCCACGGTCAAGCCCGTGTAGACATTTTCGCTCAGATGCGCCAGCATTCCCGGCGCGCTAATGATCAACTGCGGCAGCATATTCAGGTTGAGCACGCGGTCACGAACAGCATACAAGACCTGCTGCTGGCGCTCCGCGCGCGCGAAATCGCTGTCGCCGTGGCGGGTACGGGCATAACGCAGCGCTTCGTAACCATTCAGGTGATGCTGACCAGCGCGGAGAATCAGCGGATCGTAGCCAAAATACAAATCCGGCATCTGGTAGTCGACGATGTCGTAGGGCACGTCCACGTCGATGCCGCCGAGCGCATCCACCACAGTGATCACGGCGTTGAAGTCAACCGCCAGATACTCATGAACGCGAATACCGAGGTTGTACTGCACCGTTTGCATAGTCAGGCGCGGGCCGTAGCCCGGCTGAGCGAGTTCGCCCAGCACCATCGGGCTGTTCACGCGCTGAAGCTGTTGGTAGCCCGGCACTTCAACGTACAGATCGCGCGGGATGCTCAGGATGCCAATCCGGTCGGTCGCCGGGTCAATGCTCACCAGCATCATCGTGTCGGTGCGGTAGGCCAGCCCTGTCTCGCCCGGACGCCTGTCCAGACCCATCATCAGGATGGTGAAGCGCGACGAGCCATCCCACGGTGTCAACGTGATCGTCCGCCCATCGTCGAGCGTGACCCGTTCGCCACCTTCAAGTGCTGTCAGACTGGTGAAGTCCGTCCGCGCATCGACCGGCGTCGGCAGCACCGCAATATTGGTCGGGATCGCATCGGTGCTCGTCTGCGAGGCGCGCACCAGCAGTGCCAGGCTCATGCTCGTGACGATCACGGCGCTCAACAGCGCGAAGGCCACGATGACCCATGCCCACTCGGAACCGCGTGACCGGCTGCGCAGTTTGCGCCGTCGCATCCGCGCCCGCGCGGCAGATTCGCGCGCAAGTGACGGCGGTGGGGTAAAATCGTCGCGAAAATGTGCAGGTTCGGGTATCGGCTTGTACGTTGGTGGGATGGGATAGTCCGTCTGCGAGGGCGTTTGCAGGGTAATGTCGTCGTTCGACCAGGATTCAGCCGGCATAAGCGGATCGATGCTCCGCGAATCACTCGCACATTTACAGAATCTATATCTGAGTATAGGGTTGCTTATAATATGCGTCAATGGCGCTTGATTTACGATTGCCCGACGATTGGTGCCTACAACATGGCTGTCGATGAGGCAATTCTGCGCGCAGTCGCCCAGGGGGAGCAGCCGCCGACTCTGCGTCTTTACGCCTGGGAACCGGCCTGTCTTTCGCTTGGTTACGGCCAGCGCGCCACCGATGTCGATTGGGAACGGTTATCCGCCCATGGTTGGACGGCGGTGCGTCGTCTAACCGGAGGACGTGCCATTCTCCACACCGATGAGCTGACCTACAGCGTCGCCCTGCCGCTCGATCATGAGCTTGCGCAGGGCGATATTGTCGAAAGCTATCGCCACATCAGCGAGGCGCTGCTCGTCGCCCTCGAATCGCTCGGGGCACAGCCCGCCGCCGATCCGCTGAGTGAGCCGCTGCGGTCGGTCGCGCCGGTTTGCTTCGAAACGCCATCGCACTATGAGATCACCGTCGATGGTCGCAAGCTCATCGGCAGCGCCCAGGCGCGCAAACACGACGGTCTGCTTCAGCATGGCGCGTTCCCGCTCCACGGGGACATCGCCCGCATTTGTGACGCGCTCGTCTACGCCGACGAGAGCGAACGCGACGCGACCAAGGAACATGTTCGCGGGCGCGCCCTCACGCTGGAAGACGCGCTTGGCCGGCGGGTGGAGTGGTCAGAAGCCGCCGAGGCCGTCATCGATGGCTTCCGCAGCGCCTTCGACATCGACCTCGATCTTCAGACGCTGTCAGCCGAGGAGCAAGCCGCCGCGTGCCAGATCCATGACGAGACCTACGCCGTCGACACCTGGACACTTAGGCGCTAAGAGTCATAGCGGGGCTATTTGTGAGTGATCGCCGACGGCTGAAGCTGGTCGGCTAGGCTAAATCAAGCCTGCCAAAGAGGCTGGAAAACCCTGTTCGATGACAAGCAAATATTCCATGCGCAAGCGGTCTGGTCTCACGCACAGTGAACTGTGAACCGGGCACTGTGAACCCATTCTGAGCACCGAGCACTGAGCACCAAGTTTTCTCGCCATGCTATTTGCCGCTATAATGATGTTATCTTTCGCATAGTCACACATAAAACCATGTCCGACGTGCGCCAACTCCCGCTCTTTCCCGATCAACCGGCCTCACCGGACGATCTCAATCGTCACAGTCCATTCAAGCACACACTTGCGCTGTTCCAGACGCATCTCATGCAGTCCGGCAAAACCGAGCACACTGTCAAAGCTTTCACCTCTGATCTGCATCTACTGGCCGAACGGGCAGGCGAGGACACGGCGATAGGAGAGTTCACCACCACGACACTGAGCGATTTCATGCGCTGGCTCGAACACGGGCGCGGCATCCCGTGCAGCCGCAAATCGTATGCGCGCCGCGTCACCACGCTCAAGGTCTATTTCAAGTGGCTGCATGAGATCGGCGCGATTCCCTACGATCCCGCCGTGCCGATCTTGCAGCGCTCCGGGCAGGCGCCGCTGGCGGATATTCTCGACGAGCGGGAGACTGCCATGGCGCTCAGTTACGCCGACACGCTCCGCATTGCCGAGAAACCTGACGCGCGCCCGGCCCTCATCCTGCGTCTGCTGCTCGCGACCGGCATCAAGAAGGCCGAGGCTGCCCGCCTCTCGCCCAAAGACGTGCTGCGCATTGCCAAAGGGCAGGGGATTTTGCTCGTCAAACACGGCAGCCCGAAGGATGTCTACAAGGAGCGGCGCATCGAGATCGACGGCGAACTGCTCGACGTGCTGGATGAATACCTGGGGCAGTACCGCGTCGAGGACACGCTCTTCACCTGTACGCCGCGCAATCTCGAATACATCCTGGCCGACATCGGCGCAGGCGCAGGACTGGACAAGAAGCCGTCGTTCGAGATGCTGCGCTGGATGGCCGCTTTGCGCGATTATCAGGCGGGCATGGACGCGGACGCCATTCGCGAAAAGCTCGGCCTGAGCAAGATCAGTTGGGTCGAAACCTTCGCCAAGATCAAGCGTCTGGCGGGCGAAGACGCCGAAGAACTCGACGTGGATGACTGACGGCCAAAAGCCAAGAGCCGACCGCCGAAAGCCCGATCAATACACCCGCAGCAGCAGCCCTTTGAGATACGCGCCCTCCGGGAAGGTCAGCGCGACCGGATGATCCGGCCCGGCCTCCAGATGCTCGATGATCTGCGCCTGCCGCCCGGCATCCGCCAGCGCCCCGAACACAATCTTTTGGAACAGATCCGCGCTGACCGCGCCCGAACACGAGAACGTCATCATATAGCCGCCCGGCTTGACGACCTTGAAGGCGTGCAGGTTGAGATCCTTGTAGCCGCGGGCCGCCTTTTCGACCTGCCCGGCACTGTGCGCGAACTTGGGCGGGTCGAGCACGACCACGTCGTAGAGATCGCCCGTCTGGGCGAAATCGCGCAGCAGCTGGAAGGCGTCGCCCATGATGTAGTCGCTGCGTTTCTTCCAGTCAGGGTCGTTGAGCTTGGCGATGTCCTCCGCCGTTTGCAGCGCCTCACGATACGAATCGACGTTGAGCACGTAGCCCGCGCCCAGCGCCAGCGCGTGCAGGCCGAAGCTGCCCGTGAAGCTGAAGACGTTGATGAAGCGGAAGTCGTTCGGCGCGCTCAAGGCCAGCGGCGCGAGCAGGTTGCGCAGTTTGGCGCGGTTCGCCATCTGGTCGAGGTAGTAGCCGGTCTTGTGCCCGTTGACCGCGTCGACGAGCACGCGCACGCCGAATTCGTCGATCTCGATCTGCTTCGGCGGTTCCTCGCCCCAGAGCAAGCCTTTGGCCTGATCCAGCCCTTCCTTCTGGCGCACATCCACGTCGCTGCGCTCGTAGATGCCCGCTGGCTGAACGAGATCCGCCAGCATCTCCACCAGCTCGGCCTTGCGCGTCTCGATGCCGAGCGTCAACGACTGCAAGACGAGCGTGTCGCCATAGCGATCCACGATCAGCCCCGGCAGATAATCGCTCTCGGCGTTGACCAGCCGCAGGGCTGTCGGTGTCGGGTGATGCGCGCGCGCCCGGATCGCCTGGTCGAGCTTGGCGCGCCACCACGTCTCGTCAATTGGCTCGTCCTGCCAGGTCAGAATCCGCACCTGGATCTGCGATGTGGGATTCCAATAGCCGCGCGCCAGGAACTTGCCCTCTTTGGACTGCACGGTGACGATCTCGCCCGGCTCAGGGTTGCCCCTGACCGCCTCGATTGCGCCGGAAAACACCCACGGGTGCTGCTGCACGATGGGCTTTTCACGCCCCTTCTTGATAATCACGCTGTTCATGTCGATGTCCTTCGGGGATGCGCAAACGAATCATTCGATGCGTGATGACGATTGTCTCACCACACATCATATTATCCATCACTCGCCAACCATCTGCCGCAACTCGTCCTCGCCGATGATCGGCACGCCGAGCTGGCGCGCTTTGTCCGCCTTGCTGCCGGGGGCGTCACCCATGAGCACGTAGCTGGTCTTCTTGCTCACGCTGCCGGTGACTTTGCCGCCGTGCGCTTCGATCAGTGCCGCCGCCTCATCTCGTGAGAGTGTCGGCAGCGTCCCGGTCAGCACGAAGGTCATCCCGGCCAGTTGTTCGCCGGCCAGGACGCGCGCTTCGCCCACCATTTTCACCCCGGCGGCGCGCAGCTTCTCCAATACGCCGCGATGATACGGGTCGGCGAACCAGTCGTGGATGTTCTGCGCCAGCACGTCGCCGATGCCCTCGATAGCGTCGATCTCCTCGACGGTCGCCGCTTCGATGGCGTCGATACTGCCGAGTCGGTTCGCCAGCGCCGTCGCAATCGTGCTGCCGACGCCATCAATGCCGAGCGACGTAAGCAACTGCGCAAGCGGTCGCTGCTTGGCCGCTTCAATGCCCGCCAGGAAGTTGTCCGCCTTCTTTTCGGCGAAGCCTTCCAGTTCCAGCAGTTGTTCGCGCGTCACGCTGAACAGATCGGCCTCGTCCTTGATGATGCCGTTCTCGATCAGCAGCTTGATCGTCTGGCCGCCGACGCCGTCGATGTCCATCGCCCCACGCGAGACGAAGAACTCCGCCTGCCGGTAGACGCGCTCTGGGCAGTAGACGTTCGGGCAGTAGTAGTCGACCGCGCCCTCGTCCTGCATGATCGGCGTGTCGCAGAACGGGCAGCGCTCCGGCGGGAGGATCGGCTGTTCATCGCCCTTGCGCGCGTCCACAATCGGCCCGACGACGTAGGGGATGACATCGCCGGAGCGCTTGACGATGACAGTATCGCCGACGCGGATGTCGAGATTGCGCACGAAATCGAAGTTGTGCAGCGTGGCGCTGCTGACCGTCACGCCGCCGATGAAGACCGGCTCCAGATTGGCATTCGGCACGACGCGCCCCGTGCGCCCGACGTTGAAGCCGACGCTGAGCAGCCTGGTCGTTGCTTCCTGCGCGGCAAACTTGTAGGCGACCGCACCGCGCGGGTCTTTTCCCACAACGCCGAGTTCCTGGACGATGCGCAGGTCATTGACTTTGATAACAATGCCGTCGATTTCGTAGTCGAGTTGGTTTCTGCGGGATTCCCATGTGGGTATTTGCTGGATAATGTCGGATAAAGTGGGATATATCGCAGCATCTGGCGCGACCTGGAAACCCATATCCCGCAGGAATTCCAACATATCCCACTGTTTATCCAGCGCTAACCCACGCATGTCTGCAATCCCATAGACGAACGCTGTCAGCGGTCGCGTGGCTGTGATCCGCGAGTCCTTCTGCTTGAGCGCGCCCGACGCCGCATTGCGCGCATTGATGAACGACGGCAGTCCTTGTTCGAGCTGGCGTGCGTTCATACGCTCGAAATCGTGCTTCAGGAACATGACCTCGCCGCGCACGGTCACGCGCTCTGGCGCGGCGCGCTTGGTGTGATCGACCGGGATGCGCAGCGGGATCGCGCGAATGGTGCGCACATTCGGCGTCACGTCGTCGCCGATCTCGCCGTTGCCGCGTGTCGCCGCCTGGATCAGCACGCCGTTCTCATAGGTGAGGACAATCGTCAGACCGTCGAGTTTGGGTTCGAGCGTGTAGGTAAGCTGTGTCCCAGCGGGCAGCAGCTTCAGATTGCGCTCCTCCCAGGCCTGCAAATCCTCGACGCTGTAGGCGTTCGACAGGCTCAGGATCGGCGCGGGATGGCGCACCTTGGCGAACTCCTCAGAAAGATCGCTGCCCGCACGCTGCGTCGGCGAGTCGGGCGTGATCAGCTCTGGCTGCGCCGCTTCTAACTCCCGAAGCTCGTTGTAGAGTCTGTCGTATTCCGCATCGCTGATGACCGGGCGGCTGAGCACGTGATAGCGATAGATGTGTTCGTGAAGTTGCTCGCGCAGTTCTGCCGCGCGGCGTGCGCTGTCATCCTGCATATTGCTTCCTGAGATAATGTCTAGCTAGTCTCTATCCCAATGCTCGATCCACGCCTGATCGTGACACTGCGGCCAGGGTTATGCTCTTCCGCGCTTACACTGGTGGCAACGGCTCGACCAGATTGGCAGCGATCCAACCCTGACGTGTTGGATCGTTCACGTCGCGCACCTGCCACCACGACAGGCCGCTGCCGGACTGCGGGCCAGAGATGATCTCGTAGATTTCATCCGGCTCGGCGAAGAATAGCTCCGTGTTATCCAGGCTCGGCTGGGGACGCACGCGCACGGCATCGCCTGTCGTCCGCACCCGCGTGCCGATGGTGACGGCGATCGGCGTCGGTGACAACACGACCGGCGCGAGCGTCGGCCCTTCGAGCGGGAACTGCGGCACTTCGGCGTTGATCCCCGCCAGCGTTGGCACCGTCAGCGGTTCGTCAAACTGCGGGATCGGCGGTGTGTTCGACGGAATCGCGGTGATGATGATCACCTGCGGTTCGCCGCCAGGGATGGCGCTGCCTCCCAGCCCCAGAATCAGCAGCACAATCGTGAACGAAATGCCGATCACGAACAGCAGCATCACTGCCAGCGACCACACCGGCAGGTACAGTCCGCTGCTCCGCCGATCGCGTGAGCGGGGTGGAACCGTGCGTTTAGGCGCTTGCTTCTGCTTTGTTTTGACTTCGCGTGTCTCGCGCTTGCGCCCCTCCTGGCGCGGCGGCAGCTTCGCGCGATCCTGCGGGATCGGGGCGGGGATGCCCACCGGCTTGCCCGGCTGTGTGCCGTCAAGATCGCGTGGATCGGGGTCAGGGATGTTCAAATTCGGCATCGTTTCACTTGCCTCGCGCTTCTACCCAGGCGAGGAATTGCTCTACCGGCCACGTATTGATCACGGATGCAGCCTCGACCCAGCCTCGCCGTGCGGTCATGACGCCGTAGCGCAGCAGGTCCATATCGCTTTCGCTGTGCGCGTCGGTATCGATACAGAGCTTGATCCCCAATTCGACTGCGCGCTTGGCGTACTGCGCTTCCAGGTCGAGCCGCGCGGGATTGGCGTTGATTTCCAGCGCGGTGTCATGGGCTTTCGCGGCGGCGAACACCGCCTCCATGTCGAGATCAGCGCCTTCGCGCTCCGGGATCAACTGCCCACGCGGATGCCCCATCAGATCGACGTGCGGGTTGCTGAGTGCATTCAGCGCGCGCTGTGTGATTTGCTCGCGTGGCTGGCGCAGGCTGACGTGCAGCGACGCCACGACGAAATCGAGCTGCGCCAGGATGTCGTCGGGGTAGTCGAGCGTGCCGTCGGCCTTGATCTCGATCTCTGAGCCGTGAAAGACGCGGAAGCCATAGGCATCGCGCATCTCGGCATCGACCGCGCGCACCTCTTGCTGCTGCGCCAGCAGCCGCTCAATCGACAGGCCGTTAGCAATGCCCGCACTGCGCGAATGATCCGTGATCACGATAAAGTCGCGCCCACGCCGCCGCGCTGCCTCCGCCATCTCGCGGATGGTCAGCGCGCCGTCGCTCCAAGCGGTGTGCATGTGCAGGTCGGCGTGGATGTCGCCGATTTCGATCAGCTTGGGCAGTGTGCCGCGCTGTGCCGCTTCGATTTCGCCCCAATCTTCGCGCAGTTCCGGCGCGATCCAGGGCATGCCAATTGTGGCGTAGACGGCTTCTTCATCCGCGCACAAGATCGGCTCGCTGCCGTCCTGCGGGGTGAAGGCGAACTCGTTCAGGCTCAGGCCGCGCTTGAGCGCCAGTTCGCGAATCTTGATGTTGTGGGCCTGGCTGCCGCTGAAATACTGGAGCGCCGTGCCCCAACGCGCTGCTGGCACGACCTTCAAATCGACCTGCAAACCACTCTGCAACTCGACCGAGCTTTTGCTCTCTCCATGGCCGAGCACGCGCGCGACTTCCGGCATGGCGACAAACGCATCCATCAGCGGCGCGGCGTCCTCGCTGGCGACCAGCAGATCCACATCGCCGATAGTTGGGCGTCCCCGGCGCAGGCTGCCCGCGACCGTGCCGCGCTCCGCGCCCGGCAGCGCCATCAGCCGCGCCAGCATCCGCTCGGCCAGTGGCAGCGCCTCACCAAGCGGCGTTCGCGGGTTCGCCACGCGGCGCTTGTACGACTCGATGCCTTCGAGGATTTTCGTTTCGCTCTTCGCGCCCATCCCTGGCAAGTCGCGCAGTTTGCCCTCGCGCGCCGCTGCTTCCAGGGCGTCAATCGTGGTCAGCTTGGCCTCTTCCCAGAACATGCGCGCCTTCTTCGGCCCAACGCCGTTGACCGCCAGCATCTCGACCACACCTGCCGGGATCTCTGCCCTCAGCTTCTCGTAGAATTCTAGCTGGCCGGTGTCGAGCATCTCCTGGATCTTCTCCGCCAGCACCTTGCCCACGCCGGGGATCTCGGTCAGCTTGCCCTCGGCGGCGACGGCGCTCATCTCGCGCGGATAATCGGCCACGGTTTCGGCAGTCCGGCGATACGACATCACCCGGTGGATGATCTCGCCTTTGATTTCGAGCATGTCGGCAACGGTGTTGAAGATGCCCGCGATTTGCTGGTTGGTGAGCGCCACGGCCAAGTCCTCGAAGGGGTATGCTTAGAACAAATGGTTCACAGACAAGTATAATCGAAAGCGCCATGCCAGGTAAAGTGACGCGCTGTTTCTGACAATTGCGTACGCAGGTGGCTGTCACTAACCCGATACAACATGACGCAGGGTTGACACGTCTATGTGACGCGCAGAAGGTAGCTGCGCGCTAAAGTTGGGTGGAGCGCATTAGAAGGAGGTTGAAGGTCATGACAGCAATTGACAAGACTAAGGTTCAGCGTCTTTTCGAACGGGCAATGAACAATGCGGATCTTTCGGCCATCGACGAGCAGTTCTCGGCGGATGCGGTCGATCATCAGGAGCCGCCCGGTACGGACACAATCAGACATCTACGAGAGATCACCATCGGTCTCCACACAGCGTTCCCCGATCTCCACTTCGAAATCCACAATATCCTGGCCGAAGGTAATACTGTGGCCTTCCGCTGCACCATGACCGGCACTCATCGCGGGCCACTCAATCTGGGGCCGGTGCACGGCCTCGCCCCTACTGGACGGCGGGTCAGTGTTCCGCACATGTACTTCGTTCAGTTCGGCAAGGATGGCAAAGCGACCGATCTTTGGCATCAGTGGGATATCTCGATGCTGCTGCGGCAACTTGGCGCGATGCCAGAGACGCAGCGTCAGTCGGCCTAGTGCAAAGTGGCGGTCGGCGATTTGCGCGGCGCGCCGGCCGCTCACCCTCACAAGATGCAAGGAGTAACGGCGTTACGCACGAGGACATCACGGCGGTGATCATATCCTTCCTTGCACGCTGCTTCTTCAATCCACAAGCTGTCACCAAAAGTCCCTCAACTGCTTGACACGCCCGCCGATCCTCGCTATCCTGAGTTCAGTTGAATATGACAACGACGTTGAACTGAACGAGTACACATCAAGGCGAGGCCCAGAGAGTTGCCGGAAGCTGGGAAGGTGACGCCGGCGCAGATGTGGAATGGCTCAGGGAGTTGCAGACGCGAACACGGGCACGCCGTACAGTAGCTTCTGCCGGAGATGCCACCGTTATCATGGCAAAGGGTATAGGCGTTCGCGTCCGTACCTGAAAAGAGCGTTCCTGCGCCCTGGCGCGGGATCAGCAAGGTGGCACCACGGGAACCCCTCTCGTCCTTGATTGGCGAAGGGGTTTTTTGTTTGCGTATCTCGCTTTTGAACGAGTGAAAACCGGGGACAAGCGTATGGTATTTGCAACAACCGTGGTGTCGGAAAAAGCTCGTGTCCAACCTGCTCGTGAAGACATGCAGCGTCTTTTCACGCAGGGCGACCTCGTGCCCGTTTATCGCACGCTGCTGGCGGATCTCGAAACGCCAATGAGCGTTTATCTCAAGCTCGGCCAGACCGGCGATTACGCCTTCTTGCTCGAAAGCGTTGAGGGCGGTGAGCAGGTCGGGCGTTATTCCTTCCTCGGCGTCAATCCACGCAGCGTCATCTCGGTTCGAGACGACACCGTGACCATGCTTCAAAATGGCCGCGGTGAGACGCGCGCCCTCGCGCCCGGCGAAGATGCGCTCGCCGCCGTCAAGCATGAGTTCGATCGCTTCACACCGGTTCGCCTGGAAGGGCTGCCGCGCTTCGTCGGTGGGGCGGTCGGCTGTCTCGCCTACGATGCTGTGCGCGCCTTTGAGCGCCTGCCGGAGACTGCCACCCGCGAGCTGGACGTACCCGATGCGGCCTTTATGCTGGTCGATACGCTCGTCATCTTCGACCATGCCAAGCACCAGATCACGATCCTCGCCAACGCGCACAACGCCGGTAATGCGGATGCTGCTTACGATGATGCTGTGCGACGCATCGAAGCCATCGAGACGGCGCTGCGCCAGCCGCTGCCGCCCATTCCTCAGTCCGGCGCGCCGGTCGCTGCCGAGATGGACTCCACGCACACGCAGGCGGAATACGAGGAGAATGTGCGCCAGGCCAAGGAATACATCGCGGCGGGTGATGCCTTCCAGATTGTCGTGTCGCAGCGCTTCAGCCGCCGCACGAGCGCGCCGCCGCTCGCCATCTATCGCGCCCTACGCGCGACCAATCCATCTCCCTACATGTTCCTGCTCCGCTTTGGCGATGATTTCACCCTCGTTGGCGCTTCGCCGGAGATGATGGTACGTCTCGAAGATGGCGTGGCCACCAACCGTCCCATCGCCGGATCACGTCCGCGTGGCACTAACGAAGCGGAAGATCGCCAGTTGGAAGAAGACCTGCTCGCCGATCCGAAAGAGCGCGCTGAGCACGTCATGCTGGTCGATCTTGGGCGCAATGATCTGGGACGTGTCTGCGATTACGGCACCGTCAAAGTCACGCGCATGATGTACGTTGAGCGCTACTCCGCCGTGATGCACATCGTCAGTCAGGTGCAGGGCAGGCTGCGCGCAGGCATGGATGCGTTCGATCTGCTGCGCGCGACTTTCCCGGCGGGCACGTTGAGCGGCGCACCCAAAGTCCGCGCGATGGAGATCATCGAGGAACTGGAAGGCACACGCCGCGGCATGTACGGCGGCGCGGTTGGCTACTTCAGCTTCGACGGCTCGATGGATACCTGTATCACCATCCGATCCGCGCTGGTCAAAGGCGATAGAGTCTATATCCAGGCTGGGGCCGGTATCGTCGCTGATAGTGTCCCCGCCACTGAGTATCAGGAGACCGTCAACAAGGCGCACGCGGTTGCGGTCGCCATTCAGCGTGCAGAAGAGGGCTTGGGCTGATCATGACAGAGGTCAAACGCATCATTTTTATTCGTCCCGGTGAAACAGAGTGGAACCGGCAGGGCAAACAGCAGGGGTGGGTCGCTTCGCCGTTGGATGTGCGCGGGGTTCAACAGGCTGAAAAGCTGGCAAAAGTGGTGCCGTCTATCGGCGTCGGCGCGATCTACTCCAGCGATCTGGTGCGCGCCAAACAAACGGCGGAGATCCTTGCTCGGAAGCTCGGCCTGACACCGGTCTACGACGAACGCCTGCGCGAGCGGTCGGTCGGTAACTGGCAAGGGCTTACGTTGAATGAGATACGCGATTGGTATTCGCGCGAATATGCGGCGCTCCAGGCCGATCCCGATCAGTTCCGGATTCCGGGTGGCGAGTCACGGCTGGATGTCGAGAAGCGCATGAAGACGGCGATTGTCGATATTCTGGCAACCGCATCCAACGAAACCATCGCCATCATATCGCATACGACCGCCATCAAGATGTGCGTTCGCATGCTCGCCGGCACGGATGTCGAGTTCAACTTCGTCACTAACACGTCTGTGACCACGCTGGCGCGCACCGAGAGCAGCACGTGGCGCGTGATCGCGGTTGATGACACTTTACACCTGGAAGGACTTGAGGCGACGGCAGTCGAAGAGCCGGAGGACAAACGATGATCCTGGTGATCGATAACTACGACAGCTTTACCTACAATCTGGTGCAGTATTTTGGCGAGCTTGGCGGCGAAATCTGCGTCGTTCGCAATGACCAGATCACACTGCCCGAGATTCGCGCGCTCAATCCGGAGCACATCGTCATTTCGCCCGGCCCCGGCGATCCTGAGGATGGCGGCGTCTCGCTCGACGTTATCGAACATCTCGGCGCGACCACGCCGATCCTGGGCGTCTGCCTGGGGCATCAGTGTATCGGCCAGGCGTATGGCGGCGTGGTCAAGCGCGCCGGGCGGCTCATGCATGGCAAGACGAGCCTCATCTATCACGACGGCGATCCCATGTTTGCCGGACTGTCGAATCCTTTCCAGGCGACGCGCTATCACAGCCTGATCGTCGAGCCAGAATCGCTGCCCGATTCGCTGCTGGTGACGGCGCGCACGCAGGAGGGTGAGATCATGGGGCTGCGTCACCGGGAGTACCCGGTCTATGGCGTTCAGTTCCACCCGGAGAGCATCCTGACTCCGGAGGGGATGCAGATATTGCGCAATTTCATCGGTGGTGAAGTAACGGCAAAGGTATCCTGACTCATGGTTGAAGGACAGATTGAGAGCGCGCAGACAAGCGCTCCGCCACGCAAGAAAGTCGTGCTTTCCGGCGTACAGCCGACGGGCGTTCTGCATATCGGCAATTACATCGGCGCGCTGAGCTTGTGGGCACAGCAGCAGTACGAGTACAAGAACTATTTCATGATCGCCGATCTGCACGCGCTGACGATCCCGGAGTCGGTCAAAGCCAAGGAACTGCGCGCGAGTTCGCGCCGGGTTGCGGCGCTCTACATCGCCTCTGGCATTGACCCGGAGGAGAACGTCATCTTCTTGCAGTCGGCAGTTCCGGCGCATCCTTATCTGACCTGGATTCTGGGCTGCGTCACGCCGATGGGCTGGCTGGAACGCATGACGCAGTTCAAGACCAAGTCCGGCCAGACGGAGAGCGTCGGCACGGGCCTGTTCACCTATCCCGTGCTCCAGGCCGCCGACATCCTGCTCTACCAGGCGGACTACGTCCCGGTCGGTGAAGATCAGCGCCAGCATGTCGAACTGACCCGCGACATCGCGGCGCGTTTCAATCATCTCTTCGGCAAATGTTTCCGTCTGCCGGAAGGGCTGTACCGGACAACCGGGGCGCGTGTTATGGGGTTTGACGATCCAACGAGTAAGATGAGCAAGAGCCTGGCGGAGCAGCGGACCGGTCACGCGGTGAACCTGCTCGATCCGCCGAACGTCATCAAGAAGACGATCATGTCCGCTGTCACTGACTCTGGCAACGAGGCGCGCTTCGAGCACGCGTCGGCGGGCGTGCGCAACCTGCTCGAACTGTACGAAGTGCTGACGAAAGAGCCGCGCGAACAGATCGAGAACCGCTTCCATGGCCAGGGCTATGGCAACCTGAAGAAAGCCGTGACTGAGGCCGTCATTGAAACACTGCGACCGATTCAGGAGCGTTACCAGCAGATCACGAGCGAGCCGGGCTATCTCGACGATCTCCTGGCGCGCGGGGCGGAACGCGCCAGCCAGGTCGCCGACCGCACCCTGGCGAAGGCGCGCCAGCTCACTGGAGTCTAGGGGGAACAATGGACATTCAACGCGCAATTGACGTTCTTAGCCGCTATGGGCATCTCCAGCTTGATGAGGCCGAGGCGGTCATGAATCAGATCATGAGTGGCAGCGCGAGCGACGCGCAAATTGGCGCTTATCTCATGGCGCTGCGTATGAAGGGCGAAACGCAGGACGAAATCACTGGCAGCGCCCGCGCTATGCGCGCCAACGCGCACAAAGTCACCACTAACGGCGATCCAGCCGATCTGCTCGATACCTGTGGCACGGGTGGCGACCGCAGCGGCACATTCAACATCAGCACGACGGTGGCTTTTGTCGCGGCGGGCGCAGGTATGAAAGTCGCCAAGCATGGCAACCGCGCGGCCAGCAGTAAGTGTGGCAGCGCGGATGTCCTCGGCGCGCTCGGCGTCAATCTCGATCTGACGCCCGATCAGGTCGGCGATTGTATCAACACCGTTGGCATCGGCTTTCTGTTTGCGCCAAAGCTCCACCCGGCCATGAAATATGCCATCGGCCCGCGCCGTGAATTGGCCATGCGCACGATATTCAACATCCTTGGGCCGCTGACCAATCCGGCGGGCGCACGCCGCCAGTTGATGGGGGTGTTCGCCGCTGATCTGACCGACATGCTCGCGCACGTGTTGGGGCAATTGGGCGCTGTCTCGGCCATGGTCGTCAATGGTTACGGCGGCCTGGATGAGCTGACCACGACCGGCCCGAATCGCGTCAGCCACTTTCACGACAACCGCGTCGAGACGTTCGAACTGCATCCCCAAGATTATGGTTTCCGGGGCGCGAACATTTCCGAGCTGCTCGGCGGCGAGGCTCAGGAGAACGCGGCCATTCTGCGCGGTGTGCTCGACGGGTCGATCACCGATGCCAAGCGCGATGTGGTCATCTTGAATGCGAGTGCGGCGCTCGTCGCTGGTGGCAAGGCCAACAGCCTGCGCACGGCCATTCAGCAGGCCGCCGATGCTATCGACAGCGGCGCGGCCTTGCAGAAGCTGGACGCGCTGATCGGCCACAGCCAGCAGCTTGCGGCGACGGTGCAGTAAGCCAAGGAGAACAAGGTGTTTGTCAAGACGGATACCATTCTCGACATCATCCTGACGCACAAACAGACGGAGATCGCCGAGTGTTATCGCCGCCAGCCGCTGGCACAGGTGCAGCAGCGTGCCCGTAGTCTGCCGACGCCACAGGATTTCGCGCGGGCACTGCGCCGGGACACGGTCGCGCTCATCGCCGAGGTCAAGAAAGCCTCACCGAGCAAGGGCGTCCTGATCGAGAATTTCGATCCGGCAGCGTTGGCAAAGACGTATGCGGAGAACGGCGCGTCGGCGATCTCGGTGCTGGCGGATGAGCATTTCTTTCAGGGCAACATTCGTTATCTTGCCCAGGTGCGCCAGGTGACGGAGCGCCCGATTCTCTGCAAGGAGTTCATCGTCGATCCATATCAGATCTACGAAGCGCGCGCCTATCATGCGGATGCGATCCTGCTGATCGTGATGGCGCTGGAAGACGCGCAGCTTGCCGACATGCAGGCGTTGGCGCATGATCTGGGGATGGCGGCGCTGGTCGAAGTCCACAACGAACACGAGTTAGAGCGGGCGCTCAAGATCGGCGCTAAGCTCATCGGCGTCAACAACCGCGACCTGAAGACGTTCCACGAAGATCTGAGCACGACCGAGCGCGTCGCTCGCCTGATTCCACCCGATGTGACGCTGGTTGCGGAGAGCGCCATCCGCAGCGCGGATGATGTGCGGCGGATGGGCGAACTCGGTGCTCATGCGGCGCTTGTCGGCGAAGGGCTGGTCAAGTCGCCGGACATTGGGGCGCAGGTGCGCCTGTTTAGCAGCCAACCACGTGAAGTGAGGTGAGATGGTCAAAGTCAAGATCTGCGGTATCACGTCCTACGAGGATGCGCTGGCGGTAGCGCAGGCGGGGGCGGATATGTTGGGGCTTAACTTCTACAAGAGAAGCCCGCGCTATGTCACCGTCCAATCGGCGGCGGATATTGCCGCACGCCTGCGGGATGAACTCGGCGCGAACTGTCCGCTTTTGATCGGTCTGTTCGTCAATGAGGTCGTCGGGCGCATTTCGATCACGATGGAACAAGTCGGCTTCAAGATGGCGCAGTTGAGCGGCGATGAGTCGCTCGAGATGCTTAAAGAAATGCACGGCGCGGGCTTCAAGGGCATCCGTCCGCGTAATATGAAAGAGGCGCTGGAAGACGCGCTGTATTTCACGCCCGCCGCGCCCAAAGATGATCGCTATCCTTCGCTCCTCCTCGACGCCTATCATCCCGATCTCTATGGGGGCACGGGTCAGCAAGCGAGCATTGATGTCGCCAAAGCCATCAAAGAAAAGACCCCGCGCCTGATGCTCGCCGGTGGCTTGAAGCCTGACAACGTCGCGGAGATCGTCAAAGCGGTGCAGCCCTGGGGTGTCGATGTCGCCAGCGGCGTCGAAACCAGCGGGCATTCGGGCAAAAAGGACATCGAAAAAGTGAAGGCGTTCATTGATGCGGCGAAAGGTGCTGCCGGATGAGCGTCTCATGGTGCTCTGTGATTGGAATGACGCCATCCATCTTGATGGAACGGTGTGGCAAGCTTGAGGCAGGTTTGCAATGACCCTGGACAAAAATCAGGCCCAACAGTCTGTATTTCCCGATGAGCGTGGCTACTTCGGCGATTTCGGCGGGCGCTTCGTGCCGGAAACGCTCATGCCCGCGCTCGATGAACTCACCGTCGCTTACCGTGAAGCCATGGCGGACGAGGCATTTCGCGCGCGTCTGGCGCATCTTCAGGCGACGTACACCGGACGCCCGACACCGGTTACTTACGCCGCTCGCCTCAGCGAACAGCTCGGCGGCGCGCGCATCTACCTTAAGCGTGAAGACCTGGCGCATACCGGCGCGCACAAGATCAACAACGCTTTGGGGCAGGCACTGCTGGCACAGCGCATGGGCAAACAGCGGGTGATTGCCGAAACCGGCGCGGGGCAGCACGGCGTTGCCAGCGCGACGGCGGCGGCGCTCCTCGGCCTGGAATGCCACGTCTACATGGGCACCGTCGATATGGCGCGCCAGCAGCCGAACGTGTTTCGGATGCGGCTGATGGGTGCGGAAGTCATTCCGGTCGAGAGCGGCAGCAAGACGCTCAAAGATGCCATCAACGAGGCGATTCGCGATTGGGTGACGAACGTGCGCACGACATTCTATCTGCTGGGATCGGCGCTCGGCCCGCATCCCTACCCGATGATGGTGCGCGACTTCCAGAGCGTCATCGGCATCGAAGCGCGCCAGCAGATGCTCGATCAGGTTGGGCGGCTGCCGGATGTTTGCGTCGCCTGTGTCGGCGGTGGCAGCAATTCTATCGGCCTGTTCCATGCCTTCCGTGATGATCATGACGTGGAATTGATCGGTGTCGAGGCGGGGGGACATGGCATCGCCAGTCACGAGCACGCTGCCCGCTTTGCCGACCCGGACATCGGGCGACCGGGGGTGCTGCACGGCACGTTCTCGTTCGTCATGCAGGATGATGACGGGCAGATCATGAACACCCACAGCATCAGCGCCGGGTTGGATTATCCGTCGGTCGGGCCGGAGCACGCCTATCTGCGCCAGACCGAGCGCGCCTTCTACACGTCGGCGACCGATGACGAGGCGCTCGATGCGTTGCAAACGCTCAGCAAGTTAGAGGGCATCATCCCGGCGCTGGAAAGCGCGCACGCAGTGGCCGAGGCGATCAAGCGCGCGCCGACGATGCCCAAAGACTCGATCATGCTGATCAATTTGTCCGGACGCGGCGATAAAGACCTGGACACCGTCATTCATGCCCTGGAGGAACGATGAGCGTCGCGCTCACGTCTACCTGGCAGCCGAACGGTGAGCTGCCGCGCTTACAGCGCTTTCACTTGCGCCTGATGCGTCTATTCGAGAGCATCACCATTGTCTTGCCACCGACCGCAGACGAAGCACTCGTGGCAGCGCTCAACGCGCTTGACGATCTGCATCCGGTTGTCACGCAAACGTGGCCGCGCGGGCGGCACGTCGCCCTTGACGAAGCGCTCAAGCGACCAGCGACACACATGCTCTACTGCGATCTCGACCGGTTGATCCGCTGGGTCGAACTGTATCCCGACGAGTTGGCGGCGACCGTCGAGCATGTCGAAACCTGCGATTGCCTGGTGATCGGGCGCACGGAGCGCGCGCTGATGACGCACCCACGCAGTCTGCGTGAAACCGAGCAGATGGCCAACGACGTTTTCGCGCACGTGACCGGGCTGCCCTACGATATCTGCGTGGCGACACGCGGCTTCAGTCATGCAGCGGCGGTGCGCGTGCTGGCAGAAAGCCTGGTCGAGAATTCACTCGGTGTCGATGGGGAGTGGGTCTACATCTGCCAGCGCGCGGAATTGAAGCTCGACTTCGTGGCTGTCGCGGGCATGGACTGGGAGACCGCCGATCAACGACTCGACCAGGCCGCCGACGCTGAGACGCAGCGCCGTGTTGCCGAAGCCTTCGATGGTGAAGTCAGCAACTGGGCGGGACGTGTGCGCGTGGCGCGCGCCATCATTGGCGGGCTGCTTGGCATCGCCGGTAAATCATGAGTTATTTCAGGCCCCTTTCTGTGAGAGGTTGATTATGCCAGACGTCATCACACACGGCTTGGCAGCTATTGCCGCCATGTTCGCGCAGACGAAAACGGAAGGGCGCTCGGCCTTCCTGCCGTATTTCCCGATTGGCTATCCAGACTATGAGCAGTCGATTGCCATCATCGAGTCAATGGCGCAGGCGGGTGTCGATGGCTTCGAGATCGGCATCCCGTTCAGCGATCCGCTGGCGGATGGCCCGGTCATCCAGGCGGCGACGCAGCGAGCGCTGGAGCAGGGCACGACGCTGCGCAAATGCCTGGCGGCGGTGCGTGAGCTGCGCGCCCGCGGAGTCGATCAGCCGATGCTGCTGATGGGCTACGTCAACCCGTTCATGCGCTATGGCGTTGAGGCGTTCGTCAAGGACGCCAGGGCTGCCGGGGCGGACGGCCTCATCGTGCCTGATCTGCCGCCGGAAGAGTCAGCACGCTTTGCCCAAGCCTGCCGCAATCAAGGACTGGCGCTGGTCTTTATGCTTGCCCCGACCAGCAGCAAAGAACGGATCGCCCTGGTTGCGCAACAGGCCACGGGCTTCATCTATGTCGTCTCACTGACGGGTATTACCGGCGCGCGCAGAGATCTCCCGCCGGATCTTCAGGATTTCATTACGCGCGTGCGTGCGGAGTCCGGCGCTACGCCGCTGGTGCTTGGTTTCGGCATCAGCCAACCGGAGCATGTTGCCATGGTCGGCAAACTGGTCGATGGCTACATCGTCGGCAGTGCGTTGGTGCGCGCTGGCGGCGAGGGCGTGGCGGCGGCACGTGCCCTGGCGGAGCAGCTTTTGCCCAGTTGACATCGCGAACCTGGTTGATCGCGTCTTTTTGACAGCCCCAACCGCGCGTGCTATCCTTCTGCCACAAGCTTCTAAGGGAGAGTTGGCGTGTCTATTCAGGAGTGTTTCGGCGCTCACTTCGGGTTTTATTATTACCGCGCGATACCAGACTATCGGGGCGTTGGATGCCGCGTGTAGGGATGCCGAACTCCTAACCAGATCGAACGGCGAACCACAAGGCGCAGAGCAAAACGCTCCGCGCCTTTTTTATTGTGCAGTCAGGAGGTGAGTCTATGTGGATGGTGCGCGGTGTGCGCGGCGCGACGACAGCGTCCGCCAACACGACCGACGTGATTGTGAGCGCGACACGCGAATTGCTCCAGACGATGATCGACACTAACGGCATTGACGAGGAACATGTCGCCAGCGTCATCTTCACGACCACACCCGACCTGAATGCAGGGTTTCCCGCGCAGGCTGCGCGCCTGGTGGGATGGCAGCAGACGGCATTGTTGGGCGCTCAGGAAATCGACTGCCCGGACGGCGTGCCGATGTGCATCCGTGTGCTCATCCACTGGAATACGACGAAGCCGCTGGCAGCGATTCGCCATGTCTACATGCATGGGGCGGAACGCCTGCGCCCCGATCTCTACCCGACGAACAAGATCGTGCTCGACAACGCAGACGGACACGTAGGAGGGTGAGAAGGCTATGACGGCGACATCGGGTTTTCGTGCGCGTCATCTGGTTATCGTTGGCCTGGGGCTGATGGGTGGCTCGGCGGCGCTGGCGCTCAGGGACTATGCGGATCGAATCACCGGCATCGATAGCAGCGCGCCTACGCGCGAATACGCCCTGCGCGAACGCATCGTCGATCATGCGACGGATGATCTCAAGGCGGGGGTCGCGGATGCCGATGTCGTGGTGCTGGCAGCGCCGGTGCGCGTCATCATCCAGATTGTGCAGGGGCGCATCGGCGCTTATCTGCGCTCAAACACCTTCCTGATCGATCTTGGCAGCACTAAAGAAGATATCTGTAGCGCCATGGGGCAGTTACCGATTGGCATTCAGGCGGTCGGCGGGCATCCGATGACCGGCAAAGAAGTCCATGGCATCGAGGCCAGTGACCCGGCGCTCTATCACCAGCGTCCGTTCGTTCTCTGCCCAACGCGCCGCACAACACCTGCGACTCGGCTGCGCTCACTCGCTTTTGTCGATGCGCTCGGCGCACAGCCGATCGAGATGGACGCGCATCGCCACGACCGCACGGTCGCCGCGATCAGCCATCTGCCGTATCTTTTGAGCGCGGCGCTGGTCGCCACCGTCAAGCAGGAAGGCGACCGTGACGAGGCTGTGTGGGAGCTTGCCGCCGGAGGTTTTCGCGATACGTCGCGGCTGGCGGCCAGCAATCTCGACATGATGGGCGACATTCTGAGCACGAATACCCAGGCGGTGGCTGCGCTTCTGGCGCATTTTCGCGCCCAGTTGGCGCTCCTCGAAGCGGCGCTGATCGACCGCGACGCCGAGCAACTCGCCGAGCGGCTGCGCCCGGTGCGTGCGGCACGCCTGACATGGGCACACAAATACGAGAGGAAACCGTAACATGGCAGTCGATTACTTTGCAGTCAGGCCCGGAAATCCCTTACGTGGCGCATCACGGGTTCCCGGTGACAAATCGATCTCGCATCGTGCCGTCATGTTTGGTGCGCTGGCCCAGGGCGCGACACACATTCGCGATTGGCTGCCTGCCGGTGATACGGAGGCGTCTCTGGCGGCGATGCGAGCGCTTGGCGTCCCTGTAGATCGCCTGAGCGCGACTGAATTGATCGTGCGTGGCGGTGAGCTTCGGCAGCCAGACGCGCCGCTCAATCTCGTCAACGCTGGGACGGGCATCCGGCTGCTGGCAGGTATTATGGTCGGGCAACCGTTTCCGAGCGTGCTCGATGGCAGCGAGCAGCTCCGCCGCCGCCCGATGAAGCGCATCATTGAGCCACTGACCGAGATGGGCGCAAACATCCACGGGATCGATCACAAAGCGCCGCTGACTATCGAACCGGCGCGCCTGCACGGCATTCACTACACGCTGCCGGTCGCGAGCGCCCAGGTCAAGAGCGCGATCCTGCTCGCGGGACTGTTCGCTATCGGTGAAACGGTTGTCACCGAGCCGGGGCCGGGACGCGATCACACCGAGCGGATGCTGGCGGCGATGGGGGTTGATCTCACCGTCGATGGTGCGGTTGTCACGCTCAGGCCCGGCCAGCCGCTGCGCCCGATGGATTTCACTGTGCCGGGCGACTTTTCATCGGCGGCCTTCCTGATCGTCGCTGCGCTGCTCATCCCTGGCAGCGACATCACCCTGACCAACATCAGCCTCAACCCGACGCGCACGGGGCTGCTGGCTGTCCTGCGCGAGATGGGCGCGGACATCGCCGTCGAAGAAACCGGCCTTCAGGCAGGCGATCCGGTCGGCACGATCCGGGTGCGTCACAGCGCTTTGCACGCGGTCGCGGTCGGCGGCGATGTCGTCGTCCGCATGATCGACGAGTTCCCGATCTTCATGGTGGCGGCGCTGGCTGCCGAGGGTAAGACGACGGTACGTGACGCTGAGGAACTCCGCGTCAAAGAGACCGACCGCCTGCGTGTTATGACTGCCGAACTGACGCGGATGGGCGCGCGGATTCAGGAATATGACGACGGCTTTTCGCTCGACGGGCCGCAAACGCTGCGCGGCGCACACGTCGATGGTCACGACGATCATCGCCTGTCGATGAGTCTGGTCGTCGCCGGGCTGACCGCGGATGGCGATACTCGTGTTGACGATGCGCGCTGTGCTTCAGACTCGTTTCCGGGGTACGCTGAGACTCTGGTGGCATTGGGGGCGGAGGTTGCAGTACGAAAGCCAGACGATGGATAATCGCTGTTTTACATCATGCGGCCTTTGAGGGGGGATGCGTATGAGTATTCATCGGGTAGGCGTTATTGGCTGGCCGATAGAGCACAGCCTGAGTCCGTTGATGCACAACGCGGCTTTTGCCGCGCTCGGCATGAAGGACTGGCAGTACGACAGGATGGCGATTCCGCCCGATGTTTTGGGGCATAGTATCAAGGAACTGCGCAACCATGATTTCGTCGGCATCAACGTGACCGTGCCCCACAAAGAGGCGGTCATGCGCTACGTCCAGGCCGACAATCTGGCTCAGGTAGTGGGCGCGGTCAACACCATCGACTTTCGCACTGGGATCGGCACGAACACGGACGTGAGTGGCTTTATCGACGATCTGGCTGCTCATGGCGTGACAATCAAAGGCGCGCGCGTGGTTGTGTTGGGGGCGGGCGGCGCGGCGCGCGCGGTCGTCTATGGCCTGGCGCAGAACGGCGCGGAAGTTGCCGTGGTCAATCGTTCGCTGGAACGAGCGCTCGATCTGGCGCGCACGCTGCTGGTGCCATTTCGGCTCATGACTCTGACCGAAGCCGCAGACTGGGGGGCGTCGCTGATCGTCAATTGCACGTCGGCAGGCTTGCAGCCGAATGTCAGTGTCACGCCCTGGCATGAGGACGTGCCGTTTCCCAAAGGCGTGACGCTCTATGACACGATTTATCGCCCGGCGCGTACCAGTCTCATGCGCCAGGCGGAGGCTGCAAGCGGCCAGGCAATCAACGGCACGGGTATGTTGGTGCGCCAGGGGGCGGCTGCCTTCAAGCTCTGGACGGGTGTTGAGCCACCGGTCGAAGTCATGATGGATGCGCTGCTCGATGCTTTGGGAGGTCTCTGACATGGACATCCGGCGGGCGACAGTCGAAGATGCTGCCCTGGTCGCGACGCTCAACCTTGCCGTTCACCAGGTACACGTCCAGGCGCGTCCGGATCGCTTCAAGCCGCTGGCTGCGACTGACGAATTCGTCGCACTCGTGCGCGAGCGCCTGGCAGATGAGCATACCTATGTCTTTATCGGTGAGGTCGATGGCGCGGCGGTGGCATACGCTCTCGTCATGCATTACCAACGACCCGAAGACTCATTTGCTTATGCAGTCAATTTTCTCAACATCGATCAGATGTCGGTCAATCCCGAATATCGCAGCCAGGGTTACGGCGAACAGATGATGAACCACATCCTCGACTTCGCGCGTTCGCTCGGTATCCGTCGTGTGACTCTCAACGTCTGGACTTTCAACGAACGGGCGATTGCCTTCTACGAGCGCTGCGGTTTCAAGACTTATGAGCATCGTATGGAAACGCTCATTGATTGAAGCTGTTTTTGTGGCATTTTGGCGTTTCTGATGGAACGACTGAACATTAAGGTAAATCAAAGGTCAACTGCATGATCCGTTTCCTCACTGCCGGCGAATCGCACGGCCCAGAACTGACCGCCATCATCGAAGGCCTGCCCGCCGGGCTGCCGCTGACGCCCGAAGACATCAACCCGGATCTGGCGCGCCGTCAGGAGGGCTACGGCAGCGGCGGACGGATGCAGATCGAGCGTGATCAGGCGCGGATTACGTCCGGTGTCGCGGCGGGCAAAACGACCGGCGCGCCGATTGCGCTGACGGTCGTCAACCGCGACTTCAAGAACTGGCGCGAAAAAGACATCACGCCGATGACGACGCCGCGCCCCGGCCATGCCGATCTGACCGGCGCGATCAAATATGGCTATCGCGATCTCCGCGTGGCGCTCGAACGGGCCAGCGCTCGTGAAACGACCATGCGCGTCGCCGTCGGCGCGATTTGCCGCCGCCTGCTGGCTGAGTTTGGCATTCGCATCGGCGGCTACGTCGTCCAGATTGGCGATGCAATCGCGCACATTCCCGATGATCTCGGCTACGAAGATCGCTTCGCGCGCGCGGAGGCCAGTGATGTGCGCTGCCCGCTGCCGGATGCTTCGGCGCAGATGCACGCGGTCATTCACCAGGCGAAGATCGACAAGGATACGCTCGGCGGTGTGATCGAGGTCGTGGCGCTCGGTGTGCCTCCCGGTCTCGGATCGCACGTGCATTATGACCGCCGCCTCGACGGACGCATCGTCGCGGCCATGGTCAGCGTTCACGCCATGAAAGGCGCGGAAATCGGCCCGGCGTTCGCCAATGCCGGCAAGCGCGGTTCGGAAGTTCACGACGAGATTTCCCTGCGCGACGGCGGCGACATCTACCGCATGTCCAATCGGGCGGGCGGGCTGGAAGGCGGCATCACCACTGGCGAGCCGATTGTCGCCCGCGTCGCCATGAAACCGATCTCGACCGTCATGAAGGCGCTCGGCTCGGTCAATCTCGCGACGGGTGAGGCGGAGCGGACGACCTACGAGCGCAGCGACCACTGCGCAACGCCGCGCGCGGTGCCGATTCTGGAAGCGATGATGGCTTTCGTTCTCGCCGAGGCGCTGCTCGAAAAGATCGGTGGCGACAGCATCGATGAAATGCGCCCCCGCTTTGATGGACTGCGGCGCGCGCGGCTGGAAGATCTGCCGATGGACAATCTGGAGTGGCGCTTTGGCTATCCAGAGTGACCGGGGTGTGAGCAGAGCAGCACATCGTTTTCAGGCCATCGTGCTCACTGGCTTCATGGGCACCGGGAAATCCACGGTTGGCCAGGCGGTAGCGGCGCGTCTCGGCTGGCGCTTCGTTGATAGCGACGCCGAAATCGTGACGCGCGCCGGGCTGAGCATCCCGGAGATCTTCGCCCAGCAGGGCGAGCCTGCGTTTCGCCGCATCGAGCGCGAGGTCGTCTGCGCGTTGGTGGACGGGCAGCAGCTTGTCATCGCGACCGGTGGTGGCGCTTTGATAGATGAAGAGACGCGCGCCTACGCGCTGGCTCATGCGCTCGCCATCTGCCTGACCGCGACGCCAGAAGCGATTGCGGCGCGGCTGGTGGGTGATACGGAGCGGCCGCTGCTCAAGGGTGATTGGCGCGTGCTGCTGGAGCGCCGCCGCCCGATCTATGAATCGTTTGCGCATCAGCTTGATACGACCGGCAAAGCGCCGGAAGCGTTGGTGGAGGAGGTGCTGGCGATATGGCAGAACGCATTGACGTAACCGCGCCCGGCGGCACCTATCCGATCCTGATCGAGCGCGGCCTCCTGCCGGACATGGGGACTCGCGCGGGGGCGTTCGGTCTTGATCGGCGCGTGGCCGTTATCACCAACGAGACGCTCGCGCCGCTGTATGGCGAGGCGCTGTGTGATGCGCTGCCAGATGCGCATTTGATCGTGATGCCGGATGGTGAGCAGTACAAAAATCTAAACACCGTCGCCAACCTGTATCAAGAGCTGGTGCGCGCGCGGTTGGATCGCAAGAGTGCGGTTGTTGCGCTGGGCGGTGGGGTGGTTGGCGACACAGCCGGGTTTGCGGCGGCGACCTACATGCGTGGCGTCCGGCTCGTACAGATTCCCACCAGCTTGCTGGCGATGGTCGACTCAAGTGTCGGCGGCAAAGTCGGCGTCGATCTGCCGGAAGGTAAAAACCTCGTCGGCGCATTCAAGCAGCCTGAGCTTGTCTTGATCGATCCGAATGTGCTCTACACCCTCCCGCCGCGTGAATGGCGCTGCGGCCTGGGTGAGGTGATCAAGCACGGCCTGCTGGCTGATGCTCACCTGTTGGAGATGATCTCTCCCAGCCAATCGACAACGCCGGATACCGGCCAGCTTGTCCGGCGCGCGGTGCAGGTGAAAGTCGATCTCGTCCAGCAAGACCCCTACGAAGACAACGTGCGCGCCTATCTCAATCTGGGGCACACGTTTGCGCACGCCATCGAGCAGGTGACGCATTATCAGCGACCACACGGCGAAGCGGTCGCTACCGGTCTGGTTGCAGCCGCCTGGTTGTCTGCGCGCCTGGGATTGTGCGATACCGATCTGATCGGGCTGGTCGAGGCCAAGGTCGCCAGTGTCGGGCTGCCCATACGATTGAACGGACTGAAGCCTGAACAACTGTGGGCGGCGATGGCAACCGACAAGAAATGGCAGGCAGGCAATGCGCGCTTTGTGTTGCTCAAGGACGTAGGTCAGCCTACAATCATTGAAGCTGTTGAAAAAGACGATGTTATTGCCATTCTTGAGGGTATCCAATGACCCGACATATTCTCTTGTTACACGGCCCGAATCTCAATTTGCTCGGCACGCGCGAGCCGGAAATCTACGGCAAGTTCACGCTTGAGCAGATTAACGCCATCGCGGCGCAGCACGCCTCCAAGCACAACACCGAACTGCGCGCCGATCAATCCAACCATGAGGGCGATCTGATCGACATTTTGCACGTCGCGCGCAACTGGGCGGATGGTATCGTCTTTAATCCCGGCGCGTTCACGCATACATCCGTCGCCCTGCGCGATGCGGTGAGTGGTATCAGCCTGCCCGTCGTCGAAGTTCACCTGTCGAACATCCATGCCCGCGAGACGTTCCGGCAAACCTCGCTGCTCGCGCCGGTTTGCGTCGGCCAGATCAGCGGTTTCGGCTGGCGCAGCTATCTGCTTGGCATTGACGCGCTGCTGGGGCATTTGGGCGCATTTCGCGATCCCTCGTTGTGAGGCGTCGCTAAATCATCGGTGGTAATTCTTGGCGACTCCGACGCTGAAAATACGTAAGGCATCGCACTAAACTGTCCACACAAAGGAATGGCAAACGTGGAACAGACACCCATGTACAGCAAAAATGACGTTCTTCAAGCACTCGAAGAACATCAGGTTCATTTCGTCGTGCTCTGGTTTACGGATATTACCGGCATCGTCAAGAATGTGACCATCCCACGCAGCCGGGCTGAGAGCATCATCGATCACGGCATGTCGTTCGATGGCTCGTCGATTGAAGGTTTCGCCCGAATTGCTGAGAGCGACATGATCCTCCAGCCCGATCTGAACACTTTCGCAATTTTGCCCTGGGAGCCTGCCGACTCGCGGACGGCGCGGCTCATTTGTAATGTGCATACACCGCAGGGTGATCCGTTTATCGGCGATCCCAGGCAGGTGTTGCAGCGCCAGCTCAGACGGGCCGCCGAAATGGGCTACAGTTTCAAAACCGGCGTGGAACTGGAATTTTTTCTCTTTCAGACCGACAAAGATAAGCCCACATTTCCGCTGACGCCGAACGACGAGTCCAGTTACTTCGATATTTCGAGCGATTTCGTCCACCAGACTCGCCGCAAGATGATCAACACGCTGACGCGGCTGGACATCAACGTTGATTCTGCGCACCATGAGATCGGCTTCGGGCAGCACGAGATCGATCTCGATTATGCCCCGGCGCTCACCTGCGCCGATCAGGTGCTGACCGGACGGGTCGCTTTGCGCACCGTCGCCCAGCGCAACGGCTTCCTCTGCACCTTTATGCCGCGCCCGTCGGCCCATTTGCCCGGCTCAGGGATGCACACGCACCAGAGCTTGCACGACTTTCGCACAAATGCAAACTGCTTCGCCGACCCGGATGGTGAGTACGGCCTATCTGAGACCGCGCGCTTTTTCCTGGCCGGTCAGCTTGCCCACGCTCGTGCCATGTGCGCCGTGCTTGCGCCGCTGGTCAATTCTTACAAACGCCTGGGCGTGAGTTTTGAAGCGCCGATGTACGTCTCGTGGGGGCACGTCAACCGTGGCGGGGCATCTGTCATTCGTGTGCCGCACATCGCGCCCGGTCGCGAAGCACATACGCGCCTGGAAATCCGCTGTCCCGATCCCTCGGCTAATCCCTATCTGGCGTTCGCGGCGATGTTGGCTGCCGGGCTGGATGGGATCGAGCACCGGTTCGAACTGCAGGAAGCGATGCAAGAATCGGTGCTCGGCGCGGAACCCTCGGTCCGGCGTAAGACCCCGATGCTGCCCACATCGCTGGGCGAGGCACTCGAAGCGCTGCAAGACGACGATGTTATCCTGGGTGCGCTCGGCCCTTACGTGAGTGACCGTTATCTCGCGGCCAAACAGCAAGAACTGGATGACTACAACCGCCAGGTCACGGCCTGGGAGATCGAGCGTTACATCTCCCGGTTTTAGGATCACTTCGAGATGTGCTTGTGGAGGCGCTTAAGGGCAAGCTCCGTGTCACGCACGTTGATAACCATCGAGATGCCGCAGCGTGCCGGGCTGTAATCGATTGCCAGGATCGGTATGTTCGCCAGCGCGTCCATAATTTGAACGCAGCCCGCCAGTGAGATGGCATCCTGAGCGCCGATGACAGTGACAATGGTGACTGGCTCGACCTGCCACTCGGAAAGGCCTTGCAAGTGATCTTCCAGGGCAGAATTAAGCGTATGTATGGCTTCATGCCCGGCAGCGATGGGCACGACGAAACAGACGAGTGTGTGGCTCGGCGATTGTGTCGTGATCGTGACCTCGACTTGTGTGCCGATAGTGTCGAAGAAGACGCTGTCTACCAACGTAGTGATATTCGCCAGCGATCCGCCGGAGTTTGTCTTCAAAGCAATAGCGCCGATAGAAGTCACCGCTTGCAAGCCATCCTTCAATTCGGGCGTACTGTTATGTACGAGTGTGCCTGGCTGCTGTGGCGCGAACAGATTGCGTACTCGCAGAGAAATGTTCTGCCCGCGCATCAATAGAAGCATACGCGGGTGGAGCACACGAGTGCCGAAAAAGGCCATCTCGGTCGCTTCGATGATGGAGAGTTGATGGATTACCCGCGCATCCTTGACCTCGTGCGGATCGGCAGACATCACACCGTTCACGTGCGTCCAGATCCAGATCTCGGTTGCGTTTGCGCACACGCCGAGAATCGCGGCTGTGTAATCGCTGCCGCCGCGTCCCAGGGTGGTTGGTTTGCCGGTCGTCGTCCCGCCGATGAAGCCGGTCAAGACCGGCAGAATACCGCGCTCCAGCATCGGCAGGAGCTGGTTTTCCATCCGTTCGCGCGTCGCTTCCATGTCTGGGCGTGCGTTGGCGCGCACATTGTCGGTGATGATCAGATCCGTCGTATCCAACGCGACACTGCGCAAGTCGCTGTGCCGCAGCAGCGCTGCCACGATCCGCGCGGTGAGACGCTCGCCGACGCCGATAATCGCGTCGAATAGATCGGTTGCCGCCTGTTTCTGGGCCGCATTGCTCAGCGACTCGCACATTGCCAGCAGGTCGGATAGCAGGGTGTCAATATTCGTCTGAAGAATGCTGCGCTCGGTTTGATCTAAGGGCAGGCTTTCTGCCAGCGATAGATGACGCTGCCGCAGATTGCTGACGATGCGGCGGTAGCCCCGTTGCTGCCCGAATTGCGCCAGATGGGCTGCGTCGATCAATTGATCGGTGACGCCTTCCAAGGCAGAGACCACCAGCATCAAGCGATCCCAACGCTCACGCTCATACAGCACAATGCCGACAAGCTGCGTTAACCCTTCGGCTCGTGCTAGAGTAGAGCCGCCAAACTTCATGACTAACGTCCGCATTGTCGTTGGTTCTCCCGCGTCTGGACTGGATTCCGGCGATGGTGGGGATTCAACATCTTATTATACTGCCGATGTCGGCCTTCCGCCCGAATATGAGCCTTCCCGCTTGAAAGAGTCAACACGGAAACGAGAGATTCATCACGCGGGGACTGGTATCAAACCTGCATCACGGGTTATCATTGAAGCTGCAAACCGTGTAGAAAACACCGTATCACAGTTTTGATGGTAAATCACAATGACAGACATAGCTTCAGCGCCTGAATCACAGCGTATGGTCGCTGGGATTCGGTTTCACCGCGTCGGCAAGCTCTATCACTTCGATTACAGCAGCTTCCCGCAGTTGCAGATGAATGACCACGTAATCGTCGAGACGGCGCGTGGCCGGCAGATGGGCGAGGTCGTCGCCTTTGCTCCGGCGGATGCAGACGCGCGTGAGTACAAGTCGATTATGCGGCTGGCATCCCCGCGCGATCTTGTGCTCAAGCAGCACTGGGAAGGTCGCCAGCAGGATGCCATGGATACGCTGCTAGGGATCGTCAGAGCGCAGGGTGGCTATCCCGGCGTGAAATTCGTCGCTGCTCTCTACAACTATGATGGCACGACGTTGACGTTCCTCTACAGTACCGAGGAGAAAGTCAATCTCAGTCGCCTCTGGAACGACGTCAGCCGCGAGTTCGAAGCGCACGTCGAGCTGCGCCAGATTGGCCCGCGTGACGTGGCGAAATTACTCGGCGGTTTTGGTGCCTGTGGCGAACTGCGCTGCTGCAGCACTTTCCTGACCGATTTCAGCCCGATCTCGATCAAGATGGCGAAGATGCAGGGCATCTCGCTCAACCCCTCCGAAATCACCGGCATGTGTGGCCGCCTGCGCTGCTGCCTGGTTTACGAGTACGAGCAGTACGTCCAGGCGCGCGCGCAGTTGCCGAAACGCAACAAACGAATTGGTACACCGCACGGCGAAGGCAAAGTGGTTGACGTACACCCGCTACAAGATGCTGTGACCGTTTACGTCGGCGAGAGTTATCATCTCGTGCAGCGGGAAGAGCTGATCCCACTTGATGAGCTTGAAGCGCTGGCGAAAAAGGCCAAGGAACCATGTGATAAGCACGGGGATGGCCCGTGCGAGTGTGGCGCGAAGCCGGGCAAACAGGCTGACGAAGAGAACGTGGACGATGATTCATTCCCTGAAGGAGCGGAATAGCTTGAGCGACAATCATGCGCAGCCAAAACGCGTCCTCGGTGTCTTCGCCCATCCCGATGACCCGGAGTTTTTCTGCGGCGCGACTTTTGCCCGCTGGGCGGCGGACGGCGCAGAGATCACGTTTCTTCTGGCAACCAGCGGTGATAAAGGCAGCGCCGAACCCGATATGACGCACGAACGCCTGAGCGCCATCCGCGAGGAAGAGGAACGGAATGCTGCGCGCGTGCTCGGCGTGAACGAGGTCGTTTTCTTGCGCTATCCGGATGGCGAATTGCAGCCAACACTCAATCTGCGCCGCGACATCGTGCGTATGATTCGGCTTAAGCAGCCGGAAGTCCTGGTGACATGCGATCCGACCGTCTTCTGGTGGGGAGATCGTGCTATCAATCACCCGGATCATCGCGCTATCGGTGAAGCTGCGCTCGATGCTGTCTATCCGACTGCTCGTGATCGCCTCAATTTCATCGAGTTGGAACGGGACGAAGGGCTGCATCCCCACAAGGTCAAACAGCTCTGGATCTGCGGCACCCAATCGCCAACAGTTAGAATGGACGTGACTGCGTACCTTGAGCAGAAGATCACTGCGCTGCGTGAGCACAAGAGTCAAATTGCGGATATGGAGGCGATGGCGGAGCGTCAGCGTTCCAATCGCGATCCGGAGTCGCCAGTGGATTATCCGCGCTATGTCGAGTCGTTTCGTGTGATTACTTTTGATCGGTGATGGCAACATGATGAATTTCAAGGCAGAAGCTGAGGCACTGCGCGACGAGCTTATCGAGCGTCGCCGCGATTTCCACAGACATCCAGAGCTTGCGTTCGAGGAGGTTCGAACAGGCAGTATTGTCGCCCAGGAATTGAATCGCCTGGGGCTGGAGGTCCAGTCCGGCGTCGGCAAGACCGGCGTGATCGGCATTCTGGAGGGCGCACACGATGGCCCGACAGTGCTGGTGCGCGCCGATATGGACGCCCTGCCGATTCAGGAACAGAACAACGTCGATTATGCCTCAGAGACACCCGGCAAGATGCACGCCTGCGGCCACGACGGTCACACCGCGATTGCTTTGGGAGTCGCCAAGCTTCTGGCCGCGAAGCGCGATCAGATGGTCGGCCGGGTCAAGTTCGTTTTCCAGCCCGCCGAGGAAACGGCGCAGGGGGCGAAAGCGATGATTCGTGACGGCGCGTTGCAAGCGCCACGCCCGGACGTTAGCCTTGGCCTCCATCTTTGGAACAGTTTACCCGTGGGCGCGCTTGGTGTCGCTGATGGGCCAATCATGGCCGGCTCTTCCGAGTTCACGATTCGCATTGAAGGCAAGGGCGGCCACGCCGCGTCGCCGCATCTGGGGCGCGATCCTGTGCTCTGTGCCGCGCAGTTGATCATGCAGTTCCAGACGATCCCCAGTCGCAATCTCGATCCGTTCGACAGTGCGGTGATTTCGACGACGATGATGCGCGCGGGGACGGCTTTTAATGTCATCCCGCAGAACACGGAATTGATGGGCACGCTGCGTTACTTCCGGCGTGAAGTGCGCGATCAAGTGGTAAAACGGATGGCAGAGATGGTCGAACACACCTGCCTCGCTATGGGCTGCACAGGTTCCATGAACTTCGATCATCAAACTGAACCCGTCAATAACGATCCAACTATCAGCCAGCGGATGCGTGAGCGCTTCGAACAGATCGAGGGCGTCCGTTCGCTCGATACGACGGCGCGCACCATGGGCGCGGAAGATGTCGGCTTCTTCATGAGTGAGATTCCAGGGATGTACTTCTTCGTGGGCGCTGCCGATCAAACCGCTGAGGCTTACTACGGTCATCATCATCCACGGTTTAGTCTTGACGAAGACGCGCTGCCTTTGGGCACGGCGCTGCTCGCGTCAGCGGTGGCAGCTTACGTTCTGCCGGATGCGGATGCCTAGCGCGAGCATTTTTCGCTGGCGCGCGGGGCGGGGTTGGCTCGTGCTTGCGCCTGCCAGCACCGGCGATCCCGACATCCGCGCGCTGGCTGTGGCGCGCGCGTCGGCGGATGGCTCACTTGCAGTAGCCGTTCTTGATGGCGATCTCGCAGCAGGTGATCGTCGCCTGGATGATCTCGAAGAGCTTGGCGCACCTTCAGGCTATCTGGTCGATGTCCTGACCGAAGATGACGCTACCATCGAAACCCACCTGGCAGAGACCAGTATCTGCGTGCTCGAATCGGACGCGGATGTCCTCACCTTGAAATCGAGTTTGATGGGAGCGGCGATGCGCGGCCTGGAAACCGCTTTCGCTAATGGCGCGATTGTCCTGGCGGCGGGCACACCGGCGCGGCTCTTTGGTCGCTTGCTTATTCCGGATCTGGATTCACCTGTGGACGGATTTGGCTGGCTGCTCGGTGCGATTGTTGCGCCCACCGTGGAAGACCTATCTGAGCAGGTCAGATCGACCCTGCAAATCTACACGGAGCTGTATGCTGTCGGCATCGGAGCGCGAACAGCGCTGGCGCTTGGCCCGGATGGTCAGGTCGAAATCTGGGGACAGCGACAAATTGCCGTTGCATTGGGACAAAATTACGCTGTACGATAGGTCAGGGTAATTGCACGGGCAGCAAGGTAGAGTTGTTTGGAAGCGAGTACCTATCTTTCCGGCTTGCAAGCGCCTGTGGGCACACCGCCCAGGCGTGTGATCTCTCTTGTGCCCAGCGTCACGGAGTCGCTCTTTGAATTAGGCTTGGGTGAGCGCATTATTGGGGTGACGGACTACTGTGTCCATCCCGCGGACGCGACGCGCCATCTGCCGCGCCTAGGCGGTACCAAGAATCCTGACATCGAACGTATCATTGCGCTGCAGCCGGATCTCGTGATCGCCAACCAGGAAGAGAATCGGCGCGTGGATGTCGAACGACTCCAGGCTGCTGGCATTCCTGTCTGGGTGACATATCCTTGTACGGTGCAGGAGGCGCTGAATCTTCTCTGGCAGATCATGGAAGTTTTCGACGATCCGCGTATGGTGCCGCGAGTCCGTTTGATTGAGCAGACGGTAGACGTGATTGAACGAGTCGAAATGGCGCGGTCTGTGCCGTGCCGGGTCTTTGTCCCGATCTGGTACGAACCAGTGATGACGTTCACTACAGGCACCTTTGCCAATGACTTGCTGCGCGTGTGTGGAGGAACAAACATCTTTGCCGATTACCAACGACATTCTCCACCGGCGACGGATCTCGGCAGTGCAGATTCTGGATCTGCGGAAGAGCCTCGAGATACGCGCTACCCTCGCGTGACCTGGGCAGACGTTGAAGCCGCTCAGCCCGATGTCATTTTGCTGCCGAGCGAGCCGTTTGCATTTACACAGAAACACCTGGCATTGTTCGAAGCTCTAGACGTTCCCGCAGCCCGCGCGGGGCGCATCCATCTGGTCGATGGCTCTTTGCTCACCTGGCATGGAACGCGCATCGCTCGCGCCCTGGCGACCCTTCCTTCTTTGATGTGTGTAGCAGAAGAAGCACAAGATGAGCGATGAAATTCTCGACAATTGGCTCGCGAATGTCCGTTTCGTAGCCCACGAGATGAAGAACCCCGTAGGCGCAATTACCGGTTTTATCGAACTGGCCGAAAATTCTGGGCCGTTGACCGAAGCACAACAGCAGTTTCTCGACCGCGCCAAGTTTTCTACGCAGCGGTTGCTTCGATTGTCGAACGTTCTCTTGGAAGCAGCCCGCATCGACTCTGCAAAATCCCTGGATCTATCGGATACCGATTTGCGCGAAGTGGTCGAGCACGAGGTCAAGTTGTTGGAACCGTTGGCGCGGCAAATGCAGGTTGCGATTCATATCGAGTTTGCGCCGGATCTCGGCCTTAGCCAGGTCGATGACGAGCGTATCAGCCATGCAATCAGCAATCTGATCTCGAATGCCATCAAGTACAACAAGCGCGGCGGCGAGGTCTGGGTGTGCGTCAACGCGGATGAGGACAAGCTGCATATCGAGGTGCGTGATAACGGCCATGGCATCAAGCCGGAAGATCAGCCGTACATCTTTGATCGTTTTTTCCGCTCAAGCGACGGCAAGAAAGTCGAAGGCACTGGCCTCGGCCTGTATATCGTGCGCGAATTGGTCAAGCTGCATCAAGGTGAGGTCACTTTTGAGAGCGAGGTTGGCGTGGGCACGACTTTCCGCGTCACACTGCCTCGTGTTCAGGGCGTCGAGCAGACATAGCGCCAATCGCCAGATGTGGGGCGGCGCGCGCGATTTGAGCGCACATTCGACGCCAATACGTTATTGCTGGTGGTTGTGATAAAGAGTACAATGCAGCCTCTTTTGTGTTCCCGAAGCGATCTGGAGTAACGCTATGCGCAATCTCATCATCTTCGGCGGGTTGCTGCTGCTGCTCATCATTGGCGGTGGTCTTACGAGCCAGTTGATCGCCAATCAGAGCGGCACAGTCTTGCCGGTGTTGACGCAGACAGTCGATCCGAATGCTTCGCCGACGAGCATGTTGCCCTGGAAAGCGGAGCAGTTCTTTCTCCTGGTCGGTTTCGTAATCTTCAACCTGGTCGGTATCGCTGCGACAATTGCGCTCGTGTTCTGGTTTCTGGATCGCGGTGTCAAGCGCGGTAATGCTGCACCTGATCAGAAGCAGGCCGCATCCGACTGACCCCAATCTCGCTTCAGTGTACGGGGTCTAGGTTCAGCCAGGGGAGGTCTCATGCAAGCGGCTGCTCCGAAATCATCACGCACATTTATCTACCTTGCGGCAGTGACGGTCGCGCTCACGGTGGGGTTGATCGTTTTCGGCGCGATTGTCCGCGTCACAGACTCGGGTCTGGGTTGTGGCAACGACTGGCCGCTGTGTCATGGCTCAGTCATCCCGCCGCTTGACAACATCACCGCTTGGATCGAATGGCTGCACCGGCTGTTTGCGATTTTGATTGGTTTGTTCGGGCTGGTCATGCTTACGCTGGCGATTCGTACTTATCGCAAGCGCGATGTCCTGGTTTTCGGGGCGACGCTGACCGCGGCGGTTTTGTACGCCGTACAAAGTGCGTTGGGCGCAATCGTGGTCAAGCTCGATCTGCCGCCGACGATGGTGACACTGCACCTGGGCACGGCGATGCTGCTGCTGGCTGCGCTTCTGATCGCAGCGCTGGCGGCGATGTACAAGCCCGAAAGCCGCTACGAACGGGATAACTTCACACTACTTGCCTACGTGACGGCGGCGCTGTCATTCGTAATCATTTTGACCGGCGCGCTCGTGCGTGGGTCGGGCGCGACTCTGGCCTGCATTGACTGGCCGCTCTGCAATGGCAGTCTGGTGCCTTTCGATCAGGGTTCACTGCAAACAATCCACTGGCTGCACCGGCTGGCGGTGCTCGGGCTGGGGGTGGTGCTGCTGCTGCTCGTCTGGCAGGTGCGCACAGCGAACCGTGGCGCACTCGTGCGCCAGTTGACGGTGGCTGCTGGCGTGGCCTATTTGTTGCAGGCAGGTGTTGGCGCTTTATTCGTACTCTCCTCGGCAGCCCCGGAATGGGGCGCTGTACACGTCGGCTTCGCCGCTTTGACCTGGGCCTTCCTGGTCGCACTGTCGGCAGTGGACACCATCAATACGTCTAAGGTTCGAGCAGGGAAAGCATGGAAAATTCAATCGGACGCAATCGCGGGCTAGACTCGGCATCACAACCCGGCCTGGGGCAGACGCTTCGCATCTACCTTGAGCTGACGAAAGTCCGCATTGTCCTGCTCCTGCTGTTCACGACGGTGACGGCGATGGTGATCGCCGCGCACGGAATTCCGATGCTGGCGGTGCTGCTGCCAACGATTCTGGGTGGCGCGCTGTCTGCCGCCGGGGCCAGCGTCATCAATCAGTTCCTGGATCGCGACATGGACGCCCAGATGATGCGGACGGCGCGCCGCCCGATTCCATCCGGTCGTGTTGCGCCGGTGAACGCGCTCTTGTTCGGGCTGGCGCTGCTGGTCTGGTCAACCTTGATCCTCGGTTATTTCGTCAACTGGCTGAGCGCTGCCCTGGCGCTCGGTGGCGCGATCTACTATGTCGTCATCTACACTGTGCTGCTCAAGCGGTACACGAGCGTCAACATCGTCATCGGGGGCGGCGCGGGCGCAATGCCTGTGCTCGTCGGTTGGGCAGCAGTGACCGGGACGCTCAGCGTGAGCGCGTGGCTGCTGTTTGCCATTGTCTTCTACTGGACGCCGCCGCACAGTTGGGCGCTGGCGCTGCTGGTCAATACGGACTACGCGCGCGCCAACGTTCCGATGATGCCCGTCGCGCACGGCGAGGCTTCGACGCGCTGGCAAATTCTGCTCTTTTCGACGCTCTTGCTTGTGATCAGCCTTGCGCCGCTGCTCGACGGCTCGCTCGGCTGGATTTATCTGTTGGTCGCGTTAGGGTTGGGCCTGTCGCTGGTCTACTGGTCGATTGAACTGATCAAGCGCAAAGACAAGGCCACGGCCCGGCTGACCTACAAGTTTTCGACGCTCTATCTGGTTTTTCTATTCTTCGCGATGATCCTGGATCGCCTGCTGTTGTGATGTCTTCCGAAAACCAAACCGTCAAGACCGCTTCAAAACCGTCTCGCCGTCTGGCGCTGCCCGTGATTGTTGCCTCGGTCATCCTGGTGCTGATCGCCGTGCCTTTTGTCTACGAACTGCTCACCTTCGATCCGCGCCATCAATCGCCTGTGATCGATCTGCCCGAAACCAACGAAGAGTTGGAGACCCAATCGGCAGCCTTACTCGCCCAGGGCGATGCTGCAAATGGGGACTTGCTGATCGATAAGCACGGCTGTTATGCCTGCCATCGCATCGGTGCCATCAACGGCATCGCGCCGTCGTTCGAGGGCATCGCCGCCAGGGCGGGCGAAGGTCATCCACCATTGAGCGCGCCGGCGTACATTTACGAGTCGATCCTCTATCCAATGGCGCACGTCGTTGAAGGCTTCGACCCGGCGATGCCGCAAAACTTTGCCGAAGTGCTGACCCAGCCAGAAATCGCCGACCTGTTGGCCTACCTGATGTCGCCCGGCGCTCAATAAGCGTCAAGAAAGGCGACGCGCGATGTACCTGGACGCATTCACCCTCTCCGCTCTGGCAGACGAGCTTCTGGATACGATTGCGGGCGGGCGCGTTCAGGATGTGCTGGATGTGGACGAAACCGGCGTCGGTCTCGAAATCTATGCGCAGCACCAGCGCCAATATCTCTACATCAGCGCCGACCCAAATGCGCCGCGTTTGCATCTCGTCGGCGACAAACTCCGGCGCGGGCTTACCAAGCCGACGCAGATCGGTTTGCTGCTGCGGCGCTATGTCGAAGGTGGGGTAGTCGCGCACGTCAGCCAGCCAGCATGGGAACGCATCCTGCACCTGGAATTTGAGGGGCGCGAAGGGGCGTACACGCTGGTGGTCGAGCCGATGGAGCGGCGCAGCAACATCATCCTCGTGCAGGATGGGGTCATTCTCGACTGTATGCGCCGTGTCCGGGCGGATGAGAACCGCGTTCGTGTTATCCTGCCCGGCCAGCCTTACGAGCCGCCGCCGCCTCAGACCGGCAAGCTCGATCCGACGCGGTTGACGCGCGAGGACCTCGTTGGCGTCCTGGCGCGTGAGACCGACCCCAAACGCAAGACGCATCAGGTACTCACGGCGAATCTGCTGGGGTTCAGCCCGCTGCTGGCCAAAGAAATCGTCTATCGCGCCGCGTCCGACGTGAATCAGCGCGCTACACATGCCGATCCTGATAGTCTGATCGAGGCGATCCAGGCGCTGCTCACGCCGCTATCCCGGCGAGAGTGGCAGCCCGGCGTGGTCGAAGCGGACGGCCTGACGACCGCTTTCAGCGTGTATCCGCTGGAGTCGATGCCCGGCTGGCACGCGGTCGAGTCTGTCAGCGCGGCGCTGGCGTCGTTCTATGGCGCGCCCGCCGGCCCCGACGCCTACAATGCTGCCAAAGCACCGGTTCGCGAGGCGCTGCAAGAAGCTGAGGCCAGACTCAGCGCACGCCTCGCCTCGCTGCGCCGCTCGCTCACGGATGATTCCGAGCGCGAGCAACTTCGGCAGAGCGGCGAGCTGATCCTGGCCTACCAATACAGCCTGACGCCGGGGCAGACCGAACTGCGCGCACAGTATGATCCGGATCAACCCGAACTGACCATCGAGATCGATCCTGAAATCACGCCCCTGGAGAATGCCCAGCGCTATTTTGAGCGCTACAACAAGGCCAAACGCGCGCTTGACGACGTGCCACGCCTCGTCGAGGAAAACGAGCAGGATCTTGCCTACGTGCGCCAGCTTGGCGTCGATCTCGATCTGGCGGCGAGCTGGCCCGACATCGATGAAGTCCAGCAAGCGCTGCACGCCAAAGGGCTGCTGCGTGGTCAGGCGCGGCGCACGCCCGGCGGTCAGCGCAGCGCGCCGCTGCGGGTCGTGACAGCCGACGGCTGGGTGATCTGGGTCGGGCGCAACAGCCGCCAGAACGAACAGGTGACGTTCGAGAAGGGCAACGCCAATGACCTGTGGCTGCACGCGCGCAATGTGCCCGGTGCTCACGTGATTGTCAAAAGCGATGGACGGCCTGTGCCGGAGCGCATTCTCGACTTCGCTGCGGGTATGGCTGCCTACTACAGCGGCCTGCGCCAGGATACAAAAGTGCCGGTTGATGTGACACAACGGATGTATGTCCGTAAAATCAAAGGAGCGGCAGCGGGCATGGTCACCTATCGCAACGAGGAGACGCGCATGGCCGAGCCGCGCAGCGCCGATCACAGCGACAATGTCTAAGGAGCATCACCATGAGCAAACAGCAGCCCCTGACGCCGAAGTTTGGCAGCAAAATTCGTCTTAAAGACTTCGACCCGGATTATTGCGAGGACCTGGACAAGAAGACCGCCAAGAAGGAAGAAGATCGGCTCGAAAAGCGGTTCGCCGCGTTGCAAGAGATGCTGTACGCGCAGAACAAACACTCGCTGCTGGTGGTGCTCCAGGCGATGGACGCGGGCGGCAAGGATGGCGCGATCAAAAAAGTTTTCGACAGCGTCAACCCGCAGGGCGTGCAGGTAACGAGCTTCAAAGTGCCGACGGCAGAAGAACTGGCGCACGATTATCTGTGGCGCATTCACAAAGCCGTTCCTGGCCGGGGCTTCATCGGCATCTTCAATCGCAGCCATTACGAAGACGTGCTGGTCGTGCGCGTCAATGAACTGGTGCCTCAGGACGTATGGGTGAAGCGCTATGACCAGATCAACGCCTTCGAGCGGCTGCTGGCCGATAACGGTGTCACGATCTTGAAGTTCTATCTCCACATCAGCAAAGATGAGCAGAAGCAGCGCTTCCAGGAACGCCTCGATAATCCGGACAAACACTGGAAGTTTTCCCTGGGTGATCTGGGTGTGCGTGAGCGCTGGGGTGACTATATGCAAGCCTACGAGGATGCCATCACACTCTGCAACACGCCATATGCGCCCTGGCATATCGTGCCCGCCAACCGGAAGTGGTATCGCGATCTGGTTGTGACGCGGACGATTGTCAATGCGCTGGAGCAGATGGGGCTGGCCTATCCCGAACCCGAAGATGATCTAACAGGCGTGGTGATCCCGGACTAGAAGCGATCACGCTGGGCCAGTCGCCGGGCAGCTTCGAGCACGCGCTCCATGGGGATGTCGCGCATGCACGGGTGGTTGGCTGGATCATCTGTCTCCCAATCGACGACTCGGCAGGGGCGACAGCCGATGGTCGATGTGAGGACGATGTGGCGTTCGGGTGGTCCCCAGGGGCCGAATTCAAGCGGATCAGCCGGGCCAAATAACGTGACGGTCGCGGAACCGACTGCCGCCGCCAGATGAAGTGGCCCGCTGTCCGGCCCCAGGACGACTTGAGCGCGTTCGTAAAGCGCCGCGAGTTGGCCGATGTTGGCGTCGCCGACCAACAATGTCGGTGTGTGCCGCATTTTGGTGACAATGCTGCTGATCATCGGCAGTTCGTGATCGCCGCCGGTGAAGACAACCGACAGGTCGAGCTGCTCGTGGAGCAGATCCGCGACTGTTGCCCAGCGCGCGTCGTCCCAGCGCTTGACCCAGGTGCCGGAGCCGGGATGGATGGCGATGATGCGCTGCTTGGACGTGATGCCCCATTCCTCCAGATAGCCACGCACCCACACACGATCATGCTCCTGCACCGGGTATTCCAGGCGCAGATTCTCCAGTTGAGATTCGCCCGCGAGCACGCTGACCAGCCGCGCACTTTGGAGGACGGCGTGTTCTGATCGCCGGTCAAGCTTGCGATTGAGGAACAGTGCCACATCGGTCAGATCGTAGCCGATGCGCTGCGGGATGCCCGCCAGATAGGCTACCATCGCACCCCACCAGTGATCGGGACGTAGGATAATCGCCGTGTCATAGCCGATGCGCCGCAGTTGACGCGCCGTGTGCAACGCAAGTTCGTAGGGCGAGCGCAGACTCTGTTTGGGCGTGCGGCTGAAGCCGGGAAACGGCAGGGTGAGCACCGCATCCAGCGCAGGATTGTTTGCCAGTACCTCCGCTGACCATGGGCCGGTGAGGGCGTGGATTTCGGCGTTAGGCAGCGCCTGTCGCAGCTGGTGGATGGCGGGGATGCTGAGGAGAACATCGCCCAGGTGGTCGGGGCGGATCAACAAAATCCGACCGGTCTCAGCAGTGCGTCGGCGCCACGTTGGCAGCCTGGCGATGGCAAACAGAGCGGCGCGTCTCGCCTGGTGCTTGAGCGGCAGTTGGTGGAATGCCTCTGCCATTGCGCGGTTGCGCAGAACGAGCGCCTCTCTATCCAAGACCGAAATCCTTCAAGGCTTGCAGCAGTTTCGGTGTGATTGCGTCCCAGTCGTAATCCTGGCGGACAATGCGCCTGGCTTGTTCACCAAGCGCTGCCCGCTGCTCCGGCTGCTTCATGAGCGAAACAATCGCATCGGCAAAAGCCTCGGCATCGTCGGCGATCTGCAGCACGCGGCGCACGTCCTCGCGCAGGCCGGACGCCGCCAGCGAGGTCGCGACGATGGCGCAGCCGGACGCCATCGCTTCCAGCAGCTTGAGCCGTGTGCCGCTGCCCATGCGCAGGGGAGCGACGTAAACCGACGCGCTGTGCAGGTAGGGCTGCACATCTTCAACTGCGCCAGTGATCGTCACTTCTGGCAGTACACGCAGCACGTCGAGCGCCGCGCTCGGCTTCTGCCCGACGATGTAAAAGCGCACAGGGGGCACTTGTTCCAGCAGGCGCGGAAGGATGTCTTGCGCGAACCAGAGCACTGCATCGACGTTCGGGCGGTAGTCCATCTTGCCGGTGAAGACGACCGCTGGTTGTTCCAGGTCAAGCGGCGCGGCGTCTGCATAGTCCTGCGTGAAGATGCCGCTTGGCACAACCGGCAGTGGGCGGCGACCCCGCAGCGGACGCAGCAGTGCTGCATCTTCGTCGGAAACGGCGATTACGCCATCAGCCATCTGGCAGATCGAGTGTTCGAACGCATGGATGCGTGCCGCCTGGATGCGAGAATAAAGCGCGGCGGGCAGGCGGCGGAAATTGCGTGCATCGACGTGCGCGATGGTGCGCTGGAGAGCATACTCGGCGTTGAAGGCGTCGTAGATGAGCTTCGTGCGCGTTTTGAGCGTCTTCGCAAAGGGCAGGTACGTCGCCATCTCCAGGCCTTCGAACAGGATTGCGTCGTAATGTTGTGTACGCAATTGCCGCGCCAGAGTCGCACGCATATCGTCGCTGGACATGCGCTGCACGATGTCCGGCTGGTTGGTGAGCGCAAGCTGGCGCAGGCGCATCAAGCGAGTCCGAGTTGGGTGCGCGATTGCGATAACCTCAGCGCACAGCGCCTCAAGCTGTGGGGCCAGCATTTTGCGCCCGTCGTGAAAGCTGAGCAGCATTAGCCGATGTCCAGCCGCGTGCAGGCTGTGCAGCAGGCCATAGGCACGCAGCGCACCCCCGGAGGCGGGCGGGTAAGGCAGATTTTGCGTCAGCATCAAGATCCGCACGAGACATCCTCACAGTAACGAACGATAGACGCCAAGCGTGATCTCGGCGGTGCGCTGCCAGGTAAATTCGGCGGCGCGTGCCAGACCCCGCTGCTGTTGCGCCTGCCGCCAGGCGTCGTCGCTCAGAGCCTTTTCGAGCGCGGCGATCAGCGTGTCCAGGTTATCCGGATCGATTTGCAGGCCGACATCGCCGGTTACTTCCGGCAGTGACGAGCGATTGCTGACGATGGGCATTGTGCCGCAGGCCATGGCTTCGAGCGCGGGCAAGCCGAAGCCCTCGTAAAATGATGGCAGCACGAGGACGGTGGCCAGGGCGTAGAGCGACGGCATCGCTTGCTGCGGGATCTTTTCGCGCCAGAGGACACGCGAGCCCAAATTCATCTGGGCAATCTCGGCCATGGTTTCTTCAAAGCGCCAGCCGCGCGTGCCTGCCAATACGAGCGGGGGAGTCAGGTCGGGCAAGCGCTGCGCCAGCGCGGCGTAGGCTTTGAGCAGCCCGGCGATGTTCTTGCGCGGTTCGAACGTGCCGACGAACAGGAGATAACCGGCCGGAAGATCAAGCTGCGTTCGCCAGTGCGCAAGCTCATGCGGCGGTGGCGGGCGAAATTGCGGCTCGACGCCGAGCAGATGGACAGTGATCAGGGCGTTGGGCACATCCAGCATCTCGATGAGATCGCGGCGAGTGGCATCGCTATCAACCAGGATGTGGTCAGCGCGGCGCACCGCCCGGGCGATCTGGTCGTTGTAGTAGCGCCGTGCGTCCGCTGTCAGGAAGTCCGGGTAGTGCATGAAGGTGAGATCGTGGACGGTGATGACGTGGCGGCGCGCCCCATGCAGCGGCGGGATGAAGTCCGGGCTGTGGAGCAGATCGAGCCGGAAGCGCGCCAGTTCGACCGTCAGCGCCAGTCGTTCGCTGCGATGATGCGATGGCGTCCACAGGCGCGCCGACTCGAAGCGCTGAACGATAGTATCGGTGGCTTTGCGGCTGTGGAAGACGGTGTAGCGATGCTCATGATCGAGCTGTTCGAGCGCGGTGATCAGACGCCGGATGTAGGTGCTGATGCCGCCTGTGCGGTAGTGAGTGAGCCGGGCGTCGATGCCGATGTGTTGCATAGCAGGAGTATAGCGGGGGTGATCCGGGGCGTCCAGTTGCTCATAACCAGCGGTCAAGGATCGCCGCCAGCGTGCCATCGGTTTGCAACTGGCGCAGACTGCTCTCAATGACCCCTGCCAGCCGCCCATTCTTGGCGTTGGTGGCGATCACAAACGGCGTGTGGGCAACGGCTTGCTGTACGTGCTGCCAATCGGCATGAGCGCGTGCGTACACGTGGGCGTCGGTCGCCTGGACGAGAGCGGCGTCCGCCGCCCCAAGGCGCACCGCGTCGAGCGCAGTTGCTGGTGTCTCGTAGGCTTGCGTTGCGAACGGTTGAATCCGGCGCAGCCAGCGGTGTGCGTCGGTATCAGCCTCCGAGCCGAAGGGATAGGCGAGCGCATGACCGCTAAGTAGCTCCATAGCGTTGATCGGCTGGTCGGCGGGCGAGATGAGCACGAGACCGTCGTCATAATAGGGTACGCTGTAGATCACGTCGGCGGTGCGCAGTGGGTCGGGCGTCAGCGCGGCGATGACAATGTCCACCTGCTCGACCTTGATGGCGTCATACAGGCCGTCGAAGCCGAGCGGGACAAGCTGGATCTGTGCATTGAGTGCTTGTGCCAGTGCCTGCGCCAGATCGATCTCCAGACCCTGGATCTGGTCGTCTGCGTAGAAGGCGAAGGGTGGATTGCTCGGATCGACGCCGACGCGCAGTACGCCCGCAGGCAGGAGCGGCGCTTCTGGAGCAGTCGCTGCGCGCAACAGCCAGACCGCCGCGATCAAGATTGCCGGCGCCACCAGCCAGCGCCAGCGGCGGCTCAGCGCGCGGCGGGCGGCGGCAGCCACAACGCACCTCCTGGCGACCAGCCGCGTGCGAAGGCCTGCACGGCGTCGTAGATCGGCCTGGGTTGGAAATCAGGTGTGACGAGCGTGAAGCCATCGGGATAGCTGCGGGTCGACGCGGGGAAACGCATCACCCACAGGCAGATGGTTTGCAACCAGTCCGATTGGCTTTCGGCATAACTGAGCGCCTCCAGCGTGTAGGCGATGCGCTGCGAGGGCGTGACGGCACTCGCCCAGCGCGGGTGATCGTTCCAGCCCGTCTCGGTGATGTAGACCGGCTTGTCAGTGTCGCCGAAACGTCGCATCACGTCGCGCAGCAGTTCGACGCGGCGGAAGTTGAGCGCGTCGTGCGCGGGCGCGGCATCCGGTGGCGTGGTGAAGCCGTAAGTGTGGATGGCGATCGCGTCTGAGACATCCGCCAGTCCGGCCTCGTACATGGCCTCGAAGTAGAGCAGCTCATTCAGTCCATTGGGGCTGCCTGGCGGTTCGAGCGTCGGCGCGAGCGGCGCAGACAGGACGATCACCTGAGGGTTGGCGCTATGGGCAGCTTCGTAGGCAACCCTGAGCAGGCGCACGTAGCCTTCCGGATCGACCGGGCGATAGCCCCATTCAAAGGCGAGGTTCGGTTCATTCCAGATGATCAAGTGGTCGATGCTGCCCGCATAGCGCCCGGCGAAAGCAGCGACAAACGTGGCAAAGTCGGCGTAGGCTGTTTCGGGTAGTTCGTTAAGTGTGGTCGGGCGGTCGTCTTCAGCCGGGCGCGCCCAGGCGGGCACGAGGCCGATGCGCGCAATGATTCGGATGCCCTGGTTCTGTGCATGGCGCACGATGCGATCCACCGCTGTCCAGTTGTAGCTGTCTTTGCCGGGTTCGATATACGCCCAGGGGAAGAATTCGACGATGGTCGGAGCACCTATCTGGCGGACAAGCTGGAGCGTGCGCTGAATTTTCCACTCATCGACCTCATCCATCAGGCGCGTGTGTACGCATAACTGCGCATCGCGCGTCTCGACCGTCTGCGGCGGTTCGAGCAGCGCGCGGGGAGGCGCGGGGACGATCAGGCGCAGCAGGGCGACAGCCACACCAACGCGCACGAACCAACGCCACTGGCCGGCCACGAACCAGGCTGCACGAGTCAAGGATTCGATCATGCGCAGGATGATACACGAAAAATGAGGTCATAGTGTGGAGATAAACGAGCTTTGTGAAGGCGGCAGCCAGCATGAGCCGCAATGTATGCGCATGTGATGGGAGCGCTCCCATAGGAATTTGCATATGAAAGTTCGCCTGTCTATAATCTTTATTGTCGATTTGCAGGTGGAGTAATCCACCAGATCATACGCGAGCCACCATCTCCACCGCGCCGCGTCTCGCGAATGTCTACCCTTTGCCGTACAAACTGTTTAATTGAACGATGGAACTCACCGAGCTGGTTACAACTGTGATCTTCCACCTATAGAGGGTGTTTGCCACTCTATTTGAGCCGTTATGCACGCTTCCTGTAAGCCAGCCTGGGAAACGGGAATGCGTAACCTATATTTGAAGGAGGTGACATTCAATCGAGTACAGCGGGGTCTGAGCTAGTTGCGTGTGAAGAATGTTCTATTGAGGAGACAAAAACCATGACCAAGAGGAACATCAGCCGCAGGGACTTTCTGCGCGGCGCGGGCGCAGGTGCGGCATTACTCGCGGCGGGTATGCGCATCCCGGGCGTGTTTGCGCAAGACCCGACAGCGACACCTCTTCCGCTGCCGGAAGGGGTTGAAGGCCGCCTGACCGTCATTCATCGAACTGAATACTTTGAAGTTGTTCAGAATATGTTCCGTGACTCGGTTGTCCAGTTTGCGGACAATAAGGGCATCGATCTGGATATTTCGACGGCTAACCCTGAGGTTTTCGGCGATTTCATTGCCAAGATGGTGGCGGCTGTCCAGGCGGGCAATCCGCCCGACCTGAGCTACAACCAGCTCAGTATTCCGCTGATGTACTCGCAGGACATCCTGGAAGATGTGACGGATGTGGTTGAAGAGGCGATCAGCCGCTACGGCAATGTCGTGCCCGCGATTGCCGAGTTCAGAGGCAAAATTGATGGGCGCTGGTGGGCAGTGCCGTTTATGAGCGTCACCGGAGCGTGGTTTGGGCGGCGCGATGTCTTCGAGGCGAAAGGTATTGACGTATACTCGCTCCAGACCTGGGATGAACACCGGGATGCTGCCCTGGCGGTTTCTGACCCCGATAACCAGATGTGGGGCTGGGGTTTCACGATCAACCGGAGCGGCGACGCGCACGGCCTGATCGATTCTGTCATCAAGGCTTTTGGCGGCACGATCACTGACGAGACTGGATTGGTCGTCAACTTTAACTCGCCGGAAACCGTTGCCGGCGTCGCATGGCTGGCGGACATCTACACCAACGAGATGTACGCGCCCATGCTGCCACCTGGCGTCGAGAGCTGGACGGACACGGGCAATAACGAAGCCTATCTGGCGCGCACGATTGCGCTCACTCTCAACCAGCCCAGTGTGTATGGCGCTTCAAAGGCCAACGACCCCGAGCTCTTTGCCAATACGGCGGTACTTCGCGGCCCCACATGGCAGGATGGACGGCGGATGGAGGCCGGCGATAATGGTTGGTTCACCATCTTCAAGGGCGCGAAGAATGTCGATGTGGCCAAGGAATTGATCCTGAATCTGCTTGACCCGGCGAACATCACACCGATGGCGCAGAATGGTGGAGGTTTGTTCCTGCCCGCCTATGCCGATCTGTGGTCAGAAGAGCTTCTGGCGATGGACCCGAACTTTGCCGTCTTCCGGGACATCATGTTCAACCCGGAAGTCTATTACGGGATTTCCCACCCAGCGCTGCCAAGCCCGCTGCACGATACGGTGAATGCGCAGGCGGTCCTGAGCCAGATGATGGCCAACGTCGTCACCGGAGGAATGACACCCGCAGAAGCAGTCGCCGACGCGCACAATCGGATTGTGCTCATCTGGGAAGAGGGTGGCGTCCCGCAGAGTTAATGCCAACTATGCTGTGAGAGCGACCCCGGTCGCTCTCTTTTGCTTCCTATTCGAAACTCAAGAATGATATTCTCGAACGAGAGGGGCCTATGGACGAGCAAGCCCGGTTGGGGCCGATACCGGAAAGGTCTCAGCCCGCCATCGTTTCCCGTTCCAAGCGTGTTGACGCGATCCTGGGGCGCGATTGGCGGGTAGCGATTCCGTTCGTGCTTCCCATTGTCATCATCATGGCCGGGCTTATCCTATGGCCCTTCATCAATGCCATTCAGGTGAGCATGACCACGCGCAACGTAATAACGCGAACTGATCAATTTGTCGGGCTGGACAACTATTTACGGCTGTTTCAAGACTACGACTTTCGCAGTGCGATCGGTAACACGTTTAGCTTTACCTTATTCTCGGTCGCCATCAAGTTCGTCGTGGGTATGGGGATCGCATTGTTGCTTAACAGCCGCCTCCCGTTTCGCAGCGTGCTGACTGGCCTGATGCTGCTGCCCTGGATTGTGCCAGAGGTGGTGACGGCGTTAACCTGGCTCAGCATCTACCACCCGATCTTCGGTGGGCTGAACCCGATCTTGATGCAGTTGGGGATAATTGATCGCCCGGTTGCCTGGCTGTCCGAGTATGCCATGCCAAGCGTGATTGCGGTCAATGTATGGAAAGGCATCCCTTTTTACGTCCTACTCTTGCTTGCCGGGATGAAGGCCCTTGACCGCGAACATTACGAAGCTGCTGAGGTCGACGGCGCGAATGCCATTCAGCGCTTCCGGCATATCACGCTGCCCGGCCTGCGCTACGTCATCATCGTGACACTGCTGCTGTCGTTCATCTCGACCTTCAACACGTTCGGCCTGATCTATCTCATGACGGGGGGCGGCCCCGGCGGCGCGACGCGCGTGTACTCCATCCTTGCCTATGAGAAGGCCATTATCAGCCTGCGCTTCGGTCCGGGAGCCGCTGTCGCCTTCAGCATGGCGCCTTTGTTGTTCTTGCTGATTTTTGTGCTGGCGCGGATCATGCGGCGCGACCCGGGTATCACCGGCAGGGAAAAAGAATCGTTCATGGATCGCGTGCTCGACATGACAGGGCGGTGGCTCGGTGTGGTACTCGACCTGATCTTTTTGCCGTTCGAGTGGCTGGCACAGGCGTTTGGCAGCCTGGCGAAGCTGGTCATGCCGCGCGACAATACCGGCCAACCTCGTCGTCTTAAGCGTTCGGAGCGTGAACGACTGGGTGTGGCCACACGGCTTACGCTGCTGCTCCCCTTTTTGATCTTCGTCTTGTTCCCGTTCTACTGGATCGTCATTACGTCGTTCAAGGGCACGCCGCAGATTCAGCAGATGGAATCGGTTTTCTGGCCGAATCCGTGGACGACCGAACAGTATCGCTCGTTGCTTTTTGACACGCCGTTTGTGACCTGGTTTCGCAACACGGTGATCGTTGCGACCTCCAGCACGGCCATATCCGTGGTGCTAGCGGCGCTGGCAGCCTATGCGCTGTCACGGCTCAAGTTTCTGGGCGCTGGGACGATCACGACACTACTGCTGGTGACCTATCTGCTGCCAGGCTCGCTGTTGTTCATTCCGCTGTATCGCACGCTGACGACCCTGGGCCTTATCAACAGCTACGCCGCGCTCATTCTGACTTATCCCACGTTTCTGATGCCGTTTGCCACGTGGGTCATGATGGGTTATTTCCGCTCGATCCCTGAAGAGCTGGAGGAAGCCGCGATGATCGACGGGGCGACACGGCTGGGCGCTTTCTGGCGGATTACGCTGCCCCTGGCCGCGCCGGCGCTGTTGTCGGTCACGCTGTTCGCCTTCACCAACGCCTGGAACGAGTTCTTGTTCGCGTTTGTGTTCATCACAAGTGACAGTCTGAAGACCTTGCCCGTCGGGCTGCAACTGCTGGTGTTTGGCGACATCTACCCGTGGGGGCAGATGATGGCTGCGTCACTGCTGATGGCGGTCCCGGTGGCGGCGGTGTACATCTTCGCCCAGCGCTTCCTGGTAGAAGGGCTGACGGCGGGCAGTGTGAAGGGCTGATCGGCTTTCAGCAGTCGGCAATCGACTTCAAGTAGAACGATTGAGGAACTGCCGGGGCATGGAATGCGTATCATGCCCCGGCTGATGTCATGCACTGCGCGTCAGGCGCGCCCCCATTTTTCGTAGGCGTCGTCGAAGGACATACCTGTCGCGACATCTGTCCGCATTCCCTGTTCTTTGAACTCCAATTCTTCCGCTTTGATCAGCGTTTCCATGGCAATCGCCTGGGGGACGACCATCACGCCGTCCGCCTCGCCGATGATCCAATCTCCCGGTGAGACGCGGACGCGCGCGGTAAGCGTGCCCGGCATCCCGATGTTGACGTTGAGGCCATTGATGCGCCAGCGGTTAGCCGACTCAATCGGCGACGTGCCGCGCGCGCAGGGGGTGAAGTCTGGGATGACCTCCAGGCCGAGCCAGTCGCGGATGTACGAGTCGAGCACGATGCCGTGTGCGCCGCCCTGCTTGAGCGCCCAGCTTGTCATTTCGCCGAACTTGCCCGCGTGGAGTTCGCCGCCGGTTTCGATCACGACGGCGCAGCCGGGGTAGAGGATCGTTCGCAGTTGTTCGAAGTAGTTGCCTGTCCAATCGCTCTCGTCTTCGCCGTGGGGCACGGGCGAGGCGCTGCCGCGGACAGTGATGACCTGCCCGGCGAGATGCCGGTGCGGAAATAGTGGTTTGATCCCCAGGTCGAGGCACTGATGCGGGTAGCCCATTTTGTCGAGCGTGTCGTAGACGTTGGCGACGCGGATCTTATCCCAGCGGGCCTGCAATTCGACGACAGATGGTGTTTGTTCAGACATCGGGTGCTCCTCGGTTAGTGATGCGTAATGAGTAACGGGTGATGAGACATCTCGCTCAATTAGTCAAAGTAAGTGTCGCCGTCCCAGACGAGGGTTTTGGCGAAATCATCGTTCAGTTCGACGCCGATGCCGGGCCGTTCGGACACGGCCATGAAACCATCCTGGATGTAGGGTTTGTCGCTGTCGCACAGATCGCTCCACCAAGGGATGTCCATGGCGTGGAATTCGAGGAGCAGGAAATTCGGCACCGAGGCCATGACGTGACACGCCGCCATCATCCCGTGCGGTGACGACACATTGTGCGGCGCAATCGGGATATAGTAGGCGTCGGCGATGTCAGCGATGCGTTTGCCCTCGGCAATGCCGCCGGCTTTCGCCAGATCCGGCATGATGACATCACAGGCTTTGGCATTGAACAGTTCGAGGAACTCGAAGCGCGTGTACTGGTTCTCGCCGGTGCAGATGACAGTGCTGCTCGACGCGCGCACCTGCGCCAGCGCGTCGATGTTCTCGGCGGGCACAGGTTCTTCGAGCCAGAGCAGGCGCAGGGGCTCGACGGCCTTTGCCAGAGTGATCGCCGACGGCAGATCGAATTGGCCATGGCAGTCAATCGCCAGGTCGATCTCGTAGCCGACTGCATTGCGGATGCCTTCGATCAAGTTGATGACGTGCGTCATCTCTTTCGCGCCGACCGTCCAGTTGTACGAATCGAGCTTGTACTCACCCGTGTTGTCTACGTCGAATTTCACGGCGCTGAAGCCATTGCCGATGACCTCCATGGCTTTGTCGCCGTAGGCTTTCGGATCGTTGCTTTCACCGGCGTGGCAATCGGCGTAGAGGCGGATCTTGTCGCGGAATTTGCCGCCGAGCAGTTTGTAGACCGGCACACCCAACGCCTTGCCGACGATGTCATAGAGCGCGTTATCGATGCCGGTGAGCGCGAAGACCAACGGCGCGTTGAGCGAACCGCCATAACGGCCACTGCGCCGCACCTTCTCGTAGAGGCGATTGATGTTGAACGGATCTTCGCCGATCAGCCACTGCTTCATGTTGAGGATGGCTGCTTTGGTGGCGAAACCGGAGTAGCCGGGGCCGCCGGAGTTGCATTCGCCCGTGCCGACGATGCCCTCATCGGTGTAGATGCGCACAAACGTCCAGACACTGCCGCCGCTGTGCTCCTCCTGCCGTCCGATGACGCAGGCCTGTACATCCGTAATCTTCATGCCGCCATCTCCTTGGAAAGTAATTCTGAGTATTCGGTGTCCAATTCACAATTTGGAAAGCGGATACGCCGCGTTCAATGCTCGGTCATGCAATTCTGATATTAGCTCCTGTAGGGGGTGGCAGCCGCGCTGCCGGTTCGGGTCAGGTTTCAAGAATGAACAGAGTGTTTTTCTATTGGACACGTAATGTGTCACGTTACTTAACGAGGCGGGATCGTAGCTTGACGCAGTCGCGTTGTCAACGAAACTGCCGAAGTCCGGAGATGCGCGCTACCGTGCCGGAATTGGCAGTGCGTGACTACTCGCCGGGCGCAGCGCTGCCCGCCTGAAGCGCGGCAAGGATGCGCTCTGGGTCGTAGACGCAGCCGCTCCATGCGCCGCCGCTGACCTGCTGGAGGGCGGCCCAGAGGCGCGTATCATCCGGCAGATCGGGGTGTGGGCGCACGTCCGGGTGCGTCTCGCGGGAGGCGAGCAGGCGCGCGGCTTCGTCCGGCGTGAGAATGCGCTCGGCGGTGCCGACGAAATTGACCTCGCCGTGCAGATTGGCGCGGTCGATGCGGATCTCGATCTGGTCGCCGTCGCGCAGCCTGCCGACGGGGCCGCCCGCCAGTGCTTCCGGGCCGATGTGACCGATGCACGCGCCGGTCGAGACGCCCGAAAAGCGTCCGTCGGTGATGATGGGCACGCTCTTGCCCCAGGGGATGAACTTGAGCGCCGACGTGATCTGGTAGGTTTCTTCCATGCCTGTCCCGGCGGGGCCAACGCCGATCAGGACGATCACGTCGCCGGGCTTGACCGGGTTGTCGCTCTGGCCTTTGATCGCCTGGATGGCGGCGCGCTCCGAGGTGAAGACGCGCGCCGGGCCGCGATGCTGATAGACCTGATCGGCATCGATGACTGCCGGGTCGATGGCGGTGGCTTTGACGACCGACCCCTGCGGCGCGATGTTGCCGACCGGGAAGACGACAGTGCTCGTCAGCCCGGCCTGGCGCGCCTGATCGGGCGACATGATGACGACGTCCGGATCGACGCCATCGGACGCGCGGAGATGATCGCGCACTTTGTGACGGCGGGCGCTCGCCTGCCACCAATCGAGCGCAGTCGAAAGCTTCTCGCCGGTGACGGTCAGCACGTCGAGATTGAGCAGGCCCATCGCGCGCAGCTGGAGCATGACTTCGGGTACGCCGCCGGCCATGAAGGCTTGGACGGTCGGGTGATTGCGCGGGCCGTTCGGCAGCGTATCGACCAGGCGCGGCGTACTGCGATTGATCCGCTCCCAATCCTGCACGGTCGGGTGAGTCAGCCCGGCGGTATGCGCGATTGCTGGGATATGAAGCAGTAGATTGGTCGAGCCGCCGAACGCGGCATGGATGAGCATGGCGTTTTCGAGCGCGCCTTGCGTCAGGATCGTGCCTAGGGGGAGGTTGAGTGCGTGCAGGCGCAGCAACGCCAGCGCCGAGCGATGGGCGAGATCGTACCAGACTGGCTCGCCGGACGGCGCGAGGGCGCTGTGCGGCAGTGCCATGCCGAAGGCCTCGGCAACGACCTGCGAAGTCGCCGCCGTGCCCAGGAACTGGCAGCCGCCGCCGGCTGATCCGCAGGCGCTGCAGCCCATCTCTGCGGCGTAGTCGAGGCTGATCATGCCGTGGGCGAAGCGTGCGCCGATGGTCTGAACTTTGCCTGCATCCTCAGCATCGTCTGCCGGTAGCGTGACTCCGCCGGGGACAATAATACCCGGCCTGTCCGTGCTGCCCGCCAGCGCCATCATCATCGCCGGCAGACCCTTGTCGCAGGTGGCGACGCCCATCACGCCGTCACGGGTCGGCAGCGAGCGGATCAGGCGGCGCATGACCTGCGCGGCATCGTTGCGGTAGGGCAGGCTGTCCATCATGCCGCTCGTGCCCTGCGTGCGACCGTCACACGGATCGGTGCAGTAGGCGGCGAAGGGGATGACGTTCTGCGCGCGCAGCGTTTCCGCAGCGGTTTTCACCAGCAAGTGAACTTCCCAATGCCCGGTGTGATAGCCAAGCGCGAGCGGCTGGCCGTCGTCGGCGCGCAGGCCGCCATGCGTGCTGAGGATCAGAAACTGCTTGCGGTTGACTTCCTCGGGATGCCAGCCCATGCCCACATTCTGCGTCATGGCGAACAGGTTGCCGCTCGGCTCGGTGAGGAGCATAGCCTCGGTGAGCGGCAGCGCGCCCTTGGTGCCCGCCGCATGGGTTCGAGTCGCGTCAATGCCGTCAGCGGACGGCAAGATAGTCTCGAACGAGAGCGAATCGTTATCTGGCATCAGGCTACCTTTATGGGGTTACGCTGCAGGTTAGGATGCAATGGTTTACCACACGGCGCGTGAATTTGCGATAACGAACGCACGTGGAATCGTATGCCCAGCGCCGTTAAATACACAGCCTGACGATAGCTATCAAATTACTTACTAAGAAATATGTCAGGTATATTTCGTTATTTGCGGGATTGTGACAAAGGGTGCTATTCTCTGCCACGATTGGGGAGCGGCTCAACCCCATATCATTTTCACCGTGTTCAATTCGATTCTCAGGAGGATGGTGCATGAAAGGGCGTATGTTAGTACTTTTGTTAATTGGTGTTGTCGTTTCGTTGTTCACTGTACCCGTCATTGCCCAAGATACCAGCGAAGTCGAATACGATCCGGAAGCATGTTTTGCGCCTGCTCCGAATAATGATGGCACTGTCCAGTACGATGCCAAAGAAGGCCCGTTCACGTTGGCGATTAGCAACTCGTTTATCGGCAACGCGTGGCGCACGCAGATGATACAGATGGCACAGGCGTTCTCCGAGACCGAGGCCGTTGCTCCAATGATCGACGAGTTGATCATCGTCAGCACCGGTCAGGATGTCGAGGCGCAGATCGCGGCGATGGATAACATGATTGCGCTGGGTGTGGATGCGATCATTCTCAATGCAGCGACGCCGACCGGCTTTGATGCAGTCGTTCGCCGCGCGGCAGACGCCGGAATCGTGGTTGTGTCATTCGACAATATCGTGACTGCGCCAGAGGCCGTCCTGGTCAATGAGGATCAGGTCGAGTTTGGTGCAGCGATGGCGCGCGATCTGGTGGAGCGCATGGGTGGCGAAGGCAACGTCGTCATGGTGAACGGCGTGCCCGGCACCAGCGTTGATTCGGATCGCAATACGGGTGCGAAGTCCGTCTTCGAAGAATATCCCGACATCACTGTTCTGGCCGAACTTGAAGGCCGTTGGGACAGTGGTACGTCACAGACGGTGATGGCGGACTTCCTGGCGACTCAGCCTCAGGTTGACGGTGTCTGGGTGCAGGGCGGCGGCCCTGGTGTGATCCAGGCTTTCCGCGATGCCGGTTACGAAGATTTGCCGCCAATGGCTGGTGAGGCCGAGAACGGCTTCCGTATGGCGATGGGCAATGGCGAATTCGAAGGCATCTCCATCGGTCAGACGCCGGGTATGGTCGCCGTGTCGATGCAGGCGGCTTTGGAACTGCTGCAAGGCCGCGAGCTGCCGCGTATCATCTCGATGCCGCTGCCAACCGTGACCAGCGATGAAATCGAAGAAGGCGTCCACTACTTCGAAGGATTGCCGGATGACTTCTTCACGCCGATCAAGATTCCGGTTTGCGGTGTTGATCTGGATCCTGAAGCTATCCTGGCTGTCGAAGTCCAATAATCCGCTGCAATAGTCTGGTGTGTGGAGCCGAGTCAGACTGCTCTGGCTCGGCTCTTTTCTTTTTGCTCTTGGGGGAAGTTATGGCGCAACAGGGGGCCGAGCGCGTGCCGATTCTGGAGGCGCGGCTTGTCAGTAAACGCTTTGGTAACACTATCGCCCTGAACGAAGCGACGCTGATCTGCCAACCGGGAAGCATCCATGCTTTGGTCGGTGAGAACGGCGCTGGCAAGAGTACGTTGATCAAGATCGTCGCCGGTGTCGTCACACCGGATTCGGGCACGATCAAAATTGAAGGACGAGAATCGACCATTCATTCACCGGCGGACGCCGCCCGCCAGGGCATCGTGCCTGTATTTCAAGAATTATCGCTGTTTCCCGATTTGACGGTGGCGGAAAATATCGCGATCTCAAATCCGCCACGTAACCGCCTCGGCCTCGTCAGTCGCAGCGAACTAAGACGGCAGACCGAGAAAATCTGCGCAGAACTCGGCTTTGAGCACCTCGACCCCAACGCCCTGATCAGCGAAATTCCGCTGGCACAGCGCCAGCTCGTAGAGATTGCCAAGGCGCTCGCGCACAATCCCAGATTGCTGATCCTGGACGAGGGCACGTCGGCGCTGTCGGTGCAGGATGTGGATCTGGTGTTCCAGGTCATCCGCCGGATGCGCGATCAAGGCCGGTCGGTTATTTTCATCTCGCACCGCATGAGCGAAGTCAAGGAGATTGCCGACACGTTGACGATCTTCCGCGACGGACAGGACGTGGGATCGTTTCCCATGGGGGCGGTCAGCAACGAGGAAATGGTACAGTTGATGATTGGCCGCAAGCTGGAGCAGGTCTTTCCGCCCAAGCCTGCGGTGGCCGAACCGCGCACACCGATGCTGGAAGTTGATAATCTGTCGTGGGAACCGGCGCTGCACAATATCAGCCTGCGCGTCGGCAAAGGCGAAATCGTCGGTCTGGGTGGCCTGGATGGGCAGGGGCAGGGGGAGCTGCTGTTCGCGTTGTTTGGCGTGCTGCGCGGCGTGCAGGGCAATGTCCGCGTTGACGGGCGCGACGTGCGCATCCTCAGCCCGGCGGTCGCCACCAGTGACAGCATTCGCATGGCGTTTATCCCTGAAGACCGCAAAACCGAAGGTCTGATCTTGCCGATGTCAGTCGGCGACAATGCAGTGCTGGCGGTTATTGATCGCCTGTTGAATCAGTTCGGTCTGGTTGACCGACAAAAAGAGCGTGACGCAGTACAGAAGATGGTCGAGCAGATGCAGGTGAAGCTGTCTTCGGAACGCGCGCCTGTGCGTAGCCTGAGCGGTGGCAACCAGCAGAAGGTTGTCATGGGCAAGTGGCTGCTCACCGACGCGAAAATCTATTTGCTGCACGATCCGACGCGCGGGATCGACGTGGGCACCAAGCAGGAAATCTATCAGCTCATGCGCCAACTGGCGGATAACGGGGCAGCGATTCTGTTCTTTTCGACAGAATTGAGCGAACTGGTAGGCATGTGTGACCGCGTGCTGGTGCTGTATGAGGGGCGGATTTTCCGTGAACTGTCGGGTGAAACGATCAACGAAGAAGATATTGTGTCTGCCGCGTTGGGTCTGAACGCCGCCGTGCAGCATTAGGCGGCAGGAGAACGAGATTTATGTCTGCCATAGAAACCCGTGAGACGGCAGCGCCATTTCGTCGTTTCATCTTACGCAATTTCCGGCTTGGGATTGCATTTGTCATTACCTTCGTCTTGCTAGGCATCACCGCCTCGCTCAATGAACGCTTCTTCACGCCGCCGGTGATCACCTCGACCGCGAATCAGAGCATGACGCTCGTTTTCGCGGGTATGGCACAAACCTCGGTCGTCATCACCGGCGGGATCGATCTCTCGGTCGGCCCGATCATCAGCATGAGCAATTCGCTGGCCTCGGCGACCTTCCTGGAAGGTGACGATGGCCTGAATATCATTCTCGTGGTGGTGCTGGTGCTGGCCGTGGGCGCGCTGGCCGGGTTGATCAACGGCCTGATCGTCGTCTATGGGCGATTACAGCCAATCATCGTCACGCTGGCAACCTCGTCGGTCTACAGTGGGATTGCGCTGTTCTTGCGCCCGCGTCCGGGGGGATACGTACCGCGTATCTATGGCGATTTGCTGACGCGGCGTGTCGGGCAGCTCTTGCCGAGTGATTTCTTCGGCGCAGAGCCGAGCGGGATCATGGCGTTCTTGAACAATTTCTTTGATTACATCCCGGCTTCGCTGATATTCCTGATTATCGTGCTGGTGGTCGTCTGGATACCTTTCCGGCGGTCACGCCTGGGCATGTGGGTTTACGCTGTGGGCAGCAACGAGGGCGCAGCCTACATGAGCGGCGTCAACGTCCGGCTGGCGAAGGTGGCGGCCTACGTCATGGGCGGGTTATTCGCTGCCATCGGTGGGTTATTCCTGACGGCGCAGACGCTGTCCGGCGATGCCACCACCGGGGCGGTGTTCACACTGCAATCAATTGCGATCGTGGTGCTCGGCGGCACGTCGCTCTTTGGCGGTTCGGGCGGCGTGGCGGGGACGATTGCCGGGGCGGTGGCCTTGCGCCTGATCCCGACGATCTTGTTCTTCGCGCGCGTCAATCCGCTGCAACAGCCGCTCTGGGAAGGGGCGGTCATTCTGCTGGCTGTGACCGCCGGCGCGAGTCGTATTTTCACCGTTCGCAGTCGTCTTGATACGATGCGTTAGCGAAGGCGAATACACCATGGCATCCAACATGGAAACAACCAGGGGTTTTTCGCTCCGGCGCTGGTTCAACGGCCTGGAGCGGCAGGATCGCAGTGTGTTGATCTCTTACACCATGATCATCCTGCTGATCATTTTTGGAACGATCTTCATCACGCCCAACTTCGCTTCGCCGACATTCCTGACGCAGCAACTGCGGTTGGCATCCTTCCTGGGGATCATTGCCGCCGGGCAGATGGCGGTCATCTTGACGGGTAACATCGACCTGTCCATCCCCTGGACGCTTAATCTCTCCGCAGTCATCGCGACTTCGATTGCCGCGGGGGAGAATGAGCGGTTGCTCCTGGGCGTCGCGGCGGGGCTGGGCATCGGGCTGATCGTCGGCCTGGTGAACGGCATCGGTGTTGCCTATCTGCGCATCCCGTCGATGGTGCTGACGCTGGGCGTGAATGCGGTGCTGAAAGGTATCACCGTCGTCTATACGGGATCTGCGCCGCAGTTCCAGCAAACGCCTGACGTGCTGAGCCGGGCTGCCACGGATGTGCTGTTCGGGTTCGTCTCGGTGGCTGTGCTCATCTGGGGTCTGGTGTCGCTGGTGCATTATCTGGTCTTGAGTCGCAGCGGACTGGGGCGCAAAACCTACGCCGTCGGCAACAACGAGATCGCGTCGTATCTCTCCGGCGTGAAGACGCCGCGGGTGCTGATCATGGTCTTCGTCATGAGCGGCGTCTTGAATGCCCTGGCCGGGCTGCTGCTGGCTGGGAATGCCGGACGCAGCTTCAACGAGATGGGCGAACCATTCCTGCTGCCAGCAATTGCGGCGGTCGTGGTCGGCGGCACGTCGATCCTGGGCGGGTCGGGCAAATATCTGGGCACAATTGCGGGCGTGATCATCATCCGCCTGCTGGATGGCGCGCTCAACATCGTGCAGGTTGCGCCTGCGGCCAAGGATGTCACCTTCGGACTGGTGATTCTGGCGATGCTGTTCCTGTATGGACGTGGCGAGCGTGTGCGTGAGTGAGGAGGGCGCTATGCCGGAGCGCGAACCCAATCTACAACCGGGCAAGATGACGCCGTATGGCGCGCTACCTGTGCCGACGGTGACACCAGAGATGCTGGCGCTGGTCAAGACAGGCCGCGTGTACAGCCTCGCCGTCGTCCATTACGAAGGCATTCCCGTGCCCGGCCCGATGGTGCCGTATACGCTGTCGCCGCGCTTGCGCCATGGCGACCTGGACGACATCGCTCCGGCTTCCGCGGCGGCGGAAGTCGTGACTATGTCGGCGCATACCGGGACTCACATCGACGCGCTGTGTCACATCGGTGAGCATCAGGATAGCGATGGCAAACCCGATCCGTCTGGAAAGGTGCGCCTGTTCAACGGTAGAGACCAGACGGTCGCCGCTGATGAGTCCGTCAACTATCAGGGGCAGACGCATCTGAGCATCGCCGAGATGCCGCCGATTGTGACGCGGGCTGTCTTGCTTGATGTGGCGGGCTACAAGGGTGTGGATGTGCTTCCAGACGCCTACATGATCACGCCGCAGGATATCGCCGGGACGCTCGCGAAACAGGGCACGGAGGTGCGGGCTGGGACGGCGGTTTTGATCCGCACCGGGTTCTACCAGCATCTGCGCGATGGCAAGCCCGCTTACAAGGACGCGATTGCCGGCCCCGGCCTTGAAGCGGCCAGAATGCTCTATGAGCAGGGCATGGTGTTGATCGGCGCGGATAATATGACCGTCGAAGCCTTCCCGCCTTACAATCATGCCGTGCATCGCTTCTTGCTGGTGCATAACGGCGTGACCCATCTGGAGAATCTGTATCTGGAGGCACTGGCCGAGGAGCAGGTGTACGAATTCATGCTGATTGTTACGCCGCTGCGTCTCCAGGGCGCGACCGGGTCGTGGGTGCATCCGATCGCGCTTGCGTGAAGGATGATTGAACCCCGGAGGGCAAAGCGCCGGGTGGACTGATTTTCGGTTGACGCGATCGGATTCGGACGGAGCTTTTCGCCCGTGCAAGAATCCTGGGCTTGGGCACCAGTCTTCATCGCATACACGAGGAAAAGCATCATGGATATTCGATTTGACGGCCAGATAGCGATGGTGACGGGTTCAAGCACCGGCATTGGCGCGGCGATTGCACAGGCGTTCGCGGCATCCGGGGCGAAAGTGGCCGTGCATTACAACCGCAGCGAGGCTGAGGCGAACAGCGTGGCGGCGGCGATTGAAGCTGCCGGTGGCGATGTCTTTCTGGTGCAGGCGGACGTGACCATCCCCGAACAAGTCAAGCGCCTGGTCGATCAGACAATGAATCGTTTTGGGCGCATCGACGTGCTCATCAACAATGCTGGTGCGCTGGTGGAGCGGCGGGCCGTTCACGAGGTCGATGACGATCTCTACAACTACATCATGGACGTGAACATCACGCAGACGTTTCAGGTTTGCCGCCTCGTCATCCCGATCATGCAAAAACAGGGTCACGGAAATATCATCAACCTGACCTCGATTGCAGCGCGCAACGGCGGTGGCGGCGGTTCGGTGCTCTATGCGTCGGCCAAGGCGGCAGTGAGCACGTTCACGCGCGGGCTGGCGAAAGAACTTGCGCAGCAGAATATCCGGGTCAACGCGATTTCGCCGGGGTTGATCCAGACGCCGTTTCATGACCGCTTTACCTCACCGGAACGGATGAAAGTCCTGGTCGGGACGATCCCGATGGGGCGTGTCGGCAAGGCCGAGGAGTGCGCGGGGACGGCACTGTTCCTGGCATCTGACGCGATGAGCAGCTACATCACCGGCCAGATCATCGAAGTTAACGGCGGCCAGTACACGCCGTAGGAGTACGCGTATATGCCAGACGGCAATCTCCAGCTATTCGATTCGTCGCCACAGGGCGTTGTGCCCTTGGCGCAGGTGGCGATTCGGCTGCACCCCGCCGACGATGTCGCTATCGCCAAGACCGCGCTCCAGGTGGGCACGCAGCTTGATCCCGGCGGCGGCAGCGCGCCGGTGGCTGTCCGGCAGTTCATCATCGGTGGGCACAAAGTCGCGTTGCGTGCCCTGGGTGTAGGCGATCCGATCCATCGCTATGGGCAGATCATCGCTTTTGCCACGCAGCCGATCCAGCCTGGCGACCACGTCCACACGCACAACGCGGCGGTGCGCGATTTCGCCCGCGACTACGCTTTCGGCACGGCGGCGAAACCGGTGACGTATCTGCCTGAGAGCGAGCGCCGCACCTTCCAGGGATACTTGCGTGAAAACGGGCGCGTCGGCACGCGCAACTACGTGGCCGTGATCTCGACCGTGAACTGTTCGGCGCATACCAGCCGCCAGATCGCCCACCATTTCACGCGCGAACGACTGGCAGCCTATCCAAGTGTCGATGGCGTGATCGCCCTAACGCATCTCGCTGGGTGTTCGAATCGCATCAACGGCGCGGACTACGTGCTCTTGCAGCGGACGCTGGCGGGCATGGCGCGGCATCCCAACATTGCCGCCTATATCATCGTCGGTTTGGGCTGCGAGACGAACCAGATCGCGGATCTGATCGCGAACTATGGCCTGAATGGCAGTCACACGCCGCCGAGCCTGACGATTCAGGACGAGGGCGGCATCCGCAAGACGGTCGCGGCGGGGATCGCGGCGGTCGAGACGCTGCTGCCGGTCGCGAATCAGGCTGTGCGCACAGAGCAGCCGGTCTCCGAGCTGATGCTGGCGCTGCAATGCGGCGGCAGTGATGGCTGGTCAGGTGTGACGGCGAACCCGGCCCTGGGGCTGCTCTCGGACGAGATCGTGCGCCAGGGCGGGACGGTCGTGCTGGCGGAGACGCCGGAGATCTACGGGGCAGAGCATTTGCTGACACGGCGCGCGATCAGCCGCGAGGTCGGCGAGAAGCTGATCGAAAAAGTGCGCTGGTGGGAAGCTCACGCGGCTCGGTTGGGGATCGAGATCGACAACAATCCGAGCGTCGGCAACAAGGCCGGTGGGCTGACGACGATCTACGAGAAGTCGTTAGGCGCGGTCGCCAAGGGCGGCAGCACAGCGCTGACGGGCGTCTATGACTACGCCGAGCCGGTGACGGCGCGCGGCTTCACCTTTATGGATTCGCCGGGCTACGATCCGGTTTCGGTGACGGGACAGGTGGCCGGGGGCTGCAATCTGGTGCTGTTCACGACCGGGCGCGGGTCGGTGTTCGGCTTCAAACCTGCGCCGAGCATCAAGATCAGCACCAACACTGCCGTTTACGAGCGCATGACCGACGACATCGACCTCAATGCTGGCGTGATCGTCGAAGATGGCTCAATGCCAGCTGTCGCCGACGAGATGCTCGATCTGGCGATCCGTGTGGCATCGGGCGAGCCGTCCAAGAGTGAGGCGCAGGGCGTTGGCGAAGATGAGTTCAATCCCTGGAGTCTGGGAGGGACGCTGTAACCATGAAAATTACCGCTGTTACGCCGATGGTGTTAGGGACACCCTGGCGCAATCTCACATTCGTCAAAGTCGAGACGGACGCCGGTATCTACGGCCTGGGCGAAGTGCGTCTCAATAACAGGACGCGGGCGCTGCTCGGCTATCTGCAAGAGGCGATTCCGCGCTACGTCATCGGTCACGATCCGTTTGACACGGAAGCCCTGGTCACGCGCATGACCATCGGCGATTTTGGCCGCGTCGGTGAGGTGACGATCTCCGCGATCTCGATCCTCGAAATCGCCTGCTGGGACATCATTGGCAAGGCGCTCGGCCAGCCAGTGTACAAGCTCCTCGGCGGCGCTGTGCGGAACAGCATCAAGGCCTATGCCAACGGCTGGTATACCGTCGAGCGCGAGCCGGAGGCGTTTCATGCCGCGGCGAAAAAAGTCGTCGAACGCGGTTATCTTGCGCTCAAAATCGATCCTTTCGGTGCGGGTTACTATGAACTCAACCGCGACGAGCAGGCGCGTTCGGTGGCGCTGCTGGAAGCGGTGCGCGACGCCGTCGGCCCGGAAGTCGAGATCATGGTCGAAATGCATGGGCGTTTCAATCCGGCCACCGCGATCCTGATGGCGAACAAACTGGAGCACATCCGTCCGGCCTGGATCGAAGAGCCAGTCCCTCCGGAAAATCTGCCGGAACTGAAGCGAGTCGCGGAACGGGTCAATATCCCGATTGCGACCGGCGAGCGCCTGCATTCGATGAACGAGTTTCGCGCCCTGTTCGATTTGAACGCCGTTGACATTATCCAGCCGGACATCACGCATTTGGGCGGGCTGGCGAAGACGCGGCATCTGGCAGCCTGGGCAGATGCCTGCAACGTGCTGATGGCGCCGCACAATGTCGGTGGCCCGGTGAGCACGGCGGCGGCGCTGCATCTGGCGGCGACCATGCCGAACTTCATGGTACAGGAACACTTCAACGACTTTGCAGATTCGTGGGTCAAGGCAGCCGCGCCCGGTGTGCCTGAAGTTGAGCATGGGGTCTTCGCGCTGCCGAACGGGCCAGGTCTCGGTGTCGAACTTGACGAAGCGATTTTCGCGGAGCATCCGCTGCAGGACGGCTATTTCAACCTGTATGCCGACGATTGGCATCGCCGGGACGGACGGTAAGGATATACGCCATGGAACGTGCAAAAGCATTCTTCGAATCGTTGGGCTTGCCAGTGGGGGATCGCCACGATCTGCCGTCGTCGGACAAACGCTTCCCCGATGGCGCACACTATCGCATCGAGATTCCGAGTGTTGAAGGGGTAGACACGCTGGCAGCGGTACTCGCCGAGGCGAAGACACTGGGCGTGCCTGTGCTGCGCATCTCGCAGGGCAGCGGCATGATGCTGCTGACCGAGAGCGAACTGCGCGGGTATGCCGCCATCTCACACGAGCATCAGATCGAGGCGTGTCTGTTCGTTGGCCCGCGCGCAGCCTGGGAAGGCTCGGCGCAATCGCTGACGCCGGACGGCAAGATCTTCGGTTGGCGACATATGGGCATGGATCAACTGCTCTATGCCTTCGAGGATGTGCTGCGCGGTGTCGATTGCGGCATTCGCAGCATCCTGGTTGCCGATGAAGGACTCACCTGGTTGGTGGGCGAGGCGCGCAAGCAAGGCGTCATCCCGGAGACGCTGATCATGAAAGCTTCGGCGTTGATGGGGCTGTCAAACCCTGTGGGGATCAAACTGATGGTCGAGGCAGGTATCGACACGATCAACGTCGCCTCGAACATTACCCTACCGCAGCTGGCTGCCGTCCGCCAGGTGACAGACAAGCCTATCGATCTGTACGTCGAAGGGCCGGATGGCCTGGGCGGTTTCACGCGCTATTACGAACTGCCGGAGATCGTCCGCATCGGCGCGCCGATCTACCTGAAGTTCGGCTTGAGGAATGCGCCGGGCATCTATCCGAGTGGGCATCATCTCGAAGCGGCGGCGCTCAACCAGGGGCGTGAGCGCGTGCGCCGCGCGGCGATTGGCCTGGAGATTCTGGCGCGGCTGACCGGCAGCACGTATCAAACGTCGCAGCCCGGCGCGCCGGGACTTGGCATCGGTGCTGTGTAGGCTGTGGCAATCGGTTCAGCTTGCTGATGCTACGGCAATCATGGGCATGTACCAGTGGATCTGCTCGATCAGCGCCAGGCCGACAGTCTGTGCGTCCAGGATCAGCCATACGGCTTCTCCAGCATATGGCAGCAAGTCCACTGTGATCGACAGTGGGTTGACATCGCCGATGGCGTAGAGGCCTTCGTACACAGTCTCCGTGTCGCCGTTCCTGTGCAGGATCAGGACGCGCAGCGCCACATCGCCATATGTGCCATCTGCCAGGGCTGTCGTCGTGAAACGTGCGTCACGGGTGGTGGCAGGCAGCATCACACGCTGAACCAACCGTCCCGGCACTGCCTGGTCGAGCTGCGTTCGCTCGTCGTCGACGAACACGCGCAGCCCCTGCGACAGAGCTGTGCTGACACCCTGATCAAGCGTATTGCGAGTCAGGTGGATCTGCTGTGTCGGCGCGGCAAATGGGCCGAATCGCTGTGCCGCATATTGTTCGACACGTCCCGGCACATAATCGAACATGGGCGGATATACCCACCAGAAACAGCTGGTGTCTCCATGCAGATAGAGATACCCGTACACACAGTCGGTGGCAGCACGCGGCGGAAACGGTTCTTCGTCGGCCATGCGCAGGGCAGTGTAGATGAACATGACGCTCAAGACCATGCCGACGAGTACGTTCGTGGCCAGCAGCAACCGGCCGTAATAGCGTGCTCGCTCACTGAATTCCTGCCGTGGCGTGTTCAGGGCTGCTAACGCCACCAACGCGATCCACAGCATGACCGAATGGATGTAATAGCGCTCGCTTAAAGGCTGGGCGGAGCTTTCTCCAAGAAACAGCGGCAGCCGTCCGATGGCGGTAATTCCCGCCAGCGCCAGCGCATACACCGCTAGACCCAACCAGGCGGAACCGGCCGGTGATCGCTGGCGGGTCAGCCACAGGTACAGCCCGTTGAGCGCGAACAGCACCAGCCCGATTGCGCCAATCGCCAATGCGGGTGGTAGGGCCCCGGGTTCGTACACAACGAACGGCGCGCCTAGAAAGCCCAAAACATAGCGCACGACGGCCATCGGGTTTTGAAGCGCCAGGTGCAGGCTGGATTGGCCGCCTGTCGAATCAAAGCCGATGAAATACAACACGAGGGTGACGGCGGCCACAGCTCCCCAGATAGCGTAGTAGCTCCAGCGTCGATAACCGCGCAGCCAGAGGGATACCCCGAGTGCAGGCCAGATCATCATGCCGGAGCCAAGCGCGAAAGTATTGCACACGGCCAGTACGAGCGCGCCTATGAGTGCCCGCCAGCCAACTCTCCATCGGTAAAGCACATAGATGGCCGCAATCGCGAACACGACCGAGAACAGGAAAACGTTGTAGAAACTCTGCAAGTAAGTTGCGCGACCACGCACGCCAAAGATGAGCGCCGTGACCGGCGCGAGGATTACCCACGCTGCTTTCGGATTCGCGCGATACTCCAGCGCGACGACCAGAATCACAATCAGTACGGCCACAACGATGCTGGTTGCTCGCTCGAAGGTCATCGACCAGTTGTCCAGCCACGTCGCTGCGGCGGTCGTCAGATTTGTCCAGATGATCCGGTGCTCGACATGCTGGCGGAATAGCAGCGCCGGCGTAAGTTGTCCGGCTTGTGTTGCCTGAGCGATGTCCAGACTCGTATCCCACTGGTCATAGAATGGGAAGTCAATCGCATAGCGTGCGAGTTGCTGAACCATCCAGCCGACCGCCAACGTTGCGACGATGATAGCGATCATCCGAGGCAGGAACGTGAGGGAGATACGTCCGTTTTTCAAAGGCTATTCTCGTTTGCTGTAATGCCTACCGTTCGATCATATAGTCACATCTGCGAAACGGCGCATGAGGTCGATCTCGCTGGAAAGGGTTGGCGTATCATGGCGAGGCGGCATTCGGCTTATGCGGCGAAGTACGGTATGATTAATTATGATCCGTATTGCGAATGAGATTTCTGTGTCATGTCTATTCAGTTCAGTGACCGCATATCTGCAAAGCTGCGTACGTTATATGGCGATGAGCGCGGTGCGGCTGCATTTGCGCAACTCCAGGCGATCGTCGATTTCACGCGGCCCGCGGCGACACGCACATTTCCGCTCACGGAGCGCGATGTCATCCTGATCACTTACGGTGATATGGTGCGCCGCGCGAGCGAGCCGCCGTTGGCGACCCTGCGCCAACTGCTCAAACAGACGATCCAGAGCGGGATCAACAGCGTCCACATTCTGCCGTTCTATCCGTATTCGTCGGACGATGGCTTTTCGGTTATCGACTTCTATGCCGTTAACCCGGAACTGGGCGATTGGGCGGATGTCCAGGCACTCGGCCATGACTTCCGCTTGATGTTCGACGCGGTGTTCAACCACATCTCGGCCAAGAGTGCCTGGTTCCAGGCCTACCTCCGCCAGGAGCCGCCGTATGACGAGTACTTTATTAACGTCGATCCCAAGACGGATCTGTCGCAGGTGCGTCGCCCGCGTGCGCTTCCCTTGCTGACGCGCGTCGAGACGGCAAAGGGCGAGCGCTACGTGTGGACGACCTTCAGCGATGACCAGATCGATCTGAACGTCGCCAACCCGGATGTGCTGCTCGATCTAATTCGGGTGCTGCTATTCTACGTCGAGCAGGGTGCGGACATGATCCGGCTGGACGCGATTGCCTTCCTGTGGAAAGAGATCGGCACAAGCTGCGTCCATCTGCCGCAGACCCACCTGGTCATCCAGCTGATGCGCGACATCCTGGACGTGGTCGCGCCGGATGTCGTGCTCATCACCGAAACCAATGTGCCCCACGACGAGAACATCTCCTACTTCGGCGACGGTGAGAACGAGGCGCAGATGGTCTACCAGTTTTCGCTGCCGCCGCTGACCGTCCACACCTTTCGCACGGGGGACGCGGGGCATCTCAGCCATTGGGCGGCTTCTTTACGCCGAGCAAGCGACCTGACCAGCTTTTTCAACTTCACGGCGTCGCACGATGGCATCGGTATTACGCCGGCGCGCGGGATTCTGAGCGATGCGGACATCGACGCGCTGGTCAAACTGGCAGAAGATCATGGCGGCTTTGTGTCGTACAAGGCTAACAGCGATGGCAGCCGCAGCCCCTATGAACTCAACATCAGCTATTTCGATGCGATCACCGATCCACAGATCACGGCGCAAGATCCAGAGTCGGCCTGCAAGCGATTTCTTTGCTCGCAAGCAATCATGTTGTCGCTCATGGGTGTGCCCGGCATCTACTTTCACAGCCTGTTTGGCTCGCGCAGCGATCATGACGGTGTGAAGGCGACCGCACGCTACCGCAGCATCAACCGAAAGAAGCTCGACGCTGATGCGCTGCTAGGGGAGTTGAACGACTATCGCTCGATTCGCCACCGGGTGTTCGAAGGCTACCGGCGCTTGCTGCACGGCCGCACCGGCGAGCCTGCGTTTCATCCGCTCGGCAGCCAGCAGATCCACGACTTCCACCCCGCCGTGTTTGCCATCGAGCGTGCGTCGCCGGATGGAACCCAACGCCTGCTGGCGTTGCACAACGTGCGCGGCGAGACGATTCACATCGATCTGCCTGCGGGCTTCCGGCGCTGGCGTAACCTGATCGATGGAGTAGAGGATACTTCCACCTCGATCACTTTGTGGCCCTATCAAGTCGCCTGGCTCAAAGCACGCGACTGATTCGCGGCAGCGCACCAAGTTCTTTAATTTGGGCGAAAAGTACAATAATTTGACACCCGAAACGTTTTGAACTAGTCTCTAGGGACATCCGAAACGTTTCGGATTGCCGAGAATATTGTAATAATGACTTTCTATGGCGAAAGCGACCCTTAAGACAATTGCTCGTGCGACGGGCTACTCCATAACGACAGTCTCGCGTGCGCTTGGCGGTTTCGACGACGTGAACGAGGAAACGCGCCGCGCGATCCTCGACGAAGCATATCGCCAGGGCTACGAACCAAATCTACAGGCGCGGGCACTTCAGAAGCGGCGTTCGCAAACAATTGGCCTGGTGCTGCCGACGGGCGGGCCTTCGTTTCCCGATCCGTTCTTTGCCGAATTCCTCGCGGGGATCGGCAGTGAGACGGCACGCTCCGGGTTTGACCTGCTCGTGAGCACACCCTCCGCCGAAATCTCCGAGATCGATGTCTATCGCCGCTTCGTCGCTGGTGGCCGCGTCGATGGCGTGATCCTGATGCGCAGCCGTGTGGATGACGTGCGCATTCGCTTTCTGCTCGAACGGCATTTCCCCTTTGCCGTCTTTGGCCGCACGGACCTGAACGAGTCGTATGCCTACATCGATGTTGACGGGCGTGCCGGGCAAGCGGCGATGACTCTGCACCTGATCGAATTGGGACACCGGCGCATCGCCTACATGACGCCGCCATCAACACTCATGTTCGCCAGATTTCGACTGCAAGGCTTCTATGAGGCCATGGCGCAGAAGGGCGTACCGGTCGATGAGCGGCTGGTCGTGGAGTGCGACCTTTCCGAAAACGCCGGAAAGCACCGGGCGCTGCAACTCCTCAAGCTGGATAACCCGCCGACGGCGATCATGACCGGTAATGATTTGATGGCGATTGGTGTCATGAACGCCGTGCGCGAGATGGGAATGCGTGTTGGCCGGGACATCGCGGTGGGCGGCTTCGACGACATCCCGGCAGCCGAACATTTGAATCCCGGCCTGACGACCGTCCGCCAGCCGATCTTTCACATCGGCCAGCAGCTCACCCTGAGACTGCTTCAAGTTATCGAAGGCGAGATTTCCGGCGAGCAGTCAACGCTGCTCGCACCGGAATTGATCTTGCGTGGCTCCAGCAATCACCGGCAGCATGACCGGCCAGAACAGGAGGTGGGGACGCATTTAGAGACATCCACAGACATTCGAAAGGCAAACAAGTAAAAGGACTATGGAGATGAGAAAACGTCTATTGTTAATCGTGCTGGTTATCACCACGCTCATGAGCCTGACGGGTTTTGCGGCTGCGCAAGACAATGTATCGCTCATTTTTTGGAGCACCGAAGAGCAGCCAGAACGCGCGGCTGCAACTCAGCGTATTATCGAACGATTCACCGAAGCCACCGGCATCAGCGTCAATCTGGTGCTCACCAATGAAGACATCCTCGACAGTTTGATGGCCGCGAATCTGGCAGCCGGGACGCTGCCGGATGTGGTCTTCCACCCGGTCGATTATGCTGCCGCATGGTACGCCGACGGTATTCTCAGCAGTGAGGCGGCGACCGCCGTCATCAACGACCTGGGCGCGGAACAATTCAGCGCGCTGAATCTAGTCGGTGATAGTATGGGCGGATACATTTCTGTGCCAACGGATGGCTGGGGGCAGCTCTTGATCTACCGTCAAGACATTTTTGATGCAAATGGCCTTGAAGCGCCCACCGACTTCGACAAGATCATGGCAGCAGCTCAAGCACTGAGTGACCCGGACAACAACTTCTACGGCATCGTCGCCGCTACCGACCCGTCCGCGGTCTTCACACAGCAAACGTTCGAGCACTTCGCGCTGGCGAACGGCGTGCAGTTAACTGACGGCGAAGGCAACGTCACACTCGACACACCGCAGATGGTCGAGGCACTCGGCTTCTATACCGATCTTGTGACGCAGTACGGGCCGCCCGGCGTGATCGACGTAGTCAGTTCGCGTGCGACCTATTTCGCTGGACAGGCCGCGATGCTGGTTTGGTCGCCGTTCGTCCTGGACGAGATGGCGGGCTTGCGCGATGCCGCGCTGCCGAACTGTCCGGAATGCGCCGATGATCCGGCGTTCCTGGCGCGAAACAGTGGTTTCGTCCCGGCATTCGTCGGCCCGAGTGGCAGCGAGCCGGTGCAGTACGGCCAGGTCAGTTTGATGGGTATCAGCACCAGCGCGCCGGCGGAAGCCCAGGATTTTGTCAAGTTCTGGCTGTCCGAAGGTTATCTGGATTGGCTGGCCGTCGCGCCGGAGGGCAAGTTCCCGATGCGCCGTGGCACGCCCGACAATCCGACTGAATACGTCGAAGGCTGGAGTACGCTGCCCGCAGGCGTCGACCGCAAAGCACCACTTGGCGACTTCTATAGCCAGGAAGTGATCAACACGATTGCCGAAGGCGCGACCGGCTTTGCACGCTGGGGTCTGGCGCAGGGCCAGGGCCAGCTCGTCGGTGGTGTCTACCAGGAACTCGTCGTGCCGATTGCGATCGCGGATATTATCAGTGGTGGCCTCTCACCTGAAGACGCCGCGGCAGACATTCAGGCGCAGGTGGTGGACATCCAAGCAGCGCAGATGGAATAGGCTTTGAGCCTCATTCAGTGAGGACGCCGGGCCGAAGCCGCTGTAAGCTCACCCGGCGTCCCGTCCGACAAAAATATGTGCATCCGGGCGTAGCTGGTCGATGCGGACTGGCTATGCCCGGTGCCAAAAGGACGCCGTTATGCTGCAACAATTGTCTATTGTCGAACTCGCTATTTATGCGCTCGTCTGGGCGCTCGCCGGTGGTATTGCTGGTTTTTATCTGTATTACAGCCTCAATCGCAATCCACGCAGCGGCGCACGAGGCGGCGTGCTTGTCGGAGTCGCCATCGGTATTCTCGGCGCACTGGTAGGCCTTCTTGATAGCGCCGAGTCTCTGATCAATGCTATGTTGATCCTCTGGACGGCTGTCTTGGTCGCCGCCATCGTTTTGCCGCAGGCTAAAATTGGTGTGGGTAGTCACGACCGAACTGTAACGATGCGCCAGCGCATCGCCGACCTGGCCTATGGGCTGCTGCTGCCGACGTTCGTCATCGTGATGGTGATCGTGATTTTCCCGATGCTGTGGAACGTCGTGCTGGCCTTCCGTCCGATCCGCCTGCGCGACCTGCCAGATCTGCGTTTGTTTTCGCTCGAAGACTTCACGCTCGATAATTTCAACCGTGTGATCAATTCGCGCGGCTTTGTCGATACGCTTGTGCGCACGTTCGTCTACACGATTTCGGGCACCGTGCTCGCCATCTTGCTCGGCCTAATCGCGGCGCTTGTGGTTAAAGACAAGTTTCCGGGGCGCAATCTGGTGCGCGGCTTTTTGCTGTTTCCGTATATCGCGCCGATCATCTCGGTCGTTTTGATCTGGAAGCTGCTGTTCAACGCTCAGTACGGCCTGATGAACGAGTTGGTTGACGCGCTGGGTGGGCGGCGGATCGATTACCTGAGCACACCCGCCACAGCCTTCACGATGGTCATTCTGTTCCAGGCGTGGCGCTATTTCCCGTTTGCGTTTCTGTTCATCCTGGCGCGCATCCAGGCGATCCCCGATGATCTCTACGAGGCGGCCAAAGTCGATGGCGCTGCGCCGTCGCAGCGCTTGCTGCACATCACCTTGCCGCAGCTTCGCGCTGTCTTTGGCACGCTGTTCTTGCTGCGCTTCATCTGGACGTTCAACAAGTTCGACGACGTGTTCCTGCTGACAGGCGGCGCGGCCAATACGCAGCTTATCACCATCGAAATCTACGATCAACTTTTCAGCGCGCGTAATGTCGGTGCGGCGGCGGCAGTCGCGTTGATTCTGGCTGCATTCTTATTCGTCGTTGTCGGCGTCTATTTCCGCTGGTTCCTGGTGGAGGAGCGCTAGATTATGACTACGCAGACCAAAAACCAAACACGCGGACGCACAGCAGCACAGGAGTCGCGGCTCAGCCGCGAAGACGTTGAATTGCGCGTGGGGCGGATACTCAAGTGGGTGTTCATCATCTTCTTTGTCATCTCGACGGCGTTTCCGTTCTACTGGATGCTCAACCTATCGATCCGTCCTATTGGTGACGTGCTTCAGAATCCGACGCGGCTGATCCCGACCGGGCAGCAGTTGGCGAACTTCTGGGAGTCGTACCGGGCAGTGCTGGTCGATTTCCACTTTGCGACCTACATTGGCAACAGCCTGGTCGTGTCTTTGATCACCGTCTCGCTGACGCTGCTGCTGGCGATCCCCGGCGCGTATGCGGTGACACGGCTGGATTTCCGGCACAAGTCGCTGATGAGTTGGGGCATTCTGCTCGTCTACATGTTCCCGGCCATCGTCATCGGCATTCCGCTGTTCGTGATCTACAGCCAATTGGGGATTCGTGGCAGTCTGCCGGGGATCATCATCGTCTATATGTCGGGCACGCTGCCGGTTGCGCTATACATGCTGCGCAGCTATTTCCAGACGCTGCCTGCCGAACTTGAGGAGGCGGCACTGATCGACGGTTGCAGCCGCCTGAGCACGATCTGGCGCGTGGTGCTGCCGCTGTCGGTGCCCGCCGTGGCGTCGGTTGCGCTTTATACGTTCATGATCGCCTGGAATGAGATCCTGTTCGCGATCCTGTTCCTGACGGAGACGCCGACAAGCTGGACACTGCCGCTCGGTCTGCGCCAGTTGGATACGCAGGAAGTGCCGCGCACCTATCTGATGGCGGGGTCGGTTATCATCACGATCCCGGTGATCGTGCTCTTCTTCTTCTTCGAGCGCTTCTTGACGCGCGGTCTGACCGCCGGAGCGGTGAAAGGCTAGAGTATTGGCACATATTCCAGTTATCCGATTGACAGTGAGTCGACGAACCTTTAGCGGGCTGGATCATAGAAATGTTCATCAGCAACCGGCGCTGAAAAGAAATAGCCATCATGTCTGCAATCGACAATCTCCATAACCGTATCGACCTCGTGCGCATTCCGTTCACCGACCGAGGCTCACGTATTTTGTTGTTCCGGCGCGCCGATGAACTCTACGTCCGGCTGGCGGAGCGCTGGACGAAGTGGGAGGACGAATTTGGGCACTATCGTCAGCGTGTGCCGGTTCTCGACAGTTTCGCTTTCATCGATGTAGGCGGTACGTCACTGCCATTGGAAGTGGATAGTTATCCACACGTGATCCACCTCAACACCAGCCCGGGGCGGTTTGACTGGGCGTTCATCGATCCTGAGACTTTGCTCGTGCGGCTGCCGGCGGGGCGCTATGGCTTTCGCTTTATCGCGCAGGCAGAGCGTGGTCAGGCGGATCGGCGCGGCGGCACGTTGCACGGCAAACGCAACATCGCCTACACGACCAATGCGACGATCCTCGATAACGAGCTTGAAGTGACCCAGGATAAACGAGCGCGCGTCGTGGTTCGGCTGGAAGCGCAGGATGGCGATTGCCTGCTGCTGAATATTACGCCGCGCCTGGGGTACAACCGCTCACTGCCGGACCCGGATGCGGCCATTGCCGAGGCGCGCGAACGTTGGCAGACGTGGTTCGACGCAGCGCCGCCGGTACTCGACGAGTATCGCGATCAGTACAATTATGCCTGGTGGGTGATGCGCGCCGGGCTGCTCAACACGCGCTACTACTTCACGCGTGAGGCGATGACGCCCTCGAAGATTCACTACGTCGGGGTCTGGCAATGGGATCAGTTCTTCCATGCTATCGCTTATCGCCATGTGGACACGCGGCTGGCCGAAGATCAGATCCGGATCGTGCTCGATCACCAGCGCGACGACGGAATGCTGCCGGATGCGATCTATGATGAAGGGCTGATCACGCGACTCAAACAGCCTGACCGGGTGGGGGTTGCCAATCCGCCTATCGAGGAGGATGTAACCAAGCCGCCGCTCGTGACCTGGACGGTGTTGAAGTTGTATGACAAGTCCGGTCATCAGGATTTTCTTGAAGAGGTCTACGAACCCCTGTGCCGCTGGCACAGATGGTGGAAGGAACGCAGTGTCAACGGCAACGGGTTGTGCGAGTATCGCCATCCATTTTCGTCCGGGTTGGATGATAGCCCACTCTGGGATGCAGGGATGCCCGTCGTCGCCCCGGATTTGAACACCTATCTATGCATCCAGGAGGAAGGCCTGGCGCGGATTGCCGATCTGATCGGGTTGTCGGATGACGCCGCTACCTACCGGGAAATGGCGGATGAGACAGCCAGGCGCATGATGCAAAAGCTCTGGTCGGACGAGGCTGGCCTCTTCATGGCGCTGCGTGGCAGCAGCCCGGTTGGGGTGTTGACGATCTTCAACCTGCTGCCGTTGTGGATCGGGCGGCTGTCTGAGTCCGTGGTCGAGCGTCTGCTCAAACGGTTGACCGACCCGGAGACATTCTGGACGGAGTGGCCGTTGCCGACGGTCGCTGCGAACGATCCCAAGTTCGATCCGATGCAGATGTGGCGCGGGCCAACCTGGGTCAACGTCAACTATATGTTCGTCGAGGCGCTCGAACGCGTCGGCAAGCCGGAATTGGCGCGCGCGTTACGGCGCAAGACGCTCGACTTGATCAAGCTCCATGCCGATATTTACGAGTACTACAACCCGCTCACCGGCGAGCGTCCGCCCAAGGCTGCCCCGATCTTCGGCTGGACATCGGCTGTCTACATCGATCTTGCGATTCAGGAAACGGCGCTGGTGAACGCGGGCGGCTGAGACGAGCGCCGGGCACATAGGCGGCCCGGCACTCAAAGATCGGAGAACGTCAGGCAATCACGTGCCGATTGCCTGATGGATTTCGGCTGGACATTCCCCGTTGCCGCTGGTTTCGTCGTAAATCATGTCTACCAGACACGAGGTTAGTTCGAATTGGAAAACGTGGACGCAGCCGCGCGGCGCGAAGTTGTCGCGGATGTGGCCGATAAGTCTTCCCTGTAGATAGAAGGGGGTGATCACGTCCAGCCGCAGCCACTCGAAGACCAGATCGCCCATGGGAGATTTGAAGGCTTCGTACCTGGCGTTATCGCTCAGCGTCCCACCGCCAAAGGTAATGCCACTTGTCGATGTGAACGAGTAGTCGATACCGAACAGTGAGAACGAGGTCGGATGACCATCTGAGTTGAGATGCACCATCTCATCGAGGGAGATGAATTCGCTCTTGCCGATGAGATCCTGCCACAAGTTAAAGGCACAGTCGCCCCGGCTTGCCTCGCTGTAGACTTCGAATTTCCAGATACCGTAGGGGATGATCTCGCTGTCGCTCTCGATGATTTCTTCGACCGTACCCGTATCGGCGCGCGGTGTGGGTGGGCGATTGGCGACTTCTTCTTCGCCGAAGAGTTCTTCCAGCAAGTCCTCGAAAATACCATCTTCCGGCTCTGGCGTCGGGCGCGGCACGACCACGACCGTGCCGTCCTCATTACTGACAGACGGCGTGCCCGCCGGGAGATCGACGCCCTGTCCAACCAGCACCACCACCTCGCCATCCTGCCCACCGACCGCTGCGTAGTGCTCCAACACTTCGACTGCCGTCGTGCCGTCTGCGTCGGCATTCACCAACACGGTGGAACCGAGGGCGAAGTGCCAGCCGTTGACCCAGGCCTCGGTCGGCAGATAGCCGCCGTCAGTCGGTGTCAGATTGGGGCTCTGGAGGATAAGACCCTGGGGCAGTTCGCTCCCGCAGGGCTGATCGGCAACGGATGTGAACGTGAATGCCTGGAGCGGCGACGGCAGGGCGTCTTCGCCCAGTGCCTCATTGACCTGAGCGGTCAGGTCGGCGACTCTCGCGTCGTCGGCTGGCGCTGCCGGATCGGCTGCCTGCTGTTGAAGACTGACGTTGCCGAGCAGCATCAGTACACTGTTGTAATCCGGCGCGGCGTCCGGCTGATTGAGCTGTAAGCGCATGACTGTCAGCGCCCAGCCAGCGCCGCCGGTCTGCGTGAGGCTGTCGATAGCCGCCGCGTCGATGCGGTCGCCAGGTTGAGCGAAAGCCGCATCCGCATAATCGGCGGTCGGGCTCAGGCTGGCGCTGCCACTGGCGAGGCAGGCTTGGTTGCGTTCCAAGCCCGCGCATTTTTCAGCCGCCGCCGCGACCGCTGCGCGGAAAAGCGCCGGGCAATCGAGCGCCTGAGCGAAGACACCGGCGACGCCGAAGATGCCCACCACCAGGGCAATGAGTACGCTGCGAACGATGGTTTTCATGATATGTCTATCCTCCGTGCAAAAGGCACGCTAATGAACGTTGTCAGAGATGATTTGCGTCTGGGGTGTGGCATTCCGCCGCACCCCAGCATGTTTGCTCTACGGTGCGATGACGGGCAGGCTGTCACAACCGCCGCTGGTTGTAGCGGCTGAGCCGACCGCGCTCGTCTGAATCCATGAGTTCCAATAGTCCGTCTTCCACCAGGAGTTATCGGCCAGCCGCCCGACAGCAGTCATTTGATGACCGGGCTGCACCTGGTCGAAGATGTTGCCAGAGTCGACGACCGGGACTGTGTAGACGAGCGTTGCGCCCGTTATTGTGATCACGCAAGGGGCGGCTGGCGGCGGCGCATCCGGCGGCGATTCACGATGCTGATACGACGTGTGATAGCAGAGACGCGTGTCGCCGGCGAAGGCGTCGATCTGAACGACGAGATTCTGGCTGCCACCGATCATCTCGCGGCTGACGTTGATTTCAGCGTTCGTGTTCGGCGCGGGGCTATCGCCCATGAAGAGCAGAGAGCCGCCAGCTTGATCAAAGATCGAGATGCGATAATGCGTGGCGGTCACGACAGGATTCCAGTAGAACGTCATCGGGCCGTTGACCATGCCGCCGCTCGGCGAAGTCAGCATGAAGCCGCTGCACATGTCAGGCGTTGCGGTTGGGGCGGGCGGCGGGGGCAGCGTTGGCTGCACAGTCGGCGTCGGCATGGGCAAAACCGGTGTCACGGGGATTGCTTCGCCAAGATCGATAGTCGGGCGCGATACGGGCGGGCACAGTGGCACACCGCCGAACTCCAACCCGATCCGCCCATTGAAGGTGATCGGCTCGTCTGCCGTCATGTCGGGGTGGAACGCCATACCGATCGCGTACTGCTGTCCGCCGAGCGGACGCACGCGCATCGTACGCGTTTCTGCAGTGTGGCTGCTGCCGAACGAACGCCCGTCGCTGTCCTGAATCCAGGTTTGCACGTTTTCCGGCAGCCCATCCAGTGTGACCGTCATGAACGCACCGCGAGGAAACCAGTCAAGGCCATCGTTGTTCATCTGGATCGGTAGCGTTTCGTAGCCACCGGGCTTTGGGAAGATCGTCACGTCATAGGGCACGCAATCCGATGTGAACACGCCGCCCGTATCGAAAATGGGGAAACCTTGTAGGTCCGGGCGCGTCACGCCTTCATTGCAGGTGTACGTCTCTTCGTCGTAATAGATGACGACGTCGCCGGGATCATCGTCGTAGGGATTGATATCGAGCGAGCCTTCCGCCACACCGGTCATATTGTCGCCAGTGGGGCAGATATCGCACACATCGCCCAGCGGGTCGTTGTCGCTGTTCATCTGATCCGGGTTGTAGTTGGCAATGCAGTTGTCGTCGTCGTTGCTCCAACCGTCGCCGTCCTCATCCGGGTCACAGGCATCGCCCAGGTTGTCATTCTGCGGATCGCTGTTGATCTGATCCGGGTTGTAATCCAGGAAGCAGTTGTCCTCAACGTTGGGTACACCATCATCATCGAAGTCGCCATCTTCGGTGATATCGCAGGCTTTGCCGATACCGTTGAAGTTCTCATCGGTTTGTGACGGGTTGTAGAGTCCGGGGCAGTTATCCGGCAAGCCGCAGACATCACCGTAGCACGCTTCCGGTACGCCATCGCGATCTGCATCAATACCTTCCAGCGGATCGCAGATGTTGCCGATGCCGTCACCATCCCAATCATCCTGGATGGGATTCCAATCATTCGGGCAGTTATCAGCCGAACTCCAGACTCCATCTTCATCCGGGTCGTTCACGTTCGGTTCTTCGATGCCATCACAGTTCATGTCGCCCCGCCCCAACTCGACAGCGGCGAAGGCATTGCGTACCGCGCATACATCCTGCGCCGTGAAGCCGTACAGCGGATTACCATTGTTGATAACCTGCGGGGGATTGGCGAACACCAATGCAGTACCAACGGCATAGTGGCGAACCCAGGGCATGTTCGTGCCTTCGGTCGCGTGCCTCGTCACCTGGTAGAAAAGACCCATCGCCTTGCTTCTGCCGATGCCGGTGACGGTATAGCCATTGAATGTTCCGCCGTCTGTGACCAGGTTCGCAGCCCGACCCAATATCATGCTGTTGGCATGTTCGGTGAGCGCCGTGTTGTATTGACTCCAGCGGTCGGGCGCATTGTTCGTGGTCGGGTTCGCCAGATTCCAGCTCGCGCCGCTGCCATCAACCGTATTTTCGCCAATCGTCCAGTTGCCATCGCTGAAGGCAGCCATGATGTAGGCAAATCCCTCGTTGAGGACACGCGATGTATAGGTCGCTTGCAACAAGCCCACATCGCGGTAGGAGATCACCGCATGGGTGTATTCATGCGTCAAGCGATCAAACGCAACCTTGCCGGGACGAAACTCGATCAGGTCACAGCCGAAACCAGCCTTCCAGCGTGCATTGACGGTGCTGCTGCCATCTGTCCATTGGGAATAGACGTAGACTTCCAGATCGCCATCACTGTCGTCGTACGACTCGAGGCCAAAGTTGTCAAAGTAGAAGTTGTACGCGAAGTGCGACGCTTCCCAGGCTGTAGTGATCTCGGTATCATCCTGCCAGTCGTCGTAAACGCCATCTTCGTCCCCAACTTCCTCATCTGCCGAAGTCCACCAGTAGCAGCCGGTGTCATAATGGCTGGTGCCGTGCGCGTGCTCCAGATCGAGATCGAAGTCGGTCTCGTCCGCCTCGCGCTCGATCAGACGCGCGATTTCACCCGTGCGCGCATCCAACAGGAGTTCCGTGTTCTGGGTCATGACTTTCCAGACCAGACGCGGCTGCGACGACGCCTCGGTATCGTTGAGCGCCGGGTCAAAGATACGTAGCTCCGGCGAGAAGGGAATGGCCGCATCCGCGTCGCCAAGCACTTCTCGCGCACTGCTTCTGGTATCTGTGAACGACAGGCTCGGGCGCACGTCAATGTCGTCATCGGCGATCATGCGGCTGGTGAGGAGATTGCCCGACGCCATATAAACGCTGTCCCCAAGGATGGTGACGGCAAGCTGCGCGCCCTCAACCATGACGCCGCGATAAGTCTGCTCAAAGACGACCGTCTCCTCGCCCGTTTCGGTCATACCGATGGTCGTGCGGACATAGAGCGCCAGATCAGAATGATTTTGCAGGAACAGATCGCGATATTCATTCACGAACTCTTCGGCGCGTTCAACCTGGTTCGCGCCGCTTGTGGGAAACATGCCGAAGATCATGTTTGGGAAACCGCCCACCTGGAATTCGACGGTCGCCGGAATTTGCGACGCCGCCAGCAGGCGCTCGTAGGGCGCGCGCTGCGGGTCCTGGTAGACGACGGGGTCGCCGGTTTCTTGTGTTTGCGCTCGCGCTTCCCGAATGCCGCCAGTCGTGCTGGTTACGATGACCAGTGCGAGCAGCATACAGACGAAACGCAGCGCATGACGAAGGCTGTACATTATGTCTTGTCCTTGGTTGTAGAGTTTCCGTTTGGTGATATGGACTGCATCTTTAAGGCAGTGCAGTTTGGGGGCGATCTAGTCAGGTCGCCCCATCTTTCAGATTTAGGGCCAGGCGACCAGTGGCAGGTTGCTGCAATCGCCGCGAACTTCGCCCGCTGTGCCGAGCGCGTTCAGCCACCAGCCGCCATAGCTGGTCTTCCACCACGATGGGTCAGCATTCCAGCGTGCGGCCGGGATGATCTCGCCGCCTGCCGACACCTGGTCGTAGATGTAGGCGCTGTCGATCTCCGGGCGGGTGTAGATGCGCTCATCCGCAGTGAAGTAGACATGGCAAGGCCCAAGCACCTGTGTCGGTGGGGGAGGCGGCTGCGGCGGCGCGGCGGTCGGTGGAACGGGCGTCGGCGCTGGCGGCAGCGGCGGCGGCGCGATCACAGCCAGACTCCCGCAGCTGGCGCTGGGTGTCACTGCGACGGTTGCGACCCAGCCCGACCAGACTCCGTAGACGACATTGTAGAACGTGCCATCCGGCGAAATCCCGCTGACTAGAGCGCTTGCGCCTGCCGGGATCGCGATGATTATGGGCGCGTTGACGCTGGCCGTCTGGCGTAAGTTCGCGCCGCTGGCGGAGTTCGGCGACACTGTGCAGTCGGCAGTCGTCTCTGACATGACGGTTGCCACTGGTGTGATGGTTGGTTGGGCATCCGTCGCACCTGACTGGCAGTCCTCGACGCTGGCAGCGACGAGACAGACCGTGAATGATTCCGCAACGTTTGACCCGCTGTGCGCGATTTCGAGACGATAGGCAACGCTGCTCGCCGGGATATGCAGCCGAGCGCCGAGCACATCGACTGCGAGCGTGGCGCTGACGCGCCCGGTGGACGTGTCAAGCAGACGCGCCTCGACCCCCATCGACGGCAGTCCGCTGTCGATGTAGAGATAAGCCGGTTCTGTGAGCGCGGCAAAGCTGAACAAGGCAACCGGCGCGGCGCTGCTGACTGCACTCGTGACGGCACTACCCGCAGTCAACGCGTTGACGGTGATGGGGAGCTCGCTTACGAGCACGATCACAGTCGCTGGCGTGCCGTGCAACGTGCCGATTTCGACCGTGTAAGTTCCAGCAGCGAGCACCTCAGTCACGTTGACCACGGTCTGAGCTTCGGCGTTAGGCTGCTCGGTGATGATTTCGCCATCGTGCAGGATGGCGATGGTTGGCTGTGCAGCATCGCTGAGCACTTGCAGCGTGACGCTGCTCGCCTGTTCCAGTGTGTACTCGTAGCGGACAGCCTCGCCTGCGGCTGTGATCTGGACGATGGCAGGCTGACCGACCATGAGTGTGCCTGTGGCGCTCTGTGCAGCGGCGGTGCCTGCCAGACACAGGAGAAGCGCAGCCGCCATGAGCAGGGTGATCCAGTGTTTTGTGACGTACATTCAGATGTCCTTCTGATCAGTTCGTGTTGATATTCAGTGTCGAGTGCGTAAAGTTTCAGCTTCTGTCGCCGAGTGTCTGCACCGAGATGATGATGAGGCGCAGATCACGCAGGCGGCGGAGTATCCCATGCAGTGCAGATTGATCGATCACGTCGCCTGTGAGCCGCGTTTCACCGCTGTCCAGGCGCGCAACTACCCAGCCGTCAAGCCAATCCGACCAACTTTCGTCCAGGTGTCCCTTCACACGGATTTCGTAACGCGTTTCACCTGTGTCGTCGTTTGAAAACTGCGTCATGATGGTGTCCTTGTCATCAGCCCTCTCCACTCTCTGCGTATGCATTCGATAGCATCATGATATAAGGAGCGGGGGTTGATCCGGGCGATCCGAAAGATGTAGATTGCCGGTTGATTCTTGTGCGTTGGGCTGCGAGCAGGCGAAGCGCATCATGGACTGTCGTCTGCTGTGCCTGATATGCCTTACTCGATGGTTGCGCTTATGTCCAGCTTGCCGAGTCCATAATCACCCGCATTTGGCTCCAGCCGGTCAACGAAGAAGACATCCATCACCATGAACAGATATTGCCCATCGCTCATCAGGGGAACAGCTTCGAGCGTAGCAGCACTGGTGCTGCCGTCCAGCGTCGCGCTCATGGCGATGCGCGTACCATCCGGCGCAAACAGGTGAATGATGGGCGTCAGGCGGGAGCTCTCTGAACTGGCGTCGAGGCTGACCATTTCGTCTTCTGCGCCTTCGAAGGTGAAATAACCGATTGGCTGTTCGGCGTCCAGCGCGTGCTCAAGATCGTCGCCAGCTTCGACCGCCGTCGCGACGAGTGGGGCAACGTCAGCATCGCTGTCGAGAATGAGACTGTTACCGGTCAACACCAATTCGTAGGCTTGTGGAGCCGCCAGCGCGAACTCACTCACCATCATGCCGTCGATGAAATCGTAGCTCGTTGCCAGCACGTAGTAGCGGCCAGCATACGGCAGCGAGAAATCCTGAATGAGCGCTGCGCCAAAGGCTTCGCCGCTGTCGTCGTCGTAGGTGAGCACTTGTCCACGGTCGCCGAGCAGCACCAGGTATGCGTCCATATCGCCGCGCAAGCCGATGTCCACGAGGTCGCCTTCGCTGCCGTTGAAAGCATAGAGCCTCGCGGTGGCAGCGCCTTCGAACTGTTCCTGAACTGGGGTACCGGTCTCCAGCATCATCGGCATGAAGGGGGGTGTCGTCTCGGTTTGGGCGGCGGCGGTGTTCAGCGCCAGCCACCAGATGAGCACGAAACCGAACGCGCCCAGGAGCGCGCGGCTGTTGAGAGCGTGATTCATAGCAGTCCCTATCTCCAATTCGCGGTTGATTTGATAGGCTTACATTACGCGCAGGCGAGGTTGATCCGTGCGATCCGAAAGGTGTAGATCGGGGTTGATTTTTGCTTAGAGCAGGCCGTAATCGCGCGCGATGGCGAGGGCGTGCGTGCGGCTGTCGGCGCCGAGTTTGATGAAGATGTTGGCGACGTGCCGTTTGACCGTGCCAATGGAAACGTAGAGCTTCTGCGCGATTTCGGTGTTCGAAAGCCCCTGGTGGATCAAATGCAGCACTTCTAATTCGCGCTCGGTCAGCGGCTCCAGGTCGCCAGCCGGCGCAGGGCGGGGCGCAGCGGGCGATTCCGCATTCAGTGAGAAAACGGCAAAAGCGGCCAGCACTGAGGCGCTGAAGGGCGTGCTTTCCCCGCGCTGGTGCAGTCGTTGCAGAAGATTTCGCATCGGGTCGCCGCAGATGCAGAAGGGATAGACGACGCGCTCCGGTTCGGCCAGTGCGAGCGCTGAGCGCAGCATGTCCAGGCCGCGCTCGACAGCGCCGGTGCTCACATAGATAACCGACAGCATGGCGCGCGCTCTCAATTCCCAGATGGCCGTCTTGCGCTCAACGGCGTGCCTGAGAATTTCGTTGACCCAGACCAGCACCGCGTCCCAGGTTGAGAGTGGTTGTGGGCTGCACTGCAAGTCCAGCATCAAGACGTGTGTCCGCAGGATATGCAGCAGCAGCCACGGTCTGTGGTCGAAATTTTGATTGATGGTGTCGGCGTTAGGGCGGAGATCCAGACCGCTCGCCAGCATCGACTGCCGCGCCTGCTCATGGTTGCCGATGAGTGCCAGCACAAATGCGTAGGTGCTGAGTTCGACCGGGACATCAAGCTCCGGGTTAGCTGCGATGACAACAGCGGCTTTCTCAGTAGAGACGTGCGCTTCTTCTTTCATGCCCAACAGCCACTGCAATTCGGCCAGGTGGAGCCAGGCGGGGGTGGTGAGCGCGGAAATGCCGAGAGGCTCGGCAATCGCCAGCGTTTGCTCACAGTAGGCATGCGCCAGTTCAAGCTCACCGCGGAGTATGGTGATGCGCGACAGATTGAAGAGCACGTTCGCCAGTTCGGCGTGGTGCATCTGTCCCCAGGCTCTGGCTCTGGCGTTTGCCATCTCTAAAACGCGCACCGCCTCGCCGAAACGCCCCTCGTATTGCAGCACGATTCCCAGGATCTTGTAAGCTTCCATCATGACGTTGAAGCCATGATGCTGCTCGGCCAATGTGATAACTTCACCAGCTGTTACGCGTGCGGCGTTCGGCTCGCCCTGGAGCATGTGTACCCAGGCTTTTTGCAGGGCAGCGTTCACATACCAGTGATAGTCGTCGGCAATCAGCGGCAGTGCGTGTGCCAGGAGCATAGCGCTGCGTGCCAGATCGTTCTCCAATTCCTGCGCAAGAATGCTTTCGAGAACATTAATTCTGGCTTGAAGGCGCTGCCCATAGGCATCTGCGCGGCTGTTCGCGATGGTCTGCACCTGGTTGAGCCACAACCTGACCTCTGGAAGATGCCCGCGCTGGGTCTTGGTGTAAAGGAAAGCTGCCAGGAGCAGCAGTTCCGGCGCTGCGTGCAGGGCATCAGGCGGGAGGCGGTGAATCCAGCTCAGCGGATGTTCATAGCCTTCTCGCTCGATATAGTCAAAGCCGTGCTCGCCCAGATAGCGCGCGGCTTCGGCGAAAGCTTTCGCCTCAAACAGGTGATACATCACCGTCTGAAGTTGCTGCTGCTGAGCGTACCAGGCGGCGGCGCGCCTGTGCAATTCGGCTGTCTGCGCGGCTGCTGCGCGCTGCTGGCGATGTCTGAGAACTGCAGCGAACAGGTGATGGTAGCGAAACCATTGATTTTCGCTATCCAGCGGGATGATGAACAGATTAAGCTCGGAGATGCGTTCAAGCAGTTGCTGAGCGACCATTTCTGGCTTTTCAGTCACAGCGGCACACAGCGAGCCGGTCATGGCGCGCAGGATCGACGTTTCCAACAAGAAATGCCGGATGTCTTCGGGCTGTCGCTCGAACACCTCTTCCATCAAATAATCGACGACGTAGCGGTGACTGCCGGAGAAGGCCCGGATGAACTCGTTCACGTCGGTGCGCCCACGCAGCGCCAGCGCCGCCAGTTTCAGCCCCGCCGCCCAACCTTCGATGCGTTCGTCGAGGGCAGCCAACTGAGCATCGGTCAGCGCAAGATCGAATTCGCTGCGGATGAAGCGCGCGGTTTCTTCCGGCGTGAAGCGCAGTTCGGCTTCGCGAATCTCGACCAGTTGGCCACGCGCACGCAGCCGACCGAGTGGCAGCGGCGGGTCTTCACGCGTGGTGATGACGAGATGCATTCGCGGCGGCATGTGCTCGATCAGGTAGGTAACCGCCTCGTGTACCTGCGCGTTGTCAATGCGATGATAATCATCCAGGACGAGCAAGAAATCGACCGGTGTCTCGAACAGGTGCTTGATCAACAGCGCGGCAATCGTTTGCGGTGCGGGCGGGGGCGTCATGTTGAGCAGCGATTGCATCTGCTCCAGGATATCTGGCTTGATGTCGTCGAGGGCGGCAGTGATGTAGGTGGCAAACTGAGCCGGTTCACTGTCATCTTCGTCAAGGCTGACCCAGGCGAGCGGAATCTCAGTACTGGCCTGTGACTGATGCCAGTTGGTGATGACGGTCGATTTGCCAAATCCGGCGGGCGCACAGATGAGCGTGACCGGGTGAGCCAGCGCCTGTTCGCAATACCGGTCGAGTCGAGGGCGTTCGACCACCTGATGCCGGGTTATCGGCGGTGATATTTTCGTGCGGAGCAGCAAACCTGAATCGAGCATATGTTGGTCGGATGATGCGTGCAGGATACCCGGCGCAGATCGTAGCGTTCCGGCTCGTCACTTGTCAATGATTTTGAGGTCGCGCCGGTGCTTTCACCGGGGGGTGTCCTGTCGTCAATCTGCTTTTGACCGGGTAGACTTTTCTGCCATCAAGTTCAACAGATTTTCGGCAAAGGGCTATGAAACAGGCACGTTTTGTGACCATGCTGGGTATCGGTTGTATCACGATGGCGATCCTGGCGACGGAAATCGTCCTCACCCGCATCTTCTCCGTAACCCTCTGGTATCACTTCGCCTTTCTGGTGATCTCGCTGGCGCTCCTGGGCAGTGGGGCGGCAGGTGTCTGGTTGTATTTGCTGCCGGGGCCATTCGCCGGAGAGCGCGCGCCGATGATGCTGCCCTGGCTCGCGCTCGGCTATGCGTTCGCCAATCTCGCCGCGTATCTCGTCTACCAGCAGATCCCACTTCACGTCGATAACCTGCGCGATGGAATCAGTACGGCTGAGGTTGGCTGGCTGGCGTTCATGTACGCTGAATTGACTGTGCCGTTCATCTTCGCCGGGGCGACGGTCGCGCTGGCGCTCAAACATTATCAGGCGCAGGCCGGACGGTTGTACTTTGCCGATCTGGTCGGCGCGAGCATTGGATGCTTGCTGAGCGTGGCTGCGTTGAGCTTGCTCGATGGCCCCGGCGCGCTGGTGCTAACTTCGGCCTTGGGGGCGTTGGCGGCCTTCCTCCTCGCGCTGGGGAGCGCGCGGCGTGTCACGTTGGCGATCACCGGGGGTACGTTGGCCCTGGCGGTGATCGGCCTGGCTGCGCAGGTCGGCACGCCCTGGCTGAATCTGCGGCTCCACAGAACGTACAACGATGTCCAGCCGGTATCGGTGGACTGGAACACGTTTTCGCGCATTTCGGTCTACGATGACACCTGGGCGGTTCCGTTCGGGTGGGGTATCAGCCAGGTCTATTACCGGCAGGAACGCCGCGATCCCGGCCATTTCACGATTCTGATCGACGAAAAGGCCGGGACGCCGATTCAGCGGCACGTGGTCAGCGATGGGGTGGACGATTGGGATGCGGTAGATTTTCTGGCGTATGACGTGACCGCTTTGCCCTATTATGTGCGCCCGGAGGCCGATGTGTTCGTAATCGGCCCCGGCGGCGGACGCGACGTGTTGACGGCAATGTTATTTGGCGCGCAGCACGTGACGGGCGTCGAACTCAACCCGATCATTGTCGATCTGGTTCAGAGGCGCTTTTCTGATTACACGGGCGACATCTACAGCCGCCCGAACGTCGAGATTCACGTTGATGATGCCCGCAGCTATCTAGCAGCCCATGAGGGGCAGTATGACATCATTCAGGCATCGTTGATCGATACCTTCGCGGCGACCTCCGCCGGAGCCTTCGCGCTGTCTGAAAACGGCATCTATACAGTTGAGGCGTTCGAGGCGTATTACGACCATTTGACCGACGATGGCATGGTGAACTTCTCCCGCTGGTATTATGCCGATGGCCCAGCAGAGACGCTGCGGCTGGTTTCAGTCGCGATGCAGGCGTGGGCAGACCGGGGCGTCGAGAACCTATCCGACCACATCATTGTGCTGGCGAACCTGATACCGGATCGCATCCAGAATGAAGGCCTGGCTGGAATGCTGCTCAAGAAGTCGCCGTTCACGCAGGCAGAAATCGATACTGTGTTAGCTGAAGCAGAACGACTGGAATTCGCGGTTCTATATGCACCGGGCATTACAGCGGCTGAAATCGGGCCGGTGGCTTCATTGGTCCTGGCCGAAAATCGGCAGACCTTTATCGATGACTATGCGCTGGACATCAGCCCTGCGACCGATAACCGCCCATTCTTCTTTAACGTGGTGCGGTTGGGTGACTTGAATAAGCCGGAATTCATGCGCAGCGCCATCTACGGTTTCGGCGCAGAAGCGACGCGCACACTGCTGCTTACGCTCGGCATCGCTATCGTGCTCTCGGCGGCGTTGGTCATCCTGCCGCTGGCGCTGGGACGTGGGCGCACTGGTTGGCAGCACGGCGGCAGCGCACTGCTTGGTTATTATGCGCTGCTGGGCCTGGGGTTCATCATGGTTGAGATCCCGATGGTGCAAAAGATGAGTCTCTACCTGGGCAACCCGACCTATGCTCTGGTAGTGATTTTGTTCGCGCTTCTGTTGTTTAGTGGTGTGGGTAGTTTTCTATCGCAGCGGGTGCCTGTTGAACACCTTCTGTCGAATTTGCGCATCGGGCTGATCGGATTGATCGGGTTGATTCTCCTGTACGTCGTTGCTTTGCCGGTTGTGTTGAACGCCACGCAAGGGCTGCGCATCGAACTGCGCGCGGTCGTCGTGGTGATACTGCTGATGCCAACCGGACTGCTGATGGGGCGGCCTTTCCCGCTCGGATTGCGCTATGTGGATGCTGTTGGGGCAGGGGGCATGACACCCTGGTTGTGGGCAGCCAACGGCACGCTGTCAGTGGTCGGTTCGGTGCTGGCAACCATTCTGGCGATTCAAGTTGGTTTCGCAGCCGTATTCGGCACAGGGGTACTGGCCTATGCGCTGGCGCTTGGCATCAGCCTTCGGTTTGGGACGAGCCGGGTGCGTCATCCAGATTCAGCGTCAATCTTGCCTGGATATGCAGAGGGCGCTGCCGGTGTACTCTCGACATGATTCAGGTTATGGCCGTCATTGGCTGGTGCTGGGCGATCAGATTTCGAAATGCGCCAGGAGCACCTTGCCGAGTCACACAAAAGAAAAATGGCGCGGCCCAGCACCGAGCTGCAAAGGCCGCGCCACTTGTCAGGCAAGCGTTTGAGGGTTCTCGTCAGCCTACCGCTAACTCAGGCCAGCGTGATGTCCTCGCACAGGTAGACATCCTGGATGGCGTTGAGCAGGGCCACGCCTTCCTTCATTGGACGCTGGAAAGCTTTACGCCCGCTGATCAGGCCCATGCCACCTGCGCGTTTATTGATGACAGCGGTCTTCACGGCATCGGCAAAGTCATTCTTGCCACTGGCACCACCGGAGTTGATCAGCCCGACACGGCCCATATAGCAGTTCGCGACCTGGTAACGCGTCAGATCAATCGGGCTGTCAGATGTCAGCTCGGTGTACATGCGCTCGTCATATTTGCCGTAGGAGCCGCTGGCGTTCATCGCCTTGTAGCCGCCATTCGACTCTGGAAGCTTCTGTTTGATGACATCGGCCTGAACAGTCACGCCCAGGTGGTTGGCCTGGCCGGACAGGTCAGCCGACGTTTCGTAGTTGACGCCGTTGACCTTGAAGCCGGGGTTGCGCAGGTAGCACCAGAGCACAGTCGCCATGCCGAGTTCGTGCGCATGGGCGAATGCTTCTGCCACTTCGATGATTTGCCGTGAGCTTTCTTCAGAGCCGAAGTAGACGGTTGCTCCAACGGCAACGGCGCCCATGTTCCAGGCTTCCTTCACTGTGCCGAACATAACCTGATCGTATTTGTTCGGGTAGGTGAGCAGCTCATTGTGGTTGATCTTGACGATGAAGGGTATCTTGTGTGCATACTTGCGGGCGACAGCCCCCAGAACGCCAAAGGTCGAGGCGACTGCGTTGCACCCACCCTCAATCGCGAGTTCGACGATTTTGGCCGGGTCAAAGTAGTCGGGGTTCTTGGCGAAAGACGCCCCGCCGGAATGTTCGATGCCCTGGTCAATCGGCAAGATCGAAACGTAACCTGTTCCGGCCAGCCGTCCGTGGCTGTGGAGTTGTTCAAGGCTCCGCAGCACCTGCGGCGGTCGGTCGGATTGTCCAAAGATGTCGTACACTCGGTTTGGGCCGGCTTGATAGAGCCGCTCCTTGCTGATGGTTTGGCAAGAATGATTCAAGAGTGCATCAGCATCGCTTCCAAGCAGTTCTCGAATGCCTTCAAGCGTGGATGTTCCCGTTGGAACTGCGGTCAGAGTCATCGTGTTGTCCTCAATAACAATTGTAGAAACCAAGAATATTATAGCACTCTAGCGAAACAGCGATTTACCTCTTGCAACCAATCCGTGATATATGTCATGCCGGGTGTCATGTGTTTCCTCACCAAGTCTTCAATCCGTTGCTTGAACGCCCGCATTGGGGGCATAATAGGAGCGGAAATGACCTTGCTTATAGAATTGGGTGAGAAGAATTATGCGTGTAGCAGTGCTTACCGGCGGTGGAGATGTTCCCGGTCTAAACCCCGCAATCAAGGCGATCGTCAACCGGGCTATTGACAACGGATATGAGGTCCTCGGTCTCCGTCGCGGCTGGGCGGGATTAGTGCAGATCAACCCGGACAGTGACGACGACATCAAAGACTGGGCCATTCCGTTAACGAAAGAAACTGTCCGCCGCATCGACCGTTACGGCGGTACGTTTTTGCACACTTCTCGAACCAATCCATCCAGCGTGAAACCAAAGGACGTGCCGGCGTTCTTGTCCACCGATGACAAGGCAGATGATAAGCCGCGCGACCTGACGCCGCATGTTCTTAACGTCATTGCCAAGCTCGGCATTGACTGCCTCATCCCTATCGGCGGCGATGACACGCTGAGCTACGGCGAGCGTTTGTCTCGTGAGGGGATGCGCGTCATCGGCATTCCGAAGACGATGGACAACGACGTGTACGGTACGGATTATTGCATCGGCTTCTCGACGGCGGTGACGCGCAGCGTGGAATTCATTCATGCCCTGCGCACCTCTGCCGGCTCGCATGAGCGGATCGCCGTGGTCGAATTGTTTGGCCGTAACTCCGGCGAGACATCGCTGATCGCTGCCTATCTCGCCGGTGTTGATCGGGCGCTCATTTCGGAAGTTCCGTTTGATACGCATAAGCTCGCCGAGCTGGTGATGCAAGACAAGCGCAGCAATCCCAGCAACTATGCGATGGTGACTGTATCCGAGGGCGCGCAGCCCAAGGACGGCGAAATCATTGAGACTGGCCCTGCGGATGCCTATGGACATCGTAAGCTCGGTGGTGTTGGTGAATATGTGGGGGATGCCCTGCAGCAATTGACCGGGCAGCATATCATCAATCAGCGGCTTGGTTATCTGATGCGCAGTGGCGCGCCCGACTCGCTCGATCTTATGGTTGCGGCGAACTTCGCTCATATGGCGATGGGGCTGGTCGAGCGCGGCGAATCCGGACGGCTGGTGTGTTTGCAGCGCGGTGTCTACAGCGACGTGCCGATTTCGACGCTGATGCAGGGCAAGAAGCGCGTCAATGTGCCAGAACTCTATGATACCGATGCCTATCGACCGCGAGTTCGCCACGTACTTGGAATGCCCATGTTCCTGACGTGAGCTGGGCGCACACGGCGAGTTCAATGTCCCAATGATATACGCAGAGTGATGGTGGTGAGGTGACTCATCTTGCACAAAGCTTCCAGGTCTTAGAGAAAAATCCACTATGACAACCAAGCGTCTCGCCGTGTTGACCAGTGGGGGCGATGCATCCGGCATGAATGCGGCTATCCGCGCAATTGTGCGGATAGCCCTCAATCAGGGCATCGACGTCTACGCCATTTACGAAGGCTATCAGGGCATGATCGACGCGGGCGAGTCCATCCGTAAGATGACGTGGGACTCGGTCGGCGGCATCTTGCATCGCGGTGGAACAGTTATCGGTACGGCCCGCTGTGATGATTTTCGTACCCGTGAAGGCCGACGTACCGCAGCCCACAATCTGCTGATCCATGAGATCGACAATCTGATCGTTATCGGTGGGGATGGCAGCCTGACGGGCGCGAACATTTTCCGCCAGGAATGGCCGTCGCTATTGGGCGAACTGGTGGAGATGGGCAAGATCACCCAGGAGGTGGCGGACAAACATGCCAACCTCACGATTGTCGGCCTGGTCGGGTCCATCGATAACGACATGCATGGCACCGATATGACCATCGGCGCTGATACGGCGCTGCACCGCATTACCGAAGCCGTGGACGCTATCAGCAGTACAGCCGCCAGCCACCAGCGCACCTTTGTCGTCAAGGTCATGGGCAGGAATTGCGGCTATCTGGCGTTGATGTCGGCACTCGCGACCGGCGCGGATTGGGTGCTAATCCCGGAGAGTCCACCCAATATCGACAATTGGCAACAGAAAATGGTTGACGATCTCAAGGCAGGGCGAAAAGCCGGTCGCCGGGATAGCATCGTCATTATTGCTGAAGGCGCGCAGGATCGCGACGGCAACCCGATTGGCAGCACGGAAGTGACGAAAGTGCTGGAAGAGCAGTTGGGCGAAGAAGTGCGAGTCACCGTCCTGGGGCACGTCCAACGCGGCGGAAATCCCAGTGCTTTCGACCGCAACCTGGGCACGTTGATGGGTAGCGCTGCTGTGGATGCTGTTCTGGCCGCCACGCCTGAAACCGAACCGCAGTTGATTTGTCTGCGCGGCAATCGGATTGCGCGGCGACCCCTGATGGAGTGTGTGGAACGAACAAAAGCTGTGGCCGAAGCGATTTCGGCACACGATTACGAACGCGCGATGGACTTGCGCGGAAGCAGCTTCAAGGCGGCATTCAGGACTCTGCGCACATTGCTGCGCTCGCTGCCACACGAAGCGCTTGCCGGACAAAAGCGTCTTCGCCTGGCCGTCATGAACTCTGGCGCGCCTGCTCCCGGCATGAACACGGCGATCCGCGCGGCTGTACGTATCGGCCTGGACAAAGGTCATGTCATCTTCGGTGTTACCAACGGCTTCCAGGGACTCATCGATGATACCGTGACCGAGATGGATTGGATGAGCGTGAATGGCTGGGCATCCATGGGCGGCTCGGAATTGGGTGCCAATCGCGAGATCCCCAGTGGTCGCGACTTCTACGCCATCGCGCGCAATCTTGAAAAACATGGTATTCAAGGGCTGTTGATTGTGGGCGGCTGGTCTGCCTATCAAGGCGCCTACCAACTGTACCGTGAGCGTGACAATTTCCCGGCATTCAACATTCCGATCATCTGCCTACCCGCCTCGATCAACAACAATCTGCCCGGCTCTGAACTGAGCATCGGCGCAGACACCGCCCTCAACAATATCGTGTGGGCTGTGGATCGGATCAAGCAGTCGGCGATTGCGCTGCGCCGTTGTTTCGTTGTCGAAGTCATGGGGCGCCACTGCGGCTATCTGGCGCTGATGGGTGGATTGGCTACGGGGGCTGAACGGGTCTACTTGCACGAGGAAGGTGTCACGCTGCGCGATCTTCAGGCTGATCTAGACAAGTTGGTGACCGGCTTCGAACATGGCAAGCGCCTCGGCCTGATCATCCGTAACGAAAACGCGAATCCGATCTATACGTCCGACTTCGTGGCTGCGCTGTTTGAGGAAGAAGGTGGTGGCCTGTTCGACGTGCGCAAGACGATTTTAGGGCACGTTCAGCAGGGTGGCGATCCGACGCCATTTGATCGAATTCAATCCACGACGCTGGCGAGCAAGTGCATCGAATTTCTCATCGAGAACGCGCAAACCGAGTCGCCGATGAGCGCCTTCATTGGCCTGGAATCCGGGGGCATCCAAATTCACAATATTGAAGAGATGCCCAAGTTGATTGATGAGGCCAATCAACGGCCCAAGAAGCAGTGGTGGCTGGACTTACGTGCGATTGCCAAAATCCTCGCTCAGCCAGCGCCGCAGTCGCAGTTGGACACGTAATAGATTCTGAAGAACTAGTGCGGGGTTAGAAAACAAATATGAATCTAAATACAACCTACCTTGGGTTATCTTTGCGTTCACCGCTCGTTGTCTCATCGCTACCGCTTTCGGAGAGCCTGGACAATATCAAGCGGATGGAAGATGCTGGTGCGGGAGCGGTTGTTCTTTATTCGCTGTTCGAGGAACAGGTGCGTGTCGAACAGCAGATACTCAGCTATTTCAAAGATCATCCGAGTGCGACACAGGAACATGCCGATGCCTTATTCCCGGCACGTAAGCAGTTTCGCATCAGCCTTAATGATTACCTGGCGCACATCCAGAAATGCAAGCAAGCTGTAGACATTCCCATCATCGCCAGTCTCAACTGCAAATCCCTGGGCAATTGGACGGACTGCGCTCAGGCGATTGAGAGCGCCGGCGCTGATGCCCTGGAATTGAACGTCTATTATGTCCCGACCAATATGGATCGCACCGCGGAGCAGATCGAAGACATGTATGTGATCATTGCGCAAGCGGTCAAATCGGCGGTCAATATTCCGGTGGCGTTCAAACTTGTCCCCTATTTTACGAATATGGCGGCCATGGCGCGACGTTTGGATCGGGCTAAAGCCGATGGGCTGGTGCTTTTTAACCGGTTCTACCAGCCCGATCTGGACCCGAAGGCTTTGCGGCTGCGGTCGGACATTCCGTTGGGCCGACCTGAGGATTCGCGGCTGCCGCTGCATTGGATTGCCATTCTCTATGGGCATATCAAAGCGGATCTGGCGGCGACAGGCGGCATTTATACAGCGGAAGATGTCGTCAGAATGTTGATGGTTGGCGCACGCGTGACGATGCTGGCCTCGGCATTGCTCAAAGAGGGGATTGAGCATATACGCAAAGTCGAGGCAGATCTGCGGCTCTGGCTGGAACAGAATTACTACGAGTCCGTGGTGAGCACACAGGGCATCTTGAAACAGTTCCACAGCAAAGACGCCGGCGCATTTGAGCGTTCGGAGTATGTGCGGGCCATCACTTCCCAAGGCGATGACGATGCATCATCAGAACCAGGTGATGATGGGAAACACAATCAAACCTGAATGCTGCGATCCATAGGGACGCTCGGGTTGCGCCGTACTTTGATTCCTCGAACCATCACGCGGAGACGTGAGGCAAGAACGGCTCACATCGATTCTGCTCCTTCCTGGTCACATGGTACTCTGCCGCTGGAAAAGCATCCATCAGCAAGGCTGCACTGCTAACTCTATGACTTTCAAAGAGGGGCGGCGCACCAGTTCGTGTCACCCACTTGACCCAGCCTGAGTCACGTCACTCTGCCCATGTGAGACCAACAACTATTTCGTAGACTGAAACCTGTGTGAGAAAACATCACAAGGCGTGACAAAAGGAGGTACTCGCATGTTGAGTTGGACGATTTTCTTCCTGCTGGTAGCAATTGTCGCGGCGATCTTTGGTTTTGGCGGTATCGCGGGTGCTGCGGCGGGCATCGCGCAGTTGCTATTTGTGGTCTTTGTCGTGTTGTTCATCGGCGCGCTAATCCTTGGTCGCCGGCCCAGTCTCTAATATGGAATCCGAGCAAAGGGAGAATATCGCGCGGTATTCTCCTTTTTTGATCGACAGAGTGGCTCATCACGGAGTCAGGTATGACAGCGAAGCGACCACGGATTTGCGTCATCGTTAATCCCGTGTCAGGGGTTCAACGGACCGCCTTGGACGACATCACCAACTACTTCGCAGCACAACAAACCCATGAGTATGAGATTTGCGTCACCGAACGGGGTGGGGATGCCCGGCGGTTTGCCCAGCAGGCGGTTGCGCGGCAAGTCGATGTCGTCGCTGCTTATGGCGGGGATGGCACGATGATGGAAGTTGCCGAAGGGCTGCGCGAAAGTAGCGTGCCGATGGCGTTCTTGCCCGGTGGGACGGCTAACGTCATGGCGATTGAGCTTGGCATCCCTACCGATTTGTCAGCGGCGCTAGACCTCGCCCTCAATCCAACGCATCAGGTGCGTGTCATTGATATCGGCTGTGTTGATAATCAGTATTTCTTGCTGAGATCAGGGCTCGGCTACGAAGCTGAATTTTCTGCCGGCGCAGCCCGCGGGGCAAAATCGAAAAGTGGGCGTCTGGCGTATGTCATGAATGCGATCCGCAAGCTGCGCGATATGCGGCCCGTACGATACGTGATCACCATCGATGGCGAAATCCACGTTCAACGCGGGATCACCTGTATGATCTGTAACTCGACCAGCATTGGTGTTCCCAACTTGCGGCTCGTGAGCGCCAGCGATGTGAGCGATGGCTTGCTGGACGTGATTGTGATCCACAATGTGCGACCTGGAACAATCATCGGTCTTGTGATCGACATCCTGCGCGGCATCTTGCCGGGAGCGAAGAGCCGCGGGACTCAGAACACACACTGGCAGGGCCGAGAAGTGACCGTCACGATGAATCGACGCCAACTGGTTGCTCGCGATGGAGAACCGTTAAAGCGCGCGAAACGCATATCGGCACACATTGTGCCACAGGCGCTCAGAGTCATAGTACCTGCGACCACTTTGGAGACCTCTGTTGAGCATCTGGATCGAGATCAGGCGGCTGTCTAATCAACTGCGCACCCAAGGCTTATATCTCACATTTCTAGCAGCGGCTGATAAATTGTGGCGCTGGTTAACGGGGCAGCCTGTATGGCGCTTCAGTCGCATTACGCCCTCCATCTTGCTTGGCGGTCAGCCGGCACGCGGTGTTTGGGCGAAACTCTCGCGCGCGGGTGTCACCGGCGTCATCAACATGCGCGACGAGTACGACTATCATGCTGAGCTTGGCAGTTTACCGCTCGACTACCTGTATTTGCCGACCGTTGACAATACCGCCCCAACAATCGAACAACTCGTCAGCGGAACGGCGTTTATCGAGCAGCAGGTCGAGCGGGGCGGTCGCGTGTACATCCACTGCTGGGAAGGGTTAGGGCGGGGGCCCTCCATGGTGGCGGCGTATCTGGTGCAGCAGGGCAAAACACCCGGCGAAGCCTGGGCGACCATCCGTGCCGTGCGCCCGTTCATTCGCCCGAATGAAACGCAAAAGCAGCGGCTCGACGAATTCGCCGCTTACATCGGCCAACCCCGGGAAGCCACCTTCTTGTGAGGATTACCCTTGCAAGAGCGACTGTGCCCCATCGATCCAGATCTCAGTCCCGGTTATATGACTGGAGAGATCCGAGGCGAGAAAGAGCACCAGGTCGGCGACTTGTTCAGGCGTGCCTGGCCGACCATCTGTGAGGGGGATTTCCCCCATGGGGAATTCAACCCGTTGTCTCACTCTGTCGAGATTCTTGCGTTCGGTGTTGTCTCTGATTTTTGATTCAATCGCGCCCGGACAAATCACGTTGACACGAATACGAAAACGTGCCAGTTCCAGCGCCGTCATCTTGGCGAAGGCGACCTGGGCGGCTTTCGAACAGGCATACGCCGTCGCGCCGGTGTTGCTGAACATGCGCGTTCCATTGACTGACGACGTCACAATGACTGAGCCTCCCTGAGCTTTCAGATAGGGCACAGCGTATTTCAGCGTGAGAAACGTCCCTTTGAGATTGACATTCAATGTCATGTCCCAGTCGTCAGGAGTCAAATCTTCCAGCGGTGCCCACACCCCGTTGATACCCGCGTTCGCGAACACGATGTCCAGCCGTCCGTAGGCGTCAATGAACTCCTGAATTGCTGCTTGCAGCTCGCCAGGCTTCGAGACATCGGCCAGCAGCGGCAGAGCGCCGCCGCCGCTGTCTGTGATGGTCTTTGCGGCGGAACGGACTTCATCTTCACTCCGGCCAAGCACGCCCACTTGCGCGCCCTCGTTTGCCAGGCGCTGTGCAGCCGCCAGTCCGATGCCGGAACTACCGCCGGTGACGAGCGCAACACGATCCTTGAGCAGCATGTCGTCGTTTCCCCTCTGGCGCTATAGCCAACCGCGGCGGCGCAGGAACAGATACATGCCCCCGGCAGAGAGGATCATCATACTCAGCACGAGCATAAACATCGTTCGTCCTGGAAAGGGCAATGCTACCGGTTCCGGCGTCGTAACGAAGTTTAGCTCGAACAGACCGGAGAAGAAGGTCAGCGGCAGAAAGATCATGGAAAAGACCGTGAGGCGATTGACCGCGTCCCCCATGCGTTTCGATTCCTGGTTCTCCATGAGGTTGAGTACATCGCCTGCCAGATCACGCTGCGCATCGATCAAGTCATAGACGCGGAGCAGACGCTCGTACAGGTGGCGAAAGAGATCACGGATTTCGTCTTCGGCCAGGCGGACTTCGCCAAGCACGTTGGAGAGCACTTCGCGCTGCGGTGCGATCATCTGACGCAAGGTGATGAGCTGCTGTTTGAGGCGATAAACAGGTTGGCGTACCTGTTTACCCTTGAGCGTTCCATACATCAATTGTTCTTCGTACTGGTTGAGCTGATTGCTCATACGATCCAGAAGCGGGTAGTAGGCATCGATGGTGTTCTGGCAGGTGAGATACAGGAAATACTCTAGCCCGCGCTTCCAACTCTCCAGATCTTTGGCTGCTCGGTCATAGGCGTGCTCGACTGTTTCCGAGTCGGATGTGCGCACGGTGAGCAGAAAACGTTCGCCGATAATGCAGTGAATCTCCCTGCCCGCCGCTTTGAGTTGATGAATGTGCGGCTCAAATAGGGACAGGAATGTATAGGAAGGGTAGACCAGCAGCGATGGCCGCCGGTCTACGCGATAGAGATCTTCCATCACTGATGGACTGAGGTCAAAGAACTGACCAAGCCACTCCAGTTCGTCTGCAACCGGATCGACGATGTCGATCCACATGACATCACCATCGTTGTATGCCGCTTCAAGTTTGTCCTGCGGCAGGTTGCGCCGCAATACGAAGTCCTGATCGCCTTCGTCAAAGCAAGTAATGGGCGCAACCAATGAGCGTATCATAGTCATGAGCTTTTGTCGCTCGATGTCCTTCTGTTATGTAGTTTCACGGTTGATCTGCGTAGAACCATGTTGTCTATTCAACCATGCCGTTAACAGGAGCGCCAGTGTTACCAGATGCCTCATCCAGCGCACCCACTTCGAGCGCACCGTAAAGTGGTCGAGGACAAGCCCCAGCAGGATGCCAGCAATCGACACATTAGCTGCGCGCATTTTGCACCCGATCTTCAACATCGCGCCGTACATTCTCCGCCAGATCGCGCCCTGCCTTATAGGCGTCATCGATCTGTTCGCCCAACACCTTACGCACTTCTTCGCCTGAGCGAGGCGCGAGAAGAAGGGCGATGACCACCCCGAAGCTCAGGCTGATGGTTGTTGCCGCAAGAGCCAGCAAGAACTGCTGGCGTTGCGCGCGCACTTCTGCCTCTTTGCTGTAGTACATCCGATCTGACATGATCAACTCCTTATGATGATAAGTTATCTGGACTCGTATTTGGTTTGCTGAGCACCTTTTATGTGGCTTAGTTCATTCCTTAGTTCATCATAGTGTGTTTGCAAGATCTGGAAGACGGATGCTGGCAGCTCATGTTGGAGGACGGTCTCATAAACGTGGAGCACCATGTTTTCACCGCGAAGGCATTCGGCAAGAATCAGGTTCTCATCTCCGCGGCTGGCTGCATTTGAAATGTCCAACCAGGCGTGACGGAATACCCCGGTTGCAACCCGTTCGCTAGCTGGTTCACCGCTCAGCGAGATGACGAATTTTTCCAGGTCATTGATGAACATCTGATGCCGACGAGTGAAGTTATTGAACTGTGGATACCAACCACTGTCCGTCATGCCTTCTGCTGCACGCATGAAACCCATCACCGCATCTCGATTGATCTCAATGAGAGTATTCAAATTGCTAATCAGGCCGATATTGGTGTTGCTTGTCGTTAACATCATGCGCATGACCTCATTTGTACTTTGGCCTCGTGAACCAGAATAGCCTGGATTGAAGCTGAGAAAATCGGAGAGCTGGCGCAAATTGATCTAGGACAGGTGGATGATCAGAACGAGCGAGGCAGGGGAACCTCGCTCGTCTGAACAGGGGAAGCCTGGAAGATTGCTTGATTACTTGAGGCGGCTCACAAGTTCATCGATCTGGTGTTCCGCTTCTTCACGGGCCAGGCCGTAATGCTCCTGGATCTTGCCGACCAACTGCTCAAATCGCCCGCCGATTTCTTCCCATTCATCGTCGGTGATCTTGCCCCAGGTCGCGCGCAGTTCGCCTTTGAACTGCTTCCACTGCCCGGCGACCTGATCCCAACGTCCGGGATGCTTACGTTCGACCTGTTCACGATTGCTCATCGGTTTCTGGCTGCTCATCGTATGCCTCTTTCTCTACTTCATCGATCAGGTCGGCATGACTCCCGACCGACCCATCTTCCAAATAGAAGATGACATTCAAGCCTTCACCGCGCGCCAGCTCCAAGGCACGATTGCGCGCCTCTTCCTGTGTTTCAAAAAGACTGCTTGTTTGTTCAATGCCATCACGACGAACAGCCCAGCCCTGGGTATGAGGCATTACATGGTAAGCATCGTTGATATTGCCGCCTTGCGCCCACTTCTTTGCCTGTGAGATGGCTATCATCAGTGCTGCGCTTTCGGCGTAGCCTTCATCCAGCAGCGCATCGAGAATTGCCATCGCTTTGGTGCGTGTGGGCGCATCCAGGCCACTCATCGCACCAGGATCCATTTCCTGGCTCCAAGGCATCTGATCCTCCTCAGCTTTTCGCCACATCTTTCTCAGCTTATAGCGATTGCTCGTGCGCCGTATCGACCATTCTGGCGAAATCATTATGGGTCAGGCGGGCGATATGGCTGTGCTAGCGACGGCGGTTGCTGCGCCCCATGATTGCAAGCACGTAATAGAGAACGCCGGCGATTGCCTGTGCTGCCCCCGCGACATACGTCCAGGCGGCGGAATTGAGCATAGCTCGCGCAGCTTGTTGTTCCTGTGAGGACGCGACGAAACCGTGCTCAGTCAGCATCTTCAGCGCGCGATTACTGGCGTCAAGTTCAACGGGCAGGGTGACGAGCGAAAAGATCGCGCTGCCACTAATCATGAGCACCCCGATCCAGGCAAGCGTCGAACTCTGGAGGAATAGGCCGCCGCCGAAGATGATATAACCCAGTGTTGAAGCCACGCTGAGCACAGGTACAAGGCCGCTTCTCACCTTCATCCACAGGTAGCCATCACGATCCTGCGCGGCATGGCCAATTTCATGAGCAGCGATACTCATGGAGGCGATGCTAGGCTGTTCGGCAACAGCGGGCGAAAGTCGCAGCACATTCTTCTGTGGGTCATAGTGATCGCTGAGTTGGCCAGGCGTTACTTCAAGCGAGACATCTGCCATACGCTCACTCGGCAGCAAGGCACGTGCTACATCGGCACCAGTCAATCCACGTTCGTTCGCGACACGTGACCATTTGTTGTAGGTTGAGCGGATGCGCTGCTGCGCCCACATCGTCAAGAGGAGAGCGGGCAGAACCAATATAAAGTACATCGGGTCCAGATACATACCTTGTCCGTACATCAGTGTTCTCCAGTCCAACGGGTCGATGAGAATGTGCACCATTGTGTCCATCAGCGCAGGTGCTGCAAAAGGTCAGAATGCACTATTCTTGAGCCAGTCAGATGGGGGATATTGACTTGAAATAGGCCAAGTGGGTGATAGATTTTGCCCGAGCGGCGCATGCCGCTGCAACTGAAAATGCTATATTGATGAGGAATCACCATAGTGCCTGTCGGAATCGATGTGTGAAAGTGTCGTTGACGTTATCAAGGCGCTAGCGAACAGGCAGGCCTGCAGTGTGCGCGACGGTGAGCCTGTCGTCAGGTTGTGAGGTGGCGGGCGCGCTTCATGGGAAGGAGGGGTTCTATGGGATCGGCTTATCGCAATTTCAGCGTTCTGATCATTCTCATATTGCTTATGCTCCTATTCAACTCTCTGGGAAGTGGACATGCACAGAATGTACCCCTGCCAACGCCCTCGACCCCTTTCGCAGGGGTGGGGGAAGGGGTGAGTGATGCGGTGGATTTGACCGTGCAGGCCGCCGAAGGGACGGTAAGCTTCATCCAGGATTTGCTTATCCGCCTGAGCCAGCCGCCACGTTCGGATCTGGCACGGGTTTTGCTGCTGATCGGCGGAGTGTTGTTGTTGGTCGCCGGGTGGCGCATCTACGATTTTGTCATCATCGTGGCCGGGGCCATCATTGGCGGTCTCGTTGCTACGGCGCTCGTCCCCGGTGACGGCGGTCTGATAGACATTGCCGCTTTCCTGGTCGGTGCCTTGATCGGTGTAGGGCTGGCGGTGGTCTTCTACTATGGTGCGGTGCTGCTGATCGGTGCCTATGTGGGAATCATGCTGGTTACGGCGTTTGCACTGGCGCTCGGCGCGGGCGGCGTCTCTGATATTGTTGTGCTGCTCGGCGCATTGGTTGGCGCGGTCATCATGCTCTCGCTCTCGTTTGAGTTCCTGGTACTGCTGTCGGCGCTGGTCGGTGCGCAGCTCATTGTGCAGGCGCTGGGGCTTGCTCCCATCTGGTTACTCCTGCTCATAATTCTGGGAGCGATCATTCAATTCGCGCTGGTGCGGGCGTTTCGCTACGAGTTTCGGCGCAGGCGGCGACCACTCTTTAGTCGCGCTGTGTAGTATGGCCTGTGGATAACGCTAGAGGTGCAATCTTGCGCTCGCGAGTCTTTACAACAGCGGTGCAGAATCCCCCCGATACACCATCTGGTGTCTTTGTCATTGATATCTCATGGTTGCGTGTTATCTGGTGGTAGGTCACATCTAGGCATTATCCGGATTGCAGGAAGAGATTGAACGCCATGTTGAAGGCCACTTTCAAGAGACACGAGGAGTATCCACTCATCTGGCGCTATGTGTTTGCAGTGGCGTTGGTGCTGCTTTCACTTCTTGTCACTGAGTCACTCTGGTCGACCCTCCACGAGATACCGATGGTGATCTTCTTCGCAGCCATCACATTGTCAGCCTGGGTTGGAGGGATGGGCCCCGGCTTGCTCGCAACGGTGCTCTCCATCGTATTGTCGGACTACTTTCTATTTCCTCCGCTGGGCGTTCTCCTGGCTACAACGGCTGACATTATTCAGTTTTTCATCTTTGGCGCTGTCGCCACGATCATCAGTGCGACCAATCACGCGCGTTTGCATGCTCTGGTTGAAGCGCAGCAGACCCGCGGTGAAATGCATATTCTGATGGACAACGTAGCCGATGCCATCACGGCACAGGACGCAACGGGGAAGGTTGTCTTTGCCAACCAGGCAGCCGCACGCCTGACCGGGTTTGACTCGGTCGAACAACTGATGTCTGCGACAGTGCGCGATATACAGGCGCGTTATGAGCTGTTGGATGAGGAAGGCGAACCTTTTCCATACGAGAAGTTGCCGCGTGGGCGTGTTTTTGCGCAGAATGTGACTGCCGAAGCGCGATTTCGGATGAGATTCCTAGCTGACGGTCACGAACGGTGGATACATCTGACTAGTGCACCTGTCCCTGGCCGTGATGGAAAAGCGAGATTAGCTGTCAACATCTTCCGCGATGTCACAGAAACCATGCAGCAGCAGGCGCGTCTCCGACAGCTGCTCGACAATCTGCCAGCCCTGGTCGGCATGACGACCCCGGATGGGATTCTGATTGAGGCGAATCGCGTCGCCCTGGATCTGGCTGGACTAGAGCGTGAGGATGTCGTCAACAAGCCCTTCGATCAAACATACTGGTGGGCCTACGACGAGGCGGTGCAGGCACAACTGCGGGACGCGATTGCTCGCGCCGCAAGAGGCGAGCGGATACGTTACGACGTGAAAGTACGCACGGGGGAGAGCACATTCGCAATCATTGATTTTATCCTCGCGCCAATCTTCGATGAAAACGGAAGAGTTAGCGCGCTGCTTCCGTCCGCGGTAGATGTTACCGAGCGTAAACAATATGAGGCAGATCGTGAGCGCCTCACACTGCTGTTGATGCAAGAACAGACACGGCTAAAAGGTATCATTGCCAATATGCCGGGCGTGGTTTGGGAAATTATGGCCGATGAGTATGGGAAACCCCAAGTGACCTTCATCAGCGACTACGCCGAAGAACTGTTTGGCTACCCAACAGGCCATTGGGTCGAAGACCCCAATTCATTCGTCAACATTATTCATGAAGATGATCGTGAGCGTGCGCTGGCCGAAATGCAGGGAATCTCGAATCCCCAATTCCAGATGCAATATCGAATCAGAACCAAAGACGGTACCACAAAACATATAGAAAGCCGCACCAGACTTGTGGAGAATGCCGTGACCAGACAGCCAATGCTGATCGGCATCACTAGCGATGTCACCGCTTACAAAAAAGCGGAGGCACAACTCATATATTTGAATGCGCAGCTGGACGATGAGCGCAGTCGTCTCGACGCAATCCTGGCAAGTGTGCCGGGTATTGTCTGGGAAGGTGTGGGTAAGCCGGATGGGTATCAACGACTGACTTATGTCAGTCCCCAGGTTGAGACTATTCTGGGATACAGCCGGGAGTATTGGCTCGACAATGCCAACCTGTGGCAGGAGATCATCGTCGCAGACGATTTGCCCAAAGCGTTTGATCAAGCGATGGCACTGTTTGAAAAAGAGAGGCCGGGCAGCGTCGAATTCCGCCTGGTAGCGAAAGATGGCCGTATCGTCCCTGTGGAAGCACGCATGACCGTCATGCCCCACGACGCGCACGATGGTGAGCGGCATATGTGCGGCGTGATCATGGATATCAGCGAGCGCAAGCGCAGCGAACGGCGCGTCGCCAACTACGCGGAACGCCTGCGCCGTTCCAATGAAGAACTCAAGCAGTTTGCTTACGTCGCTTCGCATGACTTGCAAGAACCGCTGCGTATGGTTTCGAGTTACCTTCAGCTTCTCGAAAACCGCTACAGCGATCAACTCGATCAGGATGCTAAAGAGTTCATCGGGTTTGCCGTCGATGGCGCGACACGTATGAAGCAGTTGATCCAGGATTTGTTGTTATATTCACGGGTGGAAACGCGCAAGGGTGCATTCTCGATGGTGGATATGAACCAGGTGCTGGATGCTGTCAAAAGAGACCTGGGAGTCTTGATCCAGGAAACGGGCGCGACGGTGACTTCCGGCGATCTCCCTGTGTTGACCGCAGATCAACTACAAATGACGCAGCTTTTGCAGAATCTGATCAACAACGCGATCAAATTCCGCAGCGAGGAACCGCCGTGTGTGGAAATCAGCGCGGAGAAAGTGAGCGACCTGTGGAAGTTCACGGTGCGGGATAACGGTATCGGCATCGAGGAGAAATATAAGGATCGGATCTTTGAAATCTTTCAGCGTCTGCATGGCCGGGGCAAGTATCCAGGCACGGGGATCGGCTTGGCGATCTGCCGCCGTGTGGTTGAGCGCCATGGCGGTCGAATCTGGGTGGAATCGGAGGCTGGTCATGGCTCGAATTTCTATTTTGCGATTTCGAGCACACTGACACAGGAGCAAGGAGACAGTAATGCCGAAGAGTAGCGGAAAAAACGCGGTACCGATTGAGATTCTGCTCGTTGAAGACAGTCCGGGGGATGCGCGGCTCACCCAGGAAGCTCTGAAGGGCAGCAAAATCGTCAACAATCTGTATGTGGTCGAAGACGGCGTCGAAGCGATGCGCTTCTTGCGCCAGAAGGGCGAATACGCTGATGCGCCTCACCCGGACATCATTCTGCTCGACCTCAATCTACCGCGTATGGATGGACGCGAAGTTCTGGCCGAGATCAAATCTGACGAAACCCTCAAGCTCATCCCGGTCGTTGTTCTGACGACATCTGTCGACGAACACGATGTACTCGCCGCCTATGGGCTAAATGCAAACTGTTACATCGCGAAACCGGTCGATCTTGACCGGTTCATCACCATCGTCCAGTCGATTCAAAACTTCTGGTTCTCCATTGTCAAACTTCCACAGCATTTGCGCTGAACAGTCAGGGAGTCGCAGGGAGAGAGCAACATGCGCATTCTCTTAGTCGAGGATAATCCCGGCGATGCCCGGTTGATACAGGAAATGCTGCGTGCAACGCCTGATGTTTCAGTACGCCAGGTGGACACACTGATGTCGGCGATCGACGCCGCACAGGCAGAGACTTATGATGTCATTCTGCTCGATCTATCGCTGCCGGATAGTACCGGCGTGGACACTGTTCTTGAGATGGCGAGCGAAGCACCGGACATGCCGGTCGTCGTTCTCACGGGATTGGATGATGAAGAGCGAGGTATTGAAGCGGTGCAGGCGGGCGCTCAAGACTACCTGGTCAAGAGCGAGATTGACAGTCGCTTGCTGCTTCGGGCTACGCGTTACGCGCGCGAACGCTATCGGGTAGACGCAGCGCTTCGTCGCAGTGAACAAGAGTATCGCTCGCTGATTGATGATGTCTTCGATACGTCGATGGTAGCTGTCCTCATTCTTGATCGGGATTTCACGATTGTCTGGCTGAATGAAGCGACCGAGATTTATTTCGGTGTCGAGCGCGAAGAACTCATCGGTGAAGACAAGCGGGCATTGATCGATTCTAAGCTCAAGTGCATTTTTGCTGACCCCGATGACTACGCGTCACGGCTGCTGAACGCCTATACGGAAGGCACCTTCACCGACCGATTTGAGTGTCACGTGCTTCCAGAAGATGAGCGCAAGGATCGCTGGCTGGAACATTGGAGTCAGCCGATCCGTGACGGGATGTTCAAAGGTGGGCGCATCGAGCAGTACACCGACATCACGGATCGTAAAGTTGCGGAAGCTGCAGAACAGGAGCAGCGGCGATTTGCAGAGGCGTTACGGGTGACGGCGGAAACACTCACCAGCACGCTTGAATTGGACGATGTATTGGATCGGATTCTCGGCAACATCGAGCAGGTGGTGCCGCACGACGCTGCCAACATCGTGATGATTGAAGATGAGGCAATGCACGTTGAACGCAGCCGCGGTGGTGATGAACTCAAGACACAGGAATTGCTGCGAGGGCGCTCGCCTTTGTTGAAAGCGCCTATGCTCAAGCGAATGCAGACCACCAAAGCCCCGGTCATGATCGATGATTTACAGGAGAGTAATCTGCATGATTCATTGCGCCCTTCGTCGGATATGCATAGTTATGTCGGCGCGCCGATTGTCTTGCAGGACGAAGTGATTGGTTTCATCAATATCTTTGGCCGAGAGCGAGGCATGTTCGACGCGGAAGCGCCAAAGCGTCTGTCTGCCTTTGCCAGCCAGGCCGCGGTCGCTATTCAGAACGCGCGGCTTTACCAACGATCACAGGAATTGGCGACCCTTCAGGAGCGCCAGCGTATCGCTCGTGAATTGCATGATGCTGTCAGCCAGACACTGTTTTCCAGTCAGACGATGGCCGAAGCTGCCTTGCGCCAGTGGTCGAAGAACCCTGAGCGGTCACGTTCGCTGTTCGCGGACGTTCACCGAATGCTGAGCAGCGCTCTCGCCGAAATGCGTATTTTGCTGCTGGAGCTGCGTCCGGCTGCCTTGACACAGATTAGTCTGAAACAGCTTTTCGAACAATATTTGCAGGCGACATTGACCAAGCAGAATATTGAGATTGCCCTGCATATGAGCGATATTCCGCCGTTACCGCCTGCTGTGCAGATCGCGCTTTATCGCATCGTTCAGGAATCGGTTAACAACGTGACGAAACATGCGAAGGCAAAGACGATCACAGTCACTGCTTCAACCAACCGGGGAGGGCTTGAACTCGTCGTCCAGGATAATGGAGAGGGTTTTGATCTTAATGACACAAAAGCCACCAGCCTGGGCCTGGAGATTATGCGTGAACGCGCCGGGCAGATTGGCGCAACTTTGACAATCGATAGTAAACGAGGTCAAGGGACGCGGGTTGTCGTCAACTGGAATGGGACGCAGACAGAATAAGAAAGGTTGCCAGAGATGTCCGATGAACGAATTCGCGTTGCACTTGCTGATGATCATGACATGGTGCGGCAGGGGCTGAAAGTATTGCTTGAGCAATTTGATGATCTCGAGATAGTGGGGGAAGCTCCGGATGGTGAGGCCGCAGTTATACTCTGTCGCCGGCTGCAAGTCGATGTGCTCTTGCTTGACATGATCATGCCCCATATGGACGGCATCGGGGTTTTGCAGGCGCTAGGCGAGGCTAGCCCCGGCGTTCAAGTGATTGCACTCACCAGCTATAGCGATCAGGACACCGTGCAAAATGCTATCAAGGCGGGGGCAGTCGGTTACTTGATGAAAAATGTCTCTGGAGATGAATTGGCAAACGCGATTCGCAAAGCCTACCATGGACAATCGACACTTTCGCCCGAAGCTGCTCAGGTTCTCATCCGTGCGACCACACAGCCGCCACCAATCGGACATGATTTGACGGAGCGCGAACGCGAAGTGCTCGCTTTGATGATCCAGGGCTTGAACAACCGCGAGATTGCGGAGCGCCTGGTGATTAGCAGTTCGACGGTCAAGAATCATGTCAGCAGTGTGCTGAGCAAGCTCAATACCGTCAGCCGTACTCAAGCGGTCGCGCTGGCCGTTGAAAACCAGATTCTGGGATAATTCTCGGAATGTCAGTGTGAATTGTGCTTACGGAACATGCGCGCTAGACCGGCGACGACTTCCGCCGAGGTGCGGAAAAGCGCCCGCGATTCTTCGCTATCGGTGTAGCGCGCGTTCACGCGCAACTGGAAGAGCAGCTGATAAAGCAAACGGCGAGACTGCTTTATAGCTTCTGCATCGTCGTGTTGTGAATAGTTGTCAGTCTCTCTCATTTGCCGTACCCCATCTTTGTCTACCAGCGGATGACCTGACGTGTGCTTTGTGCTGCGGGGATTTGCGGTTTGGTCGTGAGATCGCCTGTGGCCTCTTCAGACCGCAGCGAACCATACTGACGCGCATACACCTGCGTAAACTCTGCCCCAAACAGGATGATTTGTGCCGAATAGTAAATCCAGAGCAGGATCAAGACGAAGCTACCGGCAGCGCCATAGGCACTTGCTGTGCTGGTGGTGCCAAGGTACACGCCAAGGGCTGATTTACCGATGGTGAAGAGTAAGGCGGTGATGACCGCGCCGATCCAGACATCACGCCACTCCAGAGTCAGATCCGGCAAGAAGCGATAAATCAGCGCGAAGAGCACGACGATCAGGCCGTAGGACAACACAAAATTCGCGACCCGCAGGATGAGCGCGCTTTCTGGGAAGAGTGACGTTGTGTAGGTGTCGAGGGCACTCAGGGCGGTGCTCAGTACGAGCGATATAAGCAGCAGCAGCCCAATCATCAGGATCATGCCGAAAGACACCAGCTTGCTCAGAATGAAGCCGCGCGCTCCTGATGGGATTTCGTCTTCCGGCACGTCCCAGACGGTGTTAAGCGCCCCCTTGAGTTGATCAAACGCATTGATTGCCCCAAAGAGCAGTGCGCCAAGACCAAGCACCGTGGACAGGATGCCTGTGCTGGGTTGGCGCAGGCTGTCGATCAGACCGCCGATCAATTCCGATGCCGAGGTTCCAACCGTATTCGAGACCAGCGCCAGAACCTCATCACGAACGAACTGTTCACGCAGGACAAAGCCGGCGAGCGCGATTGTCAGAACGAGCAGGGGAGCGATTGAAAAGGCGATGTAGTAAGCGAGCGCTGCCGCGAGACGTGGCACATTGTCGTCATTCCATTCCTTGAAGGTTTGTTTTAGAAGTTCAAAAGCTGTCTTCGCCATCCACTTCCTCCAGATTCGAATTGGTATGTAATAGATTTATCAAATTGCATGACACTGTACATGTGCGCGCTCACCCAACCCGATATAGGCCATCTGGCTAACGAACTCCGATAAGGGCGGACTCCAGTGCTTGTGAGCGGGATGACTTGTGAGTTCTTCGCACACGTTACGTGGTATCCGTCACTTGACCCAGGTTGACTTGAGACACCACGCCCATGTCGATTGACTCTGGTAAGTCTATATTGAGATCGGTTAATCGACTGAAGTGAGGTGAATGTATGGCAACGCGCTCTGAAGCGACTAAGAATGGTCTGAAGCCAGATCTGGGTCTGGAAGAAAAGGCACGTGATGGTGTGGTCAAAACGCTGGCGACAGCACTGGCGGATGCGCACGTGTTGTATATCAAGCTGCGTAAGTATCACTGGAATGTCACTGGTCCTCAGTTCCACTCTCTGCACGAACTGTTCGAAGAGCAATACACGAGTCTCGCAACCACCATCGACGAGATCGCAGAGCGGATTGTTCAATACGGCGTCAGCGCGCCCGGCTCAATGGCGCAATTCGTCGCTATGGCGCGGCTGAAGGAAGACGAGGCCAAGGGCCTGGAAATGGATGCGCACGAGATGGTTGAACAGATCGTGGCTGACCATGAAGCCGTCGTGCGCAATCTCCGCGAAGACATCGAGAGGGTGGGGGAGACTTACGGCGATGTTGGTGCGGAGGATTTCTTGACCGGACTTCTACAGGATCACCAGAAATTCGCCTGGATGGCGCGCGCGATGATCAAGGGCAAGAATCTGTAGGTTGAGCAATCGCTGTGAGGCAACAGCGGTTCTTCACGGGGTTGATCCTGAGCCGTGCAAGCAGTGAGCGGGTATATCAAGCACTGCGGCCCGGATCGTACCAGGACGAACACACTGTGTATCGAACCTGTTACGTGCCCACAATGTGTTTGGCACGCGCCGGAGTCATCCTTGAGACTGTACGGAAAGAGAAGGAGCTGCGGAGATGACACATCAAATCGTCACTCAACGTGGAACTGTCGTCGAGGACCCGCCCGTCGCTCGATTCTTGTTTAGCGATACGCGCATGGCCTGGTTCTGGCTCGTCGTGCGTGCGCTCGTCGGGTGGACATGGCTAGAGGCGGGCATCGAAAAATTGGGCAATCCAGCCTGGCTACAGACGGGTGACGCGCTCAAGGGTTTCTGGACAGCCGCAATTCAGGTGCCCGACACTGGCCGGCCTGTCATCGCGTTCGGCTGGTATCGTAGTTTCATTCAGAGCCTGCTGGATGCTGGTGCCTATACCTGGTTTGCCAAGCTGGTGGTCGCCGGTGAAGTCCTGGTCGGCATTGCGTTGATCATCGGGGCGTTCGTGGGCATTGCCGCCTTCCTGGGCGGGTTCATGAACTTCAACTACATCATGGCGGGTTCAGCCAGCAGCAATGGCCTGCTGGGGATCGCAGCGCTGTTCCTCGTCCTGGCCTGGAAGATCGCGGGCCATTATGGCCTTGATCGCTATCTCCTGCGCTGGTTGGGAACGCCGTGGCGCGAAGAGCCTGAGCCTGTCCCTGTGACTGCTCAACAGCCTCATCGGCACTCACCGGCATAGCTGTCGGCCGTTTCCAGTGCTTTCTCATGAGCCACATGCTCCGGGCTATGGAGTGTGTGGTTTTTTGATTGTAGATGCGCCGCAAGTATCCCTGCGAGCCATGGTAGCGGCGCGCGTCCGCTCATTTCATTCCGCAGGATGACTGGCAAATGCCGCAAGATGTTTATCGAAGTGCTGCTTGATATACGCCTGGTATTGATTTTGATGGCGTTTCAACGTTGCAGCCAGTCGGTCGCCGAACACGTCCAGAACAGAGCCAAACGTGACGTGAAGCACCTGCCGCGCATCGAATTCAGACAGCAGCTCTGGCAGTTGGCTATCCGTCAGCGCATTCGAGAGCGCGACTTTCTCAAGCTGCGCAGACACATGATAGGTTTTGCGGTCGGTCTCGTAACGCTCGCGGGCGAAATCGAGAATCTCGCGAAAGAACGCCGGATCTACGGACGCGATCAGCCGCAGCGCTTCCAGATAGCTCGTCCCTGCCGTCTTGAGGTGAACTCTGCCATTTGTATGGCGCATGGCAATGGGATAGACACCGAACTTGTCCGACCCCGTGTGCAGACTGAGTTTATAGCGATTGCCAAAGTGCCGCATGATGGCCGCGTGACCGGCGATATTCCGGTCGAGTTCGCCCAGATCGCCGATGTAATCGACGCCCTTTTCGAAGTGTCCGACAAAACGTGGCGCCAGGCTGACGAACGAGACACCCAAGCGGATGAGTTCCGAAGCGATATAGAAGTGCTCGTGCAGCGACGTGGTTGTTCCCGTTTCGTCAACGCTCATTTCCATCTCGAATGGGCGATCCCTCATCTGGTCACGCAGGGCGTCGTGCATGTTTACAGTATGCGCAATGGCACCGCTGTACTTGACGACCGCCTTTAACAGGGTTTGTTCGTCAAAGGTGAGTGTCATGCCATCCAGCGCAAACGAGGACATGAAACGGCGGCGGGTGTCCTCTAACGAGGACCTGAGCGTCGCCCAATCGAGCGCTTCAGCTTTTGAGCGCAGGTTATCAAGACTGTCCGTCTCCGCCGCGTCGTCGACATGATCGCCGGGATCAATCGTGTAGAAGGTGTAGCCCGCGGCTACGAAAGCAGGGATGTCGGCGACCAACTTGAGATGATCTGCATCCGCGCCCCACGATTCACGCCAGCCAGTCTCGAAGACGCCCCACATGGCATCATCGACGACCTGTTGGGGTGTGCGGCCTGTGCGCGCATTCTCACGTACCGATTGCTGCGCGAAGATCGGGGCGACGCCTGTCCCGCGCACGGCGGCGACGTGTCCAGGTGTGGCGATCCCCAGGCGATCACCGAAACCGGCGGAGGTGCGCAAGCCTAACGTGGCTGGGTGTAGCCAGTCCAACCGTTCGCGCAGGGTCGCCGCATTTGCCGCCGTGAGCTGGCAAACCAGCCCATTAGCGCTCGCCTCGCCAACGAAACCTTCGGTATCACCACGCACGACAAGCCGCCGTCCGCCGTCTCCCGTGTCGATCAAAAAGTAGGTGCTGCCGTTGTGTTCGGCGCGCGACGAGTCGATTGTAGACGGCGCGATCATGCTGAATCTCCCAGGTGATAGGTCTGCTTTGCCAACGTGTAAGCGAGGTCGATGATCATAGCGTCGGCATCCTCTTCATCAATGATACCCTGCACGATGAGACCAGCCAGCCAGTCGGCGGATACGCGCCGCCACAGATCGTGGCGCGCCGGGATCGAGGGGAAGGCGCGTGTGTCGTCGTTGAATCCGGCCAGGTTGTAGATGCCCGCTGTTTCGACTACCGAATCGAAATAGCGCCGCATCCCGTTGATGCTGTCGAAGAACCACCACGGCGGCCCCAGCCGGAGCGCGGGGTAGTGACCTGCCAGCGGCGCAAGCTCCCGGCTGTAGGTGGTCTCGTCGAGGTTGAACAGGACGAGAGTCAGGCGCGGCGTATTGCCAAAGCGGTCGAGCAAGGGCTTCAGATTGCGCGTGAACTCGGACGTGATCGGGATGTCCGCGCCCATGTCGCGGCCATACAGGCTGAAGATCTCCGGGTTATGATCGCGATGGCTGCCGATATGGAGCTGCATGACCAGGCCATCCTCCGTGCTCATCCGGGCCATCTCGATCAGCATGTGGCCGGTGAAGCGCTGCGCGTCATCGCGTGTGGCCGTGCCGCTCAGGGCGCGGTCAAACAACGCCGCCGCCTCGGTTTCGTCAAGTCGCTCGGTGTAGGCGATCTGCGCGGCATGATCGGTCGCTGTCGCCCCCTGCGCCTTGAAGAATCCGCGCCGCTGCTCCAATGCCTGGATGAAGCTGGCGTAGTTGCGCACGTAGATATCAGAAACGGCGCTCAAACGGTCGATATTGGCACGCCAGCCTTCCGTGTCGATGTTGACGACGGCATCCGGCCTGAACGTGGGAATGACACGCCCGCCCCAGCCGGAAACACGAATCGCCTGGTGGTGCTCGAGGGTGTCGGTGGCAGCGTCGGTTGTCGCCAGCACCTCGATCTTGAAGCGGTCGAACAGGCGTCGTGGCCGAAAATCCGGGCTGTCGAGTTTTTCTTGCAGCATGTCGTAAATCGCGTCCGCGGTCGCGCTGCTGATCTTTAGCGCGATGCCGAACACGTCGCGCAGCTCCTCCCGCAGCCAGATTCCGGTCGGCGTTCCTCGGAAGAGATACCAATGATCGCAAGCAGTACGCCAGATCTTGCGATGATCTGCCTCAATGCCAGCATAGGTTCGGTCGCCACCTCGGCGCGGGATGCCGAGCGCTGCGAGCGAGATGCCCTGGGAATAGAGCAGGCGGAAGATGTAGTGATCGGGGATGATGAGCACATCAACCGGCGTTCCCCAGTTGTAGCCCTCGTCCGCCAGCATGAGCGGGTTGACGTGCCCATGTGGGCAGATAAGCGGGAGGTTGCGCACGCGGGCATACAGCCCACGCGCTATCGCTCGCTGCGCTTGATCGGGCGAAAACAGGCGATCATCGACTGCATTGATGGAGGTGTCGTTCTGTTGCATTGTCTGACGTTTCCAGTCTGGTTATTGCCGATCAGGAACGCTGAGACATGGACGCCGAACCGTGTTCTGGCAGCGGGAAGAGATCGTCGATTGTGATCAATCTACCCTCGGCCATCGATTGGTTGGCCGCGATGCCAACGATGACAGATGCCGCGCCATCGATGTGCGACGCCGCTCTATGATAGGGATCAGGCGGCGGGGCAGGGGAGAAGATCTGCTCCAGCATGACAGGATCAGCCCCGCCATGCCCGCCGTCGCCGGCCGGCACATCCACGTCATAGGCGGCGCCAAACAGGGGATAAACGCGCATCTTCGCACTCTTGAAGGCCGATTTGCTGGCCTCTGCGCCGTTCGCTTTGCCATCGCCCAACAAGTGAGTGATGTTCTCGGCGATGTCCATACGACCGGAGCGAGCGCAAGATCCACACGGCGAAGCTCATACTCTAAATATTGATACTACCCATATCGGCGATGACTCGCAACGTAAGAGTCGCGCATCCGGTTGGTGGTTTGATTCAGAACGATGAACTTGCCATGCTGCCAAACCTCAGGATCTACTGTGAGGTCTTTGGATCAGTATTGAACTCGCTCTTTACCCCTTCGGCGCTCTGCGTCGCCAGTGTTATTGGCCTGGGCATGGCATTTTCGTTTGAACTTGCGCGGGATAATATTGAAGGACAAACCATAGTCTGAAAGAGAAGGGGAAATATGCGACCGTACACGGGGCAGCTAAGAGGCGTGATTTTCGATTGATCGGGCACAACTGTCGATTACGGTTGTTTTGCACCAACGATGGTGTTTGTCGAAGCTTTCCAGTCACGCGGAGTCGAAATTACGATTGAAGAGGCGCGGCGGCCTATGGGACGGTTCGAGCGCGATCACATCCAGGCGATCATGCAAATGCCTGAAGTATCAGAACGATGGCGATCTGTTCATGGACGCTTGCCGAACGATGACGACATGCAGATGCTTTACGAGGACTTCATTCCCCGCCAGATGAAAACGATCGCTGACTACAGCGACCCAATTCCCGGTGTGGTCGAAACCGTTGCTGACCTGCGCGCGCGGGGATTGAAGATCGGTTCCTGTACCGGCTACACGCGTGAAATTATGGAAGCGCTGCTGCCAGTTGTGCGTGCCAAAGGCTACGCACCGGACGCACTGGTTACTCCCGATCAAGTGTCTGCCGGTCGTCCCGCTCCCTGGATGTGCTTTCAGAACGCAATGCGGTTGGACATATATCCCATGCAAGCATTGGTTAAGGTGGGAGACACCCTCACCGACATTGAGGAAGGTCTTAATGCGGGTATGTGGACGATTGCTTTAGCCAAGACCGGCAATGAGCTTGGGCTGACGGAAACGGAAGTCAAAGATCTCGCGCCCGACGTGCTGGCCGAAAAACTCGACGCGATTTACAAGAAGTTTCACGCGGCGGGCGCAGATTATGTTGTGGACAGTGTAACCGACATCATGCCCGTATTGGACGACATCAATGCTCGTCTTGGCAGCGCCAACCGTGGTCAGTGGTTGCTTGTCACCAGTGACTTGCTTCGACCTGAATCATCATAGGTAGATGCAGATTCTATACCCCCGACAGGTATCGGAGGGTCATCAGTACCTCGGACATCGCCGGCGACACATACTCCAGACTCTCTATAAAGTTGGCACTGAAACGCAGAAAATGCGCCAGAGAAATCAGGAAATCCGGGAGCATTACGCACAAGGAGTCGCCAAGACCAGGATTGGGTGGCAATATGGCATTTCAGCACGGCGGGTGGGGCAGATTGTTGATGGAAGCAAGAAATAGGCGCTGACAACTGACCAAACAGAGACTGGCGCAATCGAAATTGGTCTCAAATGGTATGCCCGAAGAGAACTCCTAACTTCAGGCCAGATTCTTATTCGTGCACAATTGTTATATCTGGTAATCTACGTGCAAGCTCCAATGAGCTTATACCTGTCATTTGAAATATATGAGCAGAAGTACAGGTTGTTGAAAGAGTTGGCCAAATGACTATCGAGTCATCCGATCCTAGATTTGGCGTCATTCGCGAGTTGCTCGCAAGCCTGATCGGCTCAGACTCTAGCGCAAATCAGACCACAGAAACCCATTTGGAATATGACCTCGACTGCATCGTTGAAGACCTTTCAAAATTGGTTGAGCAGCGCCGCGCACAGCTCGAGATTCTCCCAATTAAGGACAATGCGGAAAGCTTCGCGCCGTCTTTGCAGGCATTCCACCATTTCGTCGATAAGGCAGCGGATGCTGTTTTCTGGACAAATCAGGACGGGAGTTTCGCCTATGTCAATGCACAGGCATGTAAAGCTCTTGGATACTTGCAAGAGGAACTACTGGGGATGCATCTGTGGGATATTGACCCAGATTTCCCGCGCGATCGATGGGAAGCCCTATGGAAAAAGCGCCAGGAGAACAAAGAGGCTGGCGCAGACCAACTGGAAACGTTTCACCGGCGCAAAGATGGCAGCTTCTTTCCTGTCGACATCTTGTCCACACATCTCTGGCTGGAAGACACAGAAGTGCAAGCGTCCGTGGTACGCGACGCTACCACGCGTAAACAGACCGAGTCCAGGCTGCGTGAGAGCGAGGCGCACTATCGTGCGTTGATCGAAAGCCAGGTCGATTTGATCAGCCGCTATCGCCCCGACTGCACGTTGACATTTGTGAACAACGCCTATTGCGAGTTTTATGGGAGACCGCGAGAAGCTCTAGTTGGACACAGCTATCTGGAAATGGTGGCGCCAGAATTCCATGACCTGTCACGGAAAGAAACCGAAGATCTGGTCAAGAATCCCAGACCCATCTCAGGTGAATACCTGAATTACGCGGCAAATGGAGATGAGCGCTGGATCCAATGGGTGATCCTGCCGATTGTCGATGACGATGGTCAGGTTGTCGAGCTGCAGGGCGTGGGTCGAGACATAACGCGGCTCAAACAGACCGAGGCGGCTTTGAGGCAAAAGTACGAAGAAGAACAGAAGTTTCGGGCGCAGCTAAAGGCCCTGCACGAAATCAGTATCGAATTGACCCTGGTCGACAGTCTGGATGAATTCTACCGGCGCACAGTAGAACTTGGCTTGAGCCGGCTCGGATTCGATCGTATCGGCTTGTTCCGCTACGACGCTGAACTGAACAAGGCTCTGGGAACCTATGGCACAGACACAGAGGGCAAAATTCACCCTGAGCCACACATTCAGTTTGTCCTGGAACCGCATGGCGGTATGTGGGAAGCACTGCAAAGACCAGAACGCTTTGTCCTTGACGAGACTGGCGAACTCCAACATGACCAGTCGACGGTTGGCACGGGCTGGAAACTTTCAGTCGCCCTGCGGTCTGGAAATCGCATCCTGGGTTGGTTGGTAGCAGACAATCTTGTCCGACAGCAGCCTGTCTCGCAATCAGAGATAGAAGCGATAGCTCAATATGGCCTGTACGTCTCTGCCGCGCTGGCGCGTAAGGAGACGGAAGGTGCGTTACGGGAGAGCGAATTCTTCCTGCAGAAATCCCAGAACATTGCCCTCATCGGATCTTTCTATCTTGATATCGAGAGCGGCACGTGGATGAGTTCTCCAATGCTGGACGAGATCCTTGGCATTGGCGAACACTTCGACAAAAGCGTTGACGGCTGGATTTCACTGGTTCATCCACAGCATCAGGACGAAATGCGCCAATACCTCAGCCAGAATGTTCTTGAAGCGCACAATCGCTTTGATAAAGAGTATCAAATAGTGAGGAGCAGCGATGGGCAAGAGCGCTGGGTTCACGGCGTCGGTGAGCTGGAGTTCGACCCCGATGGCAATGCAATCAGGATGATTGGCACCATTCAAGATATCACCGAGCGCAAACAGCTGCAGCAGGATTTGCTCCTGACACAGTTTTGCGTTCAAACTGCGTCAATCGGGATCATGCGTACAGGCGCCAATGCGCAAATTCTGAGTGTGAACCAGCAGGTGTGCGATCTGACCGGATATAGCGCTGACGAACTCTGCAAGCTGCACGTCTACGATCTTGATCCCAATTTCCCGATGGAACGCTGGTTTGAACATCGACGTCGTCTCCGAAAGCGAGGGTCCGAGTCATTTGAGTCCGCTCACCGACGCAAAGATGGCACCACATTTCCAGTTGAGATCACGTCGAACTACGTCGCTTTTGAAGATAACGAATTCTCTTTCACCTTCGTGCGTGATATCACCGAGCGGAAACGGACGGAAAGAGCGCTGCGCTTGAACAGTTTTGCAGTCGAACAGGCCTCTGATGCAGTGTATTGGATCAACGAGGATGGTCTCCTCTCCGACGTGAACGAAGCTGCATGTCGCATGACTGGCTACGCTCGTGAAGAGTTGGTAGGAATGCCAGCTTCTGCGCTTGACGCGGTACAGACGCTGGACGAGGTCAAGAAGTTTTGGAGACAGATCAAGGAACAAGGGACACTCGCGTTCGAAACCAGGCATAGAACCAAGGATGGGCACGTATTTCCGGTAGAAATCGTCGTGAGTCATATTGCACACGAAAACAAACAGCTCAACTGTGCATTTGTTCGTGACATCACACAGCGTAAATTGGCTGAGGAAGATCTGAAAGATAGCCAGGCAGTTTTGAATGAGTCGCAGCAGTTTTCGCACACGGGAACCTGGGTCATGGACATCAAGAGCGGTAAGTTGACTTGGACCGATGAAACCTACCGGCTCTTTGGATTTCAGCCGCAGGAGGTTGAATCCACTTTCGAATTATTGCTGAGCTGTCTCCATCCGGATGATCGACCCATAATGGCGTCACATTTCCAGGAAACACTGAAGACCAAGGTTTTCATCCCCTTGACCTGTCGTGTGATCTTACCAAATGAAGATGTTCGCTGGATTCTGAATTCGGCCACCATTTTTACCGATGAAAATGGAGAACCGACCAGATTCTTTGGGCTTGTACAGGATATTACTGAGCGCAAGCAGGCCGAAGTCGCTTTACAGGGAAGTGAAGAACGTTTGCGACTGTCTATCCGTGTTGGAAATGTCGGCATCTTTGATCAGGATCACGCTAGTGGAACTATCTACTGGTCTCCTGAATACCGTGCTTTCTTTGGATGGGAGCCAGATGGCCCCATACCCATGGATGCGTTTTACAGGCAAGTGCATCCGGATGACATGGACACAATCATGACGGGTCTGCAGAAAGCCGGTGATCCAACCGGTGATGGCGAATATAACATGGAACATCGCATCATTGATTGCAGCGGTGCTATCCACTGGTTGTCTGTGCGCGCACGCACATTCTTTGAAGGCGAAGCTACTGCGCGCCGACCAGTCCGTACCGTTGCAGCGGTGTTGGACATCACTGAGCGCAAGCGTGCAGAAGCAGAGACCTTGAGGCTGCTTGAAATCTTACAGGCCAGCCTCAATGAGATCTACGTTTTCGACGCCAAGACACTGCGCTTCCAATATGTCAATCCCAGCGCCCTCAACAATCTTGGTTACACCTATGACGAAATCCAGCGATTGTCCCCGGTCGACCTGAAACCCGAATATACGGAAACATCCTTCCGAGAAAAACTGCTGACTCCACTGCTCACTCAAGAGCAGAAGAAGATCATGTTTGAAACCATTCATCGTCGTGCCGACGGAACCACATACCCTGTTGAAACTCATTTGCAGTTAGTAACTCAGGGCGATGCTGCTGTATTTCTGGCTGTGGTTCATGACATTACTGATCGCAAGCGCGCAGAAGAGTCACTGCGCCGGCTCAATGACGAGCTTGAGCAGCGTGTTGTCGAACGCACCAACGAACTCCAGGTTGCAAACGACGAGATCAAACATTTCGCGTATATCGTTTCGCATGATCTGCGCGCGCCGCTTGTGAATCTCAAGGGCTTTGCCTCCGAACTGCGTGAGGCCCTAAAGTCCATCGAAGCGACCTGTGAAGAGATCATGCCTCTCATCAACCAGACGAACCGCGAACCGCTCTTGCGTGCGCTCCATGAAGATGTCCCCGAAGCGCTATACTTCATTGAGTCGTCGGTCAGCCACATGGATGTTTTCACGAAAGCGATCCTCAAGCTCTCGCGCATGGGACGCCAGCATCTTGACCTGGCCGAAATTCAGACGCGCGCGCTCGTCGAAAATATGCTTGCCACCCTGGCTTTCCAGATTGAGCGTCAGAACGTGAAGATCATACTCGGCGATCTGCCGCCACTGAAAGCCGATCCCGTTTCCATGGAGCAGATTTTCGGCAACATCCTCTCGAATGCGATTCTGTACCTTGATCCTGAGCGGCCCGGCGAGATCGAGATCAGCAGTGAGCGCAATGATCGTGAAACGACTTTTCGAATTCGCGACAATGGGCGCGGTATTGCCAAAGAAGATAGCAACAAGGTGTTTGCACCCTTCCGGCGCGCTGGCAAGCAAGATATGCCGGGCGAAGGGATGGGCCTTGCTTATGTTCAGGCGCTTGTACGTCGTCTTGGGGGGCGGATCTGGTTCGAGTCAGAACCGGGAAAAGGTACGACTTTCACATTTACTATTTCAAATGACCTGACAAGTGACCTGACACAATCATAACAAACCACACAGGCTATGAGTTGCATGTTGCTGTAATATTTGTAGGAATAAGAAGGACCGTGGAGTTTCGCTGGCATGGTGTGAAAACTGAATCAAAGTTAGCGTTTACGGATACGTATGATGGCTACAATTGATGAAGTGACGATATTACTTGTTGAAGACAATCCGGGACATGCACGCTTGATCGAAAAAAACTTGCGGCGGGCGCACATTGCAAATCCAATTATTCCCTTGATGGATGGGCAGGTTGCTCTGGATTATTTTTTTGGCGACGACGGCTATGTCCAAACAGATCGCCCTTCGCCCCTACTGGTGCTGCTTGACTTGAGCTTGCCTGTCGTCGATGGATACCGCGTCCTGGAAAAGATTAGATCCGACACGCGTACCAAAAGCATTCCGATCATCATCCTCACTACCACGGATGATACTCAAGAGATCGACCGGTGCTATGAACTTGGTGCCAACGTCTACATCACAAAGCCGGTGGAATACGAGAAATTCGCTGATGCAATCGGCAAACTTGGCCTGTTTTTGACAATCGTCATGCTGCCAGAGGGAAGGTAGGGAGTCATGCCGTCTGCGGTCAGGATTCTCTACGTAGAGGATGACGAGGGATCGGCGCGCCTGCTACAGAAGCGGCTATCGCGCCTGGGCTTTACGGTGGATACCGCGCCGAACGGCGATGAAGGACTTAGACAATACGAACTTGGCAAGCACGATGTGGTGATTGTCGATCACAATATGCCAGGCTTGAGCGGCTTGCAAATCATGCGTCGGCTCGCCCAACTCGAAGCAGCGCCCATCACCGTCATGTTGACCGGCACGGGCAATGAGATGATCGCTGTTGAAGCGATGAAACTGGGCGCATCCGATTATCTGGTCAAGGACATTGATGGCGGGTACATCGATCTTCTGCCGGCTGTGATTGAGCAGAGCCTGAGAAACAGGCAGTTGCTGGACGAAAAGCGCCGCGCAGAAGAGGCTCTGGAGCAAAACGAAAAATACTACCATGCGCTTATTGATAACAGCCTCGATTTGATCGTCCTGACGGATAGTTCCGGGCTTATCCGCTACGTCAGCCCTTCCTTCCGGACGATATTTGGTCAGGATGAGAGCGAACTGATCGGTCAGAACGGAATGGAGCTTGCCACTCAGGGGTTCACAGAGAGAACCGACGCAGATTTGGCGGAAAACACACGACAGTTCTATTCATCGCTCAAAGAGAATCCCGGCAAACCATATGAAACCGAGATCCGCGTTCTCGACCAGTACGGGATATGGCGCTGGCTGGAGGTCAGAGGCAAAAATCTTCTTCACGAGCCGTGGATTGAAGCGATCGTATTGAATGTACGCGATATTTCCGACCGAAAGCAGGCTGAAGAGGCACTCCGTGAGAGCGAAGGGCGGTTTCGGATGCTGTTTGAGGAAGCGCCAGACCCCTACTTCACCAATGATCTTGCGGGGAATTTGCTCGACTGTAACCGGGCAGCGGAAGCGCTTGTGGGCATGAGCAGACAGGGCCTGATAGGAAAGAATTTCGCCGACATGAATCTGTTTGCTCCGGATCAACTTGAGGAGATCGCTCATCTACTTGCCAGGAAAGCTGAAGGGGAATTCGCGGAGCCTTTCGAGCTTACCATCGACACATCTGACAGAAGCGAAGTCGTGCTCGATCTGCACACGATGCCAATCCAGGTCAAAGGGCAGACGCAATTGCTGGGGCTTGCGCGTGACATCACCTGGCGCAAGAAGGCCGAAGCGCAGCTCAGGGACAACATCGAGAAGCTGGAAATCCTGCACCAGCTGGATAACGAGCTTACGCAGAAGCTTGAGATTGATCACGTGCTGACCATTGCGCTTGATAGTATGGTGCGTTTGAGCAGGGCCAGTGCCGGCAGCATCGAAATTGTGAATGGCGACCGAATCGACATGATCCGGTCGATTGGGTATCTTCAGGATGCGCTTCAGCACCACCAAGTCGATGAACGCTCCATCGTTGGTCGGGTGATACGTCAAAAGAAAGCCGAACTAGTTCTGGATGTGGCCGCAGATTCTGACTATGTTGCAGTGCGACCCTCTACCTGTTCACAAATCACCTTACCGTTACTCTCACAGGATCTCGTGATCGGCATCGTGAACCTTGAGGCCGACCAGCCGGATTGTTTCAACAACGAGATCTTCGGCTTTCTGAAAGTCGTTGCAGCGCGTGTTGCCGTCGCGCTCGACAACGCTCAACTCCATACAACCGTGCAAGAACAACTGAACGAACTCCAGGTGCTCTACGCTCAGGTCAGTCGGCTCGAACAGTTGAAGACGGACATGATCCGCATTGCGGCGCATGACTTGGGCACGCCGATTGCTAGTGTGTTGACCAGCGTGTATCTGCTAAGACGAATGCTGGGCGATAATCTTCCGGAGAAGCCACAGCACACTATTGAAAACATCGATGCCGCCGCGATGCGAATGAGAGATATCACAGCGAGCTTTCTCTCGTTGGATCGCATCGACAAGATGACCGCGTACGACCCGACTCTTGAAGAGATCGACATAGCGGAACTAACCCAGAATGTCTTCGCGAGTCTGCAATTTGAGGCCCAGCAAAAAGAGCAGATTTACGAACTCCGCATGCCGGAAAGCCCGCTGCTGGGCAAGGTTGGGAGAGCCGAACTCCAGCAGGCGATCACAAATCTCATTGGCAACGCGATCAAATACACCCCGCCCGGGGGCAGGATCGAAGTCATCCTTGAGCGCTGTGCTGACAACAGCCTGAAGTTCGAGGTTATGGATACAGGCTACGGTATTCCTGCTGACCAGCAGCGCAAGCTATTCCAGCCTTTCTTCCGTGCTCAAATGGATGAAACGCTCACGATTGCGGGAACCGGATTGGGATTGTATCTGGTCAAGAAGATGATCGAGCGCGGGGGTGGACACATGATTTTTCACAGCGAGTATGGAAAGGGCAGCACATTTGGCTTTGAGCTGCCTCTCAAACTGAAGTGATGAATTGCAGCAGAGAGTAGCACCTAGCACTTCGTGGAACTAGCGCCAGCTCAAAATTATCCGCTCTTAACGGCCATCGCCGAAGCAGACCGCGTAAAGGCGCGACCTGGTACAGCATTGGACCGGATGCGACTGCGGAACGAGCAAATCCTCAAGCTATATGCTCAGGAAATTCCGACGACGGAAATTGGTCGGCGGTTCGGCTTGTCTGCCCGGCGCGTAGGTCAAATTGTGGATGAAACGGACAAAGTATCCACGAGATAGATTCAAGAATACACTGCGGCTGGGTGTCCATCTGTGTAATCCCTGGTGCGTTTGTAGACTTAGAGATTACGCTTAAAGAAGTTCAAAGACGACGTATCACAAATGAGTTTCGCCAATGAATTTAGCGGTGACCGGGAACGTGGCGCGATCGTGGTTAAGCGTATCGAGAACTAGAGGAGCTTTAAGGTCGCGACTAATGCGATTCGCTATTAAGAGAGCGGCGCAATCCACTGGCTGAATTGATCTGACGCTCGTAGTACTCAACAAATAGAACAAGTAGCGTCGCGAATCCTGCGCCAAACGGAAGGTCAATTTCGCGATGCCGAATCTCGTTGAAGCCACGGTCGGACATTCTCACAACACTTGTTAATTGGGTACCGACAGCTTCTGCGGTTAGGAACAGGATGCGAAAGCACAGAGCATTGTCTGCCCTCATGCACAGCCTATTTCCTTCTGCGGTTCACAATCGCATGCACCCGCTGTTTTGTAATGCCATAGCCGGTCAGGGCACAGGTGCGGACATATGGGAATTGGCATGCTCCGTCAGCCAGCGCAGAGCGATATCCTTGTGGAAGAATGCTTTGGAAGCATACAACGCATTTGCTTGTTCGCGTGCAAATAGAACCTTCGACAGATGTCCAGAGAGCGAACCCGATACGACTGTCGCCAATACTACCGTCCAGCCGGGATGCGCACCAAGGAGCGTGTCAATGCGGGTCTTTGTTTCCGGCAATACTGCGAGTTGAAATATGTCATTGTTGACCGCAGAACAGAACAGCATCCCAATCCCAGGCCGTGATATATCGTGCACGGCGAGATATGGCTTGCCCTTTGGCCACCGTTCCAGACTCTCTAAAACAGCATTGCTCCACTCAATAAGTGTCGCCCTGGCGGGCGAATGAAGCGTGTACGTCATAATTCCGGTATCAACGACGCCACGTGTTACACCCTTAATCTGATCTTCCATGTACTATTGCCCTCGAAGTGCAGATCGCGCACTCCAAACCGAGTGTACTAGTTGGTCTTGACCAGATCAGGTTGCAAGTCGGAAGTGACAACCTAACCTGGTCGGCTATTCCCGTTGTCGGTCTTCACGCACGGAATGGCGCTGACTGAGGTACTAATTACCCGGGTTCTGCAGCTCTTGAGTGACAGGAGCAACAATCGAAGTCGTTGGGCAGTCACGGAAGCACCACGCAAAGGCCGGGGCGACCTGGCTCACACCAACGCTGGCTGCCAGGAGAATCGCTGCGATGATTGAGTACATCTTGCGCTTGCTCATTTGAGACTTCCTTCCGTGCTGACGATGATTTCTCTTAGAAAGACGACGGGTGTGCGCGAGTAGGGCGGTCAACCAAAGATACAAATGAGTTGTCAACCTGTGGAGTTGTCGCTGCACTGTACCTACATCTTCTTCCTATCCCTAACAATAAACGGGTAGATAAAGATGTTTGTACACTAAACAGCATAGAAGAAAGGTGAAACGGAATCAATTGATATTGGACAGAATTTGCGCGTTTCGACCATTTTTCACGAATTTTAGAAGTGAGCTTTTGAGGGCCTTGGCGTGTCGGGCCTGATCAGCACAACCCGGCGCAAGAGAGCGGAGGATCTGGGTTACTCTCAAGGCATCATTCTTTTGCGAAGTTGGACACCGCTTCATCAATACTCAAACCAAGGCTTAGAGCTACCGTCTCATCGTATTCTGCGGCTGTCAGTTTATTGCGCGCACTTTCAAGCACAGCATCAAGGACATACTGGACTGACTTGGAAAAGGGCCACGTACGGGAAACCAAAGATGCGATTTGCATCGCTTCGTCGTCTTTCCCAGATCGTGAGTAGATGTAGGCCAGCCCTGACAGCACGAACGTCTTGTCGGTCGTAAGCCCATGTTTGTGCGCCAATACAATGGCTTCGATACCAAGCGCAGCAGCCTGAGCAAGATCGCCTGTGTCGGCCAAACTCATAGCCTGGAATGTGAGTGATCGCATCAACAATTCCAACATTGCGTGTTTTCGACACAAGGCAATTGACTCTTCGAGCGCACCCCGTGCTTCGGTCAACGCATGCGTTCGTCTTGATAGCTCTCCGAATTCGCACAGGGCAAACGCGGTTCCTGCAATCTCATGGGTTGATCGGAAAATTTCCAACGCCTCGTTGAGATGCTGGAACGCAGGCTCGGTCTTTCCGAGGGCAAACTCAGCTTGCGACAAATATACCAATACGTAGGCCATTTGCGATTTGCCGCCGGTTTCGCCGACGATGCGCAAACACTCTTCGGTTGAGCGACGCGCCGAGTCAAATTCTCCCGATATCAGGTCAATGCTTACCAGGCGCATGAGTGATTGGGCATACGACGAACGGATGCCATGTTTCTTGAAGATGTCGGCCGCTTGAAGATAAAGCTGTTTCGCTTCCGCAAGTTCTTGCGGTTCGAGCATGGTCATCGCCGTTCTAAAGATCGCCGTTGCGATACCAACCTCGTCTCCAAGTTCGTTGTAGATGTCGTGCGCCGATTCTGCAACCTTTCGCGCTTCAGCCAAATCCCAATCCATCAAGGGATTGATGAGCGCCAACTGCACTTCCGCTTCATGATTGCGGAATCCGTGCTGCCGAGCCAAAGTCAGCGCTTCAAAGAGGTACTTTTGCCCCTCCTGTACATCCTCTACTCGCTTGCAGATTCCCCCCATGATGAGCAAAAGGTCGACGAGTAAGTCGTTTCGATTGAGTTCCTTGGCCAGCGAAATACCGTCTTCAAGCAATGGCCTCGCCTGTTGGTATTCGCTCAATCGCCAATAGCAACGTACAAGGCGAACGAGCGAATCAAGATAGATTTCCCTCGACTGTGCGAGACTAGAAAGCTCAAATGCTCGCTGCGCGAAGGTTCCGGCCTCTTTGAACAGGTTGACGGACAGGAAATATTCACTTGCCAACGTGCAATAGTATCTCTCCTTATCCGGCTGCTCCGCCTTGCGCCAGTGCATTGCAATCTGTCCCGCCCTCGACAGCTCTTTTCCATAGGTTTTCTCAAGGGCCTGCGCAGATTCATGGTGCAAGCGTTTCTTTTCGTCGTCCGAAAGTGCTCGCATAAGGCTCTCGCGGAACTTCTCGTGCGCGAAACGCCATTGATTGTCCTGGAGCTCCAGAACGGATGCAGAAGATGACTCCAACAATCGCGCATCCAGCACCGACTGCGGATTGATAACCTTGAGGACCTCAACATCGATTTCACGACCAAGGACCGCGGCCAATTTGAGCCACTCTCGAGTAACTGTGGAAACGCGATTGATTCTTCGATCGATAATGCTCTGCAGACCACTCGTCACGATACCTACGGGCAACGGACGGTTGCCGATCTCGATCAGGGACCCAGATTCTTCTGCAAGTGCACGCACGATCTCGACGAGGAAAAACAGGTTGCCTTCCGTTTCTTGCTGAAGGAGTTTCACCACTTGTGGATTCTCGCCAGCGGGACCGATCATCAACTGGCTGAGTCTGGCGATTGCTTTTTCATCCAGCCGTTCCAACTGCAAGAGCCGCATGTCTGCCAATTCGGTAGCGAGGGCAGGGGTCTCGTCACTGCGGAAACTACCAACGACCATGACCGGCAAATTCGAAACAATGCGACATAACATCTTGAGCGGCCCAAGACTCTCGACTGCCCACTGAAGATCCTCAACGATCAGAAGCAGGGGAGTCTTTTGCCGACCTACGATGTTGGCAATGGTGTACGTGAGTCTTTGGATACCCAACTGACCGCTCAATTCGGAAGGATCTTTGACTGGTCGATTGAGCAGCGTTTCGATGTCTGGCACTAACGGCTTCAAAACGCTGGCTTCCAGGTCTGTGATTTCTGTTGTCAGCAGCAAACGTCGCAGCGGCTCGCGCCACAGTTGGAATGGGAGAACATTCGCTTCGGGAGTCCACTCACGCAGGACGATTACCCCTTCGACCAAAGCTCTTATGCGCAGTTCTTCCAACAAACGCGACTTACCGATGCCGGATTCACCGCCTACCAGCCATGCACTTCCCTTCCCGGCAATTGTCTCAGACAGAGCACGGGACAACTGCGATAGCTCAAAATCGCGCCCGACAAACTCCGCCGCTTGCAGGAAGCTTTCCCGAATGGCAGCGGTTTCAACCGGCGAACCGCCTGTAACCGCCGTCACATCGGAGAGCGCTTCGTGAGCCGTCGAATATCGGTCTTGTGGAGATCGCGCCAGCAATTTCCTGATGACCGCGACTACAGGTGGCGCAACCTCTGAGCCGGAGAAATCAACCGGAGAGGTCAGGATATTGTCTATGAGTTCATCGAGAGAGTCGCCACCAAAAGGTTGTTTTCCGAAGAACAGCTCGTACGCCAGGGCTCCGGCGGAGTACAAGTCTGCGGAGAAGCTTGCCGGTTCGCCTTGTAGTACCTCCGGTGCCATGTACGTGAGGGTCCCCTCAGCACCGCCAGATTCCCCCTGGCGGATCGAGAGGCCAAAATCCAACAACTTGACGCGACGCTTGCCCTCGGAGTCCCGCGTCACGAGAACATTGCTGGGCTTGAGATCGCGGTGGATAACGCCTCGCCGATGGAGATAAGCCAGCGCCTCCAGCATCTGGATTGTCAAGTCAAGCTTGGCCTGAGTAGACAGCGGAATGTCCTGAGCTGTAGCCTCTTTCGCCCCTTCAAGCAGTTCCATAACCAGGTACGGTTGGCGGTCCTCATCAAATCCATAATCATAAACGCTGATGATATTTGGATGGCGGAGCGATGCCAGGATCTGAAACTCTTTTGCCAATCCGAGGTAAAACGTATCCCCCGTAGAATCGTCCATCATGCTCGCCAATTCGGGCGGGAGGACAACCCGCTTCAACGCAAGCGTCTGGCGTGTCAACCGATCATATGTACGGTACACGACGCCCATTCCCCCAGACCCGAGTGGCTCCTGAAGGGCATATCTCTTCCGTACCGATTGCAGACCGTTCATTGTCTCGTTTGGTGACATGGTTCTCTCATCGAGATGCCTAATAACAATACGCCACGAGGGAGTTGTTGGTTGAGCAAATATACAACATTACATTTGTTTACGCTTTGGGACGGACAGGAGTTCTACAATGCAACTAGAGTACTTCATAGTTTTTTCGGCAATAAGACAAGGCGACTTCTAGTGGAATGGGAAAACAGGAAGGAATTATCCTTTGACATGGCGACGGAGAGCACCGGCATAACTCGCGATTGGGCCTTTGACGGCCGAATTGTGATTTACGAACTGACTGCGGCAACAGTAGCGACGATTACTGAATGGAGCGAGCTGGCAGTCAACACGCTTAGGGATTGGCCAAAAGATCGACCCTATCTCGCATTGCATGACATTTCACACCCAGGTGTTGGTTTGCTCTACATGATAGCAGCGCAGGATTCAGTGCTCAATATCGGCGTTAGTCCAGGCGCTGAAAAACTCATACAAGAGATCACAAATGCTAATCCCGATTGGAAGCTTGCCCTGGCGCTGGTTGTCTCCAATTCGCTGTCAGGGAGTGTGGCAAAACTGAAGATGTTTCAGAAAATCTCGCCCGAAGATCGCGTTCAGTCAAAGATATTCTTCAGCCGTTCATCGGCACTGGGATGGCTCAAGGATTGTTATGGTAGCTGATCGCGATATCCCACGAAATCGTGTTCGTGATAGCGCACGGCCCGCCAATGAAGATCGTATCGATTGGTTTTGTGAACGGTCAATACGCCGCTTGTCCGGTTCAATCCGTTGTTGGGACACAGGGGAATCGACAAAGGCTCAACCGTGAGAAACCATTACGCTGATTGAGAAGCTTATGGACTATGCTGCGACCTCCGTCGTGCAAATGATTTCGGATGTCTTTCTCCGTCTGGATCAAGATGGGACTATTCTAGGCTACAAGGCTTCCGACAAGTATCCACCATTCTTGACACAAGACGCCCTTGGCAAAAGTATCAGAGACTACTTTACTGCCAGCTTCGCTGAAGAGTTCCAAGAATATTATCGACAAACGCTTGAATCAATGGAAGCTCACACCTGGGAGTACAGCATTCAGGGATCACGACTGCTGCACTATCAGGAAGCGACCATGTTTCCATTGGGGCTGAATGAAGTCGGTATTGCGATAAAAGACATATCAGACCGCCGGTGGTCGGAAGAAGCGTTGCGCAAATCTGAACACTTGTACAGACACATGATCCAGAACTTGCAGGTCGGGATCATAATATTCACACCTGGCGGCGAGATCCTGTCATGTAATCAAATTGGCTTGCAGTTGCTTGGCATCAGTGAGGAGCGTCTGCTCGGTTCCGATCTCAGGCACCTGAAACTGGATCTCATAGCTGAAGGGGTTTCCACAAGGGAGGACACGGCAAACCATATTTACAAGACCGTAGTCAGCGGCGCGACTCTCCACAATCTGTTGATTTATCGAGACAGCCTCCAAACCAGTTATAGAACCTGCTTCGCGCTCAATATCGTTCCGGAACGTGACGAGGGTGGTGCAATTCAGTACGTCGTCGCGACGATAACGGACATAACGGATTTCAAAAACGCCGAAGCCGCCCTGTATGCCAGTGAAGAGCAGTATGCACGCCTCCTAAACAGCATCCACGAAGTGATCTTTCTTATCGATCTGGACGGCTCTTGGGTGTTCCTGAACTCAGCCTGGCAGGAATATACCGGCTACAGCCCGTACGAGAGCATGGGACAGCAATGGATCGATTACATCGAACCCTGTGACCGTGAGCGCGTTCAATCCTTGCTCGTTGATGGGTTCACGGATGATAGCAACAGTGTGCGCCACGAAATACGGCTGACCGGGCAAAACAATCAGCCGCGATGGGTCGAAATGCGCCTGCGCCCCGTCCTCAATGACGACGGCCAGGTCACAGGCTATTCCGGCACCTTCATCGACATCAATGAACGGAAACTCAACCAGGAACAGGCATTCCGACTGGAAGTGCAGTCCCGACTGCTGGAGTTGCAGCGTCAGCTAACTGTGAATGTTTCCCACGATATGCGGACTCCGCTGTCGGTTATCTTGACATCGGCACATTTGTTAAAGCGCAAACTGCCAGAGTCGCCTGCCTATCTGGGCCATGTCGATACTATCCAGCAGCAGGCACATCTATTGTCAACCAGCCTCGACAAGGCCCTGTCGATGGCACATCTCCTTCATGGGGGCGTGGAGTATAGTTTCGTCCCAATCAACGTGGAAGATGTGGTGAAGGAGGTGGTGAGGAGATTTCAGCAGGTCATCACGGAACGCGGCCTGCTGATGAAGCTTGAAATAGAGGAAAGTCTGCCATTCATACTTGCGGATCATGCATGGATCATGAAGACGTTTGAAAACCTACTAGATAATGCGATCAAATTCACTGCTTCCGGCGGAACTGTCTTGATCAATGCTTCGTCCAATGAGGACAGCATCACCATTGAGATTGTGGACACGGGGATCGGTATCTCGTCGGAAGAGTTACCAAACGTATTTGAGACATTTTATAAGGGTGACAAGTCTCGTTCCGGAGTGTCGGGCATATCCGGAATCGGTCTAACGGTAGTTAAAGCCGTAGTCGAGGCGCACCATGGCAGCGTCACAATCGAAAGCATCGAAGGCGTAGGTACAACATGCCGTGTTGTGTTGCCGGCGGCAGTCGTCGAGCAACGTAAGCTTATCGGGTAATGTCAGATTTGTGGTAGCAAGTGGGAAGGTGTACGCCGTCAAAACTGATGGCACACAAGCTCGCAACCTCTTTGATGTGATTATCGACGACCTTGACCAACAGCGAATTGTAAGCTTCAAACTCAAGACATGGGCACAACAATTCCTCGTACTGAGGGGGCAATTGTACGAGGATGGAAACCGAAGGTCTAAATGTACCCCCGACAGGTATCGGAGGGTCATTACGACCCCAGATGCTGCGGTCGTTGTCGTCCTCGACTTTCTCTATGACAATGGTACTGAAATACAGAAGATGCGCCAGAGAAAGCAGGAGATTCGACAGCTTTATGCACAAGGAGTCCCAAAAACCAAAATTGGGCGTCAGTATGGCATCTCAGCGCGGCGGGTGAGGAAGATCGTTGATGAAGGCGAAAGGTGACTGCGTACAACTGAGCGAATAGAGCCAGATAAAAAGACTTCCTATGAAGCCTCGTACACAGGTTTGACGGGACTTGGGCACGACAAACGATATCGCAGGTTGGTTTCTCGCTAGCGACGCTGCTCATCCTGTTCGTCACATACTTTGGACAGGATTTCAGCGCCTTGCTGACAACGAAAGACCAAGGTCGTGTCATTCGCGAGTGCTATGCTGACGGCGAGACGCCTCCATTTCACCCGTGAGTGGCATCTCACCACAGCGAACATTTCAATTGTTGAGCAATTTGCCAATTCTCGATGATAAGTTTGATGAAAACACCTGTGGCGAATCCCATTTGGTCCCCGAAAGATATGTTGCGACCACGGCACCATGGTCGCAAGTCGCCAGTACATGCAGTAAAGTAAGATGGAGTCCACAGGCGGTCGTTCGTCGTAACGACCAAATAGCTATTTGTCGACCGGGAGCGTTATGCAGCAAAAGATCCGAAGTGTTGAGCAGCCAAGTCAGACACTTGCCAAGGGCCTCGCGATTCTGGAGATGTTTAGCCTTGAACATCCCCAATGGGGTATACGCGAGTTGGCGCGAGCGTTGGACATGAATCCTGCCACTGTATCGCGCCTCGTGACGACGCTGCAATATGCGGGCTTTCTTGAACAAGACTCGGCGACTCAGCGCTACGCTCTTGGGCCAGCGGTCGTGAAGCTGGCGAATCGTTACGTCCATCAAAACCCGCTGCCCGCATTTGCACGCAAAGTCTTCGAGAGATTTGCGGACCAGTTCGAACACAACTTTTATCTGGGCACGCTGCGTGGCTATCAGGTCATTTATCTTGCCGTTCTTGATGGGCGCGGGCGGATCAAAGTGGTGGTCGAGCCGGGCGGATCGACCGGGCTTCATTCGACCGCGCTCGGCAAAGTACTGCTGGCCTTTCAGTCGGATTCGTTCATTGAGACGTTCATCAAGGAGAACGGTCTCAATGTTCATACGCCAAACAGCATCGCGAGCGCGAGCGAATTGTGGGCGCAAATCCAGAAGATTCGCGAAGACGAGATCGCTATCAATGATGGTGAACACTTCGAGGATATTGCTGCCGTCGCCGCGCCAGTCTTCAACCGACACAGGCAGGTCATCGCCGGTGTCAGTCTCGCTTATCCGCGTAATCTGGTGGCGCAAAATGTGCCGCTGGAAGTCCTCGTTCCGCTCGTCAAAGAGATCGCGGCGCTTATCACAGCCTATGCGGTCGAGTCATTCCAGAACTCACTAACACCGACTGACATGATGGCCAATTGGCTACGGCCATAAATTCGTAGGACGAATCGCTTGCGTGATCGAAAGTCCAAGTTACAATTATGCCCACGATTGTAACGAAACACTGTTTCGACAAATGAAACAGCCATACGCCCCCTGATCTGTACATCCGTTTTTAGGGAGGTCCGCATGAATCGTCTCAAGTTCGTCCTGTTTGTCTCCGTCGTACTCCTCGTTGTCTCCGGGTCTGCGCTGTATGCGCAAGACGACGCCACGCCCATTAAGATCGGCCTCTACGCACCTATGACGGGCCCCGTCGCCTTCCTGGGCGAGGGTTTTCAGTATGGCGCGACCATCGCGATTGAGGACTTGGGCGGCGAAATCGAAGGCCATCCCCTGGAACTGGTCGTGGCTGACAACAAATGCAACCCGACAGATGCCGTCACGGCTATTCGCCAGTTGATCGAGGTTGACGAAGTTGATGTCATCCTGGGTGGCGGATGCAGCTCCGCGACCGTGGCCGCGCAGGACGTGATCAAAGAGGGCGAGACGCCAGCCGTTTCTGCGACCTCCACAAACCCCAGCATTTACAACGGCATGGGTGTGGGCGGCAATATCTGGCAGTTCCGCGTCAATCCGGACGATCTGATTATGGCATCCGCATTTGCCAGCATGATCGCGGAAGACACCCAGCGCATCTCCCTGGTTGCCGAAAACACCGATTTTGGCCGTGGCGCCATCACCGCCTACAAACCCATCTTCGAAGAGTTGGGGCTTGAGATTGTGACCGAAGACTACTTCGACCTCGGCACGGCGGACTATCGCCCGGCACTGACGCGTATTCGTGCCTCGCAGCCGGATTCGCTGCTGGTCGTAATGACTGAGCGTGACGGCTCCACCTTCATGCGTCAACTGCGTGAAGTCGGCGTCGACGCGAAGATTTACTCGCGCGGCAGCCTGACTTCGCCGCTGTTTCTGGAATACACCGAAGATGACCCGACGATCGGTGAAGGCATTATTGAGTTCTCGTTCTGGGCGGCGGGCCTTGATCCTGAATTTGATGCGCACTTCCTGGAGCGTTTCGACACGCCGAACTCGCCGCATCGTGGTATGTCCTACTACGTCACACGCTACGTGATTGGCGAGGCGATCCGTAATGCTATCCTCAACGAGGGTGAAGCCACGCGTCAGACCATCCGTGATGAACTCGAAGCGACGTCCATCGAAACCCCGATTGGCTTGATCGAATTCGACGATCATAATCAAGCGTATCCGTTCGGGACGCTGCAAACCATCGAAGATGGCAAGACCGTCTTCTTCGATACCGTCGAGCTTGTCCCGGTCGATCACGGCGAATAGCAGCTGGCAGCCAGGAGTGTGGGAGACGTTCTGCTCCCACGCTCCACATCGACTTTGAGGTGTGCCCACGCAATCTGCGCTGGTGCGTATGTCATTGTACAGTCAAACAGCGATGTGATGACACCAGGACGCAACGACCATGCCAATAGAAGTTGCTATCTTTATCGAGCACATCATAAACGGGCTGACGCTCGGTGCGTTCTACGCGCTGGTGACCCTGGGTCTATCGCTGATCTTCGGAGTGGCGCGCCTCGTCAACTTCGCGCATGGCGATATCTTCATGGTTGGCGGCTACACGCTGTTCTTGCTGCTCAACCTCTCCGGCGTGGATCTGCCGTACCCGCTCATCATTCTGATCGTGGTCGTCATTACGGCCATCGTCGGCCTCCTGGTTGAACGGGTGGTCATCCATCCGATTCTCAATCAAAGCTGGCGCGTTCAGGCGGTCGCAACGCTTGGCATCTCCATCGTCCTCCAGAATCTGGCCCTGATCCTGTTCACCAGCGATCCGAAGCAGACACCGACGCCCTATTCCCGCCAGATCATCGAAGTGATGGACATTCGTATCTCTGTCCAGCGCTTGATCGTATTGGTGGTGGTCATCGTTGCCTTCGTGGGGTTGCAGTGGTTTGTCAAGCGTACGCAGCTTGGCAAAGCCATGCGCGCGGTATCGCAGAATCGCGAGATGTGCCAGATTGTTGGCATCGACGTGCAACGGATCGCCATGTTGACGTTTGCGATCAGCGCGGGGTTGGCAGGACTGGCTGCCGCCCTGATGGCGCCGTTGTTCAGCGTGACGCCGACGATGGGGCTACTGATTACGCTGAAGGCGCTGGCCGCCGTCATCCTGGGCGGGCTGGGGCAGGTCAATGGCGCGTTCTATGCCGCGTTCTTGCTCGGCATGATCGAGGCGTTGTTCGGCGGTTACGTCTCCTACCAGTTTCGTGACGTGGTCTCGTTCGGTATCTTCGTGCTCATCCTGTTCGTCCGTCCGCAGGGACTTTTCGGCAGGAAGGTTGGGTTATGAGGGGCACGTCAAGAACCTCGATTGCGTTCTGGATCGGTTTCGTGATCCTGACGCTCGTGCTGCCTCAATTCCTCAGAACTGGCTATCTGATCAACGCGCTGATTGTGACGGTGACGTGGATCATTTTCGCGCTCAGTTTTGATCTGAGCGCGGGACACGTAGGGACAGTCTCGTTGGGGCATCCGGTCTTCTTCGGCCTGGGCGCATACGTGACTGCGCTTGCTGCGCCCGCCCTTGGCCTGGATTATGTAGGCAGCGTCTTGCTGTCGATGCTCGCGATGGGCGTGTTGGCGTACGTCTCCGGTATCGCCTTCTTTCGCATTGCGGAAGTCACCTTCGCCATCGGCACACTCGGCGCGCTCATCATCGCCCAGCTTCTTGCGAATAATGCTTTCGAAATCACCGGCGGCCCCATGTGCACGCAGGGGGTCTCGCGTCCGGTCATCAATCTTTTCGGGCTGACGTCTATCTCCGTGACCGAGCCGATTGAATACTATTACCTGCTGTTGCCGCTGCTTTTCCTGACCATCCTCGTTTACCGGCGGCTGGCACATTCGCGCATCGGGCGTGCCTTCGCAGCGGTTCGCCAGGACGAGGTGCGCGCGCTGGCGATGGGCATCAACCCCATGCGTTACAAGCTGCTGGCGTTCGCCGCCGGCGGCGCTTTGATCGGCGCGCTCGGCAGCTTCCAGGCGCAGTACATCACGCTGGTCTGCCCTTCGGAACTGGCGCTCAGTTACACGCTGAATCTGCTCATCATCGTTTTCGTCGGTGGTTCGGGCAGTTTCCGCGGCGTGCTCCTCGGCGCGATCATCTTCACCGTCCTGCCGCGTATCCTGGAAACGGTCGGCAACGTCCCGCCCGCCTACCAGCAGTTGATCTACGGCGTCATCCTGCTGCTCGTCATCCGCTTCTTGCCCGACGGGTTGGACAGTGTGATCGAGCGTGTGCTCGCGCGCCGCCGTGGTGTCAGCCGGGAGGTGAGCGATGCCGCGTAATGGCGCTCAACCGCTGCTGGAAGTCTCACAGCTTACCAAGCATTTCCTGGGCGTGACCGCGCTGCTCGATGTCAGCTTTGACATCTATCCCGGCGAACTCCTCAGCTTGATCGGCCCGAATGGCTCCGGCAAGACGACACTGTTCAACTGTGTCAGCGGATTCTTGAAACTGGATAGAGGCCAGGTACGCTTCAAAGGCGAAGACATCAGCAACGTGCGCCCGGACAAAATCGCGCTCAAGGGGATCCGGCGCACGTTTCAGGATGTTCGCACCTTCCAGGAAATGACGGTGCTGGAGAATTTGATGACCGCGCTGCAGCAGCACCAGGAAGAGAATATGATCGAACGCGTGCTCGGCACGCAGCGCATTCAACAATTCGAACATGCCGCCAGAGAGCGGGCGCTCGAACTGCTGGACATGGTCGATCTGCGTCCCTGGCAGCACATGCAAGCGCGCCACCTTGCCTATGGGCAGCGCAAATTGCTCGAATTCGTGACCGCCTTGATGCCCGATCCCGACCTGATCATGCTGGATGAACCGGCAGCGGGCGTGAGCGGCGAGATGGTGGATCGAATGAAACAACACATCCGCGCCCTCAATGCGCAGGGGAAAACGATCCTCGTCGTCGAGCACAATATGCGAGTAGTCATGGATATTTCTGAACGGATCGTGGTGCTGGATTACGGCCGAAAAATCGCGGAAGGCACGCCGTCGGAGATTCAGACAAACGAACTGGTGCGGGAGGCGTATTTTGGGCACTAACGGCGCCTACCTGGAACTCGAAGATGTGACGGCGGGTTACGGCGAAATCGAAGTGCTCAAGCACGTTTCGCTGACCG
>JAHDWN010000016.1:0-54482 GCA_023382675.1 Anaerolineae bacterium
CGAACCGAAATCTGCCCAGACGCCGCCCCTGGCCGGGATACCCTCGCGCAGCAAGTTGACGTGATCGGTATGGTTCATGGTGGCTCGCCCTTCGCGAGCCAGTATAGCAGCATTCGGTTTGGGGTGAAGCATGGAGTCGCCGCCGCCGCCGAAATCCGGCTGCGTGGTCAGCGATAAGCCAGCAGCAGCCGGAAATGGCTGCCCTCAGGCCCCGTCTTGACGAGCGTGATCTGCCCGCCGAGGAGCTTTGCCAGCGCCTGCGCCATCGCCAGCCCCAGGCCGCTGCCGGAGGTCGGCACGGGGATGAGCGGCGAGTCGCCCTTGCAAAACGGTGTGAACAGTTGCGCCTGAATCTCTGGCGCAATACCTGTGCCGGTGTCGCGCACATCCACACGCAGCGTCCCCGTCTGCTCGACGGCGACCTCCAGGTGAACCGCGCCCGCTTCGGTGAACGCGACGGCATTCCAGCACAGCGCTTCGAGCATCATGCGCCACAGATTGAGATCAGCCTGGATGATGTCCGGCACGTCCTCCGCGACCTTGACTTCAAAGGCGACATCTTGCTCGGCCAACAGGGCGCGCACCGGCTTTTGCACTACCTCGACCAGATCGCGCAGGATGAAATCGGCGGGCGCAGTATCTAACTGATCGGCCGTCGCTTTGAGGTAGAGCACAAAATGATCGAGAACGGTGAGCAGGCGCGCGCTGTTGCGCTTGATCCGTTCGGCGGCGCGGGTTTGCTTGGGCGAAATCTCGCCATAGGCCCCTTCGAGCATCATGTCGTTGGTGGCGGCGATGGCATTCAATGGGCTGCGCAGGTCGTGATTGAGCTGGCGCATCAAAGCGACGGCATCAGCGAACGACGTTGCGGCTGGTATCTGTGTGGGCGTTTGAGTCATTTATCTTGCTCCGGTACGGGATCTCCGCGCACAATGGCTCGCAGAGTCGCAAGACTGACCGGTTTTGCCAGCCAGCCGTCTGTAGCCCAGTGTTCGGCAGCGTACTTAGCACGCTCCGGGAAACCGCTGACGATATAGACTCTGGTATCCTCCAGCTTGTGATTCTTGCGCATGAACAAGAGGACGACTTCGCCGGTGCCTCCTTTGATCTGCATATCGAGAAGGATCACGTCCGGCACAAAGATCGGCAATTTGGTGAGCGCAGTCACAGCCGATGCGACACCCAGAACCTTGTGTCCGTCAGCTTCTAGAACATCTTGGTATGTTTCGCGAAGATCGATATCGTCTTCGACAACCATAACTTTCATACGGGTGCCTTTTGGGTGTGGGAAAATTGGCCTTCGCCCGGCCTGGGCCAGTCGATAGCGGGCATCCACAGTTTGAATGCCCGCCGCAGAGCGGCCTAGTAGCCATTCATGACACTTTCCAATTCGCGAACGAATGAGGTCGCTTCAATCGGTTTGATAAAGTAAGCCGCAAAGCCAGCTTCGATTGCCTGTTCCGCCATTTCTGCTGAATAGTAAGCGGTAACGGCGACGAAGGGCACGTCAGCGAACTGCGGACTGCGCTTGGCGCGTTTCAAAAAGCTCCAGCCATCCAGCCCTGGCAGGTTAAGATCGACAATCACAAGGTTTGGGTTGACGCTTTCGAGCGTCTTGAGACCTTCTTCCGCTGTTTCAACGCCGGTAGAATGGATGCCATAGTAGCCGAGAATACCCTGCACCAATTCCATGCTGTCATGTTCGTCCTCAACGACCATAACGTTCCAGGTATCAATGGTCGTGGTCATGTGTTGCTTCCTTTCCAGCTTGGGTCTTTAACGACTCTCGAATGTCTTCTACAAGTGTGGCGACGTTGATAGGCTTGGTCAGATAGCCGTCGAAGCCGGCTGCCAGCGCTCGTTCGCGGTCGCCGGCCATGGCATGTGCTGTCAGGGCGATCATCGGCTCGCCGCCATAGTGTTGGTTGGTCTTGAGCTTGGCTCGCATCTGCCAGCCGTCAATATTCGGCATGGACAAGTCGATCAGCAGGATAGCTGGCTTGAATTCGACGTAGGCGGATAGCCCTTCTTCGCCGTTCTTGGCGCTGCAAGTTTTTGCGCCGCGAAATTCCAACGTCTCGGTAATCACCTCAAGGTTGTCCGGCTCATCATCGACGACCAGCACTGTCCAGGTGGTGATATCGTCCCAACTAAACATGAATCTCACCCTCCAATTCCGGTGTGAGTTCCTGGTCTGGGAGGATCAGCGGCAAAGTAACCGTGAAGGTACTGCCGACATCAAGCTCGCTTTCGACACCGATCTGGCCGTTCATCATGCGTACCAGGTCGCGCGAGATCGCCAGCCCCAGGCCTGAGCCTCTATACGTGCGCGTGTACGAACCATCGACCTGGCGGAATTGCTCGAAGATCAGATCGCGCGCATGGGGCGGGATGCCGATACCCGTGTCGCTGACCATGATCTTCCATTTCTTCTGATCTAGATCTGTCTCAACATCAAGACTGACGGAGCCTTTGGGCGTGAATTTGATCGCGTTCGAAATCAAGTTCACAATCACCTGTTCGACACGCTTCTCATCGCCAATCAGGTTCTCCGGCAAATCTGGGCTGATGTTGAGCTTGAATTGCAGTTTGTTTTTCTCCGCGAGGCTCTCCATTTGTGCTGCCACGCGCTCGGTCATGGCCCGCGGAGAGTAGGGTTTCTCGACCGTCTCAAGTCGTCCGGCCTCGATGCGGGTGATGTCGAGCAGATCGTTGATGAGCGCCAGCAAGCGCGCGCCATTCTCTTTCAGCCGCGTAATCTTGTGTTCCTGTTTCTCGTTGAGCGGGCCGCTCATGCCCGCCAGCAGCATGTCGCTGAAGCCGATGATGGCGTTCAGCGGTGTTCTCAGCTCGTGAGACACGGTCGCCAGAAACTCGCCTTTGAGGCGGGCAGCTTCTTTCGCCCTGGCAACGGCAACCCGCAGTTCCTCTGCCTGTTTACGCAGGTCTGCCTCGCGTTTCTGAATGGCGTCGATCATTTCGTTGAAGGTCGTGGCCAGCTGATTCATCTCTTTCTGGCTCGTACTCACTGCGCGCGTGGACAGATCGCCTTCGGAAATGCGCTGGGCGACATTGGTGATCGCTAGCAACGGACGCGTGATTGCGCGGCTGACGATCAGGGATGCGCCGGCGCCGGCAACGACGGCCACGGCGGCCAGGAGCAGTCCCTGGTTCTGAGCAGCTTGAAGCTGGAAGTTGAGATCGGTAGAGGAGATTTGAATGCTAAATGCGCCGATCACGCGCCTTCCGACAGTGACCTGCTGTCCTGCTTCCAAATATCCAGGGAGCCAGCGCGTAATCAGACCGCCGCTGTCGATCAGTTCCTGGGCGAAAGGGTCAGCTTCCAGGCCAAATGTGAGGGCTTGGTCCAACGAGCTGTCTGCAACCAGTCGCCCTCCGTCATCATAGACGCGCACCTGGACACCTGTATTGGCGGCGCCGAAGGACTCTATTGAAGTTTCGAGCGCATTGGTGTCCAGCACATAGAGCGCGTTCGCTTGCGTGGTTGTGAGTGTGAGCAGGATGACTTCGGCCTGCCGTTCCAGCTCACGCCGCATGTTCCCCTGCTCACGATTGATATACAGCGTCGTGACGGCCAGCACCGCGATGGCAACCAGGGTTGCCATCGTCAGTGTGAGCTGCGCCGCGAGCGACCAATTGCGCCAGAAAGCCAGTCGCATATCTGTTCCTTTACCGCTGCACCAGGTCAAACAGGGTCTGTAGTTCGTCCAGCGCTGCCTGCGCGCCTTCAGGGAACAAGTCGAACTGAGTGGTATCAAGCCCGTCCAGAATCTCCAGAGCGTCTTCGTCTTCGTGTATCACTACCAGAACGTCGGTGATGGCTGCCAGCAGGTCCGGGTCCATGCCGGAGCGAGCGATCATCAAGTTGCGCGGCGCGGCGACCGTTTCACCCAGAACGACCATGTGCTGGCGTGTTTCTTCGGGGATCTGGTCGTATTCCGCGCTATCAACCACGCCGGCGATCACGCGACCGCTGACGACCCATTGAATGGTGGTCTCGTCGTCTTCACTGAAGACATAGCCGATTTCATCGTCTGCCACAGATGATGTCCATCGGGCTTTTTCGACGGGATTGAGACCCATTTCAAGCAGATGCGCCTTGGGTAGCATGTAGCCTGAGGTCGATTGCGGCGCATCGAAGCCGACCATGTGCCCCTGCAGGTCTTCCAGCGATTCCAGCCCGCTGTCTTCCATCGCGAAAAACACCGAATGATATTCAGCCACGCCATCTTTCCAGCGGCGCAAGACCGGCACTGCGCCGGATTCATTGATCATCACCATCGCGGGGAAGGGGCTGTCGAACAGCAGGTCGACTTCGCCCGTGGCGAGCCAGTCAATCATGGTTTCCATGTCGGGGGCGACCATGACCTCGCCGGTTTCGATGCCGTAATCTGCCAGGTGTTCAGCCAGGTAGTCCGCCAGCGGCTGGTATTTGCCGATCGTCTTGACTGGATCTTCGTCGATGTCGGCAAGGATAATGCTGGTCGGCGCTTCAGCGTTGTCCGCCTGCGCGTTGACCACCGTCGATAGGGGGACACTGATAAGGATGAGGAGCAGTGCCAACAATAAGATACGGCATAAATTCGTGCGTTGCATACGATTTGATCCTCCGATTGCATATGGAATAAACATTGACAATTAGTGCGCAAAAGGGTCGCTCTCCTAGCACTTGTGCCCTATCAATAGCATACATTCCGCTGCCTTTGTAATAATTGAAATATTATGAATACTACGTGAAAACTGGAGCAATCTGGACACAGGGTTGAACCTGACGGGTCAGTGTCACAATCGCATATTCCTTCTTCAGCCTACGACGTACCCAGGGCGCGGAAGTCATAGGAAGTTATAAAAAATATGAAAATGTTACGGAATTGTCTACATGGGGTGTCCGGCTGCAGGATATTGGCGTCTGTGTGGACTCGCCAACTATGTGCCGTGCGTCGTGGTATGCACTATCGTCGCCGCTGCCTGGCGTTTCTTCACTGTATTCGATAGACTGGGTAGGACGTGCGGGTATCTATAGGGTAGACGCTACGGGGCACGGCGTTGGTTGCTGTGCCCCGTTTTCGTACAGTGGGCTATTCCGCGATCTGCACCTGCGGGGGGCGCGGCGGCAAGATCGTCGGGTCGAAGATCAGGTCGAGATCCGAGCCAGACATATTCATCGTGTTGGCGACGATGCCGCCGATCACATACATGCTGGACAGTGACCCCTGCACCGCGCCATGCGGCGCATACATAAAGCCGTACCAGGTCGCATTCGAGCCGGAGACGATGATCGCGTTGTAGCTGCACGGTTTGCCTTCGCCGTCGTTTGAAAACGCGATCAAGCCGTCGATGTAGTAGCGAACGTTCATGCCGGACCGGGCGTTGAACTGGATCGAGCCGGTCGCGACGATGCTGATGCCCTCGGCGCGGCCATCGCCGTTGCGGTCGCCGTCGAGAACGGCACCGGTGTCGATGTCGGCGTTGCCGGCGACGTAATACAGGCCTTCCAGGACGCGGCCACTGGCCGGTTTCCAGGTGCCGCCGCCAGCCGGTTTCCAATCCGGGTCGGTGGCGTCGATGTAGGTGTAGAGCGCGGCCTGACGCGCGCTGCTGCCGCCGGGCTGGTAATCCTGCAGGCGGAAGGGCAGCGGGTCGTCGCGGCGGGCCGCGTTGGTTACGGGTGCTTGCGGAACGTCGGGTGTCTCCGGGTTCTCATCATCGGTGACCCACCAGTCGGTGTTGCTGTCTTCCACCTCGTCTTCGACCAGCGTCACGTCGCCGTAGATGTCATTGCCGCCGCCGCCGCCGCCGATCTTAATTTCGTTGTTGCTGTGCATACCGCCTTCGATGTGGACAGACGAACCGGTCCAGTCAATCGTGTTCGGGCAGGTATCGGAAATCGCGAACAGGGCGGGCACAGTTGCCGGGTCGAACGGCTCGGAGCAGAAGCCGACCGCGTAGGTCGTAACTTGCAGCGGGCCGGGGTAGACCAACTGGATGAAGTACGACGGTTTGCTCGCGGTGATTTCGACTTCGACGTAATCGGTGTCACCGGCGGCTGTGCCGCGCGTCGGCGGGTTGTTGACGGTGACGGCGCTGCGGCCATCGCCATTGGTGAAGCCGTTCTCGGTCGCCGCCTGATAACCGGCGATGATCGGATCGCCGGCCGTACACTTGGCGTAGGTGGCGGCGACAACCGCGGCGTCGCTGGCATTCTGCGTGTCGCGCTGCAAGAAGAACAGGCCGCCGCCGTCGATTGCCAGGCCAAGCAGACCGATCAGGCCAATCATCAGGAAGGCGATGATGACGATGGCCTGTCCGGACTCGGCGCGCCGAGTCCGGGGTGTTGTTGCGGAACGTGGGTGCTGTGCGCTCATAGTCTTTTGCTCCTGCACCTAGTTAATGGTGTCCGTGATATCAGTGATGGTGCCGCTGGCCTGGGCTCTGGAGATCGTTGCGCCAGTTGCGTTCGACAGGGTGATGTAGAAGTAATCACCGGAGTCATACTCTGCGTCGTACTTGATCTCCACACTGAGCTGCTGGGTGGTCACGCCTGGCCCGAATGTGAGCGTACCGCTGGCGGAGTTGTAGTCCCTATGGCTACCGCTGCTGGTCGCCGTGCCGCCGCCGGACGCATACTGGACGGTGACAGTGCTGCCGTTCGGGTTATCAAGGGTGACAGTAAACCACATCTCATTGGTCGAGTTTGGTCGCGTCGGCTCGACTACTGTGCTATCGGCGATGCTCAGGCTGGGCAGGACGGGCGGAGCCCCCGGGTCAGTGCCATTGGCGATTTCCACGTTGTCGTTGACGCCATCGCCATCGGTATCGACCAGTGTCGGGTCGGTGTGATGGATGTTGACTTCCGCACCATCGCTCAGCGTGTCACCATCGGTGTCGGCCAGGCGCGGGTTGGTGCCGTGGCTGTGGACTTCTGCACCGTCGCTCAGGCCGTCGCCGTCGGTGTCGGCGTTGAGCGGGTCGGTCAGATAGATGTTGACTTCGTCGGCATCCGTCAGCCCGTCGCCATCCGTATCGACCAGCGTCGGGTCGGTGTGATGGGTGTTGACCTCGGCGTCGTCGCTCAGGCCTTCGCCATCGGTGTCGGCGCGGTTGGGGTTGGTGTGATGTGTGTTGACTTCCGCGCCGTCAGTCAGTGTGTCGTCGTCCGAGTCGGCGTCGTTCGGGTTGGTCATGTGCGTCGTGATCTCGTCGCCATCGCTCAGACCGTCACCATCCGTGTCGGCTGCCAGCGGGTTGGTCTGATGCAGATTGACCTCGTTCGCGTCGCTCAGGCCATCGCCATCGGTATCGGCTGCCGTCGGGTTGGTGTGGTGTGTGTTGACCTCCGCGCCGTCGCTCAAGCTGTCGCCGTCACTGTCGCTATTCAGCGGGTTGGTGTGGTGCGTGTTGACTTCCGCGCCGTCGTTCAAACCGTCGCCATCGCTGTCGGGGTTGAGCGGGTTGGTGTGGTGCGTGTTGACTTCCGCGCCGTCGCTCAGACCATCGCCATCGGTGTCGGCCACCAGCGGGTTGGTGTAGTGTGTGTTGACTTCGGCGCCGTCGCTCAGACCATCGCCGTCGGTATCCGGGTTGGTCGGGTTGGTGCCGCGCTGCAGTTCAATCGCATTGTTCAGGCCGTCGCCGTCGGGGTCATCGGTGCCGCTGTAGGCGAGCGTGCCGAAGTAGGTCATTTCCCACTGATCCGGCAGACCGTCGCCGTCGTCATCGTTCCCGACAGGGGTTGCGTCTACGCTGTCAGGGATACCGTCGCCGTCGGTGTCCGGGCTGAGCGGGTTGGTGTGATGAATGTTGACTTCGTCGCCGTCGCTCAGGCCGTCACCATCGGTATCGGCCAGCAGCGGGTTGGTGCCGGTGATTCTCAGTTCGTCGCCGTCGCTCAGACCGTCACCATCGGTATCGGCCAGCGCCGGATTGGTGCCATGGATGCTGACTTCGTCGCCATCTTCCAGGCCGTCGCCATCTGTATCAGCCAGCGCCGGGTTGGTACCGTGGATCATGACTTCGTCGCCGTCGTCCAGGCCGTCATGGTCGCTGTCCAGCGACAGAGGATCGGTGCCGGTAGTGTTGACTTCGTCGCCATCGCTAACGCCGTCACCATCGGTGTCCATCAGCGTCGGGTTGGTGCCGTGGATGGTGATTTCGTCGATGTCGCTCAGACCGTCACCGTCGCTATCAACCAGCGTCGGGTTAGTGCCATGGACATTGATTTCGTCGCCGTCGAGGATGCCGTCACCATCGGTATCAGGATTGAGCGGATCGGAGCCGATGATGACTTCCTGGCCGTCGAGCAGGCCGTCGCTGTCCGTGTCGCCAATCAGCGGGTTGGTCAGCATCGTCTCGACTTCCAGGCCGTCAAGCAGGTCGTCCAGGTCGGTGTCGCCCAACAGCGGGCTGGTGCGTGTTTGGTAGACTTCGCGCCCGTCGAGCAGACCATCGCCGTCGGTGTCCTGCACGAATGGATTCGTGCCGCGCGTTTCCTCGCAGCCGTTGTTGCAGCCGTCGAGATCCGGGTCGTCGGTTCCAGTCGAGTCCAGATCGCCGAACCAGGTGTTCTCCCAGTCATCGAGCAGGCCGTCGTAGTCGGTGTCGTTTTCATAGTCGGCGGTCAGGTCGATGTCCATGACAATCGTGCGCTGACCGCCCAGGTTGATGACCAGATTCGGCACGATATTCACGAGCACCGGTGTGATGAAGTTGACGGTGCTGGTGACATTGATCTGAAGCATGTCGCCGTTGTCGAGCCAGTTCGGGTCGATGGTGTCCATACCGTCAGTGCAGACCAGCTCGGAGCCATCGCTCGCCTTGACGTAGCGAATGGTGATCGTCGGGTTGCTCATAAAGAAGGCCGAGCGGATCTTCGCGCGCATGTCCGCGCAGTCGGCGTACATGACGCCGGAGCCACTGTAGGTGCTGTAGCCCAACACCTGGGCGTTGCGCAGGCCGTTACGCAGGCCGTTCGACACCATCGAGTAAGTGAAAAGAGCCCGTCCGAAATCGAACGTGCCCATCGTGACCAAAAGGAGTGCGGGTAGGATAAGCGCGAATTCCGTGAGCGCCTGTCCGAGTGTGCGTTTGCGTAGCTTCAACATGATCGTCTCCTACTCGCCGATGATGACTTGGGAGGCACTGACACCGAGATAGATGGGATTGATGCCCGCGAATCTGGGCATGAATGGCGAGACGAGGTGGAAGGGATAAGTGATTGAAACGCTGACCGGATCACCCACACCGTAGGGATCTGGCCGATCAATGTCGATGGTGGCCGAGTGCCAATCAACCTGAGCACCGCCTGCATTCTCTGCACGGTAGGTCGCATTGTTCGGGTCGGCGCACTCCGGACCATCCGCTGCTGTGCGGCAGCCCGGGTTGATCGAAAGATAGAGTGCTGCTTCGCCGACGCCGTCTTCCAGAGCGATATGAATGAAATAGGCGCGCCCCAGATCGAGCAGGCCGGAGAGGATGATGACCAGAATGACGAAGCCGATAGAGACCTCGACCAGGCTCTGGCCACGCTCAAATTGTCGCCCATGTCCTCTGTTGTTGATCGTACCGTTTTTGCCACCCATGCCCACGACCCCACAAAGTATGAAGACAGAATTGACCCTACACTGAGCATACTGACAATCTCTATACAATTGTGCGTGAGCTTTTGTAAAAAAACTGTGAATGGAGCGGGGACGAAATTCGTTTTTTCAATGGTGCTTGTGATGAACGTAAAATGGGCAGAAACCTGGCGGGGAAAGGCGGGGTAGGGCGGCTTTTTCGGCAGAATCCGGCGCAAAGCGTGTCAAAATGCGCCGGATTCTTGCGCGGTGCTGGCGCGAGATGCGCGATTAGTTGTCGTCGGTCAGGCCGGATTGTTGTGCGAGTTTCGCGGCGCGGGCGATGGTTTGCGCATATTTGTCTAGATTCTGAGCCACGGCGTGGCTAAAAGTGCCCTCAGAATATTTACCTTCTTCGGTTTCTTCACCCGGCTCTTGCTGACAAAGCAGGCGGATGGCGTCGTCGATGGTCGCAAATGTCCAGATGTGGAACTGCCCGGCGGCGACAGCAGCGACCACCTCGCGCCGCAGCATCAGGTGGCGGGCATTGCTGGCCGGGATGAGGACGCCCTGAGTCCCGGTCAGGCCTTTGGTCTTGCAGGCGCTGAAGAAACCTTCAATCTTTTCGTTGACGCCGCCGATGGGCTGAATCTGGCCGTGCTGGTTGATCGAGCCGGTGATGGCGATGTCCTGGCGGATCGGCACCTCGGCGATGGCGGAGAGCAGCGCGATCAATTCGGCGGCGGAGGCGCTGTCGCCATCGACCCCTTCGTAGGACTGCTCGAAGGCCAGGCTGGCCGAAAGCGCCAGCACGCGGTCGCGCCCGAATTGCGCGCCCAGGTAGCCCTCGATGATGAGCACGCCCTTGGTGTGAATGTGCCCGCCCATTTCGGACTGGCGCTCGATGTCAACGATGCCGCCGCGCCCAGGCCGGGCAGAGGCTGTCACGCGCGTGGGGTGGCCGAAGGCGTAATCGCCGAGCATGGCGACCGAGAGCGCGTTGATCTGGCCGGGGGCGCTGCCGGTGACATCGACCATGTGGAGGCCTTGTTCGAGCATCTCCAACATTCGTTCCTCGGCCAGGTTGTTGCGGAAGATGCTTTCTTCGACGGCGCGATCCACCGCCGCCGCCGAGACGACCGTCTGCTGCTCGACGCCCGCCCAGTAGGCCGCCTCCAGGATCAGGTTGTTGATCCGCCCCAGGCGCGTCGAAAGCCGCTGCTGATCCCCGGCGAGGCGCGCGCCCTGCTCGATAATGCGAGCGACAGCGCCCCGGTCGAACGGCGGCAGATGGTTCTGATCGGCGACGGATTTGACGAACCAGGCATACTCAGCCTCTGCGCCGCTATCGCGCGGCATCTGCGTCGTGAACTCGGCCTTGATCTTGAACAGCTTCTCGAAGTCTTCGTCGTAGAGACTGAGCAGATAGTAGACGAGCGGCGTGCCGATCAGGACGACGCGAACGCTGAGCGGGATCGGCTCCGGCTCCAGCGTCGTCGTGCTGACCAGGCTGAAGTCACGCCCTGGCTCGACAATGCGCAGGCTGCCGCTGCGCAGCGCGCGTTTGAGTCCCTCCCAGGCGAACGGCTGTGAGAGCACGTCGCGCGCCGGGATGATCAGGTAGCCGCCGTTGGCGCGGTGGAGCGCGCCGGGCCGGATCAGGGTGAAATCGGTCTGCGCGCCGCTCATGGTGACTTCGTGCTCGATGCGTCCGAGCAGGTTGTAATAGGTCGGGTTGTTTTCGGTGATGACCGGGGCGTGATCGCTTTCAGCGCTGTTGACGAAGACGTTGACCTCGTAGCGACGCAGCCAGCCGCCCATGTGGTTGGCTGTCGGGGGTGGGGTCTTGTCGTTGTTTTCATGTTCCTGGAAGCGCGCGCTGTGTTCGACCAGGTCTTGCAGCAGCGCGTCGAGGTGCGCCAGCACGGTCTGCTCTTCGGCATACTTGCGGCGCAGCTTTTCGACCAGCGGTGTGATGACAAACGTGGCGATGCGCGTGTTCAGCTCTTTGATCTTGCTGTCTGCGTCCGCGACGAGATCACGCAGGCGGGCAAGCGAGACCTTGAGCGACTCCTGCAGGCGGCCTTCGGTGGCCTGGAGCGCGGCCATCTCGTGCTCACTGAGCTTCTCTACCTCGTCGGGCGTGAGCGGTTTGCCATCCCTGACCGGAAGCAGGACGAAGCCGAAAGGCGACTTCGCCATGGCGAAGCCCTCCTTCTCCGCCTGGCTGCTCAGGCGCTCGAATTCGTCCTCTTGCGCTTGCTTGACCGAACTCATGAGTTCGTCGCGGGCGCGGCGGTATTCTTCGCTCTCGAACGCCTGCGGAATGTCGCGGGCGCAGGCCAGGATCAGCTCGTGGATGTCGCTGCGCAGGGTGACGCCGCGCCCGGCGGGCAGACGTAATGCCTGGGGTTGGCGTGCGTCGGCGAAGTTGTTGACGTAGCACCAGTCATCCTGAGCGGGCTGCTTGAGCGCGCGCTCGCGCACGAACGACTCGATCAGGCTGGAACGTCCACTATCGGGCAGGCCGACGGCGAAGATGTTGAAGCCTGCGCCCTGGATGTCGCTGCCCATCTCCAGGGCACGCATGGCGCGCGGCTGGCCTATATTTTGGTGGGTGGGGGGCCCACCGTGGTTGGTTAAAATTCCCCCGGGCGCGGGCACACATCCGCGGCCCTGGCCGCCGGCGTAAAATACATCGGGGGGGGGGGCGGGAGAAACGCGGGCGTTCATGATGCGCCTTTCAGGCTGTCGGCAGCGCCCTCAAAGCCACCAGGGCACTCGCCACAGACAATGCCGGTGGGCACTTTTAGCCTAACGTGCTTTGCCGCCGCGCTCTACTGCCGAATGCCATCATATCAAGCATACAAAAAGCATAAACTCTCATCTTTAGGCGTAAGTTAGGTTGGCGCGTTAGTCTAATCTGCATGAACTCCTTTTTAGGCGAAACTGAGCCGTGACAACAACCGGAGGTGTCTTCGATGATTATTGATGCGAATACGATTCAACCTGACAGCACGTTCGAGGCGGATGTGTGTATTGTCGGTTCTGGCCCTGCTGGCCTGACGCTGGCGCGCGAATTTGCCAACCAGCCGCTCGACGTGATTGTGCTCGAAAGTGGTGGTTTCATGTCCAACCGCGCGCTCAAGAAGCTGAATGAAGGCACGACCGACGGCGACCCGTACCCGAACCCGCGCTGGGGCCGCCAGCGCCAGTTCGGCGGCACGCCGCACCGCTGGGGCATCCACATCAACAACTCGGTGGGCAACGGCGCGCGTTATGCCCCGCTCGACGCAATTGATTTCGAGAAGCGCGATTACGTGCCTTACAGCGGCTGGCCGATCACCCGCGAGGAGATGGACCCGTACTACGAGCGCGCGCAGGAACACTGCGGCATCGGCCCGTATGCCTACGACACCAAATCCTGGGAGAAACCAGGGTTCGAGCCGCTCGACTTCGGCACAGGGCGGCTGGTATCGAGCATGTTCCAGTTCGGCAGCAAGGACGTGTGGACGAAGCATCATGACGACGTGACACAGAAGGCGAACAACGTCCGCGTCATCACCAATGCGTCGGCGGTCGAGATCGAGACCGACGACGGGGGCGAGAACGTCACCGGCGTGCGCGCGCTCAATCATGCGCAGCAGACGGTGCGCGTGCGCGCGACCTACGTCATCCTGGCGGTCGGCTGCATCGAGAGCGCGCGGCTGCTGCTGCTCTCGCGCGCCAAGCATCGCGACGGCATCGGCAACCAGCACGACGTGGTCGGGCGCTACTTCATGGATCACCCGCAGTCATACCTGAACATCATGACGCCGACCAACCGGAAGATCTTCAATCAGGCCAAACTCTATGACCTGCGCCCGAACGGGGACTACGGCATCATGGGCAAGCTGACCTTCAGCGAGGACACGCTGCGCAAAGAGCAGCTCATGAACGGCTGCTACGTGCTCTTCCCGCGCCGCGATCACTTCATGAGCGAGGCGTTCCAGTCGTTCTTCACCATGCTGCTAACCGTCATCCACGCCCAACGCCCGACGCAGATCGGCTTCCACGCCAAGCAGATGCTGAAAGGCTGGCATCACCTGGCGCAGATCGGCCTGTGGCAGGTTCAGGGCAAAGCGCCGTATCCGTATCTGGCACGCGGCGGCTGGTCGGACATCCCCGATCCGTCATCCCTGTTCAGCGTCTTCGAGGTTTTCAGCCTGCTGGAGCAAGCGCCCGACCCGACCAACCGCGTCACGCTGATCGACGACGTCGATCCCAACGGGACACAGAAGGTGAATGTCCACTGGAAGTTCACCGAGATGGATCGCGATACTGTGGCGCGTTCGCGCAAGCTGTTCGAGGGCGAACTGCAAGCCGCTAACATGGGGTCGATGGTCTGGCATCCCGACCCGTACACGAGCGCCAGTTCGGTGCATCCGATCGGCACGACGCGCATGGGTACCGACCCGCAGACGAGCGTCACAGATGGCAACTGCATGGTGCGCGGCGTCAACAACCTCTACATCGCCAGCAGCGGTGTCTTCGCCACGTCCGGCTATGCCAACCCGACGCTGACGGTTGTGGCGCTGGCGTGCCGCATCGCTGACCGTGTCAAGGCCTCGCTCAAGCGCGTGCCGGAGGTCAAGCCGGTCGCATCGGACCCGGTCGCTGCCAAGTAGTCCCACGCTGCATCAGGGACGGGCACATGCGCTTGTCCCTGGGTGATTCCCATGCGCCCGCAGTCGAACGCCGAGTGCGGACGCTGCGATATGAAGACAATACTGGACTTGTGTTTTTGTCATGCATTCAAAGGAGATACATTGGGTGAATCGCGATTCCCTGTACGAGTTGGCAGACAAAATCAAAGCGCTACTCATTGAAAACGGTATTGCAGTAGAAGCATTCTCATTAGGGATTCGAGTCTCCAAGACGACATACGATTCCTTCAAGGATGGCTTTCCTGATCGTCATCCAGTTGACAGGGTCTTTGGTGTTGCTGAAGGCAACGATTGGTCGATATCGATCATGTATTCACCCTACCAAGCTAATGATGAAGGCAAGTGATGAAAGCATCGAGTGTGTCGGGGCACTAGCCCCACGCACACTGCCGGGGACGAGCCAGCGCACTCGTCCCTGGACGTACTCCAAACAGTCACGGGCCTACAAGCTGCTGAGCGCCTCGGCCATGTTCGGATAGATGTCGAAAATCGTGTCCAGGCCGGCCAGTTCGAGCACTTCCTTGACGCGATCCGAGGGCGCGACGAGCACAAGCTGTTTGCTGCTCGCCTTGAGCTTCTTCAGCCCGGAGACCAGCTCGCGCAGCCCGGCGCTGGACATATACTCGACCGACGCCAGCTCGATAGCCAGGCTTTGCGCGCCGGATGCCTCGAATTCGTCCAGCATGTCGCCGAGCTGACTCGCCGTGGTCGAGTCGACGCGCCCGCTGATCTCGACGATCCAGGCATTGCGCTTCTCATTGGTCGTTGCCTGCCAGATGCTCCCGGACGCGGCGGCGGGACGTGGCGGCGCGGCGGACGTTTCGCGCGCGGCCTGCGCAGCGCGGCGCGTGCCGTCCGGCAGGATCGCGTCGGTGAGGCTGCTCGTCTGCGCTAACTGTGCGTCGGTCAGGCCGGTCACGCCGCTCAGATTGGCCGCCTGCAAGATCGCCCCATCCAGCAGCGCGCCGCTCAGGTTCGCGCCCTCCAGATTCGCGTTCGTCAGATCGGCAGCGCTCAAATCCGCCTCGGCGAGATTGGCCTCGCGCAGATCGGCCTTCGCCAGCCGCGCGTGCAGCAGCAAACACCGCTCCAGCGTCGCGCCCCAGAGCTGCGCGGCTTGCAGGTTGGCATAGCGCAGGTCGGCCTCGGTCAGATCCGCCGCCCACAGCTCGGCGTTTTCCAGATCGGCGCGTGCCAGTCGCACACCTTGCACTGAGCCATCGACCAGCCAGCCCTGCGTCCGCAGTTCGGCGGCGGCGTTGAGCGCGACGGCATTCGCCTGGCTGCCGAGCTGGCGGATGAGCTGCTTCCGCTGCGTCTCGCGCTGCTCGCGCTCGCGGGTGCGTTCCAGCAGCCAATCCAGCAGGTAGAACGTGATCGCCGTGCCGAGCAAGCCCGTCGCGAGGTTCGCGCCGATGTCCGCCAGCGAGACACCGCCGTTGACAACCGACGGAATGCCGATGATCAGCGAGAGCACGATCAGGACGGCGAGCACGATCCCGGTTTGCTGGCGGGAGGAACGGCGTGTCCAGAAGGAGGACTGCGGGCGTTGTTTCATGAGGCGGCCTCGTTCGTCTAGATGCCCGCCAACTTTAGCGACGATGCCTATGTTCTGTCCAGTTTAAGGGGAGAAGATTATGCACGTTTGCGAGCGCGAGAGCGACCTCAAGCGTGTGCGCGCTCATCGATCCTGATAATGATCCTGGATGACACCCGACATTCGTCTGCTCAACATCCTGATAAGCCATCTAAAATAGAGATAGCACTCTGCTACATCACTAAAGGATGGTAGACATGATGGTGCAACCAGAGATCAAGCTTGATGCGCTGTATCCGGCGGAAGTCGCTCAACGCGCCGAAGATGTCGGCGTCACCAAAGCTAGTCAGTCGGTCATCCACACCCTGGTGCTGGGCATACTGGCCGGGGCATTTATCGCGCTGGGCGCAGTTTTTGCGACAACAGTTGCAGCGGGCGCGGGTAGTCTTCCGTACGGCGTGGCGCGTCTGTTGATGGGGTTTGTCTTTTGTCTGGGGCTGATTCTGGTCGTGCTGGCGGGAGCAGAATTATTCACAGGCAATAACCTGATCGTAATGGCGTGGGCCAGCCGCAAGATCAGCACGTGGGCATTGCTGCGAAACTGGGGGCTTGTGTACGCTGCCAACTTCGTGGGCGCAGTCGGCACAGCAGCATTGATGTTCGTGACACAGCAATATAAGTTCGGCAATGGGGCTGTCGGGCAGGCAGCGCTGACCATCGCGAACAGCAAGGTCAATCTGGAATTCGGCCAGGCGCTGGCGCTGGGAATCATGTGCAATGCCCTGGTGTGTCTGGCAGTGTGGCTGACGTTAGGCGCACGCACGACGACGGATAAGTTACTGGCGATTCTCTTCCCGATCACGGCCTTTGTCGCCATGGGCTTTGAGCACAGCATCGCCAATATGTACTTCATCCCCATCGGGCTGTTGATCGCGCAGTTTGATCCCGCTTTCGCCCAGAACACCGGGTTGGTGCTGGATCACCTGACGGCAGGCGGGCTGCTCAACAACCTGATACCGGTAACGCTGGGCAACATCATCGGTGGTGGGGGGCTTGTGGCAGCCGTGTACTGGTTTGCGTACCTGTACAGGCCGATTTTGACCCACAACAGCAATGGAGACGCAGACGGTAACTCGCCGTCACAGTCCCGATCTGGCTAAATGAGTAATGGGGCTTTCCGGCGTTGTCGAAGCCCCATCCTGCCCAGTTCAGCCTGCGCAACCATTGGCGGCGGGGGCGCGGCGGTTTATAGTCGCCTGAAATGCTGGGAGGCAAATTGAGGAAGGTGCCATGAAGTCGATTGCCTTTGTCGCGCCCATGCGAGAAGTCGTGGGAGCCATTCTCCTTGCTGCTGGGTTCGTAGAAGCGGAGATTATCGAGCAACCTGTTGAGATGCTCAGCTATGAAAGGCGTCGCGCAGCGGGCATAGCTGTGGTGGAGTTTCATGGAACCACCAATCGAGATAATCGCATCTACGGGAGTGCAGCAGTTAAGGGAATTGCCGCATTAAAAAGCTTGAAGGAGTTGTTGCCGAATTACCTGGAACTACCGATATACAAAGCTCAAGAGTGGAGATATCGCGATGAACAAGAATTAGACCTTGTGCTTGGTGAAATTGCGGCGCTTGTCACTGGCCACCTCTTGCTCTGGTTTGAAACACCTGTGGAAAATCCATCCGGCGCGGACATGCGTCCTCTAGACAGTTTGTCAAATCAGGAAATGCGAGAGCATGTGCTTCGAAACATCAGAATTCATGAGGCAGCGCTTGAGCGAGCAAAGCAAGCAGCGGACTCATGGGAGGTCGTAGAATGCGAGTTTCTCCTAGACTTATTCCGCAGGCAGTTGACAGAATTGCCGGATTAAACTTCCTTTCGAGGTACTTCCCACGCGAAACTTGGGTAGTAGGAAAAGAGATGGTGACATGCCTTCTGAAGAATGGGACGAGATTATCGCCAGGTATCAAGAGGTCTACTTGAATTCCAGGTTTGCAGAAAATGCAAAAGGTATTTTGAAGCTAATCCCAAGAATAGTGGCTGATCCAGCGTTTGCTGATGTGGTTCCCCGCACTTCGTTGACTGCCCTGCAATTAGAAATTCCTGGCAAGAAAACGAGGATACTTGTCTGGTCTGAAAATGATGGATCGGAATACAGTATTTCGCTTCAAGATAACTCCACATATGACGAACAGTGGACACGGGTTAGTGACGACCAGATTGTGTCTGTCCTAAGAGAACATATTCAGAGAATCTCCGCTGAATGAGTGACATCGCCTGTAACCTGCACATCGTCTTCGGCGGCACACCTCCTAATTCTTCCTGCGCCATTGACCTCCGCAGTTTTGCCCACATCAGATCGCGTACCATTGGCGGCAGGGGTGCAGACGGTTTATAGTCTCCCGTAACCATGCGGGAGAAAACCCCATGCTCGACTACGGGCGCGAGATTTGCTGTGACGGGCTGGCGGCGCGGCGCGAATGGCTGGTGACGAACGGCATCGGCGGCTTCGCCAGCGGCACGCTTGCCGGGGTGAACACGCGCCGCTATCACGGCCTGCTGATCGCCGCGCTCCAGCCGCCGTTGGGGCGGACGCTGCTCGTGAGCGGCCTGCGCGATCAGGTCGATTACGACGGCGCGGTCTACCCACTGGCGGCGCAGGCAGCGCGACCGGGCGCGTTCACACCGGGCGGCGTCGACTCGCTAATGCGCTTTCATCTCGAAGACACAACGCCCGTCTGGACGTATGCGTTTGAGGATGCGCTGCTCGAAAAGCGCGTCTGGATGCAGACCGGCGCGAACACGACCTACATCCGCTATCAGCTCCTGGCCGGGAGCGCACCCGCCGCGCTCCAGGTCGATGTCCAGATCAACTGGCGGGACATGCACGGCAACACCCGCGCCGAACAGGTCGCTTACACGCAGGCCGCGACCACCCATGGCCTGAAGATCGGCCGTGAGGGGGAGCGCGCTTCCTTATATATCCTCAGCAGCCAGGGCGAGATCGCGCCCGCAGCGCGCAGGCCGGAAGCGGTGTTCCTGGCTGCCGAGCACGAGCGCGGGCTGAATCCGCTCGATCATGTATCAACGGGCGCAAGCCTGCGCCACACGCTCAAGCCGGGTGAGTCACTCACGCTCGTGCTGACGACCGAGGTGGAGGCGGCGCTCGATGGCGATGCGGCCTACGTCGAGCAGCACCAGCGCGAAGATCTGCTCGTCCTGCGCAGCCCGCTCAAGCACGCGCCGGACTGGATCGGGCATCTGGTGCTGGCGGCGGATCAGTTCATCGTCCGGCGCGCGGTCGAAGGCAATGGTGACGGCCGCAGCGTGATCGCGGGTTATCACTGGTTCGGCGATTGGGGGCGCGACACGATGATCGCGCTGCCGGGGCTGACCCTGGCGACCGGGCGCTTCGCCGACGCCGCCACCATCCTGCGCACGTTCGCGCGTTTCGTCAGCCATGGGATGCTGCCCAACCGTTTCCCGGACAGCGGCGACACACCGGAATACAACACGGTTGACGCGACCCTGTGGTACTTCGAAGCGATCCGCGCCTATCACGCCGCCACCGGCGACGACGAACTAGTCCGCGAACTCTACCCGACGCTGCGCGAGATCATCGCCTGGCACGTCAAAGGCACGCGCTACAACATCGGCGTCGATCCTGTCGATGGCCTGCTGCACGCGGGCGAGCCAGGGGTGCAGCTCACGTGGATGGATGTCAAGATCGGCGGTTGGGTGGTGACGCCGCGCCACGGCAAGCCGGTCGAGATCAACGCGCTCTGGTACAACGCGCTGCGCTGCATGGTGGCGTTTGCCCAGCAGCTTCAACCCCTCGTCCGCGATCCTGCGCCTCTCCAGGACGACGCGGCGCGCTTCGAGCGGATGGCGGAGGCGGTGCGTGCGTCGTTCGGGCGCTTCTGGAACGCGGCGCGCGGCTGCCTCTACGACGTGATCGACACACCGGAGGGGAATGACGCAGCGATCCGCCCGAATCAGTTGTTCGCGGTGTCGCTGCATCACAACGTGCTCGACGGCGAGCGGGCGCAGGCGGTCGTCGCTGTGTGCGCGCGCAAGCTGCTGACCAGCGTCGGTCTGCGCAGCCTCGCGCCGGACGATCCGCATTACATCGGCGTCCACACGGGCAACCCTGAGTCGCGTGACTCGGCCTATCATCAGGGGACGGTCTGGACGTGGCTGATTGGCCCGTTCGTCAGCGCGCACTACCGCGTCCATGGCGATAAAGCCGCCGCCCTGCGCTATCTCGAACCGTTCCGCCATCATCTGGACGATGGCTGCGTCGGCACGCTGGGCGAGTGTGCCCACGGCGACCCGCCGCATCGCCCGACCGCTGCCGTCGCCCAGGCGTGGAGTGTCGCCGAAGCCCTGAGAGTCTACTCTCTATTAGAGCGTACATAACAATTACTGTTGCATCCGGCGCTGAAACGCTATCATTTGCGATCCGTCATAGTGGTGCTTGTGAATGGTTTGTGACCGTGCAAGTTCTTTATTTTGCAGCCAACGTTTGAATATACGTAAATTATCAAGAGGAATTCGAGAAATGAAGCGACGCAAAACTGGATTACGGGTGTTGTGGCTGGCCGTGCTGATTGGCATGCTGCTGGCAGCCACGGGTGCCCTGGCGCAGGACAACCGCGCCAACAGCGCACCGGCAGTGACCGTAAACAATACGGTCGTCGTAGCGGAAATCGGCCAGCCGGTCGTCAACGGCGGCACGGTGGCCGACTCCGAGGGGGATGCAGTCACTGTATCGGCTTCATCCGGCGTTGTGGTGATCAATGGCGACGGGACATGGACCTGGAGCGACCTGGCAAATTCAGGCGTGACCACCGTCGAAGTCGTATTTGCGGACAGCGCGGGTGCGGGCGCGGTCGTCAGCTTCAGCGTGGTTGCTCAGGCGGCAGCTGCTCCCTCGGCCACGTTCAGCGGGCCGAGCGCGCCAGTCGCCGTCGGGAGTTCGGCGCTGGTGCAGTTCACGAACCCAAGCAGCCCGGATCTGACCTACAGCTACGACTGTGACAACGACGGCATCTACGAACTAGAAGGCAGCTCGTCGCCTCAGTTCTACTGTGTGTTCGACAGTCCTGGCAGCTATACCGTTGGCGGGCGCGTGCAGGATGCGAGCGGCGCATCCACCAGCTACACGACGATCGTCGAAGTGACTGAGGCTGCGACCGAGGCGCTCCCGATTGTGGCTCCGGCGCTGGTTTCGACTACGCTGGTGATCAACGAGATCGATTACGACCAGCCGAGCACGGATACCGCGGAATTTGTCGAAATCAAGAACGTGAGCGGCGCGCCGATTGATCTTGATCCCTACAGCCTTGTGTTCATCAATGGCAGCGGTGGTGCCGCTTACGATACCATCGATCTCCCGGCAGTGTCGCTGGCGGCGGGCGATTACTTCGTCGTCTGTGCCAACGCGGCCACGGTTGCCAACTGCGATCTGGACGATGGCCCCGACACCAACTTCATCCAGAACGGCTCGCCGGATGCGGTCGCGCTCGTCCTGGCTGGAACAGTCGTCGATACGGTCAGCTATGAAGGTGACACGGTAGCGCCCTACACCGAAGGTACAGGCGCGGGTCTCGAAGATCCAAGCGCGACCGGCAGCGATAATCTCGGCCTCTCGCGCTTTCCCGACGGCGTGGATACGGACATCAACAATGTTGATTTGAGTGTGCGCTGTATCTCACCAGGCACGGCTAACGTCAGCGCTGCATCGGCTTGTGGGAGCGAACCCCCGCCGCCGCCGACTGGCGGGTCGCTGGTCGTCAATGAGATCGATTACGACCAGGATGGCACGGACAGCGCCGAATTCATCGAGATCAAGAACGTGAGCGGCGCGCCGATCAACCTTGATCCCTACAGCCTGGTGTTGGTCAATGGCAGTGGTGGCGGCGCTGCGATCTACGACACCATCGATCTGCCGGCGGTGGCATTGGCGGCGGGTGATTACTTCGTCGTCTGCGCTAACGCGGCCACGGTGAACAACTGCGATCTTGACGATGGCCCGGACACCAACTTCATCCAGAATGGCGCGCCGGACGCGGTCGCGCTCACGCTCGCCGGGGCGGTCGTCGATGCCGTCAGCTACGAGGGCAATACGGGCGCACCGTACACGGAAGGTACAGGCACTGGGGTGGTTGATGACCCTGCGGTTGCGAACGCGGGCATTTCCCGACTGCCGGACGGTGCAGATACCGACAACAACGCCTTCGATATCAGTCTGCGCTGCGCAACGCCCGGCACGGCCAACTCGACCGCGACATCCAATTGCCCAAGCGTCGCACCGCCATCCGCGTCGGTACGGATTCGCGAAATCCAGGGCGCGGCCCAGGTGCCGCCGCTGCTGGGGCAGCCGGTGCAGAGCGTGCCGGGCATCGTGACGGGCATCAAGAGCAACGGCTTCTTCATGCAAGATCCCGAGCCGGATGCGGATGATGGCACGTCCGAAGGCATCTTCGTCTTCACCAATTCCACGCCGACGGTCGCGATGGGCGATTCGGTGCTTGTCTCCGGCATTGTGAACGAGTTCTTCCGGCTGACGCAGATTTCCACTCCGCAGGTGGTCATCCAGTCGAGCGGCAACCCGCTGCCGCCGCCGGTGGTCATCGGCGCAGGTGGGCGTGTCCCGCCAACGACCGTGATCGACGATGACGGTAACTCGACCTACGATCCGGCGCTGGATGGTCTGGATTTCTACGAGAGCATGGAAGGCATGCGCGTGCAGGTCAACAATGCGCGCGTGGTCGGGCCGACCAACAATTTCGGCGAGATCGTGTTCGTGGCCGATAACGGCGCGAATGCATCGCTGCTGACGCCGCGCGGTGGGATCGTCATCCAGCCGGGTGACTTCAACCCCGAACGCATTTTCCTGGACGACGGTATCACTTTCCCGACGCCACAGGTGAATGTCGGCGATGGCTTTAGCGCGCCCATTATCGGCCCGCTCGACTTCACCTTCGATAACTACAAGATTCAGCCGACCGAAGCGCTGGTCGTGACACCCGGCGGGCTGGCAGGCGAAACCGCTGTCCCGCCGTCGAGCGGCGACGAACTGAGTGTCGCCTCGTTCAACGTCGAGAACCTGAACGCGCTCGACAGCGTCGCCAAGGTCGGCGGGCTGGCCGGGTTGATCGTCTACAACCTGCATGCGCCGGACATCATCGGCATTCAGGAAGTGCAGGATAACGACGGCCAACTCAACAGCGGCACGGTCGATGCCTCGGCGTCGGCGCAGCGGCTGATCGACGCCATCGCCGGTCTGGGCGGCCCGGTTTATGCCTTCCGCGACATTGCGCCGGTCAACAATGCGGACGGCGGCGCGCCGGGTGGTAACATCCGCGTCGGCTTCCTCTATCGCACGGATCGCGTGACCTTCATCGACCGCCCTGGCGGCGGATCGACGGTGGCGACCGGTGTGCAGATGGGCGCGAGCGGCGTCGAGCTGACCTACAGCCCTGGCCGCATCGACCCGACGAACAGCGCCTTCCTCGACAGCCGCAAGCCGCTGGCAGGCGAGTTCATCTTCCAGGGCAACAAAGTGTTCGTCATCGTCAATCACTTCAATTCGAAGGGCGGCGACGACGCGCTCTATGATGAACATCAGCCGCCGGTGCTCGCGTCCGAGGTGCAGCGCATCCAGCAGGCGCAAGTCGTCAACGGCTTCGTCAGCAGCCTGCTCGCGCTTGACCCGGCAGCGCGTGTGGTCGTGCTCGGCGACCTGAACGACTTCCAGTTCTCAACGCCGGTGCAGATTGTGGCGGGCAGCCTTTTGACCAACCTGATCAATACGCTGTCGCCCGCTGAGCAGTACACCTACGTCTTCGACGGCAATTCGCAGGTGCTCGATCACGTGTTGATCAGCGCCGGGTTGACCGGGGTGACGAGCTACTTCGATATCGTGCATGCCAACGCGGAATTCGCAGCCAGCATTCAGGCCAGCGATCACGATCCGCTGGTGGCACGCTTCCTGCTGCCACAGCCGAACACCGCGCCGACGGTCAGCGTGGCTCAGCCGGAAGTGATCGTCAATGAAGGCGAGACCGCCCTCAACGGCGTGACCATCTTCGACGCGGAAAATAACGTCACCTCGGTGACGGCGACGCTCGGCACGGTCACGGAGAATGCTGGTGTCTGGACGTGGTCGTACCCGACGACGGACGGGCCCTTCGGCACAGGGGTGACCATTACTGTGACGGACAGCTTCGGCTTGATGGCGGAAGCAACCTTCAATCTCTCGGTCAACAACGTTGCTCCGACGGTGGATGCGGGGACACCCGTGACAGTCTACCGCAATGAGCCGGTGACTTTCGCCGGTTCGTACTTCGACCCCGGTGTGAATGATGCACCGTTCACGATTGCCTGGGACTTCGGCGATGGCACGTCCGATCTCTCCGGCAGTTTGACGCCAATTCATGCCTATGCGCTGGATGGCGTCTACACGGCAACGCTGACAGTTACGGACAAGGGCGGCGGCATCGGCTTCGACACGGTCGAAATCACGGTGCTCAACCGCCCGCCCGTCTGTGACGCGGCGCTGCCGAGCGTGACCAGCCTGTGGCCGCCGAACCACCAGTTCGTCCCGGTGTCCGTGCTTGGCGTGACCGATCCTGAAGGTGACGCGGTGACGATTGCGATCACCAGCATCTTCCAGGATGAGCCGGTCAACGGCCTGGACGACGGCGATACCTCACCGGATGGTCAGGGCATCGGCACGTCCGTGGCTGAAGTCCGGGCGGAACGCTGGGGCGAAGGCAACGGCCGTTTCTACCACATCGGTTACACGGCGACGGACGCGCGCGGCGGCACGTGCTCCGGCGTGGTGCTGGTCGTCGCTCCGCTGAGCCAGAGTCCGAAGGATGTGCCGGTCGATGAGGGTGCGCTCTACGACTCGACACAGCCGTAGCTCAGTGTAGGTTGAACCTGAGGGCTGCCACCGCGCTTTTGTGTATATGACGCGGGACAGGCAGCTTTCAGGACACAATAGCTTGCAGAACGGGGTCGCGCGGGCGATCCCGTTTGTGTTTCCGGGTAATGATCTATGCTTTTGGGGCTTCTGAGTTTATGACTGTTCAGTGACAGACGATGAGGAGTACGGCCTATGCCTCTCTCGAAATTGCACAACTGGCAGCCAACGGCGGATCACCTGCACGCGGCGGCCAGAATACTCGGCTTTCTGCGCCTGCTCGGCATCGATAAGCAGCCGCATTATCTGGAGCAGGCGCTGCGCGTGACGCCGCTCGGCGTGGCGACCGATACGCTGCCCGGCGGCGGCGCGGTGCTGCTCGATTTCACACACGCCGCGTTCGTCTACGAGCCGGGACGCGGCCAGGGTGATGTGATTCCGCTGGCGGGGAAGTCGCAGGGCGCGCTGCTGACGACACTGCTGGAGCTGCTCGATCAGTCGGAATTCGGCGGCGCGCTCGCCAGCCAGCCGGGCGTCCACATCATCGACCGCGCCTATGCCTATGCAAAATCGCGGTCGTATAACCCATCTGTGCGCAGCGAACTGGCGGGCGATCAACCGCTCGACATCGACACCGAGATCGGGCGCGGCTATGCCGAGGCGTTGTGGAGTGTCTTCAACGGCGTGGCGCGCTTCCGGGCGCGGCTGCTGGGGCAGATGACGCCGGTCGTCGTCTGGCCGCATCACTTCGATCTCTCGACGCTCTGGTTCCTGGGTGAGCCGGATGAGCACAAGCCGCACATCAACCTCGGCTTCGCGCCGTTCAGCGAGGGCTTGCCGCGCCCGTATCTGTATGCCTATGCCTACCCGTATCCTGAGCCGTTCGATCCGCCGCCACTGCCCGCGCCCGCGCGCTGGCACACCGAGGGCTGGACGGGCGTGGTGGTCGATTACGACGCTATCGCCAGCCAGAACGACCCGGCGGAATTCGTCGAGTCGCTGTGCGAGGGGATCTTCGGGGCGTTGCGCGGGCTGTTGTGATAACAGCGGCGGACGTTTGCGCTGAGATGGAAAGGATGTCAGGCAAGTGATATCGATCAGGGCACTGCTGGAACAGGGACGAGATTCTGGCGTCTACTACCTGGAAGCCATGCCAACCGATGACATGGGCGACCTTTCAAGTCAGACGGACTTTTATGTCGCTTATTTGGATGGCAGGACGATCAGCAGCAAACAGGAATTTTTTGACCAGATCAAACAGGCATTGCAGTTTCCGTATTTCGGCAACAACTGGGATGCGCTGCGAGACTGTTTGGGCGATCTATCCTGGCTTCCGGCCATTAGGCGCATCGTGGTGTTTGACAATTTTCAGAATCTGGCAAACAACGACAAAGCCGCATTCACTACAGCGGTCGACATCATGCAAGAGGCAACAGCGTTTTGGCGAACCTATCAGAAGAACACGCCACCGCTGTATATCCTTCTGCGCGGCGAGAACGCCTTGCTGCCCGATATAGAGGCTCTGTAGGGAAGGGTAGCCAGTAACTCAACCAGAAAAAGAGCATTGTGAATATGGCCTGCGATGTTTCGATTGCGGTGGGGTCGGTTTGCGCCGCCGTTGGCTGAAGCTGCGCGGGGGCAGCTTCGCTGCCTGCGGTCGGCAGAGCCGACCCCCTGAGCACGGCTAAGGCTAATCAAGCCCGCTGAAGGGGCTAGAAGAACACAGCGCCTTCAGTGCGCTTGATTTCACGTAGCCGGGCGTTTCAACGTCCGGCGAGCACGATGCGCTTCATGTCCATTTGAACAAGCTGCTCTATCAGCAAATACGCAATCAGCCATCGTTCAGACGGCTTCCTAAGCTGTCGGCCCGACTGTCGAACGGTCGGGCGGATGCTACGTCCCAACCGCCAACCCCGGAAAAAACGTCTCCAGGTGCGTCATGAAGGCGCGCGCGACGGGTGAGAGATGCGCCGCCGGGTTCCAGATCAGCTTGAGCATCCGCTGGAGCGGGCTGCCGTCGATGGGGATGACGTGGAGCAGGCCGAGCTGCTGCTCCTGCTCGACGGTGTAGGCAGGCAGGATCGTCAGGCACTGCCCGGCCATGACCGCGCGCTTGATCGACTCCAGGTGATCGAACTCGGCGGCGATGCGTGGCTGCACGCCGTGTTCCAGCAGGACGCTCTCCAGCCAGAGGCGCGTCTGGCTGTGCGGCTGGCGCGTGATCAGCGATTGGCCGTCGATGGCGTCGATACTGACGTGCTCGCGCCCCCACCATGGATGCTTGCGCCCGACGACGACAAACTGGTCGAAGGCTTGCAGCGGCGCAACGTTGAGCTGCTCACGATCCGCCGCCGCGAGTTCGCCCTCGACGATGCCCAGGTCGACGCGCCGCGCCCGCACCTCGGCCACAATCTGCGGCGTGATGTCGGTGCGCAGTGAGACTGTCAGGTTGGGGTGGCGCGCACGGAATGACTGTATCCAGTCCGGCAGCAGGTAGAAGCTGACGCCGGGCGACGCGCCGATGGCGATCTGCCCCTCGGTCAGGCCCTCGACGTTGGCGACGGCATTCTCCGCCTCGGACACCAACTTAAGGATCGCCTGCGCATATTCGTGGAGTTTCTTGCCCGCCTCGGTTGGCGTGATGCCGCGCCGGTGGCGTTCGAACAGCGCCGTGCCGAGCGACGCTTCCAGCGCCTGGATGTGCTGGCTGACGGCGGACTGTGTCATCAGCAGGCGTTCAGCGGCGGCGCTGAAACTGCCTGCCTGATAGACGGTCACGAAGATGTCGAGCTTGTAGAGGTCGAGCATGGAGCGCGGTTTCCCGATCTGGCTGATCGCATACTGCGTTCAGTATGCCATGTCGCCAGCGGCAGGCAAATCCTGATGTTCAGGCGACACTACTCAGGCAGGGAAGGGATAGTACAACGCCCGGCCATTCGACGGTCAGGCGGAGGGATCTCAGTGATCGCGTTCAGTCGAAGCCCGTTGTTGGCGAGGCTGGTTATGGTTTTGCTTGCTCGTGCTTGTGCAGCATGTCCCGCGCCAGGGCGATGGCCTCTTCGGGCGTTTCGGCGGCACAATATTCCTGCGCCGTCAATCGGTCGAGCATTCGCACCATCATTTGTGCCAGGAGATTCATGTTCACGACCACGTAGCCGATGACACGTTGATCCATCGTTGCCCGCCGGCGCATGTTCTGGACTTCCATCGGAAAGCGCGAACATTGGCTGAGGTCGATAATGACGACGACCTGCTCGATGCCGTTCTGGTCGGCAAAGCCCAGGACGTAGTCAGATTGCACCCCAATATCGTCCCACGTCAACGGATCGCTCCAACGCGCGTAGAAGATCCCCGATTCCACGTGTTCAACTTGTGTTGGCATGTTCGCCTCCAAAGAAACTCTATGAACAGCGGCGATACCGCCTCACTCTTGGTGATGATCTATCGACGCTGCCCATTACTCGTTTGACTTAGTATAAAGGGCTATGAATTTGCGGTAAGTTGAGGTGCTTGTGGGCGGCAATGGCGGCGGCTCGGGCTGATTGAGACACGCGCGGGGCAAAAAATGATCACAGCGGCGGATTGCGGGGAACGTCATGTTGGCTGGCGCGCGATCGGGTGCTGCTTGAACGGGTGCGCTTCTAAGGTTTGCCGGGGTAGCAAGCGCGCTTATCGTTCTGCCTGTTCATGCTTCCGCAGCATGTCCCGCGCCAGCATCATCCCTTCGTCAGGCGTTTCGGCGGTGGCATACTGCTGCGGCGTCAATCTGTCGAGCATTCGAATCATCATTTTTGCCAGCAGGTGAATGCGCACGACGACATAGCCCACGATACGACGATCGCTCATGGCAAATTTGCGCATATTCTGGACTTCCATTGGTATGCGCGAACAGGCGCTGAGATCGACAATAACGACAAAACGCCCGATCTCATGTTGATCGGCATAGCCAAGAATATAGTCTGTTTGGTACGCGACATCATCCATGGTCAGCGGATCACTCCACCGCGTGTAGAACAAGCCGTGTTCCGAGTAGTCAATCTTTGTGGGCATGCTCGTCTCCCTGGGGAGCCACCGGACAGCGCTCGGAGCCAAATCACGATCTTTGGCCCACCGTAGGCGCTGTCGATCACCAATTTGACTTAGTGTAAGTGACAATCGATCAGGGTTGGGTTGAGATGGAAACTTGTATTAATCATACGGGGAGGCGTTTTGAACCCCGTCCTATCTATAAGTGCATGCTTATGGCTAAACATAAGCAGATCGCGCTGTTTGAGACAAGCGAAAGCTTATAGACTGTAACCGTATGAGCACGATGTTGAAGGAAAACGTGATGAAACGTTCGCCCATATGGCTGATAGTACTCGCTGTGATCGTCGTTGCCGCAGCCGGTGTGGTTGTCTGGCAGGGCATGAGTCCCGCCGCCGCGCCTGCACTTGCGGGCGTGACGCAGGCGCTGATCGCCCCGGCAGATTATCAGGCGGAGTTCGGCTCGACCGGCGCGCGGCATTTGCTGGTCGATGTGCGCACGCCGGAGGAATTCGCCGAAGGTCACATCGCCGGCGCGGTCAATATCTCGCTGCAAACACTGTCAGAGCGCCTGAACGAAATCCCGCGCGATCAACCGGTCGTCGTCTACTGCCGGAGCGGCAATCGCAGTGCCCAGGCCTCACAGATCCTGGCGCAGGCCGGCTACACGACCATCTACGACCTGGGCGGCATCATCGCCTGGCAGCAGGCAGGCCTGCCGATTCAATAGTAGGCGCGGTGACGCCAGATTACGCCCATTTTCGTGGGGACGCCATGCTTGGCGTCCGCCAATTGACCGAAACATCCTTGTCTGTGTCTGTGGCAATTTGTCAACATCAGGAGCACAAAACCATCATGCAAATGTTCAGAAATCTCTTCGGCGGCGGCCAGTACGATATCCAGAGCACGGAAGCGCAGGCGCGCTTGCAGAGCGTCCAGGCTCCCTACGTGCTCGACGTGCGCACGCCGGGGGAATATCGCCAGGGGCACATCGACGGCGCGGTCTTGATCCCGCTCGATGAGCTGGATCGACGCATCCAGGAAGTGCCCGCTGACCGCGAGATCCTGGTCGTCTGCCGGTCGGGCGCGCGCAGCGGCATCGCCACGTCACAGCTTCGGGCTGCCGGTTACAACGCCTTCAACCTGAGCGGCGGCATCATGAGCTGGATGCGTTCCGGCCTGCCGATGAGCCGCAAGTAGCACCGAGTCACATAAGCATCTGGCGATAACGAGGGAAGCGATGATACTGAAATACGTCTACGATGAACGACTGGCACAGGCCTCCTATCTGGTCGGTTGTGCAGCCACCGGCGAAGCGCTGGTGATCGATCCGGCGCGCGACATCACGCCGTATCTGGCGCTGGCGGAGAAAGATGGCCTGCGCATCACCCACGTCACCGAGACGCACATCCACGCCGATTTCGTCAGCGGCAGCCGTGAACTGGCCGCGGCGACCGGCGCGACCATCTACCTGAGCGACATGGGCACGGCGGATTGGAAGTATGCCTACGCGGGCGAGCCGAATGTGATCCTGGTGCGCGACGGCGACTCGTTCATGGTCGGCAACGTCCGTATCCAGGTCATGCACACGCCCGGTCACACGCCGGAGCACATCAGCTTCATGCTGACCGATACGGCGGGCGCGGACAGGCCGATGGGCATCTTCACGGGCGATTTCATCTTCGCCGGTGACGTCGGGCGTCCGGATCTGCTGGAAGCGGCGGCGGGCATGACCGGCACGAAAGAACCCGGCGCGCGCCAGCAGTTCGCCAGCGTTCAGCGCTTCAAGGCACTGCCGGACTATTTGCAAATCTGGCCGGGACACGGCGCGGGCAGCGCTTGCGGCAAGGCGCTTGGCGCGGTGCCCTCGACCACGCTCGGCTACGAGAAGCTCTTTAACCCGGCCTTCCAGTTTGATGACGAAGATGCCTTTGTGCGCTGGCTGCTCGATGGGCAGCCGGAAGCGCCGCGTTACTTCGCCCAGATGAAGAAAGTCAACAAGCTCGGCCCGGCGCTGCTGAACACACTGCCACTGGCGGCGCAGCTCGACCGCGCGGCGCTCGACGCCGCCCTGCAGGACGGCGCACTGGTTGTCGACCTGCGCTCGCAGGAGGAGTACGAACGAGCGCACGTCCTGGGCACGATCAGCATCCCGGCGACGAGCAGCAACTTCAGTACCTACATCGGCTGGTTTGTCGATTTCGAGCGCCCACTGTACCTGATCGTACCGTCAGAAGCTGACGCGGACGAACTGATCGCCGGGGTACGCGCCATCGGTGTCGATTACGTCGGCGGCTACTTCACGCCCGACGTGATCGGCCAGGCGACGCTGGCAATGCCGGTCATCAACGCGCGCGATCTGGCGCTGCGCCTGCCGCAGAACGGCCTGCGCATCATCGACGTGCGCGGCAAGAGCGAGTACACCGCAGAGCACATCGTCGGCGCGCAGCACATCGCGCTTGGCTACCTGCCGCAGCACTTGCAGGACATCCCGCGCGATACGCTCGTCGTCTTGCAGTGCGCCAGCGGCTACCGCTCACAGATCGCGGCCAGTTATCTGCGGGCGCGCGGCTTCGATAACGTCGTCAACCTGACCGACGGCCACGAGGTCTGGGCGCATGCGCTGCCGACTGAGGCGGGGGCGTAGTCTCACCTCTGTTGGATGCTAACACAACGTCGGGCGCGGTGGATGAATGTGTCCCCTCCCCTCAATCCCCCCCATCGCGATGGTGGGAGACGAACCGCAGGTTCAGGGGTGGGGATGAAGAGGCGACTCAAGCCATCTGCTCTGAACTAGGGCGCACATGATGCGCCCCCAACGGAAATCGTCTGGGTTCATTGATTGGCTCACTTATTTGAGAGCCAAAGGCTAGACAATGTCTGCAACAACGCTCGGAATTGACATCGCGCTCGGCTTCGTCATCGGCATCGTGCTGGGACTGCTGGGCGGCGGCGGCTCGATCTTGACTGTGCCCGCGCTGGTCTACGTCGTCAATCTGCCGCCACAGACCGCCGTGACCGCCTCGCTGGTGATTGTCGGCGCGAACAGCGCCATCGGCGCGCTCTTCCACCGCGCGCAGGGGACGCTCAATGTCCGCGTGGCGCTGGTCTTCGGCGGGTCAGGCATGATGGCGGCCTATCTGTCAGCCGGGCTGAGCAAGGCGCTCTCGCCAACGGCGCTGATGGTCGCCTTCGGGCTGCTGATGCTGGTCGTCGGCGCGATCATGCTGCTGCGCAAGACGCCGGAGCAGGGGCAGGAGCTTTCACGCGGGCTGCCGGCGGTGATCGCCGGGGGCATCGGCGTCGGTGTGCTGACCGGCTTCCTGGGCGTTGGCGGCGGCTTCCTGATCGTGCCCGCGCTGGTGATGCTGGTCGGGCTGCCGATCCGCCAGGCGGTCGGCACGTCGCTGATCGTGATCGCGATGAACAGTCTGGCCGGGTTCCTGGGGCACTTGAACGGCCTGTCGCTGGATGTGCTTGTCGTGGGGGTGTTCGCCGCGGCGGGCATCGCCGGGACGTTCGCCGGGGCGCGCCTGGGCCAGCGGGTCAAGCCGGAACAACTGCGCGCTCTCTTCGCTGTGTTTGTGATTGGGCTGGCGCTGGTGCTGCTGGCCGATAACGTAAGTAAGCTGTTGACGATCTGAAGGATAGACTCATGACCGATACCATTCAATCCCTGGGCTTCCAAGTGCGTGTGAAAACCGATTTCGAGACGGCCCAGCAGTGGGTGGCCGATGCGCTCAAGACCGAGGGCTTCGGCGTGCTGACGGAAATCGACGTGAAAAGCACGATCAAGCAGAAGCTGGGCGAAGATTTCCGCCCGTACAAGATCCTGGGCGCGTGCAACCCGAAGTTGGCGCATCGTGCGCTGACGGCCGCGCCAATGGTCGGGCTGCTGCTGCCCTGCAACGTGACGGTCGAGCAGGCGGACGCCGAGACGGTGCTCGTCAGCCTGGTCGATCCGATGATGATGCTCGACGTTGTGCAGGACTCGGAACTGGAGTCGATTGCTGAGGAGGCCCATGCGCGTCTGTCGCGTGTCGCCGCCATACTGGAGGAGAAAGCTTAACATGCCTTTGTTCGAATACGTCTGCCCCGGCTGCGGGCAAAACTTCGAGAAGCTCGTCCGCAGCTCGCAAACCGACCGCGATTTCGCGGAGTGCCCGACCTGCGGCAACCCGTACTCCGCGCGCCAGATCTCGACCTTCGCCGTCAGCGGCGGCGCGTCGCGCTCGGCCAGCAGCGCGCCGGTGCGGGTGTCATCCGGCAGTCTTTGAGGGGGCGGACGCAGCTGCTGACCGTGTGTCAGCGTGAATGCTCATTGCCGGTGGTGAATGGCTACCGGCTTTTTGCGTAGGGTTGGGAAGATGGTGCTCAGTGCTCGGTACTCGGTGCTCAGTTCTGGGTTCACAGTACACGGTTCTCGGTTCACGGTGCGGGGGATTGGGTGCTCAGTGCTCGGTACTGAGTTCTGGGTACTGGGTTCTCAGGAGACCAGTTATGCATGGACAACGCCGTTAGAATTGACGGCGAGTATACATGTCGACTTCAGCGCCTTCAGTGCGCTTGATTTTTTCTAGCCGACGGGTTGACCCGTCGGCGGGCGCAAGCAATATTTCTGGAACAGGTAAAAATCCACACAGCGAGAGGGAGATGATGACCGACAAACGCTATGGCGGCGAGATCGAACGGATGCGCGCGCCGCAGCGCGTGGCGCTGATGGAAATGGATCGTGTACTTGAGTTGGCGCTGGCGGGCGTGACGCTCAAGAGCTTGCTCGACGTGGGCACGGGCAGCGGCTTGTGGGCGGAAGTGTTCGCCCAACGCGGTCTGACCGTGACGGGCGTGGACGTGCGTGAGGATATGCTGGCGGCGGCGCAGGCGTTCGTGCCGGGGGCGACCTTCAAGCAGGGTGAGATGGAGTCGCTGCCGTTCCCCGACGAGTCGTTCGATCTCGTCTTCCTCGGCCTGGTGCTCCACGAAGCGACCGGCCTGGCAACGGCGCTGCGTGAGATGTACCGCGTGGCAAATCTGCGCGTGGTCGCGCTGGAATGGCCGTATGAAGTCGGCGAGATGGGGCCGCCGCAGCATCACCGCCTGCGCGCGGAGGACGTGCTGCGCGAGGCGCGCGCCGCCGGTTATGCCCAGGCCGAACACATCCAACTCACGCATATGGCGCTCTACCGCCTGGATAAGCGTAATCTCCAGCCCTGGTGCGTATGATCGTCACACCACCGGGCGCTGGCGGTCGAACCACAGACTGGGGAAGGCGATGCCGATAGCGATAGCGGCCAGGATGACGGCGGTGCGGATGGCGTTGACGCTCGCCTCCGCCAGCAGTGCCTGAACGGCCTCCGGCGCGGCGGTCGTCACCTGGAGCAGGCCGATCATGGTGCGGAAGGCGAAGACGCCGGGCACAAGCGGGATCGCGCCGGTGATGGTGAAGATCGTCTGCGGCGCGCGCAGCCGACGGGCGACAAAATAGCCCGCGAAGCCGACGATCAGCGCGCCGACAAACGTGCCGATCTCGATGCTCAGCCCGCCGAATTCGAGCAGGCGGCGCGTGCCATGTCCCGCCGCGCCGAGCAGCATACAGATCCACAACCAGCGGCGCGGCACGTTGAACAACATGCCGAAGCCCGCCGCCGCCACCCCTGACCAGAGCGCATCTTCAAGAACGCGCAGGACGATGTCGAGCGTAGTCATACGCCGCGTACCCCCAGCAGTGTAAACGCAATCAGCAATCCGAGCGCGATGGCGAGCGAGATCAGGCCGCCCCAGACGCCGCGCGAGATGCCGGTGACGACGTGGCCTTTGATCAAATCTTCCGCCGCGTTGATCAGCGGCACGCCGGGCACGAGCAGCAGCACCGCGGCCGCCAGCGCGATCTGCGGCGTCTCGGTGAGGCGCATCAGCGTGCCGATCCCGGCGAGGACGCCCGCCGTGAACGCCGTCGCGATGGTCACGAGCAGCAGGTTAAAGCTGCGGCGGCTGAATTCCTGGCGCACGAACGTCGCCAGCGCTGCCGCTGCCCACGTCAGCCAGAAGGCGGGCCAATCGCCCTCGAACAGGCGGCTGAAGGCGGCGCAGGCTAGCCCGACGAAAACGATCACGATCCAGCGGTTGTAGGTGCGCGGCGTGTCCGAGATCATGCGCAGTGCCAGGCGCACCTGTTGGCGCGTGAGTTCGCCGCGCTGGACACGGGCGAGCATGTCGATGACGGCGGTGATGCTGCCGAAGTTGACCGGGTGGGTGACGATGCGGCGCGTCTTGGTGCGGAACTCGACGCCGCTGCTGGCGGTGATGGTGAGCGCGTTGGACGAGATGAACACGTCGAGCCAGTCACAGCCGAGGCCGGTGCCCAGGCGGTGGACGGACTCTTCGGCGAGCTGCGTCTCCGCGCCGTACTGGATCAAGAGCTGCCCCGCCCACAGGCACAGGTCGATGGTATCGCGCAGGGCTTCGTGGCTGAGGGGGACTTTCGGGACGACTTCGATGGGGGTTTTCACACGTGCCTCGCTGGTTGCGTGACGATGGCCTGAGTCTCGCAGGAGTCGGTGTCCCGCGCAAGAGGCGAAGGGGAGTCGTCCAATTCCGCGCCGGGTAATAGCCCTATAGTGAAAAGTGAATGACAGCGCGCACAGATTGCAGTGTTATGGACAGGAAGGCGAATCAGATGATCGCCGGATGGTCAACCATCCGGCTGAAATTGCGTCTCGTAAACGGGACTTGAATGGCCTTCTTTGCAGCCCGGTTCACCGGGCGCAACCTTAGCCAGGGACTTGAGTCCATGGCGGGGGTGCGTAGTCCATCGTACCTGCTGTGCCAAGAAAGCGAGATAAAACCATGAAATCACGACATGCAGTCCTCATTTGCTTGATAGCTATCCTTGCGCTTGTTAGCTTGCTGCCCGCGCAGGTGGACGCACAAACCTTGCGCAACAGCATTTTGCTGCCGACAACATTGACCCATGCATCCTGGAATCCTGCTGGCACGCTGCTGGCGGTCAGCGGGTACGATGGCATTCGCGTCTTCGACAGCGATTTGCAGCAAATCGGTCCTGTTTTCGGCGGTGAAGGACAGTGGTTTGCCGTTGAGTGGAGCCCGGATGGGCAGCAGTTGGCAGCAACCAACAACACGATTAGCACAACATTCATCTGGTCCTGGGATGCGCAGGCGGGTGCGGCGCAGCAACTGCGGACACTGCCCAATCTCGACGAGTTTGTCGGCATCAGCGGTGCCTACTGGAGTCCGGACGGCAGCAAGATGGTCACGATTGGTGACTATACCACGCCGGCGGAATACTATGGGGTCTACCAGGTCTGGGATACCGCAACCGGTGAACGACTGAATGTGCTGCCTTACCAGGCGGCTTTCTATACCCCGAAAGTGGCCTGGAGTCCGGACGGGAGCAGGATAGCGGGCGGTGGAATCCAACGCTGTCCCCCGACTGTGCCGGAAGGGCAGTGTCTGCCAGGCGGTTCAGTCGTTTTCGTCGCCAGTGTGACCGACCCGGACGACATCTGGTTTGCGACAGTCCCGCTCTCACCTAGCGCTCTCGATTGGTCAGAGACGACGCTAGCCGTTGCCTCGGCAGGCTACATCGAAACCTTCGATCCGGTCACAGGTACACAATTCCTGAGCCTCAACACGAATCAGAGCCACAGAATCAAGTGGTCGCCCGACGGTCGATTCCTGGCAGGTGTGAGTGTGATCGGTGCAGTCGATATCTTAGCGATTGACGGGACAACACACCAGTTAGTAGGCACGTTCCAAACAGGTACTGATGGACGCACCACCAGCTTTGAGTGGGGGAACAACAATTTTATCACAATTACCACTGGCGATGGTCTGCTCGAAGTCTGGGATGTGAGCGGACTCGTGAGTCTTGCTCCAGCGACGCCTGCTCCAACCCCTGTGTCATCAGGTGATAGTCCCATCGCGCAGCCCGCTGATGATGCGGCTGGCGAGCCGCCTACGACGGACGGGCAGAGCGCAGCCAGCTTGCGTGGCAGCCTTATGCTCCCGACGACGCTGACCCATGCCTCCTGGAATCCTGATGGCACACTGCTGGCGGTCAGCGGATACGACGGCATCCGCGTCTTCGACAGCGATTTGCAGCCAATCGGTTCCGTTTTCGGGGGTGAAGGACATTGGTTTGCCGTTGAATGGAGTCCCGACGGGCAGCAGTTTGCGGCCTCAAACTCCTCGATTGGCACGACATTCATCTGGTCGTGGGATGCGCAAGCGGGCGTGGCGCAGCAACTGCGGGCGCTGCCCAATCTCGACGCCTTCGAAGGCGTCAGCGGCGCGTACTGGAGTCCAGATGGCAGCAAGCTGGTCACGATTGGGACCTATACCACACCAGCATCCTACTACGGTGTCTACCAGGTCTGGGATACGGCAACCGGCGAACGGCTGAATGTGCTGCCTTACCAAATGGGCTTTCGTACTCCGAGAGTAGCCTGGAGTCCGGATGGGAGCAAGATTGCGGGTGGCGGAATCCAACACTGTCCCCCGACCGTGCCGGAAGGGCAGTGTCTGCCGGGCGGTGAGGTCGTTTTCGTCACCAGCGTGACGGACCCGGACGACATCTGGTTTGCGCGCGTTCCGCTTGTCCCTACCGATCTCGATTGGTCAGGAACGACCATAGCCGTAGCCGCGGGAGGGTACATCAGAACTTTCGATCCGGTCACAGGCGCACAATTGCTGAGTATCGACACCTCTCAAAGCTATCGACTGAGATGGTCACCTGATGGTCGCTATCTCGCAGCGATGAGTGGCAGGGGTGTAGTTGATATTCTGGCAATTGATGGCGCAACTTATCAGGTGGTCGCAAGTTTTGAAACAAACGTCGGTGACTTGCCCAATAGTTTTGAGTGGGGAAGCAACAATTTCATCACGATTACGACTGACGATGGCCTAATCGAAGTCTGGGATGTGAGCGGCCTGTGAGTCTTGCTCCAGCGACGACTGCTCCAACCTTCACCCCGTGAGGTGATACTCCCGACTCTCACGCCGCCAGCGACGTCTTCCGGGCGGGTTTGAGCTTGGTTCACCATGCTTCCCGCCCGAACCGTTAGCCAGGTGGCTTGCAGCCCCTGGCGGCGGGTTTCCCGATTTCCCGCCCCAATCCTCTCCCACTCCCCAATAGCAAATCGCGGCGAGATATGGTTGAATGGCGGGATCATGCGCAACTTTCATCGATCCCCCTTCATCCTCATCCTCGGCGTGCTGCTGGCCGCCGTCGCCGTGATCTTCCTGGCGCTGCCGCTGATCGCCATCATCGCGCGCGCGCTGGCCGATCAAGCCTGGCAGGGGACGCCCGCCGGGGAGGTGGCGCAGGCGCTGGCGCTCAGCCTGTGGACGACCGTCGCGACGGTCGCGCTGGCGATCCTCTTCGGCACGCCGCTGGCGTATGCGCTGGCGCGCGGGCGTTTTCGCTTCCGCCGCTCGCTGAGCACGCTGGTCGAGCTGCCGATTGTGCTGCCGCCTGCGGTCGCCGGCCTGGCGCTGCTGATGGCCTTCGGGCGGCGCGGCCTGCTGGGGCCTGTGCTTGAGCAGGCCGACATCGCCCTACCGTTCACAACTGCCGCCGTCATCCTGGCGCAGACGTTCGTCGCCGCACCGCTGTACGTACGCGCGGCCCAGGTCGGCTTCGAAGGCGTCCCGCGCGATCTGGAGGACGCGGCGCGCGTTGACGGCGCGAACGAGCAGCGCGTGCTCTGGCACATCACGCTGCCGATGACGGCGCGCTCGCTGGCGGCGGGGCTGACGCTGTGCTGGGCGCGGGCAATGGGTGAGTTCGGCGCGACGATCCTGTTCGCGGGCAGCCTGCCTGGGCGCACGCAAACGATGCCGCTGCTCATCTACGGCGCGTTGGAGCGCGATCTGGACGCGGCGGTCTGGACGGGCGTCGTGCTGATCGTGCTGGCGCTGGGGGCGCTGCTCGTCTCGCGCCGCTTACAGAGGGCCGATCCGTGAGCGACGCGCCGCCTCTCACCGGTGGCGGCTCAATCGCGCGGGCTGTATGCGTAGTAGGGATTGGCGATGATCCCTGGTGCCCACGGGACCCAGGTGTTCGTTTCTTTGGCGACCTCCGGGATCGGGTCGGCGGTCAGGCTCGCGTTCAGGATGACGACCTGGTTGGTCTTTGCCTGCGGGATCAGCAGCGTGCAAAGCAATTGGCCGTGACTCACGACCAACGCCGGGCCGGAGGTGTAGCTCCCTGCCGCGAGATAGGCGCTTATCGCGCTCCACTGCTTGCCGTCAAAGGCGGCGAAGCAGATCCGTGACGTTTTCAAATCCTTGTATGCGCAGTATAGCTGGCCGCCGTAGACAGCCAGCGCCGGGGTCGTGCTGGTCTTCGCCTTCAGGATGGCCGCGCTCGTGCCGCTCCATTCGCCACTGAAGTAGCGCGTGATCTTAACCGTATCGTTCTCGGCGTCGCGGTAGGCACAGTAGAGTGCTCCCCGATAGACGGCCAGCGCTGGGGCAGACGCGGTCGAAACGCCAAAGACTCGCACACCTCGAGGATTCCAGATCGTGCCGTCAAAGCTGGTTGACCATAGCTTGTTGTCATTGACGCCGCTGTAAACGCACATCAACTGCCCGGCATAAACCGCGAGGGCAACCCCGGCGATCGTGTGATGGCCTGTGATGTCCTGTGCACGCTTGGGCCAGCCGCTGCCGTCGAACGTCGTGTATTCGACACGGTCGTGCTGCCCTTCGCGGTAGGCGCATATCACCTGCCCGTTGTAGACAGCGAGCGCCGAGCTGCTCATGGCGACCTGGGTTCCAACTCTCCTGGGTGTTGCAATCGGTGTCATGCGCCCGCCTGTTTGGCTTGCCGTCGCATAATACAGATCTTGTCCTATAGGCAAAACCGTGCCACGTGTTTTCGTGCCGACATAGACGACCAACAATTCACCCTGTACAGACGCAGGCATGATCGGTGCCTTTCACCTCTCGTCGAGGGGATAGTTCAAAGCGCATTGAGATTTGGGTAGACGGTCACGGTCTTGTCGCTGACGGCGATCAAATCGGCCCGCCCGTCGCCCGTGACATCAGCGAAGAAGGTACCCAGGCTGCCGCGCAGATCACCGCCATCCCAGGGCACAATTTCAGGCGCAGCAAAGCCGTTGGGTGTCGAACGCCGGACGGTGATGACATTGTCTCGAACCAGGATGGCGGCATCGCGTCCGGTCAGAAAGAGGTCTGCGAAACAGGTGGGCGCGGTGTCAAACAATTTCCCGCTCCACACCTGCGCCGGCCCAAACCCCTCCCCCGTAGAACGGCGTATCGTGACCTTGTCCTCATCGACGACCACGGCAGCCGCCAGCCCACCGCCGAATACCTTTGCAAAATAGGTGCCCCGGCTGCCCAGCAGCGGGCCGTCATGCCACGTCCAGTCTTCTTCGACAGCGTAGATGTTGTACGGCTGGTTATTGAACCGTCTTACCTTGACCGAGTCGTCATTGAGCAGGATGAGGTCCGGTTTGGGGCTGATGGTCAGGTTCGTGATGTACGTGCCCCGACTCCCAAATGTGCCCACGTAAGTGTAGTAATCCAGCTTGTCCTTCCTGGTTTTGGCATTGAACGACTGCACGATCATCATGTAAGCGGTACTCGGTGGCGAAGGCGCAAACCAGACCATATCGTCGTTTGGGCCGCCCGTGACGCGCGCAAGAAAAGGGCCCTGGCTCGCCTTGCTGCCGATATCCCGATTCGACCAATCTTCCAGCGGGCCAAAGCGCGTGCGTAGCAGGTGCCGGATCTGCGTTATGTCGCCATTCACAAAGATGGCATCTGGCGCAACCCCTCCGCTCAGGCGTCCAAACGCGATCTTCGGCGCGTCCGTGAGGGCGGGCAGCGGCCACGTCCAGTCTTCCGGGTCGCCGAATCCAGTGCCAGTTGAACGCCGGACGGTCACGCTTCTCTCTTTCAGCGTGATGAGATGGGCGCGCCCATCGCCGATCACATCGGCAAAGTGGAGGTCGCCGCTGGTATCGATGTCACGGCGGCGATTCTTCCAAACCTGAGGCATTTGAAAACCGTTGCCGCTGGAAGGGCAGACCCGGATTGCCCTCTCATCGACCAGAATCATGTCGGCCCGTCCGTCCCCAGTCAGGTCAGCGAAGTACGTCGCCTTGCCGCCCGGCGGCACCGGCTCGCGCGGCGACCAATCCTCGATCGCGCTGAAACCGCTGCCGGTCGAGCGCCGGACGTAGACGCGGCAGTCAGCGCTATCGTCGCTGCTGACCAGGATGGCATGGTCGTGACCGCTGCCGTCGATATCGGCAAAATTCAGCGTGCCCTCGGCATAGAATAAGCGCTCGCCGTCGCCGATCCAGGTTTCCATCGGACCGAACTGTGTCCCGTTCCAGCGCCGCACCCAGACGCGGCCATCGTCACCGACGAGGATCGCGGCTGCGCGCTTGTCGCCGGTGACATTGGCGAAATAGAAACGCCCGCCCTCGCCCAGGAACAGCGGTAGATCGCCATCCGCCATGGTGAGCGCTGGACTGAATGCCGTGCCCGTCGAGGGGCGAATCTTCACGATCCCGACGTTGTTGACCAAAAGCGCCGCGGCCTGTCCGCTGCCCGTGACATCCGCGAAGAAATTCCCATAAGGCAGGACGGCGGCGTTAGCACGCACGAATGCCCCCTGCGTCCAGTCTTCGCCGGGTCCAAAGCCTGCGGGCGGCGTGAGCGCGTTTGACGTGAGCAGCGCTTGCCGATGCGGCGACCATTGAAAACAGGCCCGCATCCGCTCCACCTGCCCCCTGGTGAACATGGATTGCACCTCATCGCCAGAATAATCCATGTAGTTCATGAACATGTCGCCATCCGGCCGATTGTTGCAGCTGATGTGCGGATAGCTTGGCGGAAACACGACATACTCATTCGGCCCTTTTTGCGGCGGTGTATCCTCGACCTCGTCATCGCCGCAGCCCGAGCCTGCGTGCGCAGTATCGGAATCACCCCACAGATGTTTCAAGTTGAAGTAGTGTCCCGTCTCGTGAATAAGGGTTTTTGATCGCGCTCCGAATGCCGCTCCATACGTCATGTCCCAGTAATTCTTGTCGTGCGCGCCAGAAACCGTCCCATAATGCAAAACGACCCCATCGTTCTTGGGTGCTATGGGCGCGGGCGTCGGGTAGGGGGTGTACCCAAACAGTTGCTCCAGGGCGCTGTCGGATTTGCTCTTCAAGTTACAAACCCAAATGTTAAAATACTGATTCCCCGGCCAACCCTCGTACCCTCCCGTGTCATACTTCTTCACGTCGTCATCTTCGAGGGTGAAGACGGTCTTGTCGGTATAAGTTCTGGTGACACCCAGCGTCGGTCTGCCGAAGGGGTCTCTCACCGCGAGCTTAAATTCAATCTTCGCATCGGCAGCGCGCTGCTCGAACACCCAGGGCACGTCTTGCCGTTCAACACGATTGCCGAAGCAGTCATTCAAAAGTTGAAGCTGCCCCAGAATCTTCGACATGGCGATGTTCTCGTCCTGCGTATGGTAGACGACATGAAAGACGACCGGGATGGTGTACAGGGTCTGCATATCGATGCCGCCGCGCTTGACGATGGCCGCCTTTGCTTCCTGACGTTTGCTCACGCGCTCGGAGTCTTGCTCGGAAAGGGTCGCCTCCAGTTGTCCGCTGCCACAGGTGAAGGTGGGTGCAAGGGAATTAGTCGCCACGAGCGTCTCCTGATGAGATAGGTCAAATAGGATCACGTAACGAACGAAACAGACGCAGCCCGACTGCCGCACTAGGCAATCACACTGCGCCTTTGGATTTTCCGGTGTCCGTATTGTGTGGTGGAGAGCTGCGTCGTCTATCACGACTGCTGCCAGCGCACCGGCACAAGTGCGGCAGCCGACGCGAAAGTATAATCGTTTCATTCAGGCAAATCGAGAAATCCGCCTGCGGCTGTAGACTGATGCCCTCAGCCTTTCTTCAGCTCGTGCCTGGCGGTGATCTGAATGCCGCCGCGCCGCCGCTGGACGAGCGTGACCGCGCAGCGCCGGGGATGGCTGGCGTTGAAGATGTCCTCGCAGATCTTGACCGCCAGGTCTTCGCAGAAGATGCGTTGGCCCTGATACGTCTCCAAATAGAGCTTGAGCGTCTTCGTCTCGATGGCGCTGCCGTCGGCGTCAAGATCGATGGTCACCTCGTAGAAATCCGTCTGGCCGGTGACAGGACAGGCGGACACCAACTGATCGCTGTGGTAGCTGATCGACTGGCAGGTCGTCGGGATTTGATCGAGCCGCTCGAACTTCGTGACCGGCTTGCCCAATGCGGAGAATTCAGTCATGACTGCCTCGCGCAGGTCATCTGCTGGCGGATGCGCACAGCATAACGCCGCCAACACCGACATCGCAATGTGCCGAACTGTGATTGCCGGCTGCCTCTGTAGATGTGCTATAGTGGTTACGCATCAACAAACACAATATGACACTCAGTTCGACAAATACGTGGTAAATCTACAAATTGTGGCCATGGCCGCTTTTTGAAGCGTATCTCGATGGTGTCGTCGACTACGAGATCAATCTTGTCTGACAACAGGTTTTTACAGGATCGATCATGGCCGACATCTTCATCTCATATTCGCGCAAGGATACAAACTTCACTCGCCGCCTGCATGAAGCGTTGACTGGCGCAGGTCGTGATACGTGGGTGGACTGGGAAGATATCCCTCTGACTGCCGAATGGTGGCTAGAGATCCAGCGTGGAATCGACACCGCTGACACTTTCCTCTTCGTTATCAGCCCGGACTCTGTGCGCTCGGAAGTCTGCCGCCGCGAAGTCGACTATGCGGATAGCAGCAGTAAACGGATCGTGCCCGTCTTGCGCCGTGAAATCACTGACCCGGCTGACAGCGCGGCCATGCACCCCATCGTCAGCTCGCACAACTGGATATTCTTCAACAATGACGCGCAGTTCGATACCGCGTTTCGATCGCTCATCGAGTCAATCGATACCGACCTGAAGTATGTACGCGAACATACACGGCTGCTGGTGAGGGCGCGCGAGTGGGATCAGAACCAGCGAAACCCGAGCTTTTTACTTCAAGGCGATGACCTGAAGACGGCGGAGGCCTGGCTTGAAATCGCAGTCGGAAAACGACCTACGCCCATCGCTTTGCAGGCGGAATACATCGGCGCGAGCCGTCAAGCTGCCACCCGGCGGCAGCGAACGCTGCTCGCCGCGGCGCTGGTGGCGGTTGTCGTTTCACTGGCGCTGGCGATTGCAGCAATCTGGCAGGCAGGGATCGCGCGCACGAACCTGGAAGTTTCAGAGGCGCGCGGCACCCAAATCGCCAATGTTGCGGCGACTTCCGTGCGCCAGGCAGATGAAGCACAGTCACTCGCCCTGGCAGCGCAGGGACAGAGGGTCTATGAAAGTGGCGATCATCCGCTCGGGCTAGCACTCGCACTGGCTGCCAATGCACTGGATAATCCGCCCCCGCAGGCGCAGCGGGCACTCGCCGATCTGGCTTATCCTCCCGGACGCCGGGGGCATCTTGACGTACCCGACGGCGGCATTACCAGCGTGGCCTTCAGCCCAGATGGACGTCTGGTGGCGGCGGGCTTCCGCGATAACAAGGTTGCGTTGTGGGATTGGCCCACGCGCCAATTTCTAACGGCTTTCACGGTTAGCTCCGCCAACGACTGGGTGCTTAATATTGTATTCAGCCCCGACAGCCAGACGCTTCTAATCGGTCTTGCGTTCGGCCGTACGATCTTGTGGGATGTTGAGGCGGGCGTCGAAATTGCCACTTTTGGTGAGACCGGGAAGATCGCCTTCAGCCCAGACGGTACAATGATCGTCATCAGTACCTATAGCGACGAGCTTTTCTTCTTCGATGTCAAGACAGGAGAGACGCTTCACCGTTTTGAGGGACCGACGGATATTACCTGGGCTTCGAATATCGCCTTCAGCCCGGATGGCGCGACTCTGCTCTCCATCACCCACTTCGGGTTCACTGTTTTGTTGGATGTCGCGACCGGCGAGGAAATCCGTAGTTTCTATGTGCCCATCTATTGGGCAGAGAGCGCGGCCATCCTCCCAAGTGGCGAGACGGCGTTATCAAGTGGTTGCGTCGATTATGTGCCGGCGAGCAATGATTGTAACGCTTGGGGGCTGCTGCAATGGGAGATCGAAACAGGCGAGATCGTGCGGACGTACAGAGGGCACCGTGATTTCGTGACTGCAGCCGCGCTGAGTCCAGATGGACGTTTGGCGCTCACGACTTCGGACGACAATACCCTGATCCTGTGGGATCTCGATTCCGACGCGCCACAATACACGTTTGCCGGGCACCAGTTGAAAGCGTCCGGTGTCACGTTCAGCCCAGATGGACACTTTGCCGTATCTGCGGCCTGTACAGATCCGTCGGTAGGGTCTACCGATTGCAACGCTGGTCCCAGCGAATTGTTTACCTGGGATATATACGCGGGCGCTTTGCTTCAGACGGTGCGTCCTGTCGTCAGCAGTTCAGAGGTTCCGGCAATCAGCCCGGACAGGAAGACTGCGTTGGCAACCTCCGGGAATACACTGTCTTTGTTCAGCCTCGAAAGTGGAGAAGAGCTTTGGCTTTACGTGGGCGATACGGGGTCACTGACGTGTGCCGCCCTCAGCCCGGACGGAGCAAGCGTTGTCGCCGGTGCTGAGGATGGCAGCCTTTTCCTTTGGGATGTGGCGACGGGTGAACGTTTGCGCACGTTTTCAGGGAACACGAATTACGTGGATACGATTGCATTCAGCCCGGATGGACGGAGGATTCTATCTGGCACAAGCGAGGGCGAACTCCAATTGTGGGACGTTGCGACGGGAGACCACCTGCGCACGTTCATCGGTGATGGGATGAGAATCAACCGCGCGGCTTTCAGCCCGAACGGGGCGACGGCGCTCACGGGGCACTCGGATGGAAGTCTTGACCTATGGGACGTGGAGACGGGTGAGCTTCTGCGCACGTTCACCGGGCAAAGCCGGGAGGTGACAAGCCTCGCGTTTAGCCCGGACGGGGAGACCGCGCTGTCAGGCGCGCGCGATGGCAGCCTCATCCTCTGGGATGTGAGGGCTGGGGGGCCACGACGCACGTTCACCGGGCTGACCAGCAGTTCATTGAGTGTGGCTTTCAGCCCCGATGGCACGCTCGCGCTGACAGGCTTATCGGACGATAGTGTCATCTTGTGGGATGTAGCTAGTGGCGAACGCCTGCGCACATTTGTCGGGCATAGCAGTTTTGTGTGGAACGTTGCTTTCAGTCCTGATAGCCGAACGATCGTTTCGCTTTCGTCCAACGAAGCGATTTTCTGGCGGTTGGATACGCCAGAGTCCTTGAGCGATTGGGTCTATGGAAACCGCGAAGTGCGCCAATTCACCTGTGACGAACGCCGCGCCTTTAGTGTTGCGCCGCCGTGCGATGCGCTGCCGACGCAAACAACTTATCTCACCTGGACACCCACGGCGACCGCGACGGTCACGCCGACCTACGATCCAGAACGCACCACCCCGACGCCAACCGCCACCATCACGCCGACGCCGTCCTTCACCCCGACCGCAAGCAATACGCCGCTCCCGCCGACTGCCTATCCTATGGGCACTGCGCAAGTGGGAAACAACGACGGCACAATTCGCGGAGGTCCTCACAGGTGGATTTATGTGGGACAGGCTGGCGAGACGCTCACGATGTCAGCCAATGTCGAGCAGTTGGTACTCTACACGCCCGATGGTGAACTTCTGACCGCTGCGTTTCCGACCACGGATCGGGCCGGGCGGGTGTATACTCCTTTGATCTCTGTAGATCTACCGACAACGGGGGACTACATCATCTTCGCCTTTGGCGACGACGGGGAGTATACCTTGGCCATTGAGTCGAGCCTCACGGCCTCAGCAACGCCATCCGCCTGACACAGTGTACATGTGCCGAGATCTGCGCATTTGGTAACCGAGCTAGGTGTCGTTGCCCGGTTTACGCTTGTCCTTACCCTGCGTCAGCAGGCGGTTGAAGGCGCGCAGCCACTGCATCATGCCGGTATCGGTTTCCGCCTCTGGATTGGCGCAAAACTCCAGCAGGCGCGCGGCGGTCTTTTCGAGACGGGTGCTCTCGCGAGCGCCGATTGGAAACGCCGCTTCCGGGTCTGTGCCATCGGGCAGGTGAACGTCGTCGAAGGTCGGCGACGGGCTGACGACCACAAGATGGACGCGGGTGGCCGTCGGGCTGAGCGCGATGAGTTTCACGACGAATGGGGCGTAGCGCCGCTCATCGCCCGCCACAAAATAGGCGGAGGTCAGGCCGAATACCTGGCGCACCTGCTGGCCGCCTTCGAGCTTATACTCGTCGGCATGGGCGGCTGACCAGTGCGTTTCCAGCGCGCCGTCCTTTTTGTTCAGGTTCGCCATCAGGTTGGCGGAGAGGCGGTCAAGGCTCTCGTTGAAGATCTGCTCTTTTTCAAATGCGGTCGCCATCGGCAGCCTTTCTCATCAGACGTTGTGCGTTTCCTCATCCCAGTATAGCTGCGTCCGCGGCTATCTCAGGATAAGATCGGGCGCAGTCGATTGGCGATGACAGGCAAGGAGATGATCCAGACTCGACGCGCGCTCAGGGTGGTGATTCTGTCGGCACTGCTGCTGATGTTGGCGGGCTGCTTCCAGCCCGGCGCGCCCGATGCCGATGCGCCGCCAACGCTGATCGCCATCAGCCCGCAGGATGACCCGCCCGCCGCCGCACCGCCGGTGGAGGAACCGTCCGTCGCCGAGTCTGCCGCCAGCCTGATCGACACATCCCCGGCTGCGGCGGCGCATCCGCTCAGCATCGCCTCGCTGCGCGCGCGCACCTACGCAGGCAGCGATTTCGTCATCGAGCAGGTGCTCGATCCCGGCGTCAACTACAATCGTTACATCGCCTCCTACCAATCCGACGGCCTGAAGATCTACGCGCTGCTGACGGTGCCGCTGTCGCCAAAACCGCCGACCGGCTACCCGGTCGTCATCTTCAACCACGGCTACATCCCGCCCGATCAATACCGCACAACCGAGCGCTACGTCGCCTATGTCGATGCCTTCGCCCGCAGCGATTACATCGTCGTCAGGCCGGATTATCGCGGTCACGGCAGTTCGGAGGGCGCGCCGGAATCGGCCTATGGCAGCCCGGCCTACGTCATCGATGTGCTCAATGCGCTGGCCTCCGCCCGCCGCTACCCGGACGCCGACCCGGAGCGCATCGGTATGTGGGGGCACTCGATGGGTGGCTACATCACCGTGCGGGCGATGGTCGCCGATCAGGGTATCCGCGCGGGCGTCATTTGGGCGGGCGTGGTCGCCTCGTACCCGGAGATGTTCTCAAGCTGGTTTCGCGGCGGCGGCAGCAGTTCGCGGCGCAGTTGGCTGAGCGATGCCATCGAGCAGTTCGGCACGGTCGAGAGCAACCCCGGCTTCTGGAACGCGCTCTCCGCCAACAGCTACCTGGCGGATCTGAGCGGGCCAGTGCAGATCCATCACGGCACCGGCGATACGACCGTGCCCTATGCCTACTCGGTCGCGCTCGACGAGCAGATCCGCGCGGCAGGGCGTACGGTCGAGCTGTATCTCTATCCCGGCGACGACCACAACATCGCTACCAACCGCGATGGGGCGCTGGCGCTCTCGGTCGTCTTCTTCGACCGCTACGTCAAGGGCATCTATTAAGGGCTTGGCAGCGCCGGGGGTTTGACGCCATCAAACCCCTTGTATCTTGAAAGGTGCTATGGTCAATGGAGATCATAGTAGCACCAGGCCGGAGTAGCGGGCGGCGGCATCATCACCAGATGTTCCCGGCTCCCGGTGTGTACGAACTGGCGACGACCGAGTTCGCGATCATCGTGTCGCATTTGACGACGCCGCTGAACTGCGCCATGCCGGTGTCAGCAGTGATCATGCCCGCCTCGATTTCGACGATGGCGGCGGCGATCTTGACCTTGGTCGTGGCGCCGACGCTGATCTCGCCGTTGGTGATCTTGATCGTGTTGCCCGTGCCGTCGTTGATCTCGACCGCGCCCGCCGTGTCGTCGAGCGTGATCGTGCGGCCTGCGGGCGTCTTGAGCGTGAGCGCCCGGTCATCATCATCCAGCGTGATTTCGACGCCGGTGCGCGTGACGATGCGCTTGCGGCTGTTCTGCGCGTCCATGGTCTCCGGCGGTCGATCCACGCCGTTCCACAGGCTGCCGATAACCATCGGGCGGGCGGGATCGCCGCTCTCGAAGGCGACCAACACCTCGTCGTCTACATCCGGGATGAACCACGCGCCGCGATTGTTGCCCGCGAAGGGCACCGCCACCCGCGCCCAGAGTGCCGCAGCGTTGTCCCCTTCGCCGAACATCGGCAGTAGGACGGCCACGCGCCCCTGGCCGAGCGGGTCTTGATTATCGATGACGGTGGCGGGATGGACGCCATAGAAGCGTCCGCCCAGCCCGGTCGCCGCGCGTTCCAGCGTGTCTGTCGTCTGCTTGCTCATCGTGGTTACTCCTTCTTGCCAAGATTGGGGCGTTTGCTCGGTAGACGGATGCCGGGGCGAGAGACCGGCGGTCGCCGTGTCTCGGCGGTTGCGAAGTCGGCGCGTTCGACATCGAATTCGACCCGGTAGCCGCTGGTCGTGTCAAAATGGTGGCGCACACCAACGCAGAAGTACAGGCCGCTGTAGCGCTCGCCGAGACCCTCCAGGGCGATGACCTGGCCGATGCGGAGTTCGGGCTTATCAACGGCGACGCCCGTGCCCGTGAGGAAGCGCCGCGCCTGCGCCTCGAAGCGCGCCTGGGCGAGCCGGTGGGCAGCCTCCGCACTGGCAGGCGCAGTATGGACGATGCTGGCTGTCTGCTCGCCGAATGCCTGTGCCAGGATGTCGCCGCCGGTCTGCCCACTGTTCGGCCTGAAGGCTGCCGGGAGCGCCGCCGCTTGCTGGTCGATGCTGTCCTTATGCGCCACATCCCAGCCGGTGACGTGCAGTTCGGATGCTTGCGTCGTCAGGTCGGCGAAGACGCTGAAGCGCAGCAGACTCGCGCCGTAGGTCAGTGTCAGCGCGGGCGACGTGCCCCAGTCGGCGCGCGAACGCACCAGCAGGTGGTCATCCTCAAGCCAGATGTCCGCGCCGCTGCGGTGGGCACGGTCGCGGATGAATGCGAGATCGGTCTGGTTGGCCTGCATGATCGTGTCGTGGACGATCTCGGTGGCGGTCGATTCGAACAGCACTTGCAGCCCGGCGGCGCTGGCGATGGCAGTGATGGCGTCGCGGTCGCGCGCGGCGGCGAAGACGCGCGTCCGCCAATGCATGTCGAGGGCACGCAGCCGATCTCCGGCTTCGAGGATAGTCGTAGGCGGCCTGTCTTCGCGAAAGTCCGCGCCCATGGCGTTGATGCTGCCGCTGAAGATCCGCGCTGACATAGTGCCGGCGTCAATGCGCAGCGCGTCGCCAAATGCGCCAACATCGCCTGCTGCCGGGTTTGTTCCGCTGCTGAATACCATGCGGCAGTGGGCGGGCTGATTGAGCGCGTGCGTGACGACCATCTCGGTCAGGCGCGCGTCCACCGCGGGGACATGCTGCCCGTTCAGAGAAATCTGCGGGCGCTGACTATAGAGTGCAGGTGGCGACATGAAGCTCCCTCCTTGTGTGCGGGTCGTGCTCAGTCTATGTTGGCACGAGTGGGGTGCATCTACAAGCAGGGGCGTTTTCTGAGTGAATGACGGGCGTTGACTTCAGGCGATTAACTGGAGCAGACTGAGTAATTGATCGACGGTGACAGGTTTGAGCAAAGCCGCATCCGCCAGCGTTTCGGAATTCTGCACCATGACGGCATCCGCGCTGACAACGGCGATCTTCATGCTGGCAAGCGCAGGGTCGGCGCGCAGTTCCTGCAAGATGTCGAGGCCGCTGACGTGCGGGAGATGCATGTCGAGCAGCAGCAAACGCGGGGCAAGCGCACGGATTTTGGCTGACGCGCCATCGCCGTCGGCAATCAATTCGACGGAATAATTGTTCAAACGGAAGACGTCCGCGAAGGACTCACCCAGGATGGCGTCATCTTCCACGACAATGATCGTCGGCAGGTCCATCGGGCTCCTTTAAGATGCCCGCTTCAGAGGCAGCCGGACGACAAATGTGCTGCCCTGCTGCGGCGCACTTGTGACCTGAATTTCTCCACCCATCAGCGTGAGCAACTGCTGGACAATCGACAGGCCCAGTCCCACACCGCGATTGACCTCGCGTGTGGTTGTCCCATCCACCTGAAAGAAAGTGTCGTAGATGCGGTCGAGCACTTCTGGCGCGATGCCAACACCCTGATCGCGGACTTCGATTGTCCACCAGTCATCATCAGATTTGGCGATGCTGACGGTGATGTCGCCATTGTCGCTGAATTTAATCGCATTGTCCACAAGGTTTGTCACGATTTGTTTCAGACGGAGGCGGTCGGCAGAGACATTTTTCGGTGCTTGATAGATTACCAGCCGGAGTCCACGGCCACGCCGATCCGCAAGCGGTTTCATCATATTGACGACTTCGCTCAACATCGTGACGGGGTTGAATTCGTTTAAGTTGATCTCTAGCTCGTAGTGGCTCATTTGTGCCTCGCCGAGCAGATTATCTAGAAAGCCGAGCAGTTGACGAGCGCTGATCAGAACGTCATCAAGTTTGGTCTGCTGCTTTTCGTTCAGCGGGCCGAACGCCTGCGATCGGAGAAGATCGGTGTGCATCATAATGATATTGAGCGGCGTGCGCGCTTCGTGGCTGACATTTGCCAGGATTTGTGTCTTGAGCCGCAGCGCGTCCCTCGCTTGATCGCGCGCAACTGCGAGTTCTTGCTGCGCCTGTTTCCGTTCTTCGATTTCCTGCTCCAGGTGTGCGTTGGTAGCCGTCAATTCGGCGGTACGCTCCTGCACACGCCGGTCGAGATCGTCGTGCGCGTTTTGCAGGCGTGTGCGGGAAGCGGCCAGGGCATCGACCATCTCGTTGAAGCCGAGCGACAGGATGGCCAACTCATCGCTGCCATGTACTGGCACGCGCGTCGCCAAATCGTCGGTCTCGCGAATCGTGTCGACGGCACGGCTCAAACCGTTCAACGGCCTCAGGATCGTCCTTTCAAGAATGAACAGCGTGACGCCGGTGAAGACTAGTCCGAGGATGATCAGCGAAATCAAAAAGTAGCCGAGGGTCGTTTGCCCCTGAAGATAAACGTTTCGGGGCTGCACCATCTCCAGCAGAATGGCAGGCTGGTCATGGACATCGTTCAGCAGGGTGTAGCCGCTCACGATTTCCTGGCTTGCTGCCTGGGTGGTTGTGGGCGCGCCCGCCAGCAGGCGCTCGTACGCCGCCAGATCTTCACCCGCGAGTGGAGTCGCGCCTGCGCCGAGCTGGTGGAGTATGATCGTCAGATGTGTGGTGTCCTGCAACTGCTGTAGTACGTCTCGATCCAGCATACGGCCAAAAATCATCGTGCCATAGATAGGCAGGGCGGCGTCGCTGTTAGTGATCGGGATCGCAGCGATGAGCATGATTCCAGATGGCAAAGAAATAAGCCCGGCAGTGCCATCGACATCCTCAAGATGAAGGAGCGGGCTATCGGGCTGAATATACTCTGCCAATCCGGCAGGCATTTCCATTTCTTGCAGGGTGGCCGCGTCGAGAAAGCGGTTGTTGACGATTTCGCCCTGGCCGTCGAAGAATACCGACCAGTCGACGTTGGCGGACGAATAGAAACTGTCTACCAGGTTGACGTCCGGAAAGTCCGAAAAACGACCGGTCACAAAATTGGCTGTGTCATCCCAGTGCGCCCAATCAATCGTGAATACCTGGAGTGCGTCGAGCGATGTTTGTAAGCCACTGGCCGCGCGATTCACGTTTTCAGCAACATTCTGCGCTTCCAGGTCTTGATAGCCTGCACCGAGAATTAGTTCTGCGATGCCATAGAGGAGCGATGTGAGCAAGACCAGAGTCAGCCCAACGGTGAGCAATGTTTTGGCGCGAAGAGTCATGAAGTCAGCGATTGCCTCGATAACATATTACGAATACTAACAAGCATTATGGCACAGGTTGCGGCGTTCCAAGTCTTGAACTCTTCTGAAATACGTGCAGCTTATCAGCCGGGATTTGAACTTTACGCTGCACGATAAGTATCATTGACGGATGGGTTTGCCTCGGTGGCATGGCGCGTTGTCACGAGGTGATGACCCTTCACCCCGCGAGCGATTGCATAAGGAGCGAGTATGAAGCGCGTGACCGGCATTGGCGGCATTTTCTTTAAGGTCAACGATCCGCAGGCGATGGCAGACTGGTATAGCAAGCACCTTGGGCTGGATCTGGAAGATCAATCGCCCACGACGACCTTTCGCTGGCGCGAGAAGGACGATCCACAGGTGGGCGGCGCCACCGTCTGGGCGTTGTTTCCACAGGAGACGGAGTATTTTGGCAGCCCTGGCAACACGTTCATGATCAATTATCGCGTTGACGATCTGGACGCGCTCGTGGCGACACTGCGCCAGGAAGGCGTCACCATCCACGGCGAGATTCAGGCGACCGAGCACGGACGCTTCATCTGGATCACCGATCCGGAGGGCAACCGCATCGAACTCTGGCAAGCGCCGGATGACTACTGAGTCGGGAGTGGCGGCCGCGTCAATCGGGTAAAAAATCCTATCTGCGACCGCGAATATATTACAACTTTCATAATTTACAAAACTCACATCTTATGCCAATATTATGGCGATAGTCGTTCGTACGGTTCGGTTTGCAGTGCAGGCAGCGCCACCACGACGCCGCGTTGATAGACCACGTTCGACCTATCGCCCATTCGCACTACATGTTGTTTGCTTCAGGGAGGCTTCTGTGACCAAGAGGTTGTACGTGGGCAACCTGCCGTATTCTATCAGTGAGGACGAGCTTCGCGATCTTTTCAACCAGGTAGGTGAGATCGAGAAGATCACCATCATCACCGACCGTGAAACCGGGCGCTCGAAGGGCTTCGGCTTCGTCGAAATGGCGACCGAAGAACTGGCGCAAGCGGCGATCAATCGTTTCAACGGCTACAGCATCAACAATCGTAATCTGACGGTCAACGAGGCCAAGCCTCGTGAAGAGCGTGGCGGCGGCGGCTTTGGTGGCGGGCGCGGCGGCTATCGAGGTGACCGGGACAACTACCGTGATCGTGAGGGCGGCGGATCGCGCGAACGCCGCGATCGTTATTAGAGCGTCTGATCGAACTTACTGATTTTGCAGCCTGGCCTGCCGGGGGATTTCCTCCGGCAGGTTTTTTGTTTGGGGGGTGAGGTGAATGCGGGCGAACGCCAGACCGTCGTTAGGAACGCACGCGAAGCGTTACGGTCTGGCCGGCGAGTTGGCAAGCCGTCTCGAAGGCGGCTGCGTGCGGAAAACGCCGCGCGCATGAGATGAACGCCCAAGCGCCAATACCCAAAAGTTAACGGCCATTCGCCACCACCGCGTCCACCTGCTGCGCGCCGAGCAGCCGCGCCACCGACACGCGGTGATGCCCGTCGATGACGTAGTAGATTCCGCCGTGATCGATCAGGCGGATGGCGGGCAGCGGCGCCCCGGCCAATATGCGCATGGCGACCTTGACCCAGCGGTCGCCCATCTCGCGGTGCAGTGGGTAGAAGCGCGCGTCGAAGTCGTGTACCCGGTCGAGCGTGCCCTGGATGCGCGCGATGTCCACGATCTGAA